>SCQE01000008.1 GCA_004321915.1 Nitrospirota bacterium
CACATGATTTGTCATTCCCGCGAAGGCGGGAATCCAGAAATATCTTGAAAATACTGGATCCCCGGGTCAAGCCCGAGGATGACAGATATGAGGCTTTGTCATGTTAGTTCTTAGTAGCATGTTTCTCTCGGCACTCCAACAACAAAATAGAGATATTGTCATGCGAAGTAATGATAAGATGTATCAAGCAAGAGAAAAGCTGGCGAAGTTTCAGAAAGAATTTGAAAGTATAAAACAACAAATACAATAAATAAGAACTTTAATAGTGGCTAATAGGAGGCATTCATGAATAGGTTGACGACTCTTTTCATAGCTTTTATTTTTATATTCATTTTTTCTTGCGTCTGTTTTGCCGCGCCAGCCGGCGAGATTAAAAACATGAGCGGAGATGTCTCATACAGAAACAAAAACAATGTGCCGTACAATGCCGCTACTGCGGGCCTAGTCCTTGAGAAAGGCTGGTGGGTGAAGACCGGTGCGGACGGCTGGGCGGAACTCCAGCTTCCGGACGGCAGTAAGATAACCCTCGCCAACAATACGGAGATCGAGCTGACCGAATTCAGTATGGCCAAGAAGAAAAAAGAGGCGGTGCTGAATCTCATGCAGGGCAAGATCAAGGCGAACATAATCAAGCCGGTCGGCGAAAAAATAAACTATACGGTCAAAAGTCCTTCGGCCGTTATCGGAGTGCGCGGCACCGAGTTCATGATGATGAACCAAGGTTTTGCCAACGTATTCTTCGGCAATGAGGGCGTTGCCGATGTGTCGGGAGACTCAAAGGAGAAAAAAGCGCTTACCGGCGATACGGTTGTGCAGAACACAAGGGGATATGTGCCGACCGATCCGGTCGATATAAAGCCGGACACACCTCTTGCCGCAGCAAAACAGAACTTCAATGATATTACGGCAGCGCAGCCCCCGAAAGACTGGGAACTTTCCAACAACCTGCCCCATATTATCGCGAGATGGAACGTGAACTACGGCCATTATCTTGCCGATTCCGGCAAATACGAGCAGGCGCTTTATGTTTTTCAGATAGCGTTGGACCTGACTTCGTTGCCCGAGATCAGAAGCGATGCAAGGCTTGAGCGCGGCGCTGTCTATGCGAGTTTTCTCCGCAATCCGGAGGCCGCTTTGTCGGAATACCTGCTTGTGATAGAAGAATATCCCAATGTGCCGCAAAGGGAAATTGCATTGTTCCAAGCCGCAATGACGCTGAAGGAGCTCGGTTTCAACGATCAGGCGAGACTGAGGTTTCAGCAGTATCTCAAGGAATATCCGGCAGGCAAGAAAGCGGGCAATGTGGAAACGATGCTGAACCTTTTAAATAAATAGTTACGGCTTCGTAAAAGTTCCGTATGCTGCGTTGCGCTTCTTCCCTCGTCACTGCAGCGTACACATAGGTACGCCTCGGTTCTCGCGCGCCTTGCCTCCAGAACTTTTTACTTTGCCGTATGGTTTGACGAGTCCGTATTGACAAGGGATGCAGAGTTGCTTTTCATCAATGAGCTTCTGTATATCAAAACCCCCGTCCCTATTCCGAGTACCGCGCCCCCGATAATGTCCGAAGGGAAATGTGACAAGCCCATCAAACGGTCGAATGCCGTAAGAACGGCGAATCCATAGAACAAAAGCGTATATTTAGGGAAGGTCCTCGCCAGCAGATATGCGAGACAGAACGCGGTTGTGGTATGGCCTGACGGGAACGAGTCGTAGTTGATATCTAAGGTTGGGCCGATGAAAACCGTAGTCTCTCCCAGCCTCGGCCTCGCCCTGCCGAGCAGATGCTTGAGCGCCTGTACGGCTATGCCCGAAGCAGCAAAGCCTATCGCGAGCGTCTTGCCTATTCCCATAATCTTTTTGTCAAAGAATTTTCCGTAAACGTAGAGGCCGATGGCAGCTATTATCAGGGGCGCGCCGTGGGTGATGAATTTAACCGCAGGCCTCAATGGCGAGTAAAACTCCAAGGAGCCTGTTTGTTTAAGGCTTCTTAGCCATGCGGTCAGCGGAGCATCCAGACAGCACATAAAGACTGCTATAAATGCCCCGGCAGAAACTAACATTGCGATATGCAATGTCTTATTTTTCAAAAAGTGCGTATTGCCCGTCATCCTTGATTAATCTTAACCCTGCCTCTTCCATTACGGCCCTGTTTTTCGAGCCTGTGACGGCAAGCGCATTTTTTTTGTCCTGAAGATATGCGTGAAGAGTTTTTGCATCGCCTATCTGCGCGACCATTCGGTCGGAATAAAAAACAATACTCGGTTTGTTAATATTGTACGCGATGATTTTTTGCCCGCTTGCGGTTTTTTCTTTTGAGTAAATGCTGTATGAATGCAGAGTTCCCTGCAGGTGTTTGTTCGCTAAAGGCAAAGCGTTTGCGGCAATAATTATGATGAATATTCCCGTCAAAATCGCAGTCTGAATTGCCGCCTCCTTGTTTTTCAAAAAGGCGTAAAGCGTATAAGCGGCAAGCGCGAGCATTGCGGCAGAGCCCCCATACGTCCATGAAATATCGGTTGCCAACGCCTTTGGAATATATTTAGGCAGAATTATGAAGAAGATCCCGGCGGCCGTACCCGCTATTATAGTAAAGATGTATTCGATTTTTTTTCTGCCTGCCGCAGACCTGATCCCATAAGCGGCCAATATCGAGGCCGCAGGGACCGAAGGGAAGATATAATTCGGCAGTTTTGTCGATGAGACCGAGAAAAATACAAAAACAAACGCAAACCAGACGAGCGCGAAAAGCGCAAACCGTTCGGTTTTTCTGAGGGCTGTTTTGATTCCTGCAGGGAGGAAGGCTATCCACGGGAATATGCCTGCCGCAAGGACCGGTATGTAGTAATAAAACGCCCCGCTGTGGCCGGAGTTTGCCTCGGCATATCTCTTAAAATGATGCTTTATAAAAAACTGGTCGATAAACTCCTGACCGTTAATGGCAAGCTGGCTGAGGTACCACGGCGCTCCGGTCATCAAGAACAGCAGCGCGCCCTTAAGGCTGAACACCCTGCCGACACCTTTAAGCCCTTCTGTAATGAGCATGTAAACTATAGCAATGCCGAAAGGAAAGATTATTCCGATAAGCCCCTTAGTGAGAAAAGCTATGGCTGCGAATACATGAAAGGCGTAATTATAACCGGACGATCGCTCTTTCGAAGCTGGATTCTCCTGCACAGAGCAATAAAAACACAAGAGCGATAGGCTTATGAAAAGGGCCAGAGTCATATCAACGACCGCTGCATGAGAGTACGCGAAGAAATAAAGCGAAAATACAAATGCGATTGCCGTATAAAAGGCAATACCGTCATCCGAGGTTGTTTTTTTCGTCATCATAAAAAGGGTCAAGGCAAGGAGGACTGCGGTGACCGAAGACGGGAAACGCGCGCCGAACTCGGACACGCCGAACAGTTTGTAGGACAGGATCATCAGCCAGTAAAAAAATATGGGCTTGTCGTAACGGTTTGCGCCGTTGTATGTCGGCGTGGTCCACTCGTCGTTCTGAAGCATCTCTTTGGAGGCCTGAGAGAACACGGCCTCGTCCACATCGAACAGGGTCACGGAGCCGAGACCGAAAAGGGCCAGCAGCATGGCGCAGATTGTTAAAGCAATAAGCTGTTTGTTCATTGGTAGAATCTGGTGCGGTGGCGGTTTAAACCGCTCCGTTCCCAAGTCCCCCTTTCAAACCGTGCGTGCGGATTTCCCGCACACGGCTTTCCGATGGTCTTCTTG
>SCQE01000061.1 GCA_004321915.1 Nitrospirota bacterium
GCCCATGCTCAGGCTCGTCAATCCCGATGAGGAAACCACTGACTGGAGAGCCGTATGCGGGAAATCCGCCTGTACGGTTCGGAGGGAGGGGAGGCGAAAGCCTTTCCTACCCCCTATCAAATCATGTGGCATTGTAAATGTATTCCTTAGTAATTTTAACATACTCTGTGAAAATCCTTGCGGAGATACGGCGCTATAAAGAAATGTGAAAATGTGAAAAGTACCTTGACATGCGAAATCTTTTTAGTCATACTTTTGCAAACTTGTTTTTCGGGGGAGAGGCAAAGCATGTTACAGCAAAAACAAAAAAGGGGAAAAATGAAGCAAGGGGTGGGGACGGCATGACTACAGACTACAGACTACAGACTACAGACTACAGACTACAGACTACAGACTACAGACTACAGACTACAGACTACTTCTCCTCCTAATAATCTTTTTTTCTGTTGTTGTAATTCCAACCGCCTTTGCTCAGGAAAAGAGCGGCGAGGTATTAAAGGAGCTTGAGCGAAAAGAACTGATTCCTGAGAAAAAGGCTCCCACTCTTCCTTTTATAGAAAAGCTCGAAAAGAAAAAAGCTGAACCTAAGGAAGAAAAAGAAGAGACCATCTTCGTCAAACAAATAAAGGTTCAGGGAGCAACGCTAATCTCTGCCGAAACAATCCGCTCCTTAATAGAATCGTTCGAAAATAAAGACCTCACACTCGACGACCTCAGTATAGCGGCAGACCAGATAACCAACGCATACCGGAAAATAGGCTACCTTATAGCATACGCCTTCATCCCCCTTCAGGACATAAAAGACGGGATCGTAACGATTAAAGTCATAGAGGGCATAGTCGGCGATATTGAAGTAACCGGCAACAAACATTACAGCAACGGCTTCATACAAAAACATCTCGAAAGGACAAGAAAAGACCCTTCACTAAAAGAGCAGACCCTCGAAAGGGCTCTCTTGATCCTCAACGACTATCCCATGCTTAGGGTCAGGACCTCATTGAGGGCGGGCGACAAGCCGGGTACAGCCGACCTTTTGGCAGCAGCCTCTGATTCCCGCTACATAGCAGGCGGCATAAGCTACGACGACTTCGGCTCAAGTTCGATAAGCAAGCATCGCACATCATTGTGGTTTGATATGGGCGGCCTTGTCGCGGATGGCGATTTGCTGATGCTCAGGGGCTCAACCGGCCTTGACCGCATAGACCTCAACAAACTCTCCTATGGAAGGGCGGAGTATTTGATCCCTGTTGACCATAACGGGACCAAACTCGGGCTCTACGGTGCAAACAGTTTGTACAAGGTGGGAGAAACCCTTGCGCCGCTTCAGATAGAAGGAACCGCAACTATAATGGGCTTCTATCTTACGCATCCGCTGATAAAGAAGAGAGACCAGACCTTGAGCGTCAGGGCGGGTTTCGATTACAAGAATGTTACCGACTATATGCTCGACACACTGAACAGCAAAGACAACATCAGGGCATTAAGCTTAGGCGTAAGCTATGACTTTTATGACGGGCTCGAAGGCAGAAATGTTATCGGCCTGACCTATCACCAAGGCTTATCGGGCTTTCTTGGCGGCGCGGCCAGAAATGAGGTGGGAACAAGCAGGGCTGACGCAGACGGCGGCTTCAACAAATACACCATGGACTATGTGCGGCTTCAGGGGATTACCGAGTTCACACATATTCTTTTGAAGGCGGCAGGACAGGTTTCGGGCACCACACTCTTTAGCGCAGAGCAGTTCAGCATAGGAGGCATGGGCACGGTGAGGGGATTTAAATCCTCTGCACACAGCGGCGACAGCGGCTACATATTCAGTGCAGAGTTGCACACTTGGCCGATATTTCCTGAAGCAAAGATATTCGGCCAGAGATTAGGAGACACCATCAAATTTGTTCCATTTGCGGATTGCGGCAGGGTTTACAAGGATAATGTCCAGCCGGGCGAAAACAAAAACAACTATATCCAGTCTGTGGGTGCAGGCCTAAGGCTTTATGCAGGCAGAAAATTTTCTATGAGGCTCGATTACGCGGTGCCAAAGGTGAACGGAATTTTCCACAAGAGAAATTCTATGACCTACGCTCAGGCCTCAATGGCGTTTTGAAAATGAAAGGCAGAACTATTTCAGGATGTATTTTATGATGGCAAAAAATCCGCCAATGAGCACAGCAGACTGGGCGAGAAGCATGGCAGCGACCCATTTGATGATTTCAACTTTTGTCTCGGACAAATCGGTCTTAGTTGCAAGTGTTGTTGCCATGGAAATAGCATATCACAAAATATGCGGATTTATTAACGGTCTCATAACAAACTGCACAACTCTTTGTCATGCCCGAGATCTTTTATCGGGCATCCAGATACAAAATCACTGGATTCCCGCCTTCGCCAACAGTAGGTGCTTTAGGCATGGGAATGACACTCTAAAGACTAAGGAGCTTACACAATGAAAAAAATGATGATACTGTTTCTGATTTTGATTGCAGCTATTTTCACAACCGCAGCAGCCAATGCCGGCGACAGGATAGCCTACATAAACCTGCCGCTTATTATTGCCGAATCTGACATGGGCAAACAGGCGCGGGAAGAGTTTAATAAAACCAAAGCCTCGATGGAAGGCGAAATAAAAGAAAAGATAAAAGAGCTCGAAGCGCTGAATACCGAACTCCAAAAAGAGAGAAAGAAAGACCCGGTTGACGAAAAGAAGATAGCGGGTGTTATAGAGAAGCTTCAGCAGAAGAATAAGGAGTATGAACGTCTTGCCGCGGATTTAAAGGAAGAGCTTGCCAAAAAAGACAGGGAGCTTGTCAGGCAGATACTCGAAAAGGTGGCTCCGATACTGACGGAGTTGGCTGCAAGCAAGGGATATGCCGTGATATTTAAAAGCGCAGCCGATTTGGCCTATGTTGCCCCTGACGCTGACATAACAAAAGAAGTGATAGACAGGCTGAATAAAATAAAGCCTGAAAAGGGAAAAAGAAAATAGTAATACGTTGTCATCCTCGGGCTTGACCCGGGGATCCAGAATACTTTGCATAAAACACCGACTTTTGGTGAAAACACTGGATTCCCGATTAAGGATTTCGGGAATGACAACAATGTTTGAAACCATTAACACGATTTAGGGGAGGTTGCCATGAGATACTGTAAGACAAGGGAGACAAAGGGACTGTCCATATTTACGGACGGACGTTTTTGCCGTCATACTCGCCCCCGACTACGACATTCGAGGGCAGGCTCCGGCGGGTATCCAGAAAATGTTGTTTCTAAAAAATGCTGGATTCCCCGATCAAGTCGGGGAATGACGAAAAAATATTGTTGTACTATCCTTACAATACTGTCCCTTCTTTGGTCGCAGACCATCGCCTACGCCTTGCCGAGGGACGGTGTTGTGGTTGGCGGCAGTTCTACCATCGCCCAGCCCAATGCCACCACCATGAATATCACCCAGACAACCGCCAAGAGCATTATTAACTGGCAGGGATACAACATTGCAGCTAATGAAAGGGTGCAGTATTTCCAGCCCTCAAGCAGCGCAATTTCATTGAACAGGGTTGTCGGCGTTGACCCTTCAGCCATATACGGACAGTTATCTGCCAACGGACATGTCTGGGTTATCAATCCCAACGGGCTGTTGATAGGCAGCGGTGCGCAGATAAATGTTGGCAGCTTTGTGGCGTCAACTTTGAATATAGGAAATGAAGACTTTATGGCTGGGAATTATAAATTTTCAACGAATTCCCCCTTTGAAAAAGGGGGGTTGGGGGGGATTTTAAATCTCGGAAATATTACGACAAATGGCGGTGGATATGTGGCAATGATCTCTCCTTCAATAACCAACGAGGGAACGATAAAAGTAACTCCCCCTGACCCCCTCTTTGCCAAAGAGGGGGAGAAAGGGCGCGTTATTCTTGCAGCGGCAGATGAGGTTACGCTGAACTTTGCAGGGAATGATCTCATCGGTTTTACCATTGATAAAGCTGTCATTGCGGAGCAACTTTTAACTCCCCTCTTAGATAAGGGGGGACAAAGGGGGGTTACCAACCAAGGCACCATCACCGCCGAGGGTGGAGAGATTGCTCTCTCTGCAAAGGCAGCATCCAGCGTTATGAAAGCCGTAATCAACAATGAAGGCTTTATAGAGGCAAAGAGCATTGTCAGCAAAAATGGAGTTGTCAGGCTTGACGGTGATCTGGTCAAGAACACAGGCACAATAAGCGCAAGCTCTGCAGATGATAAAACCAATGGCGGAAGCATAGACATAAAGGGCAGCTTCATAGCTTTGGGCGGCAGCGTAAGGGCTGACGGAGCGCAGGGCGGCGCAATAAATGTGGCTGCAGAAGCGACCCTTTCGCTTGCTGACAAAGTGAGCGCAATCGGAACTGCGGGCAAAGGCGGCAGCATTGCATATCAGAGCGGCGGCAGGACAATAGAGAGCAGCACCAGCCACAGCGATGCCTCAGGCAGTACGGACGGAGGCTCAATCTTCCTCAATGCAAACGGCGGGCTTTTGTCCTCAGGCACTTATTTGGCCAAAGGCTATTCAGGAAATGGCGGCAGAATAGATATTTCGGGCGGCAGCGTTCGGTTATTTTCATCAACTCTCGATGCTTCTGGCGGCGCGCAGGGCGGGCTTGTGCGGGTAGGCGGCAATTTTCAGGGCGGCAAGTCGCCTGATATGACAGCGCCATACATTGATGGGTTCCTGACCCGCTGGGGCGCGATCCCTTCTTTGCAGAGCGCGGACAGAACATTCATTAACGACATAACAGCGATAAATGTATCAGCAGCCGCAGGTACAGGCGGTACGGCAATATTTTGGTCAAATACACAGACCACAATGCTCGGCAGTATAAATGCCGCAGGCAGTACGCTCGGCGGTTTTGTGGAGGTTTCATCTGCTGACATGCTCAGACAGACCAACCTGCTTAACATCACAGGCGCATCACAGTTGCTGCTTGATCCCGCGAACATCACCATCGGCGATTATCACACAATCTCGAACTGGTCGTATCAGGCTATACTCGGTAAAGGCTATGCAAACACCAGCAAGGATTTGAATGTAGACCTTGATGCGAGTGATGAATTCGGAAGGTATGTTTCATTAAACGGTGCAGGCGATCGTCTTGCAATAGGCTCTTATGGGGATGATGGTTCAGGAAACAGTGTCTCTGGCTCAGGCGCTGTCTATCTATTCAGCTTTACGGATACTAATTTCACGGGCGGCACGCTTCAGGCGACTATAGGCAAGGGATATACCGGCGGCAAGAATGTGGATGTGAGTCAGCTTGAAATAAGTGACCAATTTGGCGTATCTGTTTCATTAAACAGCGCAGGAGATCGTCTTGCTGTAGGAGCTTCGAATGATGGCGGATTGGGAAATAGTGTTTTAAGTTCAGGGGCGGTCTATTTATTCAGTTTTAGTGACACCAATTTTACAGGTGGCACGCTTCAGGCAACTATAGGCAAGGGTTATATCGGTGTCAAGAATATAGATGTAAGCCAGCTTGAGGCATCAGATACCTTTGGACACTCAGTTTCATTAAACGGCGCAGGCGACCGTCTTGCAGTAGGAGCACATGGGGATGATGGCTCTGGAAATGTTGCTTCAAATTCAGGAGCGGTATATCTATTCAGTTTCACGGATACGAGTTTTAGTGGAGGCACGCTTCAGTCCACGATAGGCAAAGGATATACCGGCGGTAAGAATATTGATTTGAGTCAGCTTGAGGCAGTTGATAACTTTGGGCACGCGGTTTCATTAAACAGCTCAGGCAATCGTCTTGCTGCTGGAGCACAGCAAGATGACGGCTCAGGAAACAGCGTCTCAAATTCAGGAGCTGTATATCTATTCAGTTTCACGGATACGAGTTTTAGTGGAGGCACCCTTCAGGCAACCATCGGCAAGGGATATGTTGGCGGTAAAAATATAGATGTAAGCCAACTTGAGGCCAATGATTATTTTGGCATATCTGCATCATTGAACGGAGCAGGCGACCGTCTTGCCGTAGGAGCATATTCAGATAGTGGTTTCGGGAACATTGCTGCAGGCTCAGGCGCTGTCTATCTATTCAGCTTTACGGATACTAATTTCACGGGTGGCACGCTTCAGGCGACTATAGGCAAGGGATACACAGGCGGGAAGAATATAGATGTAAGCCAGCTTGGAGCAGGCGATCAACTTGGCATAAGCGTCTCATTGAACAGCGCAGGCGATCGTCTTGCGGCTGGCGCTTTTCGCGATGACGGCTATGGAAACACCACTGCAGACTCAGGAGCTGTCTATCTATTCAGCTTTACCGATACGAGTTTTTCGGGCGGCGTGCTTCAAGGCACAATCGGCAAAGGCTATTCAAGGGGCAATAATATAAATGCAAGCCAACTCGAAGCGAATGAGACTTTTGGCTATTCTGTTTCATTGAACGGAGCGGGCGACCGCCTTGCAGTAGCCGCGCAAACAGATGACGGCTACGGAAACAGCACCGCTGATTCAGGAGCGGTCTATTTATTCAGTTTTGCGGACACGAGTTTTACGGGTGGGAGCCTTCAGGGAATAATAGGCAAGGGCTATACGGGCGGCAAGAATGTGGATGTAAGCCAGCTTGAGGCAAATGATTATTTCGGTTCCGCGGTTTCATTGAACAGTTCAGGGAATCGTCTTGCCGTTGGCGCTGTTGGAGATGACGGCTTAGGCAACAGCGTTTCAGGTTCAGGCGCAGTCTATTTGTTCAGTTTTAGTGACACGAGTTTTACGGGTGGGAGCCTTCAGGGAATAATCGGCAAAGGCTATACGGGCGGGAAGAATGTTGATGTGAGCCAGCTTGAGGCAAATGATGTATTCGGCTATGCTGTTTCGTTGAACGGCGCAGGCGACCGTCTTGCAGTTGGAGCGTTTTTTGATGACGGCTCCGGAAATATAGCTGCGAATTCAGGTGCAGCGTATTTATTCAGCTTTACGGATACGAATTTCTCAGGCGGCACGCTTCAGTCAATCATAGGCAAGGGTTATACCGGCGGGAAGAATGTTGATTTAAACCAGCTTGAGGCAAACGATTATTTCGCTATATCTGTCTCTTTGAACAGCACAGGCGACCGCCTCGCAGTTGGCGCATATGAAGATGATGGTTCCGGAAACAGCGTTTCAAATTCAGGTGCGGTTTATTTGTTCAGTTTTACGGATACGAGTTTCACCGGCGGCAGTCTTCAGGCAACAATCGGCAAAGGTTATGCAGGCGGCAAGAATGTGGATGTCAGTCAGCTTGAGGCAAATGATAGGTTAGGTTTTTCTGTCTCTTTGAACGGAGCAGGCGACCGTCTCGCGGCTGGGGCAGAGGCAGATGATGGTTCCGGTAACAGCACTGCGAATTCAGGTGCGATCTATTTATTCAGCTTCTCCGATACGAGTTTCTCAGGCGGAGCGCTTCAAGGCACAATCGGCAAGGGCTACACCGGCGGCAAAAATGTTGATTTAAGCCAGCTTGAGGCAAACGATTATTTCGGTGTATCTGTCTCATTGAACAGTGCAGGCGATCGTCTTGCTGTGGGCGCTCATGGGGATGACGGTTACGGCAACACTACTGCAGATTCTGGTGCGGTATATCTGTTCAGCTTCAGCGATACCAGTTTTTCGGGCGGAGTGCTTCAGGGCACAATCGGCAAAGGCTACACCGGCGGAAAGAATGTTGATGTAAGACAGCTTGAGGCTAATGATTATTTTGGCAGAGCTGTCTCATTAAACAATGCAGGCGACCGCCTTGCGGTTGGTGCAGAGGCAGATGGCGGTTCAGGAAACAGCACTGCATTCTCAGGCGCAGTTTATTTATTCAGTTTCAGCGATACGAATTTTTCTGGCGGCAGCCTTCAGGCAACAATCGGCAAAGGTTATACCGGCGGCAAGAATATTGATGTAAGCCAGCTTGAGGCAAATGATTGGTTTGGCAAATCTGTATCACTGAACAGTGCGGGCGACCGTCTTGCAGTTGGCGCTCATGGAGATGACGGCTCCGGAAACAGCACTGTGCAGGCAGGGGCAGCCTATTTGTTCAGTTTTACAGATACTAACTTTTCAGGCGGCAGCCTTCAAGCAACCATAGGCAAAGGCTATACCGGCGGCAAGAATGTGGATGTGAGCCAGCTTGAGGCAGGTGATATGTTTGGCTATTCTGTAGCATTGAACAGCGCAGGCGACCGCCTTGCAGTTGGAGCGTCGCAAGATGACGGCTCAGGAAACAGTGTTTCAGATTCAGGGGTAGTATATCTGTTCAGTTTTACGGACACGAGTTTTACAGGCGGAACTCTTCAGGCAACAATCGGCAAGGGCTATACCGGCGGTAAGAATATAAATTTGGCACAGCTTGAGGCAAATGATGTTTTTGGCGTATCAGTTTCATTAAACAGCACAGGCGATCGTCTTGCAGTTGGGGCACATGCAGATGATGGTTTTGGAAATAGTGTTTCAGATTCAGGGGCAGTTTACCTGTTCAGCTTTACAGATACGAATTTTTCGGGCGGAGCTCTTCAGGCAACAATCGGCAAGGGTTATACCGGCGGCAAGAATGTGGATGTGAGCCAGCTTGAGGCAAATGATCTTTTTGGCGTATCAGTTTCATTAAACAGCATAGGCGATCGCCTTGCAGTTGGCGCGCCGTATGATGACGGATTTGGAAATAGTGTTTCAGGTTCAGGCGCTGTCTATCTGTTCAGCTTTACGGACAATAATTTTTCGGGCGGCACGCTTCAGGCCACCATAGGCAAAGGCTATACCGGCGGCAAGAATGTGGATGTGAGCCAGCTTGAGGCAAACGATAATTTCGGCATAGCAGTCTCATTAAACAGTGCAGGTGATCGCCTTGCAGTTGGAGCGCCGTATGATGACGGATTTGGTAACAGCGCCGCAAATTCAGGAGCAGTCTATTTGTTCTCAGCAACAACAGAATCAGGCCCGAATGATGCTACAGGCGGCCTCAATTTTGGCTCTTATGCTGACAAGGACGCAACTATAAAGACCGCCCAACTTGCATATCTTCTTTCTCAAGGCACGAACATCACGCTTCAGGCGAGCAATGACATAACGCTCTCATCCGCCTTGACCGCCAATAATCTCTCAGGCAACGGCGGCGTGCTTACGCTTCAGGCAGGGCGAAGCCTGCTCATCAACGCAAACATCACAACCGACAACGCCAACCTCAATCTCTACGCCAATGACACAACCGCCAACGGCGTGGTTGACGCGCAGAGGTCGGCTGGCTCTGCAGTCATAACAATGGCGGGCGGAATCTCGATCAATGCAGGCACAGGCAGCGTAACCATCGAGATGAGAAGCGGCGCAGGCAAAACAAATACCACATCAGGCGATATAACGCTCGGCAACATCACTGCGGGAAGCATTTTGGTAAACAATCAGGGGCCGACAGCAGGCACGAACCTTTCCATCCTTAACGCAACCGCGCTCACCGCATCAAACAGCGGAGACGCCATAATCCTTAACGCAGGCTCAAGCGGCAATTTTGTGAACAATGCAGGCGCAACAGGCCTGTCTGCGGCGAGCGGTAGATGGCTTGTGTATTCGGCCAATCCGACCAACACGACCGAAGGCGTTACAGGCTACAACAAACGCTACAACACCACCTATCCATCCACAACAGGCGTAGGCACAGGGAACTACATGCTCTACAGCATCGCGCCGACGCTTACTGTTACGGCAAGTGACGCTACCCGTGCAGAGGGCGAGGCGAACCCCACATTTGCCTACAACGCAACCGGGTTTATAGATTCGGACACCTCAGCAACGGCGCTTACAGGCTCTCTTTCGACCAATGCTCTGCTGAGCAGCACGGCAGGCACATACCCAATATCTCAGGGAACCTTGTCGAACCAGTTGGGCTACACGATCAACTATGCTGCGGCAAACCTTACCGTAACAGCGGCAACCAGCACAGTTGCACAGGTTATACAGGAGGCCATCGCAACGACCACCACGCAGAGCTCGGACAGTCCAAGCTCAAGCGCAAGCACAACCACCAGCGCTAGCGCGACTTCAAGCACAGCCTCAACCAGCACCGCGGCGCAGATTGTGGTTGCGCCTGAACCCGAGAAGCTCTTTGTCTCTCAGGCCACGCATGAAAACACAATTTTCATAGCATCACCGACCGAAGAGGATAAGAAGAAAAAGAATATAACTTACTGCAAGTGATAAGGGGGGAAAATGAAATTCGAGACTGTTAAATTTGTCATTCCCGCGAAGGCGGGAATCCAGAGAATGACAACCCCCTTGCCCCCTTTATTAAGGGGGAATACTGGATGCCCGATAAAAACTTTCGGGCATGACGGAAAAAAATACGATAGAGGTGCGCAGATGCTATCTGTAAGTGGCTTCGCTTCTGATCTTTATTTTGTAGATGACAACGATTTTTGCCTTGTCATCTATCGTATAAAGAATGCGGTAGTTTCCGGCACGGACACGGTAACCCTCTTTTCCTGTAAGCTTTTTAGAACCGTGTGGTCGTGGATCGGAAGAAAGATCGGTGATTGCCTTGTCAATAGAGCTGCGGTATTTAACAGGAATCTTCTCCGCATCTTTTTGGGCATTTTTTTCTATTATGATTTGATAGGTCAATTCTTGAGCCACTGCTTGCGGAACTTGTCATACGGGGTAAAGGAAACGGCTTCCTGCTCGGCCTTAAGCAGGTCATTGGCGTCTTCAAGGTCTTCAATCAAATCCATGATGCTTTCATATTCCTTAAGGTCAAGCACCACAGCTTTTTTGGTTCCTTTTTCATTGACAAGATATTTGGGTTTTAAAGCCACATGCATTAGACTTACCTCCATAATCAAACTGATAACTAAAAGTTACCACAAACAATATTTTAAAGCAAATACTATCAAGGCCATAAGTAAGACCCCATGTGCCATCATTCCCGCGAAGGCGGGAATCCAGTGTTTTCAAGGTGTTCTGGATTGCCCGATCAAGTCGGGCAATGACAATGAATGCGGCTTTACTAACGGTCTCTTTAGTAGAAACAGCAAGGAGGAAACGATATGAGCAGAGGAAATAAAAATCAGAAAATACAGGGCAAAGGTTTTGCTGTTTTAATGCTCTGTTGCGCTGTTGTGCTTTTCTGTTCTGTTTTCACATCTGCCGCATACGCAGAGGAATATGTCGGCAAGTTCAGCGCGGTAGATGGGCGGGTTGATCTGCTGAAGAACGGCAAAATGCCGGCGATCATTGCAGAGGCCGGGCTTCCTGTGTCTCCAAACGATATTGTCCGCACAAAGAGCAACTCAAAGGCAGAGATCGCGTTTAATGACGGCAATGTCATCAGGCTTGCCGAGAAGACAAGGCTGGCCTTAAGCGAATACATTTCGGGCGGCACAGCCTCTCTATTTCTCTCGATAGGCAAGGTAGAGGCGTCGGTGGCAAAGAAATTGACCAAAACCATATCGTTGTTCAATCAAAAAAGCAGATTTGAGCTGAGAACACCTAATGCTGTTGCAGGAGTTAGAGGAACAGAGTACCATGTGGGCTTTGACGGAAGCGTTACCCAAGTTATTGTCAAAGAGGGCGTGGTCGCTGTTATCAACCACAAACTTCCTGATATGCCCGTTATAGTGACCGGCGGCCATTTTACGGTCGTTGAGCAGCAGAAGGCGCCGACGCAGGAAAAACCTGTAACGACGGACACCATAAAAAAGCTTGAGAAAGAGGTGACGCCGGAGAGAAAGAAAGGGCCGGAGAAGAAAGATATAACTCCGGAAAAGAAGAGCAGCGGCGACAAAAAAGAGTCTGTGGAAAAGAAAGAATCGACAGATAAAAAAGGGTCTGCAGAAAAGAAATCCGAACCTCAAAAGCAGGCGGGAACCACAACAGCAAAGGCTCCGGATAAAGAAGAATCTGCCGAAAAGAAGACAGAAAACAAACAACAGGCAGGAGCGATCGCTAAAGAGGAATCCGTAGAAAAGAAGCCGGAGTCCAAATCACAAACAGCGTCACTAATACCGGCATCTCCAGCTAAGGAAGAGTCTGCTGAAAAAAAGCCTGAAACTAAAGAAACACCCGCGCCAATAGCAACGGCTAAGGTGGAACCTGTAGAGAAGAAGCCGGAAGCAAATGGTCAGTTGGGAGCGCCGCCTGCACCAACTGCGCCTGTGAATGATCTTCAGAAGTTTTTGGGATGCAATCCTATGTAGGCGGAATCGTTTCATGTAATAAGTTGAGAGTCCTGAAAAAGGTCTTTTTCTGTCATCCGCCGACTTGATCGGAGGATCCAGTAGTATAAGAATACAACGACTTCCGTCATTCCCGCTCAACGCACTGCGGGAATGACGGAAGTCGTTGCTTCCGGCTCAAGGCAGTTTCAACAATCGTTCACTCCGCCATACACGAATAATGCGCACTTTTTTCTTGTCGCACCGGTAAACAAGCCGGAACGGCGGATAGATGATCTCCCGCAGGTCGCTGATATTGAATTCCGGCACTATGCGGCCGCTCAGGGGAAAAGCCGCAAGCCGCGCCGCTCTTCCGATTATCTCCGAGATCAAGCGTTTACCCGTATCGGAAACCTGTTCGTTTTCGTAATATTTCAGGATGTCGTCCAAGTCCGACATCGCTGACTCGGCAAACGTAACAGGGCGCTTTTCGGTCATGGACTATTTCAGGCCGAACCTTTTTTTTACTTCCGCGAGGGACATCTCGCGGCCGTCTTCGATATCCATCAGGCCCTTAACAACGGCCTGAGTAAAGGCCAACTGTTCCGCCTCTTCCTCAAAGTCCCTAAGAGACTGTACTATGGCAACGCCCCGGCCCCTGCTTGTGAGAAGCACCGGGCGGCGTGTTTCGGAGACATGGCTGACGACCTTGCCGGGATTGATTTTGAGGTCGCTGAGGGGAATGATGTCCTCTGAAAATTTGGTTGTCATGAATGGCCTCCTTAGGTATTCTTAACTGGTCTTATTATAGCACCACTTAACAGGTGCTATCAATGGCACCTTTGACTGGATAAAAAGGACCGTCCATCTCACCTTTGATTGGCCTGATAGAAGAGATCAGGATGTCAGAAAAGAAGATAATCATACCGCCGTATTGAATCAAAAACCCTCGATCCGGCGCAGGCCTATTCCGAACTGCGCCCCGATGTCGTATCCAATCCCGTGCACACTCCCGCCGCCGTTTGCGCAGCAGAGCTTCCTCGCCCTCACATCCTCTACCCAGATCTGTTCGGACGCCTCTGCGCGGATGTTCGCTATGATCCGCATCTTCATCACTTCAAGCTCGTCGAAAGAGAGCTGTTCTGAAAGAGGTTTGAATTTTTTCATTATACGCAGCTTGGTCAGGTGGGGAATGCCGCCGTTCTGGACAATAATGTCGAACATCAAGGCCACCGCCCTTTCGGACCATAAGCCGTAATCTCTGCATAGTGCGAGCGCGGTCTTGTACTCCTCGGCAGCATGTTTGACCTGTATCTCCCTGAATCTTTCATTCCGTCCCAGCGCCTTGAACATTCCCTTCCACGGCTCGTATATCGAATGCATTGCCGGGTGTTGTATAGAGCGCACAAACTTCATGAGCTCCTGTTTGTCGGAACAAAGGACTTTTAAAAGCGTTTCGAACCTGTCATGAAATATAGACTCGGCGATATGACGCTCATTTTCGAGCAGTTCCAAGAGAAGCGTTTGCAGTGTGCCTTTTCCGAAGTTCCATTGCAGTATGCCTAAGCTCATACCCTGTCCGTCAAAGTCGCCGCTTATGCCTGAAAAGCATTCTGGTATGGCGAGCCCGGTCTCGAAAGTCCCGGAAAGCGCCAGACATCTGTAGGGAAGCGGTTTTGATATAAGTTTCGGGAACGGAATATCATTGTCACCGAAAATTTTTTTCCATGTGTCGGGGCCTACGATCCCATCCACTGCAAGGCCGTTGTCGCGCTGTAAGTTTCTGACCGAAGATTCGGTATGGCCCCCGAATTTCCCGTCCACATGGCCTTTGTAATAGCCTAAATTCCAGAGCCCGTGCTGTATCTGTCGCACTTCGTCGCCGTGTGATCCGAGCTTGTAAAGCGGGGCCGGTTTTTTATTTTCTGTATTCATGGCTGAAATCCTTGTCGTAAAGCTTCGATTCCTTGCCGAGTGCGGCTTCGGACGCCCGCAGGGAATCTCCGACATAGATAAGGGCTGTCTTCTTTATTCCTGCGTCATTCACCAGTTTAACCATGTCCCCCAAGACCCCGCGCAGTATCCGCTGTTCCGGCCATGTAGCCTTCTCCACAACCGCTATCGGCGTATTCTCAGGATAACCCTGAAGGAGTTCATCCCTTACCTTTTCTATCATGCCGACGCTCAAAAATACAACCATGGATGCTTTATGTTTTGCGAGCCCGCTCAAACGTTCGGTTTCAGGGACCGGCGTTCTGCCTTCCATTCGCGTAAAAATTACTGTCTGGCTTATTTCGGGGATGGTCAATTCCTGTCCGAGCAGGGCAGCGCCTGCCATTGCCGAAGAAACTCCGGGCACGACTTCATATGGGATGTTAAGCGCACGAAGCCTCTCTATCTGCTCCGAGATGGCGCTGTAAAACGAGGTGTCTCCTGTATGCAGGCGGACAACGGTCTTGCCGGACAGCGCAGCCTCTTTGATTAGAGCCACAATTTCGTCGAGGTTCATATTGGCCGAATCATGGATAACCGCCCGGATGTCTCTCAGGAGAGCGGGATTTACAAGGCTTCCGGCGTAGATAACCACGTCCGCCTCATCCAAAAGCCTTCTGCCCTTAAGGGTTATTAACTCCGGGTCGCCGGGGCCTGCGCCGATAAAATAGACCATGCTCATATTGTCTCCAGTTTTTCTTTTATGTATTTTTCGAGGAAGTCCCTCGCCTTGAAGACCCCGTCTGTCTGGGGAAGCGTTGACACGATCAGTCCGAGGTAATCTTTTTCTGCAAATATTTTAAAAGAGATCTTGAAGTTCAGGTCAAAGAGCCATGTGAGCTTCAAAAGCTTGAAATCGTTTAGCGTCGTCAGGTCGGCAAGCCGCGCAAGCTGTTTGTTGAAGATGCAGGAGAGCACCCGCTCTGAATATTCGGGTCTGTCCGCCAGTCCGAGGGCAACGGCGGAAGGCCGCTCCTCCTCGGCGGATACATAGTAGAGATAAAAAAGTTTCCATATATCTATCTTATCGGCATCCCTTACGAGCTTGAGCTGTAATAGGGCTTCCGGGTCAGCGATGTCAGCGAGAGTATAGGCGTTGTGAAACTTTACGGCTGTGAGTATCTGATTCATCTCATCTGCGGGGATGCCCGAAAGAGCGTCATGTTCGATGAGCGTTTCAGCTCCGAGGGCCCCGTGATTTGTGGAGGCGCTGTCTTTGAAGGTCTTGTATTTTTTGTACTGCGGAAAACGCCCCACATCATGAAAGAGCGCTGTGGTCTGTGCGATGAGCGACCTGTTTTCGTCAAGCCCGAGGCTTGAGGTTATATCGGCCATGAGGCTGCATACATGCTTTGTGTGGTCTTCTTTGAGTCTGATATTTTTGTTGTCTTCTTCGCTGTTTGTGTAATAAGAGCGGCAAAAATCCGAAAACCATGTCTTGAAGCGGCTTAAATCTTCGGACCTCATTTCTTTACCACGATGAGAGAAAAATAATTGAGGTCTTCTTCTTTTACCGTACGCAGGTCGTCGAAGATGCGCTCGTCTGCCATTCCGGCGCGTACGATATAGTGCGCCTTATCGAGCAGCCCCATATCTCCGAGCAGTTCCCGCACCAAGAAGAAGACCCGATGCACCTTCATAAGCACTACGGTATCGAATTTTTCGAGCGTCTCACGGATGCCGTCGGTATAAGTGGCAGGGAGCACGGCAATTTTTTCATCGGCCAGAGCGAGGCAGAGCTTGGCCCTTGAGGCTGATGCGTTTATGGAGGATATGCCCGGCACGAATTCTATGTTCAATAAAGGAATGAGTTCCAAGAGTTTGTCGTAAAGGTAAAAAAAGGTGCTGTAAAAGGTAGGGTCTCCTATTGTGATGAAGACCATATTCACTCCGGACAAAAGTTTTTTTGAAACGACATCCACCGTTCCCTGCCATTTGGCGTCGAGCTCCTCAGCATGCCCCTGCAGCTTGGTCTTCCTCATAGGGAAGTGTGCTTCGATAATCTCTTTGCCCTTTAAATCCACCGCCTTCTCAACTATTGATAACGCAAGGCTGCTGCCTTCCTCGCGCCCTTTAGGCACGCAGATGCATGGGGCTTCTTTCAGCAGACGCACGGCCTTGAGTGTGAGCAGTTCCGGGTCTCCCGGGCCAACGCCTATTACGTAAAGAGCGCCGGTCATCTGGCGCCTCTTATTACAAAGACCGGATTAAGCGCTGAAAAGCTGTTGCCGCTGCCGAGAGGCTTTAACCTCGACACTGAGATTTGGGACACGTCTACGTCGAAGCCCGAAGACTGCAGCGCACTGCAGGCCTCGTTCAGGGTTTCGAGTTTTACCGCATTTATAACGATGATGCCGGTCGTCATCCGACTTGAGAGCAGATCTATCGTTTCGCGCAGGCCGCTGCCGGCGCCGCCTATGAAAACCCTATTCGGCGCCGGTAATTCTGTCAGAGCTTCCGGCGCTTCCCCGTGTATTATCTCGATGTTCGTTACGCTGTGACGAAGAATGTTTTTCGAGATGTTTTCCGTCTGTTCATCGTCTTTCTCGACCGTAAAGATTTTGAGCGCAGGGCAGAGCCGGCCGGCTTCGATAGAGACGGAACCGGAGCCGCCTCCTATGTCCCAGAAAACGCCGTTCCCGGGAAGTCTGAGTTTGTGAAGTGTCGCAGCACGTATCTCGTCTTTGGTGATAAGCCCTCTCGAGTGGAAGAATTCATTTTCATCGAGCCCCAACCGTGAAACGGTTTGGGGGGATTTCTCACCGGACGTTTTTATGAGTACCGTAACATTGGGTTCTGCGAAAGACATGGCCGCAATTTTATCAGGAGTCCCTGAAATCATTTTTTCGTCTTCATAGCCGAGCCTTTCGCAAACATGTATAAACACGTCATTTGCGCCGGATTTCATAAGCTCGGATGCTATAACAGCGGGGTTGTTCTGTTTGTCGGTCAAAATCCCGATCTTTCTATGGCCTGCAAGCAGGCCGGGTATGTCCGACGGTTCATATTCGAGCCTTCTGCGCTTTGCCGGGTCGGGGCCGCCGTGCAGGCTCATCAGGAAGGCATCGTCCCAAGCCTCGCCGATCTTCGAAAATGCAATTTGCATGCTGGAAATGTCCGGTATTATAACTGCCGCGTCTTTGCCGAACTCCCTTATTACGCGCCGTCCGATGCCGAAGAAGAGCGGGTCGCCCGAAGCGAGGAGGCAGATCCGATTTTTTTGAAAGTTGTCCCGTATATATTCTATCGTGGCGTCTACATTGTTAATGACCTTTATCCGGCCGCTCACTGCAGCATAATTGTCGTAGCGCTCGAAGACCTCGAGCAGCCTTTTTGACGCAAGTATGACTTCGGCTTGCGCCAAGACTTTTTCAGCGCTCCTGTCTATGGGCTTGTATCCTATTCCGATAACGAATATTTTGGGCATTTCCGGTTGTGCGGAGCTTTCCGCTCCTCTAAGTTTAGGGCCTGCCGGGGGCCGCTCCCGATTTTTGTTTCTATTTTATCACGGACGCCGGATTAAAGGCAGGGAAACTATAACGCCTCGGTCTTAAGCCTGTATCCTATTCCCGGCTCGTTTATAAAAATGCGCGGCCGCGCCGGCATATAGCTCCACTAACATGATGTTTTACGGCGGCAAAAACAAAAACGCTTGCGTGTCTCGTCCGCAGCAAGCAGAAGAAATGCGAACGGGACAAGCGCAAGCCATGCGGCGGCTGTGATAGGGGCGGTCGCAAAAACCGCATTTCCCCAAGGGTGATAAACTATGAATATCTGAAGCAGAAATTCTACCGCTACTCCCGCAAAAATCAGCCTGTTTGAGAAGATGCCCGGCCGGAACAACGATTCCTCGGATGAGCGGCAGGCGAAAACATTAGCCATCTGTGTCACTATTATCGCGGTAAGGCAGGCTGTGGTGGCCTGCATATAAAGTATGCTGTCGGGGGCGAGCGTTTCTCCCCAAATCCATCCGCCGCCAACCATAATATAAAAATACCCGAACATAGCGGCGACAGCTTCAATAGGCCCTAAAAAAAGGTATGCGCGGGAAAGGACCTTGGCGCTCAACAGCCTCTCGTTCGGCCTTCTCGGCGGCCGCCTCATAAGTGTTCCTGTAGGTTTTTCTGCGCCGAGCGCAAGTGCAGGCAGCATATCGGTGCCGAGATCAACCGCAAGTATTTGCATAATAGTAAGTGGCAATGGAATATTAAAAAGTACATAGGCCAAGTAAGGTGCAAGTTCAGGAATATTGGACGAAAAGATGTACGTTATAAACTTTCTGATATTTTCGTAAACCGCCCTACCTTCTTCTACGGCGTTAACAATAGTTGCAAAATTATCGTCAAGCAGAATCATATCTGCAGCCTCTTTTGCCACCTCCGTGCCGGTAATACCCATAGCTATGCCTATATCCGCTTTCTTAAGCGCGGGCGCATCATTGACACCGTCTCCGGTAACTGCAACTCGCTCTCCTTCATCTTTTAACGCCGACACAACCCGTATCTTATGCTTGGGTGCCATCCGCGCAAATATTATGTCGTCCGATGCCAATTTCGCGCGCAGTTCATTATCGCCCATTCCGTCAAGTTCACCGCCTTCTACCACAACAGGATTACCGCGAACCATGCCTGCCTCTACCGCAATCGCACGAGCGGTGCGGCTGCCGTCCCCTGTCAGCATAATAACCTTTATGCCTCCGCTGCGGCATTTTTCTATAGCCGCTCCAACTTCCGGGCGAAGCGGATCCTCAAGCCCTATCAATCCCGAGAATATCAGGCCGCTTTCAAAATCCTCCCCTGAAATCTCATCCGAGGCCATCTCCTTAGAGGCAAATGCAAGAACCCTAAGCCCCTTGTCCATCATCCGATTGTTGGCCTCTATCACGGAGTTCTTAAGAGTGTCCTCAAAAGGCATAATGCCATCTTTTGTCAGGATGCGACTGCACAAGGGAATCAAAGCTTCGATTGCGCCTTTTGCAAATACAAAATGCTTTTGATCAATTTTATTTATGGTGGTCATCCTCCTGCGCTCGGAATCGAACGGCATTTCATCCAGCCTGTCTGCAGATATATTCCCAAAACTTTTTTGCACCGCCTTGAGAAGCCCAATCTCTGTGGGATCGCCTTTAAACTCCCCCTTTTCATACCTTGCGTTGTTGCAAAGCGCCGCCCCCAGAACAAGCGGATCGCTGCGTTTCAAAAACTCGATGTTCGAAAAATCGCCTGCGGACCATACATTTACAGCCTCCATTCGATTCATGGTAAGCGTGCCGGTCTTGTCCGTGCATATTACAGACACAGCGCCGAGCGTCTCAACTGAGTTGAGGTTTTTTATAAGCGCCTTTTTTTTGGCCATGCGTTGGCTTCCCATAGCCAAAGCCAGAGTTACTGTAGGGAGCATGCCCTCAGGGACAAGGGCCACAATCACTCCGACCGCAAAGATAAAGTTTTCCCAGAAACCTCTTCCTATAAACTGTCCCACAACAAAAAAGGAAATGCCTATAGAAATCGCGATAGCTGCGATAACCCGCGTGGCCTTGATAATCTCTTTTTGCAGAGGACTTAACCCCGCCTCAACAGACTCTGTAAGCTGCGCGATGCGGCCGAACTCGGTTCTCATTCCGGTCGCAAAAACAACCGCCTTGGCCGACCCGCTGAGCACATTCGTTCCGGCAAAAACTATATTCGAGCTGTCGAATATCTCGCCGCCGCAGGCTTTGGATGAAAGAGGCACAGGCGCAGATTCGCCTGTAAGCGGCGCATTGTTCACTATCAGATATTTTGCTTCGACAATCCTCGCATCGGCAGGGGCCCTGTCGCCTTCAGTAAGAACTATAAGGTCTCCGGGCACAACCTCACGCGCATTTACCTCTAGGGTTTCTTTCTCACGAACAACTTTGACCTTAAAAGGGAGCATCAACCGCAATTTTTCGAAAGACTTCTCTGCCCTGTATTCCTGCACAAAAGTAAACACTCCGTTTATAAGGATCACGCCCAGAATGGCTATGCCGAGCCGCATCATTCCTTCGCCCGGATGCAGGTACTCCGAAAGAAAAGAGAGAGCTGACGCTATCCAGAGAAGCATCGCAAGGAAATGACTAAATTGCTTTGCGAGCTTCAATAGGATGTTCGGCCGTTTCTTTTCGCTTATCTCATTAGGCCCGAACTCTCGCAGGCGTCTTGCAGCTTCGTCTGCAGCAAGTCCGTCTTTTGAGGTGACTAGCGTATTAAATACGTCTTCCGCCGGAATATTATTGATCTTCATGCTTTGGCCTGAGGATTATAAGATCGCACGGCGTATCTCTAAGCAAAGTTTCCACAGGGCTGCCCTTAATAAAAGACCTTAGCATCCCCCTTTCGCTTGCGCCCATTATTATCAGGTCATGCCTTTTGATGGAAGCTTCTAATGCAATTGTCCGGCCTTCATGCCCTGAGGCGAAACCCTTTTCCGTCTTGATCTTATGGTCGCCGAGAAGTTTCAGGAAAACGGCTATATCTCTAGGCATACGGTTTTCAAGCTCTATAGGTGTCAGATGCAGCGGGCCGTGGAAAAACTTCGCTATCGGCCTCGAGACATGAAATACAAACAGCTTAGAGTCGTAAGCCTGAGCCATCATCGCCGCAAAATAGGCCTTCTCTCCTGCACCGCTGATCTTCGACTTCAACGGCAAAAGTATTTTGTGTGGCGGGCTTTTCCCTACATGCGAAATCCTCACAAGGGCTACCGAACAGGGGAGTTGGAGCATCAAGCTCCTCGCAACCGTCCCTTCATAAAGTTTCCTTCGCAAATCCTCATGTCTGGTGGATACAAAGGCAAGGCTTATGCGTTCATGCTTTACAAGCGTTGCTATTTCTGCAACCGGTTCGCCGGTCTTTGTTATCGCCTCAACTTCCACACCCATTTTCTCGGCTTCGGCAAAGAGCCTTTTAACTGCATCTTCGGCCTTGTTAAAGGCGGATGTGGACAACCGCCTGTCGGCTATGAAACAGAGGTAGAGCTTTGCGCTGCAGGATTTTGCAAACTGTACGGCGTACCGCCCAGATACCTCTGAGTTAAGATGCTCGTTGATAGCTACAAGAATTCGTTTGTACATGTTCAGATTATAGAATTTTAGGAGTGGCATCGCAACAGCAGAAAATTCTTGACAACACCGGTATCCGGAATTAAGAACACTGCTCAATGCAGGGAGGCTCCTGCTATAATAAAAGTCTATGAACAATCTGCCCAGACTGACCATTGCCGGAGTCCGGGGCGGGAGCGGCAAGACCACCCTTACGCTTTCGCTGATAGCGGCTTTCAGGCGCAAAAAGGGACTGAAAGTCGTTCCGTTTAAAAAGGGGCCGGATTATATAGACGCGGGATGGATGTCCGTTGCAGCAGGCAGTCCCTGCTATAACCTCGACACGTTTCTCGTTCCGCGTGAGCGCATTATTCCTTCATTTGCCGGACATTTTTCGGGCGATATAGCTGTTATCGAAGGCAACCGTGGTCTTTATGACGGTGTTGACGCTGACGGTTCTTACAGCACGGCAGAGCTTGCGAAGCTGTTAAAGAGTTCTGTTGTCCTGATCTTAGACTGCACCAAGATGACGAGAACTACAGCCGCGGTCGTGCTCGGCTGCATGGATCTTGACAGGGATGTGAAGATAGGCGGGGTTGTTCTGAATCAGGTTTCCGGCAGCCGCCATGAATCCGTAGTGAGGGCTGCTGTCGAAAAGTATTGCTCTCTGCCCGTACTCGGCGCTTTCCCGCGGCTTAAATCTGGCGAGCTTCCCGAGCGCCACATGGGGCTGACACCCTGCCATGAACATCCCGATACCGGGAAGGCGATAGTTTTGTTCGAGGAGATGGCCGGGAAGTATCTGGATGTGGAAAAACTTTTTGAGCTGGCCTCTTCTGCGCCGCCTATAGAAATTCCTAAAGATACTCACTTACAGGCAAAACCATCGTCGGCTGTAAGAATAGGCATAATAAAGGATTCGGCCTTCCAGTTTTATTATCAGGAAAATCTGGAAGCCCTCGAAGCCTGCGGGGCAGAGCTTATTCCAATAAACGCAATATCCGATACCGGGCTGCCTGATATCGACGGCCTTTATATAGGCGGGGGCTTTCCCGAGACGAACGCGATAAAGCTTGCGGCCAACGAGAGTTTCAGGGGGGCTATTCGCGACGCGGCAGAAAAAGGCCTCCCGATTTATGCGGAGTGCGGCGGGCTGATGTTTTTAGGCGAATCAATAGAGGTTGGCGGGGGGGCGTATCCTATGACAGGTGTCCTGCCTGTTAAGTTTGCTATGAACAAAAGACCTCAGGCGCATGGTTATACGGTGGTGGAGGTCGATGCAGTAAATCCTTTTTATCCGTTAGGCACGGTGCTTAACGGGCATGAATTCCATTATTCCTCGGTCGTGGCGTTACAGGAGAAAGAAGGTTTTTCGACGGCGTTTAAAATGAGGAGGGGGCACGGCATAATGGAAGGGAAGGACGGGCTTTGCTATAAAAATGTTTTTGCGACATATACGCACATCCACGCGCACGGCGCTCCGCAATGGGCGGAGGGATTAGCGGCCAAGGCGCGGGAGTTTAAGGAGAAGGGATGAACAATAAATATACGCCCGAATGCCCATTCTGCGGCAGGCAGATAGAGAGGCCGTCGGACATCAAGACCGAATTCGGATTTGTCTTCGGCGGAAGATGCGGGTGCGGGGCAAGGTATGTCTGCGACCCCACAGGCCGCAATTCAGGCGAGGCTTTTATGGAGTGCCTTGCGCTCGCAAAGGGCGACTGGGAGATAGGCTCCATGGAGGATTCGGATTACAGGACTGCTGAGATGGATTACGACTCCAAGAGGCATGCAAGGATCTATTCCAAAAGCCTCGCTGATTCGGCGGGCAAGCTTGTTTTTGTAAGGATGGGGGCGTCACAGGTGAAAGAAGGCATATCGAAAGAGGCTGTTAAGAACATACAGGCGTCCGGGTCTAAACGCAAGACCAAGGAGTTGATCCGGGAGTGGCTCGAAACAAACGATCTGGAAGCGATAGCCGTTCTGTCGCTTTCGGACAAGAGCGTGATCAAGACCTTGATCGCCATGTCTTACGACAAGGAGATTGTTTCGGGCTGGAGGGCCATGGAGGCTATGGGCATTGTTGCGCGGGAGCTTTCGAGGGAGAGCGTGGAGGTTGTAAGAGACGCTATTCGCAGGCTTCTCTGGTCTATGGGTGAGGAGTCGGGCGGCATAGGCTGGAGCGCCGCAGAGATGCTCGGCGAGATTATAATGAACAACCCCGGGGCCTTCAGCGATATTGTACCCATAGTCTGGTCGTTTAAGGACGAGGAGATGTTCCGTGCGGGTGTTGTGCGGGCCATGGGAAGGGTCGGGAGCGTCAGGCCCGACCTTGTGCTGTTTGCCCTGCCTGAGATGAGGCCGCTGTTGGACGATCCAAACCCGAATGTGAGGGCGCAGACTGCATGGGCGCTCGGCGTGTTAAATGACAAGGATTCTGTCGGCATGCTTACAGCCCTAAGCAGGGATGAGGCTGCGGTTGATTTTTATCAGGACGGCGAGTTGCATAAGAGTACCGTAGGCCTGATTTCGAATGCTGCAAAGGATAAATGCGGCCAATAAAACTATAAGATTAATTTATTTGACCTTGCCGCTTGTACTGTATTAATTTGTATAACTTTTTTTGCGGGTCTTTGACTTGTAAATAAAAAAAAATGCTGATAGAATAAAACCCTATTTTAAGGAAACACAACAAAAGGAGGTAGTATAATGCCGACAATTGATTTTCAGGGAAAGCAGCTTGAAGTTGACGAAGATGGTTATCTTGTAAACCTCGATGACTGGGTGCCGGATATCGCCACTCAGCTTGCAAAAGGCGATGATCTGGAGCTTACGGAGGCTCATTGGGAGGTCATTAACTTCCTGAGGGATTACTATCAGAAGTATCAGATAGCCCCTATGATCAAGATCCTCGTTAAAGAGATCGCAAAAGTCATGGGCCCGGAAAAGGGCAACACCAAGTATCTCTATGAGCTTTATCCGGACGGACCGGCAAAGCAGGCCTGCAGATACGCCGGACTGCCGAAGCCTACCGGCTGCGTATAATCAGTCAATAATCCGCATTAGGCGGCGTCAGCCGCCTAATGCTCTTCTTTAAGCTGTCTTCATGGGAAATTTTTGCGGGGGTGGGAGTATCTGCATGAAGTTGTATGATTTTCTGTCAGAAAACAAAACGGCAATAGTATCCACTTGGTTCAACGAGATACTGGCCACCTATCCGTCCGACACATCGAATTTTCTTAAAAACAAAAAAGACCGTTTCGCCAATCCGGTAGGGCAGACGATTTTTGCCGGGATGGAAGGCCTGTTAACGCAGATTATTGCGGGGCTAAAAACGGGCGAAGTCTTAAATAAGGCAGAGATCGACCTGCTGCTTGACGGCATAGTCAGGATCAGGGCGATTCAGGACTTCAAGCCTTCCGAGGCCGTAGGATTTATTTCAGGACTGAAAAATATAGTTTCAAATCAAGTTAAGGATGCTAAAAAAAGCGCATCCGTTCCTTCGGAAGGCGAACTGATGGAACTGGGAAGACTTTTAGACGACCTGCTGCTCAGGGCCTTCGATATTTACATGGGCTGCAGGGAAAAGATCTATGAGCTTAAGGCGAACGAGGCGAGGAACCTGACATTCAGGCTGCTCCGACAGGCCAACCTGATCAATGAAAGCAGGATGTCCGCACCTTGTTTTTTGAATTTCAAAAACATTGACAAAGAAAGGAAAGAGGTCGCGAAATGAAAATGTTATTACCCTTTGTCGCAGTGATGGCGTTGGTGGCAGCAGCGCTCATGGCGGTAAACGTGGCGAACCTGCATTTTCTGTTCGGTGTGGCTATTCCGTATATCGCCTTTGCGGTATTTACGGCTGGGTTCGTTTACCGGATAGTGAAGTGGGCTTCCTCACCCGTACCGTTCCGCATACCTACTACGTGCGGACAGGAGTTCTCTCTCCCATGGGTCAAGCAGAACAAGATCGAGAACCCTTCCACGGCAACAGGAGTTATTATAAGGATGGCGCTCGAGATATTTTTGTTCCGTTCCCTTTTCAGGAATATCAAGGCCGAACTGAGGGACGGCCAGAAGATAGTTTACGGCTCGGACAAGTGGCTCTGGCTCGCAGGACTTGCGTTCCACTGGACTTTTCTTGTGATACTCGTCAGGCATCTCAGGTTTTTTGTCGGGGATGTGCCGATGAGTATAGCAATGCTCGAACATCTTGACGGATTTCTGCAGATAGGCGTTCCTATGATTTATATCACCGACGGCGTTATCCTTGCCGCGATCGGCTACCTTTTTATAAGAAGGGTGTTGCTGCCGCAGATCCGCTATATTTCCCTGCCTGCGGACTATTTCCCGCTTTTCCTTATAGCGGCCATCGTGGTCTCCGGTATTCTTATGAGATACATTGTAAAGGTGGATGTTGTCGGGGTAAAGAACTTCACGATGGGACTTGTGACCTTTACGCCGGTCATTCCGGCAACCCTGATGCAGGGCAACGGGGCGTGGTTTTTCCTGCATGTATTTTTGATTTCGGTGCTCTTCGCCTACTTCCCGTTCAGCAAACTGATGCACATGGGCGGCGTATTTATGAGCCCGACTAGAAATATGATAAACAACAGCCGTATGGTCAGGCATGTAAACCCTTGGAATTATCCTGTTCACGTTCATACGTATGAAGAGTACGAAAACGATTTCAGGGATAAGATGAAGGCTGCCGGCATACCGGTCGAAAAGGAGTAGCCAATGGCAAAATTCACCGCTAAACCAAAAGACCTTATAAACATTGATTACACTACTCCGAAGACCGAGTGGATGGACACGCCGACCGAGATCCGGGAGCATATGTTCTGCCATGCCACAAAGGCAAAGGACCTCGAGACCGTAGAATTTCCGAACATCCATGAATGGAGGCCTCAGGACGAAGACTGGAAACTGCCTGCCAACTGGGAGCAGACGATACTTCAGGGTATGCAGGACCTGCTCAAGAAGTACAGGTCGTTCCAGCTCTTTATGGACATCTGCGTAAGGTGCGGGGCCTGCGCCGACAAATGCCACTTCTTCATAGGCTCCGGCGATCCCAAAAACATGCCGGTGCTGAGGGCAGAGCTTATGCGCTCGGTTTACAGGGGCAACTTCACCCTTGCAGGAAAGATACTCAAAAAGCTCGCCGGAGCAAGGAAACTCACACCGGCCGTTATCAAGGAGTGGTGGTACTATTTCTATCAGTGTACCGAATGCCGCCGCTGCTCGGTCTTCTGCCCTTACGGCATCGACACCGCCGAGGTAACAATGATGGCGCGTGAACTGCTGAACCTCTTAGGCCTTCAGTTAGGATGGATAGGCGGTCCTGTTGCCAACTGTTATATGAAGGGCAACCACTTAGGCCTCGAACCGCATACTATTAAATCTAGCGTCGAATTCTTTCTCGACGACATAAAAGAGATAACAGGTATAACTATTGAGCCTACCTTTAACAGAAAAGGCGCGGAGATACTCTTTGTCACACCTTCAGGAGACCTCTTCGCAAACCCCGGCACATACACAGCTATGGGATACCTTATGCTCTTCCATGAACTCGGACTCGACTACACATGGAGCACATACGCATCCGAGGGCGGCAACTTCGGCTTCTTCACCTCCAACGAGATGGCCAAGAGGCTGAACTCAAAAATCTATGCAGAGGCCAAAAGGCTCGGCGTAAAATGGATACTGGGCGGCGAGTGCGGCCACATGTGGAGAGTCATTCACCAGTACATGGACACATGGCAGGGGCCTGCCGATTTTCTTCAGGAGCCGGTTTCTCCTATTACAGGGACCAAGTTCGAGAATGCTAAAGCGACAAAGATGGTGCATATCGCGGAGTTTACGGCAGACCTTATCAAGAACAACAAGCTCAAGCTCGACAAGAGCAGGAACGACCACCTCGTAGTCACCTACCACGACTCCTGCAACACCGCAAGAGGAATGGGGATGCTCGAGGAGCCGAGGTATATCATCAATAACGTCTGCAACCATTTCCACGAGATGCCTGAAGACACGATCAAGGAAAAGACCTTCTGCTGCGGCAGCGGCACCGGTCTGAACGCATCGGAGAATATGGAACTCAGGATGAGGGGCGGCTTGCCGAGGGCGAACGCTGTCAAATTCGTCAAGGAAAAGCATGGTGTTAACATGTTAGCCAACGTATGCGCGATAGACAGGGCCACGCTTTCGGCCTCGGTCGACTACTGGGTGCCCGGCACGGCAGTATGCGGCACTCACGAGCTTGTGGCTAACGCCCTCGTTATGAAGGGTGAAAAGGAGAGGACACTCGATATAAGACTCGAACCTCTTCCGGGAAAGGAGGCCAGCGAATAATGTATAACAGCGGCAAGATAATTCCGGGGATAATAATCTTTTTGGCGATAGTGACCTTCCCTTTCTGGTCGAATGCGGGGAAGACGAATGTAAAACCCGAACCGAAGATAGACACTCCCGCCATTCAGCAGATGCCCGAGGGCGAGCGCAAATGCATCGAGTCTAAGGAGTTTATGAAGGCCGGGCATATGCAGATGCTCAACGACTGGCGCGACTCGGTAATACGCGGCGGAGACAGGGTCTTTGTCAGCTCGACAGGCAAGCATTACAACATGAGCCTTCAGAACGAGTGCCTGAGGTGCCATTCCAACAAAAAGGACTTTTGCGACAAGTGCCACAAATACCTTGCGGTAAAGCCATACTGTTGGGACTGCCATATTGAACCGAAGGAGAACAAGTCATGAGCATGGACAGAAGAGACTTTCTAAAAATAGCTGGAATAACGGGCCTCTTAGGTGCGGGGACCGCTGCGCTGTCCGGCAGGATGCCGGGTGCGTTAGAGGCCGCATCGACTTCACCCAACTCGAACGCACTCAAGGCAAAGCAGTGGGCGATGGTCATCGACATGAGAAAATTCAAGACCCCGGACGACTATAAAAAGGTCATCCATGCCTGCCACAGCATTCACAACATCCCGGATTTCGGCAATCCGAAGGACGAGATCAAATGGATATGGACCGACACCTTCGAGCATACCTTTGTAGGTCAGGAACATGAGCATATAAGCGAGGCGGTCAAGGAAAAGCCTTTTGTCCTTCTCTGCAACCATTGCGAAAAGCCTGCCTGCGTAAGGGTCTGTCCGACCAAGGCGACCTTTAAAAGAAAAGACGGCATAGTTATGATGGACTACCATCGGTGCATAGGGTGCAGGTTCTGTATGGCCGCATGCCCATTCGGAGCGCGCAGTTTCAACTACAGAGATCCCAGACCATTCATAAAAGACAACAATCTCAAATACCCGACGAGGATGAAGGGTGTGGTAGAGAAATGCACCTTCTGCGTCGAGAGGCTTGACGAAGGGCTTATGCCTGCCTGTGTCGAGGCCTGCAAAGACACCAAGGCGCTTGTTTTCGGCGATCTCGGCGACCCGGCCTCTGAGGTGAGAAAAGTGCTTAGAGAGAATTTCACCATAAGGCGCAAGCCTGAACTCGGCACAAGCCCGAGCGTCTATTACATAGTAGGAGGTGGCGAGAATGCTGGATAAAGCATTGGACGGAAGCAAAAGATACTGGACATGGATTCTCTTCCTCTTGGCCGTAATAGGCATCGGCATGGCCAATTACCTTAAGCAGTTCGAGTATGGGCTCGGGGTCACAGGCATGAGCAGGGACATCTCATGGGGAGTTTATATCGCGCAGTTCACCTATCTTGTCGGCGTTGCAGCCTCTGCCGTTATGCTGATAATTCCGAAATACCTGCATGATTACAAAACCTTCGGCAAGATAGTGATATTAGGCGAATTTCTGGCAATATCGGCAGTCACCATGTGTCTGCTTTTCATCGTGGCCGACCTTGGCCAACCGATGAGGCTGATGAATGTGGTGCTCTATCCTACGCCCGGCTCGATCTTGTTCTGGGACATGATAGTCCTTAACGGATATCTGTTCATCAACCTTTTGGTCGGATGGACCACGCTTGCGGCCGAGCGCAAACAGGTGCCTCCTCCGGCATGGATAAAACCGTTTATTTATCTCTCGATACCTTGGGCGGTCAGCATCCATACCGTGACCGCGTTTCTGTATGCAGGTCTTCCGGGCAGGCATCTCTGGCTTACCGCAATCATGGCGCCGAGATTTTTGTCTTCGGCCTTTGCGTCTGGACCTGCGCTGCTGATACTGCTTTGTCTGCTGGTCAGGAAGCTTTCCAAGTTCGACCCGGGCAAAGAGGCGATACAGACCCTTGCCAAGATCGTCACATACGCGATGATAATCAACATCTTCTTCTTGGCAATGGAGTTCTTTACAGCCTTTTACAGCAACATTCCGGGCCACATGGCGCCGCTTCAGTACCTGTTCTTCGGTTTCCACGGGCACGGCAATCTGGTGCCTTTCATGTGGGCGTCCATAATCATCGGAGTCACATCCGTAGGGTTGCTTATCAATCCTGCCACCCGCCAGAACGAGAAGATACTTGCCTTTGCAGCCGCAGGCATCTTTATCGCAACATGGATAGACAAGGGCATAGGACTGGTTATCGGAGGCTTTATACCTAACCCGTTCGAGAAGGTTACCGAATACTCTGCCACAGGAACAGAGATATCAATAGCCCTCGGAATTTGGGCAATAGGCGCGTTGGTCCTTACCGTGCTTTACAAGATAGCAATATCCGTAAAAGAAGAGACCGGCGGAGAAGAAGTCCACTGACCGCTTGCTGATTTCACAAATGGGCAATCCCGCAGGGGGTTGCCCATTTGTTTTTTGGAGAATATAGGCCTGTGAAATTTTCGGAAAAGAGTATTGTTTATATCTTAGGTGTAATCCTTCCGCTGCTGCTTGTTTTTAACCATATAGTTCCGCTAAACGGCTTGCACAGGGGCTTTGACCCCGATGATCCGGGCGTGCATATCTGGAATTTGTTTATAGTCAATGAACAGATAAAGGCCGGGAAGAACCCGTTTCAAACCGATGCGGTCTTTTATCCGATAGGCGGAAATCTCGCACATCACGGCCTGACTTCAGGCTTTTTTCCGCTGACATTTATTGTTGATAAAGCCACAGGCGGCGATCTCCTCTACCCGATTTACACTTACCATATCGCCATTTTTATTTCATTCGCCCTGCTTTTTGTATTCAGCGCGCTGGTGCTTCAGGGGCTTGGATACAAGGGCTTTTCAGTGTTCATACCCGCGGTCTCTTACAGTTTTTGTAACTACTATACCGCCCATGTAATCCACCTGAACCATATTGCGGGATTTATGATACCCATGAGCGCTTTTGTGATGATAAGGCTTTATAAAAAACCGGACGCCATTAATGCCTTCGCCGCTTCTCTCGTGCTTGCCGCTGCTGTTTATTTCACCGAGTTTTCGCTGTTTATCTATCTAACGCTTCCGCTGCTTGCCCTGACGATGTTTGCGCTTAAACCATGCAGGCAGGAGCTTATCGTAAAGGTAAAGGAGATCGGACTAAAAAATCTCGTCATTGCCAAAATCCTTTTTTTTGCTGCTGTTGCGCCATATGTTGCAAACTGGCTTTTTTACAAAGGGATCCAACCGCTGCCCCTAGAACCGCTTGCATACTCTGCGAATCCGATAGATTTTTTTGTGCCCCGGCCTGAATCCACGCCTCTTTACGCAAATATGTTTTCGCAGATCAATGCCTTTATCAGTCCGGCCCTCACAGGTCATGAGACGTTCATAGGGTACCCGCTTCTCATTGCGGCGTTTCTTTCGGTATGTTCGGCAGGCAAAGATATCAGGGTCAGGACCGCAGTCTTTTTCGCGGTTGCTTTTTTTACGCTCAGTTTGGGGCCGAGGCTTAAAGTTCTGAACGGTATCACCGAAATCCATATGCCGTATTCGTTATTGATGAATGTCCCGCCGTTCGGCGAGTTCAGGACGCCTGTAAGGTTTATCGTCGTCGGGCTTTTCTTTTTGATGATACCGGCTGCCGAAGGTTTGAAGTCTGTTTCCGGGCGGCTTACAAAAAGCTTGGGTAAAAGGCTATGTTTCGCTGCGCTCACGCTCGTTTTTGTATGGGCTGTCGCGGAAAGTTACCGCCCGGCAAAAAAACTGGGACCTTTCAAAGTCCCTCCCCAACTGTCATTTTTCAGGTGCATTCCCCAGTTTCTTTTTCAGGTGCATTCCTCAGGTGTAGCACCCTGTGTTAGATTTTTAGCATATCGGTTTAAGCAGAATCAAGCCGACATCTTTTTTCT
>SCQE01000113.1 GCA_004321915.1 Nitrospirota bacterium
CTCAAGAGGGCCTCGAACGCGTCGAAGGATGCGCCAAATGCGACAAAGACCAAACCTGCGCGACAGTCGTCGGTCCACGGCATGGAGCGCCTCAACACGAACGCCGCGGGATCGAAGCTTTCCTGCGCCGTTCTTTTTATGTGCGCCGACGGCGGCGCATCCTCGATCTCGTCGTTATCGCTCCGGCGACGCCCGATCGCATGGTCCTGCTCCTGGGCAGACTTAGCCTCGAAGTGATCGAGATCGTGGACCCATTGCTGGACCGCGACAAAGCTCGATCCATCCAGCCCATCGCCTTGCTCCCGAACGAAGGCGACCTCCGACGCCCGCTCGTCTTTCGGGTTCTCGGTCCCGTCTTCGTACCCCGTCAAATCACGACCTGCGCCATAGGTAAAGGCATCAATGACCTGCTCCAGACGAAACGCGGGCGCCAGCGCCTCATGAATACGCCTGGTTCGGTGCAGCAGTTCACCCCTATCATCCCCCCTCAACCAACACCACAACGCAAACGGCGTAGAAGGCACTTCGTACCCAGCGCCGGCATAGCTCGGAGCAGTACGAAGGCCGGGCACGGTTGTCCCAAGGGTAAGCACGAGCGATTGACCGAATCCAACAATAGTCTCTCGACCGTCAACTATGTTACGGAGTAGCCGCAGGCTCCTGCGAGCTTCGTCCTGGTCGATCAATGAGAAGATGAGATATCGGGCGACCGGAGGGGTCGATTCCAGGATTCCGGATTGTACATTGTCCATAGCATCTCCAGTGGATGAGGCTCGGTTATTCTTCCGTGCGTGGACTCTGCGTCAGTTGCGCAGGCTCGATGGTAACGGTCGTTAGCACCGAGTTTGCGATGATGCAGCCTTGGTGGGCCTGCTCGTGCAGCTTCGCAAGTTCGTCCTGGAAAGGTACTACCGAGCCGCTGAACCGGACCCGCGGATAACGAATATACCGGACACACCGTCAAAGGCATGGGCAGAGCATAACCGCTACTGCTCTCCGTACTTGGCCTTGAGCTCAGCCACTACATTGGCATCCGCCAGCGTGGTGGTATCGCCCAACGCCCGGCCTTCGGCAATGTCACGGAGCAGGCGACGCATGATCTTGCCGCTCCGAGTCTTGGGCAGCTCGGCCGTAAAGATCAGGTCGTCCGGCCTGGCGAAAGCGCCGATCTTCTTGACGACATGCGCCTTGATCTCCGCCTGGAGTTCCGGAGTAGGCCTGACGCCGTCCCGGATGGTCACGAAGGCGGCGACAGCCTGCCCCTTAATCTCGTGGGTACGGCCGATGACGGCCGCCTCAGCCACGCACGGATGATCCACGAGGGCCGATTCTACCTCCACCGTCGAGACACGATGTCCGGAGACGTTCATTACGTCATCGACGCGTCCCAACAGCCAGAGATCGCCATCCTTGTCTCGGCTGGCCCCGTCACCGGTGAAGTAGATCCCCTTATAATTCGACCAGTACTGCTTGACATAGCGGTCCGGATCGCCCCAGATCCCGCGCAACATGCCGGGCCAGGGTTGACGAAGGACGAGGTAGCCGGTCGTGGCGGGCCTGCCGCTCTCATCCACGACATCAGCGTCAATCCCAGGGAAGGGGCGAGCGGCCGAGCCTGGCTTGAGCGTGCTAATTCCCGGCAGTGGCGTAATCAGAATGTGACCGGTCTCGGTCTGCCACCAGGTGTCCACCACCGGGCAGCGGCCGCCGCCGATTATCTTCCAGTACCAGACCCACGCCTCGGGATTGATCGGCTCGCCGACAGTGCCGAGTAGGCGAAGACTAGAGAGATCGCAACGCTTCGGGTACTCATCGCCCCACTTCATAAAGGTGCGGATGGCCGTCGGCGCCGTGTAGCAGATCGTAATCCCGTGCTTCTCGATAATGCGCCAGAAACGATCCTTATCGGGGTAGTCCGGGCTACCCTCGTACATAACAGTGGTGGCCCCGTTGGCCAGCGGCCCGTAGACGACATAGGAATGACCCGTGACCCAGCCCACGTCTGCCGTGCACCAGTAGACATCGTTGTCCTGAATATCGAAGACCCACTTGTGCGTGGCGACCACTCCGGTCAGGTAGCCGCCTGTGGTGTGGATGATCCCTTTCGGTTTCCCGGTCGAACCGGAGGTATAGAGCAGAAAGAGCATATCCTCGGCATCCATGACCTCAGGGGCGCACCTAGCCGGGGCGTCCTTGATGAAATCGGTCCACCAGATGTCCCGGCCCGGCTGCATGTCTACAGCCTGTCCGGTCCGCTTCACCACGATCACCGTCCTGACGCCGGAGCACGCCCTGAGCGCCTCATCGGTATTCTTCTTGAGCGGCACCACCGCGCCCCGACGGTAGCCGCCGTCGGCCGTGATCACGAGGGTCGAGTCGGCATCGAGGATTCGGTCCCGGACCGCCTCCGGCGAGAAGCCACCGAAGATCACGCTGTGGGGCGCGCCGATGCGCGCGCACGCCAGCATCGCGATAGCGACCTCAGGGATCATCGGCATATAGATGGTGATCCGGTCCCCTTTCTTAACCCCGTGCTGCTTGAGGGCCGCCGCGAAGCGGTTTACCTCACGATACAGATCCCAGTAGGTGAAGGTCCGAGTGTCGCCCGGCTCACCTTCCCAGATGAGAGCGGCTTTGGTGCGCAGAGGGCCGTTGATATGGCGGTCGAGGCAGTTATCGGCGACGTTCAGTTTGCCGCCCGCAAACCACTTGGCATGCGGAGGCTTCCATTGGAGGACCCGCTTCCACGGTTTGAACCAGTGCAGGGTCTTGGCCTGTCGCTCCCAGAACCAAACCGGATCTTTCGAGGCTTCCTTATAAACAGAGGGCTTCTTGACGACCGCGCGCTTGGCAAACTCTTTTGGCGGGGCGAATCGTCTCCCTTCTTTCAAAAGGGCGCCGATTGCAGTATCGGTCTGGCTCTTACTACGGGCCACAGAATTTTCCCTCCGTTCACGGACGTTATCGATCAATAGGGCACGTTGATGGGTAGACGCTAATAAAAGAGGTTATAAACGAAACGCGGGTGATGAAAACTGGCTGGGAACTGGTATTTCACTACAGAAATCTGAAGGCTTAACGACCGCCGCTCGCGCCGCCAAGAGCCATCCGAAACTGGGCGATGGTGGCCGCATAGTCAGGAGTCCCAAAGATGGCCGAGCCGGCCACAAAGGTATCCGCGCCGGCGTCCGCAACGCGGCGGACGTTCTCCACCTTCACGCCGCCGTCCACCTCCAGATCGATCTTCTTCCCGACGGCATCGATCCGATGGCGTAAGGCCGTAATCTTCGGTAACGTATAGTCGATGAAATGTTGGCCACCGAAGCCTGGGTTGACGCTCATCACCAGCACCAGATCCAGCCGCTCCAGCACATGGTCCAGCCAGGCGATAGGGCTCGCCGGATTAAGGGAGACGCCTGCCCGACACCCGAAGCCCTTGATGATCTGAATGGTACGATCCAGATGGCGGGTCGCCTCCGGATGGACTGTGATGATGTCGGCTCCGCTCTTCGCAAAGTCAGGAATGATCGCATCCACCGGCTCGATCATCAGATGAACATCCAGCGGCCTTTTGGTGTGGGGGCGGATCGCGGCAACGACGGCCGGCCCGATGGTGAGATTGGGTACGAAGTGGTTATCCATCACATCGACGTGGATGTAATCGGCGCCGGCCGCATCGACGGCGCGAACCTCTTCGCCAAGTCTGGCAAAGTCAGCGGATAGGATCGATGGTGCAAGCTTATAGGTAGTCACAGTATCTCGCACGGCCACGATGAGGCCGGACTAGTTGATGCGCGGATCGAGCTCGCCCTTGGCGTAGCGGCGGGCCATGTCGTCCAGGGAGATCGCGCGGATCTTGCTCGCGTTGCCGGCGCTCCCTAACTGCTCATAGCGCTGTTTGCAGATTTGTCGCATGGCCTTCGTGGCCGCCGTCAGGAACTTGCGCGGGTCAAAGTTCTTTTTGTTTTGGGTCAAATCCTGTCGAATGGCGCCGGTTGCCGCCAGGCGCAGATCGGTGTCGATGTTCACCTTCCGCACCCCATGCTTGATTCCAAGCTGAATCTCTTCGATCGGCACCCCGTAGGTCTGCGGCATGTCGCCGCCGAACTCCCTGATGACCTTCAGCCACTCCTGGGGAACACTGGAGGAACCGTGCATGACCAGATGGGTATCCGGAATGCGCGCATGAATCTCCTTGACCCGCTCCATCACGAGCACATCACCCTCCGGCTTCTTGGAGAATTTATAGGCGCCGTGGCTAGTGCCGATGGCGATAGCGAGGGCATCCACCTTGGTCGCCTTGACGAACCGAGCGGCCTGCTCGGGGTCGGTCAGAAGCTGATCCCGAGAGAGCGTCCCCTCGGCGCCGTGACTGTCTTCCTTCTCGCCGGTGCCGGTTTCGAGGGACCCCAGGCAACCGAGTTCGCCTTCTACC
>SCQE01000122.1 GCA_004321915.1 Nitrospirota bacterium
TGGCCGGCATCCACCAGTTCCCGAATGACCGCCGGATAGCGTCGGGCCACGTCGCCCGTCACAAAGAACGTGGCTGGAATTTTTTTTTGCTTAAGTATTTCGACGAGTTTTGGTAGTCCGTGTTCAATGCCCCGGAAGCTTGAGCGGAACGGGGGACAGTCTTGCTCGACATCCACTGTGAAGAAGGTGCGCATGAGGAGAATAATATTACTGTTTCCGTATGTTATCAGCAGGTTACTTTATACTGTTTTTTGTGTGTATCTCTTGCTTATCGATAGCAAGCTTCATCGGGGTCCGCTGTTTCGGCAGCGCGCCACGGGTGAACCTGCTCCACAAGGAGCATCACAGCCCCAATCACTGTGACGGGTAGCACTTGCACCAGGTGATAGGCTGCGCCGATGAGAAGACCCACATTTTTATCCACCCCAAGGAATGTATAAGACAAGACACAGGCCAGCTCAAATGTGCCCAGGTGGGCCGGTGCGCTTGGGACAATGACTGCCAGATTCACCGCCACCAGGACCAGCAACGCATTCCAAAAGGGTAGCTCAACGCCAAATGCCAGCTGGGTAAAGTGGATCATGGTGAGCTGCAACACCCAGGACACGAGCGAGATGCAAAAGCCAGCTACAAACACCCGCCGATTATGAAGGGGGGCGAGACCCTCTTGAAGTTTCGCTAAAAATGCCCAACGTCTGATTTCTGTGCGGGAATAGACCAGAGTCAGGACATAGATGCCGATAATTCCAACTAACATCGCGATGATACCATAATTCATCCAGCTGGGGACTTCGATTAGAAAAAACAAAAATGGGGTCAGAAATAGAAAGCTGATGCCTTCCAAGATTTTGTCCGCAATCAGGCCGCCGGTGGTGGTGGCATGCCCCAGATCGGTTTTGCGGTGAAGCATATGGACGCGCACGGCATCCCCCAGGCGTGCGGGTAAAATGTTATTGGCCATGAAGCCGACGGTCAAAATATGGGTGATCCTGTA
>SCQE01000062.1 GCA_004321915.1 Nitrospirota bacterium
GTTTCTTATTTTCAAAATGCCTTTGAAGGAGATAGTATAATCTGATTTGCCGCTTCTTTGGGTCAGCCTATTGTGATTAATTCTATGCTTTTCGGGGTACTATAATTCGGAAGTTAACAGCTGGTTATGGTTGCTATGTTGCCGCAGCGACTCATTTATTTATTCTTGAATGATTTTTTTTCGTGCATATCTCAATCAAATCGAATATGCTGTCACCATTAGAAAAATAAATATTTTCAATATACGGATCATCTTGTGAAAATTGGAAAATTAACTTTTTGCCGCCAACCATAACGTTGAATTCTTTAAAATCATCTAAAATCTTGGGGGAGCGGTCAATTTTTAACTTATTACTTTTAGAAGACAAATCTGGATGGGATAGTTTAATGCACCGAAGAAATCTTGATGGATAATTTTGCGGCTTACTATAAACATTCTTAACATAATCTGATGCTTTCTTATTGTGAAACCAATTTCCTTTCCAATCAAGAGATGGGTATCTCTGGCGTAGTATCAACTCTAATTCTGACTCATCTTGTTTACCAAAAAGCATAAAATAATCATAAACTGTTGGAGATGTTTTTTTGAGAGTATCGCAAAACACCACTATAGCTGATTCTTGCTGCAAATATTTTTCGGCAGTACATATGCCCGAAAATAATACTATAACTAAACTTACTGATAGCACGATCATTTTAAATTTTGTCATTTTATTACTCCCCAGTATTAACTCTTAGGTTGTAGTTAACTATAACCTGGATTGAGGAGTTATTCTTCAAATAGTCTTTGAGATCGGTATGAAGCTGTCTTGCATTTGCGCAACTAACTCCAATACAGCCTTCTGTGCCGATGGGAGGTTCATCAGGATGAATCCGAAGGTCATCTCTATCGGTATTAAAATCAGGATCTAGGTCAAGGCTCCATCCGCTATTGGGGCATTTCATTCCCTTTTTAGTCCTCTTACGAAGATTTTTGCCAGTATAAGTTCCTTCTGGCAGCTTGCCCTTACCAAACGGTCCTGATATAGATGGGTATTCTTTTGTCGGAACCCCCTGATTATTGAGCCAGTAGAGGCCTTTGCCATTAAAAAGTAAACTGTCCAACCCCAAAGGATCAATCAAGTTCACGGGATCCGCTTCCACGTAATTGAATAGATTTATTCCACCCGCAAAATCTATCGGATCCTTCGCTGTCCATCTGCCGATTGAGGGATCGTAATCTCTTGCGCCGAAGCGGACGAGGTTTGTGTCTCTGTCGTGCAGGCTGCCTGCAAAGCCAAGCGGGACGGCAAACGACGGGTTGCTGTCGCTGGTGATATTGCCAAATGAGTCATAGTCGATGCGCTTGACAACATTGCCAGTTGTATCCGTCACCACACGGAGAGACCCCACCTGATCATAGGCAAAGTAGTAAGTTTGTCCGTTATGTGTCATCGAAACAGGCATCCTGTCATCGGCGTAGTTGAATCTGGTTTTCAGGTTGTCGTTGGCATCGAATATTGCAAGTAACGTTATGGCGTCAGCCCATAGGTATTTCTCGGTGATTGCGCCGTTGACTCGTTTTGCGACTCTTCTGCCTGTTGCATCGTGGTCATAAGATACAGTTGTTCCGCCCGGCAGCAATGCGTCGAGCAGTTCGCCGTGTGTTGAGTAGTTGAATGTAGTTGTTCCTGTTGATGTTGTCTTGCTCATCAGGTAGCCGTCTGCGTTGTACTGGTAGCTGTCAGTTCCGGCCGTTATCAGATGGTCTTCGGCTGAATAGACGTATGAGCGCCTGCCGTCGGTCATTCTGTTTCCATCGGCATCGTAAGTATAGCTTTCGGTCGTGAGTCCGTTGTTTTTGACTGATATAAGCCGTCCCATTTGATCGTAGGCATAATCCCATGTGATTGTCGCGCCGCCTACTGTCTCGGTCTTCTGCGTTATCCTCCCTCCGTTGTCCCTACTGCTTACTTGATAAGCGAAAGGGGTACTGCCGTTCACCATGTACGCACTGCCGTCCAGTTCTCCATATCCGCTGAATGCTCTGGTGTTGGTCATTGCTCCGTCTGTTATTGATTCCGGCAATCCGTTCTGCTGATTCCTGTTGATTGTGAAGGTTCCGGCTGTTGTGAGAAGGCCATCATTGTCGTAGCTCAGTGTCTGTGTTATTCCGGCATAGCTCATCGTTGTAAGCCTGAAGTCATTGTTGTAAGCGTAGCTGATGGTCTGGTTTATGGTTCCTGTTCTTGAGTCTGTTTTTAAGAGTGTGCCGTCGTAGGTGAAGGTGTTCTTTTCCGTTCCTCTGGTTATTGCGGCTATGTTGTCCCCGCAGTCGTAGGTGTAGGTTGTTGTTCCTTCAGGCGTTGTTGTGTTTGTCAGCAGGCCGTTGGTGTATGTGTTTGTGATTAGTCTGCCTGTTGGGAGTGTTACTGTTTTGAGTTTCCTTTCTTTGTCGTAGGTGTACTGATAGCTGCCGGATATCGGCGCTGTGTAAGCCTTTCTCTGGTCGTTGGCTGTGTATCCGAAGGTGTGGTTTGTGTTCTGCGGGTTGGTCAGTATGGTCATGTTGCCGTTGGGGTCGTATGTGTAGGCTATGGCTGTACCGTCGGGTCTGATGGTTTGCCTTATTCTGCCCATGAGGTCGTAGCTGTAGGTTGTTGTCTTTCCGTCAGGGCTGGTTATGGTTGCTATGTTGCCGTTCTGGTCGTAAGCTATTGCGGTTGTCCTGCTGCCTGTTGTTACGGCTGTCAGTCTGCCCCTCAGGTCATGGGTGTAGGTTGTGGGGTTGAGGTTCGGGATGGTCTTTGTCTGGGTGAGCAGGGTCATGGGGTCGTATGTTTGTGTGGTTGTCCTGCCCAATGGGCTGGTGGTTGTGACCGTTCCTGTTATGGTGTCGTTGGTGTTGATCCAGTTTCTGTTGTTTATGGTTATTGTGTCTGTGATAATATCCGCTACTTTGTCGCTGTTGATGTCCTGATAGGTCTTTGCCGTCAGGCCTGTCTGTATAAGTCCCTGCGGGGTTACGGCTGTTGTCTGTTTGAGGTATCTCTGTTTGTACTGTGTGTCAAGGTCGTATTGCTTTGTCTGTTTGGTGCCGCAGGAGGGTTCTACTGTTTCCTGCATGTTGTCTGTTGAGCGTCTGATGAGTGTTATTCTGCCTGTGGGGTCTGTCTGTATGGATGCGTACCCGGTGCTTGTGTTGTTGTCTGTGTAGGCTGTGATATTGCCTTCGGCTGTGGTCTCGGTTGTGTGGATTGTTCCTGTGTTGTCCACTGTTCTGGCATAGCTCCAGCTTCCGCCTTCCGGGTCATAGACGTTGGTGATCCTTCCGCTGGCATCGTATGTGTGTCTGTATCTGTCGCCCCTTGGTTTGGTTTCGTCTGTCATCAGGCCGTCTGCTGTGTAGCTGAAGGCGTAGTTTGTTCCGTCCGGGTTGGTTACTTTGGTCAATTGGCCGTTTGTGTTGATGGTCAGTCCTGTTGTTATGCCGTCGGGTGATGTGATGTATGTCGGATTGCCGCTGCCGTCTCTTTGTATGGTTGTTGTGTTGCCGAACCGGTCGGTGACGGAGCTTAGCTTTCTGTTTGTGTCGTAGCCGAAGGTAAGTAGTGTCTTTCCGGTTGCAAGGTCAATCGTAGATTTGTGCAAGCCGACGCTGTCCATAATATATCCGAGACCATTTTCGTCGGAGAATGTAGTGTCTCCCGCTGATGTTAAACCCTTAATAGCAGAAGGGTAAGAGACCTTTCTTATGCGCTTATTCCAGTAATCAACAATATAAATATTCCCTGCGCTGTCAACCACCACGCTCCTTGGAAAATTAAGACTTGCCTGAGCAGCAGGTCCTCCATCGCCGCTAAAGCCCCATTGTCCATTGCCTGCTGCTGTTGTAATAATGCCGTTTGCATCTACCTTTCTTATTCGTCCGCTTCCAGAATCTGCTATGTAAAGATTCCCTACACTGTCAACTGCCACGCTCCTTGGAGAACCAAGACTTGCCTGAGCAGCAGGTCCCCCATCTCCGCTAAAGTCCCATTGTCCATTGCCTGCTGCTGTTGTAATAATGCCGTTTGCATCCACTTTTCTTATTCGGTGATTCCCGTAATCAGCAATATAGATATTCCCTGCGTTGTCCACTTCTAGTCCAATTGGATAATTAAGACTTGCCTGAGCAGCAGATCCTCCATCGCCGCTAAAGCCCGCTTGTCCATTGCCTGCTGCTGTTGTAATAATGCCGTTTGCATTTACCTTTCTTATGCGATTATTAGATGAATCAGCAATATAGATATTCCCTGCATTGTCCACTTCTAGTCCAACTGGATAATTAAGACTTGCCTGAGCAGCAGGTCCTCCATCGCCGCTAAAGCCCCATTGTCCATTGCCTGCTGCTGTTGTAATAATGCCGCTTGTATCCACCTTTCTTATGCGATTATTCCCGTAATCAGCAATATAAATATTCCCTGCGCTGTCTACCGCCACGCTCCTTGGAGAATCAAGACTTGCCTGAGCAGCAGGTCCTCCATCGCCGCTAAAATCTTCTTGTCCATTGCCTGCTACTGTGGTAATAATGCCGCTTGTATCCACCTTTCTTATGCGATTATTCCCGTAATCAGCAATATAAATATTCCCTGCGCTGTCTGCTGCCACTCCATATGGACGACGAAGACTCGCCTGAGCAGCAGGTCCTCCATCGCCGCTAAAGCCCCATTGTCCATTGCCTGCTGCTGTTGTAATAACTAAGGCATTATTTTTGCTCTTAGCGCCATCTCCTTTATAGAGGGTGTTAGGATATGAAGGATTCAGGTAATGATGATTAGAGATTGTCCAGCCATTGCCAAAGGCAGCAGCAATACCTTCCCCTCTCTCAACAATCAAGACGCTTCTTTTCCATGAGATCGCTTCCTGTCTTGCCTGAATTCTTGTAACGTCCGAGCCTGCCTGAGCAAAGGCCTGAGCAAAATTCCCTGCCGAATAATAAACTGCCTGATACACAAACCCTATGCTTATATTTGCATTCCTCGAACCGGAAACCAGATTTCCGAGATAATCGAGGCCATCCCATACAAATTCACCCTTTTGATTCGGCAAGGGATTCAGCGTTGTCTCAAATGTCCTGCCTGCAAGCTCCATTTTAACGATAATGCTCTTAAGGCTTGGGGGAACAGCTGCTCCGCTTGCTGGAATGGTTATGACTGTTTTATAGCCTTTAACTCTGTTACTTGTATAATGAAGGGTCAAGTCCGTGCCCGTAATTGGAATGTCTTCATGAAATATTCTGCTTCTGTGTTCGACAAATGAATTGGTTTGTGTGCATTTGTCGCAGTCAGGCGGTAGCTGGCTGTCGCCGATCGGCTCGCTTGTAGGATTCGGCATTGTGGAATCGGGCGGCGGACCAAACGGCCAGTTAAAGTCCCAAGGTGTGAAATGGCTTATCTTTACGCGCATGTATGTTGCGCCGGGTATGTATTTGGTCGGGTCGTTCAGTCCGCTTGCTTCGTCGTTGTAAAGGCCGTTAGCGTTTAAGTCGTCGGGCAGTCCGTCTCCGTTTGAGTCGACGGCGTCTACTATGCCGTCTCCATTGGTATCCAGAAGCTTAACGATTACGCCGTCTTCTTCAGCCACCCATACCGCCCTCTCACGGTCGTAATAGCCTACAGGCACTTTCGTTCCGACGTTAAAGCCCAAGAAGTTGTCCACATAGGTTACTACGGGTTTGTCGAATCTTACGCTCTGTGTATTGTCGGCAGCAAACTCAGCGCAGTAGGTGTATGCAGATGTCGGAGGCAGTTTTGCGGGCATGGATTGCAGGGTGTCGAATTCGGTGACTCTGGTAGTGATAGTCGTTGCTAATGTCTCGTTGCCGTTTGCGTCTTTGATGTATGCCTTGTTGTCGCCGGTAAAGACCATCGTGGCAGAGCGGCTGCCGTATTGGTCAGAAGTTACCGAGCTTTTATGGGTGATTACTGTGGATGGGTTGCCGTCAAAGGTCACTGTGGTTGCAATCGGGTCTTCGGTCAGCATTGTTACAGGTTCGGCTATGTCTATATTGTTCCATGAGGAGTTGACCTGTCTGTGGCTGGTGATGTATCCAACCTTCTTGTAAACGAATGTAAGCGCTCCGCCGCCTTCAACCGGTATCGAGAATCTGCCGTTGCCGTCTGTTGAGGCTGTTCCGTATTCGGGATGGCTGTGGACAGATACTGCTACGCCTGATAATGGGTTGTTGGTCCTGTCTGTAACCGTGCCGGTTACGATCGTAAATCTCTTCGGGTCGTAGGCTTTGATGGTTGCGTCTGCGGGTATGAGGTCTTCGTATTGTTTTCCAAAAGCGCCTTCGGGCAATGGTTCTACATTGCTCTTTTTGGTTACTGTGAAGCTTATTGGCGTCGATACGCCTCCGCCGGGCGCGGGGTTGGTTATGCTTATCTGATAACTGCCTGCGGTTGTCATCATTGCAGCGGGGATTAAGGCTTCGAGTGTGCTGCTGTTGATATATCTTGCAGTGATTTGTTGGTTATTGGAGCTTATGGTCGAGGTTTTTACGAAATTACTACCTGTCAGTGTTACCGTTATATCAGCGCCTCCGGCTTTTACGGATGCCGGACTTATGGATGACAGTATCGGTGCAGGATTGAAAACTGTGAGCGTTATGGGATTAGATGTTCCTCCGCCGGGCGCGGGGTTTGCCGCTGTTATCTGAAGGTAGCCGCCTGTTTCAAGATCGGTTGCCGTAAGTTCTATTTGAAGTTTGGTTGAATTGATGAGGGTGAAGGGTTTCTGTATTCCGTTTATATAAACCGTGGTGTCTTCAAAGAATCCGCTGCCGGTTGCCGTAAGTATAAGACCTGATCCGCCTGCTGTTGTTTCTGCAGGGTCTATGGATGTGATTTGAGGTACAGGGTTGACGACACTTAGTTCGACGATGTTGGATGCGCCTCCTTCGGGTGAAGGGTTGATGACGGTTATTCTATAGATTCCTGTTTGTTTGAGGAGCGAGGCAGGAATGTCTGTTTCGAGTATATGGTTGCTGAAAAAGGTTGTTGGGAGCGTGTACGATGCGCCTGATGTGGTTTGGAGTATGACGGTCGATGTCTTTATGAATTTCGAGCCGGTTATCCTTACTTTGGCTGTTTCGCTTCCTCTCGATAGGATTGCGGGGCTGACAGAACCTATGATAGGCGCGGGGTTGGGTAACTGGATGAGTTTGAGGCTTCTGGTTTGTTCGTCGGCTATTGCAGCGATATTGGTGTATGGGTTGATCGCTAAGGCTTCGGGTTCTTTGGTTAGGTCATAGGTTTGTACGATTGCGTTAGTGTCCAAGTCTACGAGCATGAGGCTTCTGTCTTCTTCGCATATGACTACGGCCCGGTTGTCGAGCGGGTTGATGGCTACCGCTTTAGGGTGTTTGCCGATTTGGATGGTTTGAGTCTGTAAGGTGTTGAGGTTTATGACCGTGAGAGTTTTGTCTTCTTTGTTGGCGACTGCGGCTGTGTGCGTATCTGGGTTGATTGAGATAGATTGAGCGCCCCTGCCGACAGGGATTGTTCCTGTGATCCTGTTTGTGTTTAGGTCGAGGACAAGGACAAAGCCTCCTTTGTCGTCTTTGTTTGTGTCTTTTGTGTTCTTGATGTCTTTATCCGAATGTCTCCGGTATTTAGTTCGGTCTTTATTCCTATCGTCGTCATCTTCTTTTTGTGCGGTCAGGAGCAAAGCTATGTTAAGCTGCGAATCTACGGCCATGCCTTTGATGCCTCTGCCTGTTGCAGCGGTACCGATAAGTTTGTAATTCGCAAGGTCTATTATCGATATTGTTCCATCTTTGCCGCTGCCGGCTATCAAGGCCGTGTGGTTGGTTTCGTTGATCGCTATGCTTTCGGGTTTCTTTCCGACCGGGATTGTTGCGGATACGGTGTTTGCGTTCAGGTCTACGAGCGAGACCGAACCCTTATGCTTATTTACGACCGCCGCTATGTTGAGGCCGCTGTCTATCGCAACGGCAACAGGCTCTTTGCCTGCCGCTATTGTCGCGATTACCGTCTGCGTGTTCAGGTTGATTATGGAGGCTGTGCCGCGCCCGTCTTCTTCTTCTTTGCCGCCTACGATTACCGCAACATTGGTTTCGGGGTTGAGCGCTACTGCTTCCGGCTCGAAGCTGAGGGGGATGCCGGTGTATAACCCGCTGACCTGAGAATGTCCCAAGCCCTGAAAGACTGCCGCGATCAGACAAACTGCAAAAAAAGAAAATACTACGCCTTTGAATAATCTATTGCTCCTCACTTTGCCTCCCCTAAAAGTGCAGATGTATAGACCAATGAGGTTGAGATTACCTAAAGCCGTCCGGAAAATCAACCCTCAGTCCGTTTCTGCGGATTTGCTGTTCGTTTTATATATCAAGATTTGTGCCAATTAAAGCAAAAAACACTTTAGGCTTATTTTTCAAAAGGTTTATGCAAATATCAAAAATATGCAGTATATTTTAAGGACTGATGAGTTTGCCACTTTGGCACACGGCATGTGACAAAGTGGCAAACTATAAGGTAACTGCATCGTGGATTTTTGTGCGTTAGCCTATCGCTTTTTGAAGAGCGCCCTTTTTATGCCTTGCAGGTCTTCCTTTTTGATAATGAGCATCTCGCTCAGTCTGACCCCGGATAATGAAGTGAATTTCCAAAGGAGTATCCCTGCCGCAAGGGTGTACGCAATCGATGAACTCAGCGCCGCGCCGTTTATGCCCATTACCGGTATGAGCATAAAGTTTAAGCCTACATTGCAGGCCAGAGTCATTCCGGCCTCAAAAGAAACGAAGCCCGGATGTCCGTGTCCGTAAAGCTCCGACTTCAGCACCTCGTGGATGCTCCACATTACTATGCCGGGAAGGAGCCAAAGAAGCGGTGGAATGGCGGGCAGAAATTTCGATCCGAAAAGGATTTGGACCGCAAGACCGCTGAACAGCACGCTTAGAATGCAGAGCAAAAGCATGAAAAAAAAGAGCACACGTGTAACGACCGGCGTAACGGATTTAGCCTCTTTCTTTTCGAGTCCGAGCCTGATAGGGAGGAAAGGAATGTTTACTGCATCGGGTACGGCCAAGATTATCTCGGCCATAGAAACGCTTATGGCGTAATATCCGAGAGGCTCTGCGCCGAGCATGGACGATACTATGAGAACATCTATCCTCTTTACGAATACGCCTGCCAAGGTGCTGCCCATAATTTTTATGCCGTAGGAAAGCGTTTCTTTGAAATAGTCGAACGAAAGCCCCAAACGGTAATTGCAAAGCGCCGAGACCCTCAAGACCGCCCCCAAACCAAAAATAATCACCGAGGAACCCCAAGCGTACATTGCGGATTGCAGGGCCTTTCCTGTGAGCAGATATAAAACTATCAGGGCCAGAATAGGAAATGTGGAAAACACCATCTTCATGGTGTTCAGAAATTTGATCTCCTGAACGGCGAGAAGCAGGTCTTCTCCGAACCTCTGCAGCAACACGAAAGGGACCATAAAAAGGACTATCGGGGCGAGGGCGCTTATAGTGGCCGCATCTCCTTTGAGTATGCCCTCGTATGAGAGAAGAACATAGCCGACCGCGACCATCACCGCACCGAGCAGCACCGAGGCCATGATTGTATTGCCGATGAGTTTTCCGAGGTCGTACTTCTTTTTTGCGGCAAGATACATGGTACCCATTCCGAGCCCTAAGTCTCCCGAGCATACGATAAGGTCCGGAATGGTTGTAAGCAGTCCGAACACGCCCCTTTCGGCAGGACCGAGCAGCCGGGTGAATACGCTGTTTTTGATTATCCTGCTGCCGAACCGGAGGAGTGTGACGGTCATTGTAAGGACCGAAAATGAGGCGAGTTTTTTCAGTGAAGAGTCTGTCTTGCCGGGGTCTCCTTCCATGCTATCTGACAAAGCCCCCCTTGCCCGAGATGATATCACGAATGCCGGTCAATAAGCCTTTGAGATGATCGAGAGTCTTTTGTTTGCCCGAAAACATGAAGCCTACGGCGTTTGACAGCACTAACCCGATGACCGCATACCAGAAAAATATAGCGCTTAAAGGCCCTTTTTTAACATGCCTTGTGAAAAACAGGTAACAGAAATTTATATACATCAGCCCCATCTTGAAATTGTCCGGCTTCATAATCGGAGATTCCATATGAAGCAGCCGGGCTTTGGGGTTCAGCACCAATGTGCGGGTTTTCGACACTTGGTAGCTGAACTCTTTGTCCTCTCCGAGCGAGTAGTTTTGAAAGCGGCCCGCATCGAAGGAGAATCGGGCAAAGATCTCTTTTTTAAAAGAGCTGACCCCGGCAGGAAGAAAATCAACAACAGCTTCCTGAGTGTATGGCGTTCCGGTTGAACCGTAGTTCGTGGTAAAACCGGACGGCAATACCTTGCCTTCCTTGTTGCCTGATATCAGGAATACCGCCTCAAGTGTGTGCCTCAGTTTTTTGTTTCTGCTCAACGGTTTGGTGTTTGCCACGATGCCGCCTACGCCGCCAATGTCCTCGTATCTGTTTTCAGTGTAAACGCGGAGTATCTCTTCGATGTAGTCAGGGTATAAAATCACATCGTCGTCGAGGAAGAGGACTATATCTCCGCCTGCAAGCCCTGCGCCTATGTTCTTTGATGCTGCGGAACCGCGCTCCCCCTGCTTCTTGAAATATACGCATTTGATTCCTGCATCTTCGCATTCTTTACGGAGCGGGACATCGGCGAGGTTGCCGTCGTCGACTACAATGATTTCATAAGGCCTGACCGTCTGTTTGAGTATGGACTCTATGCAATTCCTGAGGTCGTCGGGCCTGTTGTATGTCGGAATGACGATAGATGCTCTCAGCTTTTCTGTATTCTGACTGTCGGTCATTTTTAGCGTTTTCCGCTTACAAGTGGTTTCAGCTTTTTCAACAGCGGCATGTTACCCGCGAAGGTCCTGTTTATGTAGAGCATTATACGGTCGGCGGTGAAATTGTGCAATGGAATGCGGGGGAACAGAAAATTTTGGCGCTGAGAATCTCCGGCGGTAAAATTGGCTATGGAAGTTGTATAGACGCTTTTATGTCCGGCGGCAAAAACCTGCCGCACAACATCTTCGGTATAGTGCTGTTTTTTTCCGAACGGAAAGGCAAAGTGCTTTATCTCCGTTCCAAACAGTCTCTCGAGATATGCCTTGTTCCCTGAAATCTGGCGTTCGGCTTCGGCCTGTTCGCAACGCGACATCACATAGTGGTCGCAGGTATGGCTTCCCATCAACACCCCTTCTTCAGCAAGAAAATTCAAATCGTTTTCATCCATATAAAGCTTTTCACGGGGAGGACCGGTCAAACAGACATCCCTGAACCCCTCGTCGAAAACAGAGTGGTCTCTCAATGAGGAAACGGGATCGGAAATGTAATGCCCGAAATCCACCTTGCCGGCAAGGGAGTATTCATATATTTTTTCCATATATTTCCTGTCGGTTTTATTAAGCTCGATATTCGAAACCCAGAGCTGGTTCAGCGTAACGGCCGTCTTGCTCGCAAAGACCGCAAAAGGCAGTTTTTCTTTTTTGAGCAAAGGGTAGGCGTTTTTCAGCACAGAGTAAAAGCCGTCGTCGAACGATATGCTTGCGCAAGGTCTTTTTCCGGGCATTTCGTTTTGGATCATAAGTTCGTCGAGCGGCAAGATCGTGAATTTTCGCTTTAACAGCAGGACCGCTTCTTCGAAATTTCGGGTCGAGGTGGAATAATGTTCCGAGTAATGCGTATCCCCGGGGTCTGATATGTCATGGAAAACGAAAATAAATCGTCTATTATTTGAGAACCGAAGGAAATAATCTACCGATAAAAGACGTGAGACGATTTTTTTTATAATTCCCCCTCCCCCTCTTTCTTTGGGTGCGTTTTAAGCCTTAACTATTCTACTGCTAAGGGTTTTTCCGGTCAATCTGTTTTTCCGTTCTTCTTTTGTCTTCGTTGAGATTATAAAAAAAACTAAGTTAAAATAATGTGTTAATTAAAAAAATTAATCGCGGGAGGGGAAGATGAAAAAGGCGTGGGGATTTTTTTCTTTTTTTCTGTCTGTTTTTTTGTTCGGATCGGTGGTCGGTTCTTTTGGGGCGGACGCGGGTATCGTAAAAATAGGGCTGAACCATCCGGAGACCGGGCCTTACGCAAAACAAGGCCTTGATCAGCGCCGTGCAGCCGATCTGGCGGTCGAAGAAATCAATGCTGCGGGCGGGATTCTGGGCAAGAAGGTACAGTTAGTATACCGCGACACTAAATCCAACGCCAAAGTAGCCAAAGAAAACGCCATAGAGCTTTATGACAAGGAAGGCGTTCCTATGATCTTCGGCGGTTCTTCGAGCGCGGTTGCCATAGCCACAGGCAAGGTGGCGCTGCAGAAGAACAAAATCTTTTTCGGTACTCTCACCTATTCCACAGAGACAACGGGAGAGGAAGGCCACAGGCATATTTTCAGGGAGTGCTACGACTCTTATATGGCAGCAAAAGTCGTATCGGATTATATAACCAAGACTATGGCTGCGACACTTCAGGGCTTGGCCCCGAAGTTTTTTTATATTACGGCTGACTACACTTGGGGCTGGACCACAGAGGATTCTATCCGGAAGTTTACCGGCACAACCGATAAGAACGAACATAGGGGCGTTTTGACAAGGCTCGGCTCTGATGATTTTTCAAAGGTTTTGGGAATAGCGAAAGAGGCCAAGGCCGATGTGCTTGTGCTTGTGCTTTTCGGACGCGACATGGAGATAGCGGCAAAGCAGGCTTACGAGACGGGGCTGAAAAAAACAATGCAGCTAATAGTGCCGAACCTCACTCTCGATATGGCTGAAGGCGCCGGTCCCGAGGCCATGGAAGGCGTTATAGGAGCTATGCCTTGGACATGGCGTCTGCCTTTTGCCGACAACTACGGCAAGGGCATCGAATTTGTAAAAAAATTCGAGGAAAAACACAAGCGTTATCCTTCAACCTCCGGCGCATCTGCTTATGTTATCCTTCACCAATACAAAGAGGCGGTCGAACGGGCCAAGACCTTTGACACAAAGGCTGTGATAAAGACGTTGGAGGGCCATAAATATACCGGCCTGAAGGATGAACAGTACTGGCGCGCATGGGACCATCAGTCCGTACAGACGGTTTATGCGGTGAAATGCAAACCTGCGGCCGAAGTTAAAAAAGACAAGTATCAGCAGGACTATTTCGAGATAGTAAACAGCATGAACGGCGAAACAGCCGCGATAAGCAGCAAGGAGTGGAGCGAAAACAGGACAAGGGTCGGAATGCCGACATCGCTGGAGGAGCATTTGGAAGCCGGGCAGTGATCAAGCATTGCTTTAAAAAAATAATCCGGGGACAAAAAGGGGAAGACTGATGAATATAGGGAAAAAGCTCACTCTAAATGCGGGTGTGGCGCTGATGCTTATGATTTCCATCGGGGCGGCGGCGGTGCTCGGCATTATATATATTGAGCGGGGTGTAACTGAGTTAACACAAAAATCCACGCCTTATCAGATAGCTGTTTTCAACCATCAGGGCGCTATGCAGACCCATGCGGCAAACCTTCTAAAGACAGCCTCTTCGGAGTCTATGGACGAATTCAAGAAGAATGCCGTCGAGGTGCTCGAATCCGAAAAGGAACAGGTAAGGGCCTCGCAGGAGGTCATGAATCTGGGCGGCAAGAAGGATGAAGGCGACGCGCAGATTGCAGAAATAACCAAAAATCTGCTTGAGGCAACAGAAAAGAGGATTGCCCTGCAGAAGGCCATGTCCGCATCGATAGATTCGATGAGAAAGAAGCTGGGCGAGGCCTCCGGCAAATTGAAGATGCTTGACGATACGGTCCAGAGTCTTCAGCAGGGCGCAACAAAGAGCATGATCTCCAATATAGACAAGTCCGCAAGCACTAACGCCAACTCCAACAATCTTGTTTTGGTAAGAGAAGGGTTCAAGGACCTGACGCTTTATGCTACAAGATTCCCATCGATAAACGACCGCAAGACGATTGTTGACACAAAGGAAATGTTCGAGGGTGTTGCGGCCAAGATTATGCAGGCGGTAAAGAGCATAAGCTGGCAGGAGAAGACGGCGGGTGATGAACTTTATCAGAGGATGAAGGACCTGTCCGGCAAAATGACCGGCGCTTTCAACCTTAAGCTGAAGTATTTGAAAGAAGAGGACGAAGCGCTCAGGACTAGGGCGGAGAGGATAGCCAAAGACACGGAATACGAGCTTACTTACCTGATGCCGGCTGTCCTGCAAGAGTTCCAGAAGGCCAATGCGCAGCAGAAGATGAGCGTAAGGGACATGTCAAAGAGCGTAGGCTCTTTTACCGGAACTAACGAGATTTTGCTTGCATCCTCTACTCTTATGACCATGACCTCTTCGATAGAATCGAACATAAGCTACAGTTTTTCACTCAAAACCCTGAACGAGTTTGAAAGATCTGTTGGAATAATACAGAAGATGTTCGATGATGCCATGAAAACCCATAAGAAGCTGCACGCGGTCACCGCAAACTATTCGGACGCAAATAAATTATGCAGCGCGTCTTCCGAAACCCTCATGTCGGTGCAGAGAGAGTTTCTCGGCAAGGGCGGGACCGCCGAAAATATAAGGGCCTCTCTTAAAACTCTCGAGCTGGTTTCAGGTCTCAACCTAAAGATGAAAAACATAATAGCGCAGGAAATTCAGGAGACCGCAAAAGATATAACAGAAGCAAAGAAGAAGCAGGAAGTTTCGGTCGGAAACGTAAGATCTGCCGTTAGTATAACCATAAAAATCATAATTGGGGTGGCGGCAATAGCTCTGGTATGCTCTATTTTGTTCAGCAGGTGGATAGCGCTTTCGGTAGTGCTTCCGATCGGGGAGCTGGCCTGTTTGGCAGAGGGTTTTCGCCTAGGCAACTTCAACATGAAACTGAACGAACAGAGGAAGGACGAATTCGGCAGGCTCGCCGGACACTTTAATACTGCGGTGGGGAAAATACATGAGATAATCGGGAACCTCACAGGCACAATAGAACGAATGTCCAACAGCGCTACGGAACTTGCCGACACTTCGGCAGAGCTTTACCGGGTGTCGCAGGAACAGACGGAACATACCGAACAGTCGGTGACCGCTACGACACAGATAGAACAGACCGTCAGCAGCGTAGCGAAAAACGCCGACGATGCTTCCAGCGCATCCAAGGAGGCGTTGGACAGGGCGGCAAGCGGCAAGGAAATAGTTGCCAAGACCGTCAAGAAAATGGAGATAATAGCCGATTCTGTAAGGGACGCTGCTTCTAATATAACGAGACTGAGCGAAAGTTCGGAAAAGATAGGCCTGATCGTAAAGACCATTAACGAGATCGCGGACCAGACCAACCTTTTGGCGCTGAACGCCGCCATTGAAGCGGCGCGGGCGGGAGAGCAGGGCAGGGGTTTTGCGGTAGTCGCCGATGAGGTAAGAAAGCTCGCCGAACGCACGAGCGAATCCACAAAAGAGATCGGCGCGATCATAAACGAGATACATGAAGACACGAAGCGTTCGGTCAGCGCGATGGAGGGCAGCAAAGGCGATGTCGAAGAAGGGGTGAAGTTTGCGAGTGATGCAAGCCGTTCCCTTGAAGAGATAGTGAGCGCCTCCACGCGCGGCGTCGATATGGCCCATATGATAGCTTCTGCAACAAGTCAGCAGGCCTCGGCAGCCGAGCATGTTTCGTTGAGCATGGAAAACATAAGGACAATAACCAAAAAGCTCGAGTCTGCGACCAAGACGATAGCAAAGGAGTCCAAGGACCTGTCTTCGCTTGCGGCCTTTCTAAAGGAGACATCCTCATGGTTCAAGCTTAAATGACGTGAAACCCGAAGAAGCGATTCTGGCCCATATACGCGAAAAATGCGGGGACTATTTCCCGGACGAAGATTTTTCCAAAGCAGAAGCGGACCTTGTCCCCGCGCCTTTTCGCACCACAAATCCTGTCTATGTGGTTGAGGTACGTTCCGCATCGGGCCGCGCCCCGAAAAAAATCATAGCCAAAGTCACTCCTGACGATGAGGCAACGCACGGCGGCCGGCCCGAATATGAGATGCTAAAACTTCTGTACGGCCATCCGCTTATGACCTCAAAAGGCTTTCATGTCCCTAAACCGATAGATTTTCTGCCCTCCCAGAAAACGCTTCTCTTGGAAATAATCGAAGGCGAAAAACTGGGCGCAATGATTAAAAGACAAAACAGCATCACAGCTTCCACCGAAAACATACAGCGACTTGGGTCGCTTCTTAGGCGGTGCGGCGAATGTTTGCGTGCCATACATGATATCACGGCAAACGGTACGGCTAAGGGCGTCCCTGATGATTTACGGATCAAGGTGCGGGCATCGGTTGTTAAACTGACCTCCGACGGACTGCTGAGCGACAGCAGTTCCGCGGAAATCCACTCGCTTACAGACCGGGCTTTGGAGCTTACGAAGGACAAAGAATTCAGGATTTCAAAACAGCACGGAGATTTTCACCCCGGCAATGTGATAGTCCAAAAGGACGGCATAGCTGTGATAGATTTCACCTTTGCAGAAGAGAATGTCATCTATAACGACATCGGACAGTTTCTGCTCAGCCTTGAAACCATAATCCCGTATCCCCGGAACTTTCTTTTCGCTTTCGGACGCTTGAAGGTTTTGCAAAGGCGTTTCCTTGAAGGGTATTTCGGGGAGTCCGCTTCTCCCGGAGAAGATGAATGGCTGCTGCTCCACCTGTTCAAACTCAGAAACGCCTTGATACGCCTGAATGTCCGCCGCCACACTTATAAAAACCCGCAGCGGTCGGTATTCATTTTTATGATGAAGAGAAGTATCCAAAAAGAAATCGACCGCATTAAACAGTTAATAGGTCAATATGCCTGATTCCTTTGACGGAAGATACGATGCCATATTTTGGGGCAGGAACGGTCGGTTTCATAAAGCGCTATCCGATGAAGAAACCGGGCTGAAGGATTTACGTTGACAACCGGAAAAGACGAAAATATTTTTTTTGCCCCGTTTGCAAAAAGTATATCCATCTCTCTTTCATTAAAACAGGCGCCCGGCTGACCGAACGGAAACGCAAACAGCGGACGTGTGTTCGAATACGCGGCCAACGCCTCCTCATTTTTCCGAAAAGACTCTATGAGCTCGCTGTCGCTCAACAGCAGCGCATTGTCGTGATTGTACAGGTGATTGCCGAAATAAATATTTTTAATTCCGGACGCGGCCTTAAGATCGTCTTCCGCCGCAAAGGGACCTATGAATGCGGAGACTTCCTCATCAAAAGAACGGCCTGAGGCATTCAAATAGGAATGCACTATTTCACGCGAGCATGAAAGAAAAGGCGCTTTTTCGTTGAACCCGTTACCTGCCCGTTCTTTGAGGTAAGGGACAAAATCGTCTCTTTTTTCGCAAAGATAAGTTATCAGACCCGACCAGAAGACTTCACCTTTCACAGGGGCCATGTTCATGAAGATGATTACGGGCAGTTCGTGCTTTTCGAGCAACGGCACTGCGTAAGTAAAAAAACCTTTAAGCCCGTCGTCGAATGTTATGAGCGCCGCCTTTGGCGGGACCTTTCCAGAAAGCAACTCATCCGGGCCTATTACATTGAACCTCTTTTTTATGAATTCCAGCTGGAATTCAAACACGCTTGGAGGGACATTAAGGCTGTAACGCCTGCTGGACTCTGCGGGTGAAGGCGAAACATCGTGATATACGAAAACAGTCAGTCCGGACCGCAAGCTGCCGCTCTTGATTATTCCGAGCGCAGCCCCGAGAATTGTGGTCTTGGCGCTTTTAAGGGCCTTCTTAAGCCTCGGATATTTTGATATATGCTGTTTAAGCCCCGCTATCATTATCGCTACCTTCCACCACGAATTATTGCAAATACGGACAAAGCAACGCAAATTTTATTCAGGAAAAGTTTTCCCGGACGGCAAAACTTTCCTAAAGCATATTCTCATTAATGATATCCCCTTTCCGCTACAACATCCGACCTGTCCTGTTTGGGGACAATACGGATTCAAATGCGGTTTTTGTTACATACCTATAGCATAATATTGAATAATAATGAAAAAAATCAATCAGAACCTCTTTTCAGTCCTCAAAAAGGCCACGTGAAGTTTTACGACCCGAAGTGTCCTTTTTGGGGACATTCCGGGTGCCTTTTTATCAATAAAACCTGTTGAAATCTAAAAACAAAAACTTGGCATGGTTCTTGTATGATAATAAAAGGATCGCTTGCAAAGAAATAATAAGTGAGGGCAAAACAATACTTAAAAACATACCAATAAAACACCGTAAATACAATTGGATAGAGAATTGCCAAAATGGAATGGTGCGTCAAAAAAAGGCCCGTTATTCTACATTTTTAAATTTTATACGTCAATACCTTGACGATATAACGGAACCCGCTTGATGGAAAAACTGAATATTACAGAAGGGGTCGTTTCGGAAAAGACAAGAGAGATAATCACCAAAAACCGGCGTGAGCTTTCCGAAGTCGAAGGCAATATCCTCAGTCTTGCGGGCAAAGATAAAGATGTCAGGACAATCCTCGTAACAAGCTGTAATAATTCCGAAGGCAAGACTATTTCAGCAATAAGCCTTGCATATGCGCTGTGTAACGAAACGAACCTCAATGTTCTTCTGGTGGACGGCAATCTTCAGCGTCCGAAAATGCATGAACTCTTTAATGTCGCGGAATCTCCGGGGCTTTCGGATTTCATACTTAACGGCGCCGTTAATGTGTTCAAGGAAACCGAATTCGAGCGTTTGATGGTAATGCCCGCCGGAACAAAGACCTCCAATACCCTCGATGTTTTCAGGGCCACCGATTTTGGGGACAAGCTGGCCATGCTTAGGGACAAATTCGATTATGTTATTTTCGACAGCAGCTCCATTTTGGGCTCTTCGGACACCTCTGTGGCAGCGCAGAAATTCGACGGTGTTGTTTTCGTTCTCGAATGCGAAAAAACCAAGTGGGAGGTGCTCCAGATGGCTGTAGATAAGGTCATCAAGCTCAGGGGGCATGTGATGGGCGTGATAATGAACAAAAGAAAATATTATATACCGAGATTCCTTTATGGGAAAATTTAGATTGAATTTCAGACTATCTGGGCTTTTCGTTATGCTCTTGTTTTGGTGCGTACTCATTACTGCGGGTTGCGGCACTCACATCGAATCGCTGAAAAAGGGCGAAGAGGTCCGGCTTGACGTCACCACCTTTTCATTCGATCAGGTGGAACAGCCTTATGAAAAGTGGCCTGATTACAGGATATCTCCGGGAGACGTTCTCGATGTGCTCTTCCAGATACGGACATGGGAAAAGAAGGAGGATTTTCAGATCGGCATAGACTATAACGTTAACGTCAGGTTTGTACATGCTCCGGAACTGAACATCGATGAAAAGGTGAGGCCCGACGGAACTATTTCGCTGCCGTATATCGGGAAATATTCTATTATCGGCAAAACTATCGATACTGTGACCAAAGAGTTGAGAACGCGTTATGACAACATCCTCCAGAACCCGGACCTTTACGTTTCGGTCCCGGACTATCGCGCCTCGATAAAAGAACTCAAGGCAGACCTTCACACCGCACCGAGGGGTTTGAGCAGGCTTACTACGGTTAGGCCGGACGGATATGTTACTCTTCCTATGATCGGGGACGTAAAGGCTGGAGGAAGGACCGTCCCTGACGTACAGAAAGAGTTATCGCTAAAATACCCCGCAATACTTCCGGACCTTCATGTTGATCTGTTCCTCGAAAGACACAGCGGTTCGAAAATTTACGTGCTTGGACAGGTTATGCGCGCCGGGGTGTACGAGATCCCCAAACCGCTTACGGTTGAGCAGGCCTTGGCCATGGCAGGAAGCTTTCTGCCCGGCGCCCAACTCGACAATATTATCGTTGTAAGAAGGCACAGGGACCAGAGAGATAAGATGGTAGCTACACGGATCAATCTGATGGGCAGGTCTTTCGGTATCGGTTCTAAAAACACAGCAGACGGAAACTTCAAGCGATCGGAGCAGGAATACACAAAACTCTGCCACAACGATTGGTGCGGCGACGGGGCTGCGGATGTTAACGTCGGCGATAAATCCAAGACAGGTCCCGAATACAGCCAAAGGTTCTTTTTCCTTATGGCCGACGATATAGTCTATGTGCCGAAGACACGGCTTTGGAGTGCGGCGGAAATCATGCGCGAGATCGGCGACGTCCTGCTGTTCAAAGGATGGGGGTTAAGCTTTGATTGGAACCTGCATACCGAGCCGCAAGGCAAGGATTCGAGGCCGTTCAAAGAGTGAGGAGGTTTCGTGAAATCCGAAGATTATAAAAAAGAACTGCTTACGATATTCTTTGCAAAAAGAAAAATGATAACAGAGGTCACGCTTTTTGTGTTCATCTGCGCCGTACTCATTGCGTTTTTCTGGCCCCCCACCTACGGCGCTTACGGTTCTGTGTTGGTCAAGGTCAAGAAGCCGGCCAAAAGCCCCGAGTCCGTCGAAGAAACCTCGACCCGCCATGAATCGATAACCAAGGAAGACCTTGCGTCCGAAATGACTATGCTGGTGTCCCCGGATGTCATACAGAAGACAATAAACTACCTGAAGGAACAGGGCAAATATGAAGCTAAAAAAGAGCGCGTGCCGGTCATTGACGATATCAAGGAGTCGCTGGACTTCATAAAATCAAAACTGTCCCAAGCGCTTTCCGGCGGCAAGGAGAAGCTTAACAAAGAAGTTTACAGGATGAAAGAGAGCATTAAGACCGAGATGGTCCCCGCCTCGAATGTCATAGAGGTCACCTTTCTTCATAGCGATGAAAAATTCGCGGTCAGGTTTCTGGACGCCTTGTTCAAGCAATATATAACTTACCGGATGGAAATTTACTACCCTGAAGACGCAAAGAAATTTTTTACGGACCAGAAAGGGGATTTGGGCGGCGAGCTCGAGGACAAACGCAAAGACTGGATCGATGTCGTCGAAAAACACAAGATAGCGGACCCACTGAAAGAGATAGAGAACAACCTTCTTGTCAAAAAGGAACTCGAAACCCAGTTAAACAACCTGAGCACTGTTGCTATCGAAAAAAAGCACTATATCGAGTATCTGGACAAGGCCCTTGCAAACAAGGACCTGCAGTTTTTTTCGTTTATAGACAAGCTGTCGATAAACAACCTCAGCGCTTCGCTTCAGCAGGTATATATCGAATACGGTAAAGTCCTCAGAAGCTACAAACCCGCAAGCGACAAGGCCAAGCCGGTCGAGAAGCATCTGAGCGAAGCGCTCTCGCTGCTGCGGGCCGAAGTGCAGTCTTACAGGGACAGTCTTTACAAGGATTTTGAGGCGACCAACAAAAAAATAGCTTACATCAAGAACACTATTAACGAGATCAACGACAGGAATGTGGAACTCCAAAAACAGAACATAAATACGCAGAAGATATCCATAGAGATGAACCTGCTTAAGCATACTTACGAAACTTTTTCAAAGAGGAAAGACGAGGCTGTGCATGGAGCATTGTCACCTACGGATTCCTATCTCAACATCCTGAGAAGGCCGTTCCCGTCCGACGGTCCTATTTTCCCCAAGAAAAGGATCGTCATCCCCTTGGGTCTTATAATAGGGTTCATCATGGGATGCAGCTTGGCGTTTATGATGGAGTATCTGGACCACACCTTCAAGAAGATAAGCGACGTCGAAAGGATGATGGGCTTGAGTGTTATTTTCTCGATACCGGATTTTCAAGAGCCTGCAAAGAAGAAAAAAACCTCGATAGCAACGGTAGGGGCCACGGTCTTGGCTCTTTCATCCATTTGTTTATTGGCGGGTTCGTTTATCTATTACGAACCCGATGTGAGTCTTTTAAGAATAGAAGCGGAAAAAACCGTAAGCTTGATTACGGCAGAGGCCAAGAAATATTTCTATTCCCGGAATGTCGAGGAGCCGCTGGTTGTTCGTGAAAAAGAGCCTACACCTCAGGCGCCTAATGCTCAGACCGAAAACAGCATTCCGACATATTCTTCATTGATCGGCGCAAGCGGACAGCAACAACCTGATGATCCAGATCTAAAAAATCAGTAGCATAGCCTCCCTACTGTAAAAAAGCGAGAAAAAATACAAAAAACGCCGGAAAATACACTTATACTCGGTTATTCCTAATTATTTTGCCTTGTTATTAACCTGATTTTTGCGATATATTAGCACTCAACGGCAGCGAGTGCTAATAGACTGCTAAGAACAGGCCGGACAAAAACCTGTTAAGGGTTTCCGGCCAAAAAACAATAAAACCCAAAAGGAGGTTAGGTATGAAGATTAGACCACTCAAGGACAGAGTAGTCGTAAAGTACTCTGAAGAGGAACTGGAAAAGACCGCAGGCGGCATCTATGTTCCGGATGTAGCAAAGGAGAAGCCGCAGAAGGGCACGGTCATCGCTGTAGGATCAGGCAGAACAACTGATGACGGCAAGAAGCAGCCGATGGAAGTAAAGGTCGGCGATACCGTTCTGTTCGACAAGTATTCCGGCTCCAAGATCAAACTCGACAACGTCGAGCATCTTATCTTAAAAGAAGAAGACATACTCGGCATCATCGAGTAATCTATACAAAGGAGGAAAACAATGGCCGCAAAGCAGATATTGTATAACGAAGCAGCAAGACAGTCCATGTTCAGAGGCATATCCGCCCTTACCGACGCTGTCAAGGCGACACTCGGACCGAGAGGCAGAAACGTAATTATCGACAGGAAATTCGGCGCTCCGAATATAACCAAAGACGGCGTGACCGTCGCAAAAGAGATAGAGCTCAAAGACCCTTATGAAAATATGGGCGCACAGCTCCTGAGAGAAGTCGCATCAAAGACTTCCGACATCGCAGGCGACGGAACAACCACGGCAACGGTCCTCGCATACGCAATCTACAAAGAGGGCATGAAGCATGTTACCGCAGGCGCCAATTCGATAGACCTTAAGAGGGGCATAGACAAGGCTGTCGAGGTTGTCGTAGGCGAGATCAAGAAAATGTCCAAAACAGTGGCCGACAAGAAAGAGATAGCCCAAGTCGGCACCATATCGGCCAATAACGACCCGTCCATCGGCGAGCTTATCGCAGAGGCGATGGATAAAGTCGGCAAAGACGGGGTCATCACTGTCGAAGAGGCAAAGAGCATGGCGACTACCCTTGATGTGGTAGAGGGCATGCAGTTTGACAGGGGGTATGTATCCCCTTACTTCATAACCGATGCGGACAGGATGGAGTGCGTTCTCGACAATCCGTTCATACTCATCCACGACAAGAAGATATCGAGCATGAAGGACATCCTTCCTGTGCTCGAACAGATAGCCAAGATGGGCAAGCCGCTTCTCATAATCTCCGAAGACCTTGAAGGCGAGGCGCTCGCAACTCTCGTGGTCAACAAACTGCGTGGGACCCTCCACATCTGCGCTGTCAAGGCCCCGGGCTTCGGCGACAGAAGAAAGGCCATGCTCGAGGATATCGCTATCCTCACCGGCGGCACCGTTATCTCTGAAGATATAGGACTCAAGCTCGAGAATGTAAAGATCAACGATCTCGGCAAGGCAAGAAAGATTACGGTCGAGAAGGAAAATACGACCATAGTCGAAGGCGCCGGAGACAATAACGGCATTCAGGGCAGGATCAAACAGCTTAAGGCGCAGATAGACGAAACCACCTCCGACTACGACAGGGAGAAGCTGCAGGAAAGGCTCGCCAAACTTGCGGGCGGCGTTGCAGTGATCCATGTAGGTGCGGCAACTGAAGCCGAGATGAAGGAGAAAAAGGCAAGGGTCGAGGACGCTCTCCACGCAACGAGGGCGGCTGTCGAGGAAGGCATTGTTCCGGGCGGAGGCGTTGCGTTGCTCAGGTGCATCAAGGCGATCGACAAGCTCAAGTTCGAGCACGATCAGCAGCTCGGCGTTGCTATCGTTAAGAAGGCCCTTGAAGAGCCGATCAAGCAGATAATCCAGAACGCCGGTATCGAGAGCGCCATCATCGTAGAAAAGGTGAAAGGCTCCAAAGAGCAGAGCTATGGCTACGATGCATACAACGAAGAGTATGTCGACATGATTCAGGCCGGAATCATCGACCCGACAAAGGTCACCCGTTCTGCGCTCCAGAACGCTTCATCCGTGGCAGGGCTCATGCTCACCACAGAGGTGATGATAACCGAACTGCCTGAGGAAGATAAAAAAATGCCACCGATGCCTCACGGCGGCGGCATGGAAGGCATGTACTAGAAAACGGCCCGACCGTTTAATGGTTTTTACGAGAGGGGCGAGCCCGAGAGGGTCGCCCCTCTCTCGTTTTCATACAACGGCAAATGTGTTATAGTTTGGTAATGAAAAGGGGGCAGGAAATTCGGGTGCTGAATGTTAAAGCATAATTATGAAATACTGCATTACTAAAATTGATGCTGCTGTAAACCAGTTAGACTGGGCGATTAAACTTTTTTTGGATCATAAGGCATACGTACCAGCAATAACTTTGGCGGGAGCTGCTGAGGAACTGATTGGGGAAATACTGAATAATGAAGCTGCATTCAGAGAACTTCAGAGCTTACTCTCAAGTAAATACAATCTCGACCCGAAGATTGTATCACAGGAATACCTGAACAAAGCAAAAAATTGGTTGAAACACTGGAAAAACTGCAAAGATAATGACTGTATCGAACTTGAATTAGAGACCGAAGCAATGCAGTATATTATTCGTGCCATAAGTAATCTGTTTTCCCATAACTGCTCACTTACCAGCGAATCGCCCAGATTTCTGAAATGGCTATATGAAAACAGAAAGGATATATTTTAATTTAATAATTGGGTCGACTCAAAAAGAAGGAGGCGTAACTTATGCTAAAAGAATACGGTGGACTATTGGGATATATTGCGGGATTTTTTGGTGATAAACAGATCAAGGATATATTAGATGAAATTCGTGTGGCTGAACGAAGTCACGTAAACAATTATGACAAGAAACTTGTGAACCAGTCAATTGTACATACCCGAGAAGATATGGCAGGCGTATTTTTGCATATCAGCGCTCTTAATCGGCAGATATGGGTGATTAGACGGTCGCTTCTTTTTACAAATATTCTACTTGCTTTGATTTTGATTAAATTATGGTGGAACTAAGTCGTTTTGCTGAAACAATTGCAGAAGAAATGGGTGTTATGCTTTACAAAGCGGTAAGAAAAATTTGTAGCAATAAGTGAAAATAAATGGAAAACTCAAAAAATACAGCGGCTCGCGCAAATTGCTTCGATGCTTCAGCACTGGTTAAGCTTCATGTTGACGAAATCGGTAGCGATGTTATCCGTCAGTACGCAGATACAGAGCCTACTAAATATACAACCCCATTTTGTTTTTTTGAAGCCCTTAATGTTCTCAAGGTGAAGTGGCTCTACAGAAAAGAAATATCCAAGGAAGAATATCATGACGCTTCACTCAAGTTAACCTCCTGGTTTTCACTCATTTCAAAACGTATACGTGATTTAGATTTCATCGATCCTATAGTTTTTGTGGAAGTCAAGAAAATAGCAGAACAGCATTCACTCGACCTCTCAGATGCATTTCAAATAGTAAGCGTAAAAAAAGGTTTTTTCTCTTCATTAGCACACGAATCAAAAACAATTCTCGTGACTGCAGATGAGGAACTTGCTAACGCAGCGAGAAGCGAAGGGATTAAAGTGTGGTATTTCTTAACTGAACCGAGGCCATGATTAACAAGTCAGTCGAGCCATCCGGCTTGCCTTAGCAGTATGCCTATGAAAAACAATGTAAAAACGGATAAAATGAGACATGTATTTCAAAACAATAGGCGCTATACGGGAAATTGAAATCATTGCGACCGGGCATGGGATAAAAAATTTAACCCGATTAAACAAGATGTACGGAAAGGCGAACTGGAGAAAGATTAAGGGTGTTTGCCGTGTGGAATTGGAAGACGGAACCGTGCTTGATGTCGAAATTCACTGGTACGAGGGACACGGAATCGGCAAGAAAGAAATGAAAATTAAACGATATTTATGAGGAGAAGAAAATGAAAAGACATTTTATGATATGTGTAGATAATCACGGCTATGAAGCGTCATTGGAAAAAAGAAAGCTGTATGAAGTTCTGTCTGACAAAACAGCGGAAAAACATCATCAGTTCAGGGTTGTCGATGAGTCCGGAGAAGATTATTTATATCCCGACAAGTTTTTTGCCCCGGTACGCCTGCCAAATGTCACAAAAGAAAAACTGGAATTAGTGCCGGCATAACGAATCCCGGGATTGGCAGGGAACGGCCTGTCTTCATCTGGCTTCAGACGTTCCCTGCAACAACTTTGCTCACACAATAAATAGTACTGCGTGATATATGAAAAGATTAAAAGTCAACGAAGATATCAGGCCGATGTCCGAATTCAGGACTGGCATTGCTATACGTGATACGAAACGCTCTCTTATTATGCAGCATGGGAAAGGCGTGGCCGTTTTGCTCGATGCCGACGAATTCGAGGCAATGCAGGAACGGATAGAACTACTTCAGGACATTCAAACATCTATCGGTCAGATCGAAAACGGTCAAGGAATCAAACACAGCGAAGCTAAAGCGGCGGTGCTTGGCAGGATCAAAAAATGAAGGTCGTTTGGTCCCCTTCTGCTGTGGAAAGAAATTATAGGTTTACGATACGGCACGGGAAACAAATCTTGCCGACAGATGAAGTCATGGCATAACGAATAGCTTTTGTAAAAACTTTCAAACCGTATGTCCATTTGTTATTCTAATAAGATGCATCTCAATCCCAAAATACTCGCGTTAGGCACCGGGGCGCTCTTTATTCTCTATGTCCTTATTCAGCTGTTCGTGCCCTCCGACATAGGAAGCACGCAGGTCGAGGTGCAAGTGCCTGAAGGCTCGACCTTTAAACAGGCGCTCAATGTGCTCTATGAAAACTCGCTCATAAGGGACAAGAACCTTTTTTTACTGATCGGTAAGCTCAGCGGGCAGGACAGGAGGATACGGGCCGGCTACTACGCTTTTTGGGGACATATGAGCCCTCTAGACGTCTATCTCCGGCTTTTAAGCGGTAAAATCATAGAGTATGATTTTACCGTCATAGAAGGCGACAGCCTGCCTGAGATAGGCAAAAAGCTGGCTGCAAGCAAGATAATGACCGCCGAGAAATTCGAGAAGCTTACGACCGATAAAAATTTTATGGGGTCCTTAAAAATAGAGGCGCCGAGCCTTGAAGGGTATCTCTATCCGCAGACATATAAATTTCCAAAAGGCGCTCAGCCCGAGGCGGTGATCAAACTTATGGTCAACAAACTGCGTGAAGAGTTCAGCGACGACCTCCAGAAGAAAGCGAAAAAGATGGGGTGGTCGGAAAACGAAGTGCTTACCCTTGCATCCATTATCGAAAGGGAGGCGGTTACGGAAGGCGAAAGGACGCTGATCTCGGCCGTTTACCACAACAGGATAAAAAAGGGAATGCCTCTTCAGGCAGATCCCACTGCGGTTTACGGCGTGAAGAGTTACAGAAAAAAAATAACGAGGGACGACCTCAAGAAAAAAACAAGATACAACACCTATGTCATTAAAGGACTGCCGCCGGGGCCTATAGCGTCTCCGGGCATCAGGTCCATAATAGCGGCGCTCCACCCGGCCGATGTGGGCTACCTTTACTTCGTCGCGCAAGGCGACGGCTCGCACTATTTTTCAAAGACCATGGCCGAACACGTTTCCGCGACAAGAAAGCTGAGAGTTAAGCAGGCCGCTGCAAGAAAGGAAGAAGGCTGATGATTACAAGAAAGAAAACAAAGCTTATACATGTGGGCGCAATTGCTGTCGGAGATAACAGTCCCGTATCGGTGCAGACCATGACCAAGACCGACACGCGGGATGTTGCGGCAACCTCGGCGCAAATAAAGGCTTTGGCAGAAGCAGGCTGCGAAATTATAAGGCTTGCCGTTCCTGACATGGACGCCGCCGTTGCGCTCGGAGCGATAAAAAAAGAATCGCCTGTCCCTATGATAGCCGATATTCATTTCGATTGGAGGCTTGCGCTCGAAGCTATAAAACAGGGTGTTGACGGCCTGCGGCTGAATCCGGGGAATATCGGGGCCGAATGGAAGGTCAAGGAAGTCGTGACCGCTGCAAAAGAACGTGGTTTGCCTATAAGGATAGGCGTAAACGCAGGCTCCCTCGATAAAAGTTTGCTCGAAAAATACGGCCATCCCACGCCCGAAGCCCTTGTGGAGAGCGCTGAGCAGCATATAAAAATCCTCGAAGACATGGATTTCTTCGACATCAAGGTGTCGCTTAAAGCATCCAATGTAATGAGAACTGTCGATGCGTACAGGCTCTTCTCCGAAAAGCATGAATACCCCTTGCACATAGGCATTTCCGAAGCAGGCCCTTCATTCAGCGGCACGATAAAAAGTTCGGTCGGGTTGGGAATCCTCCTTGCAGAGGGCATCGGCGATACCATGCGCGTTTCCCTTACTGCCGGGCCTGAAGAAGAAATCAGGGTCGCTTACGAGATACTTAAGGCCCTCGGCATAAGAAGGAGGGGCGCCGAAATAATTTCCTGCCCGACCTGCGGAAGATGCCAGATTGACCTGAAACCCCTTGCGCAGCAGGTTTCCGACGCGATCAGAGATATAAAAGCCCCGATAAGCGTTGCTGTTATGGGTTGCGTGGTGAACGGCCCCGGAGAGGCCCGCGAGGCGGACTTCGGCATCGCGGGCGGAAAAGGCATGGGCCTTGTTTTCAAAAAAGGCGAAGTGGTCAAAACCGTAAAAGAGGACGAACTGATGCCTGCCCTGATGGAGATGATAAAAGAGGCCGAAAGTCGACTGTAAAATACAGGACAAACTTGGAGAAAGAAAGCAGGGCGAACTCATTCGAAATCTGTTATAATAAATTTTAAAACCCGAAAGGAGACCAACCCAAATTAACAGTAAAAAATCGGCCGTAGAGGCCGCAAGGATTTGCGGCGACAAAAAGGCAAATAATATACTCGTCCTAGAGCTCAAAGACCTCACCGTAATCGCCGATTATTTCGTAATATGTTCGGGTGACAGCACCACTCAGGTCAAAGCTATTGCTCAACACGTAGAGAGGAAACTCAGAGACGAAGGCGTTCGTCCGCTGCGTACGGAAGGCGCACAAAACGCGCAATGGGTCTTGATAGATTACGGAGATGTGATAGTGCACATTTTTGAAGAACAGACGCGGGCCTATTACGAACTAGAAAAATTCTGGCTTGACGCGCCGAGGATACAGGTTGATGATAAAAATACGCCTGCTCTGGGTAGGAAAGAATAAAGAATCCTACCTTAATGACGGGATCGCACATTACCTAAAACTTTTGAAACCTATGGCCCACGTATCTATTGTCGAGATAAAGGAAGAGAAGAACAAAACAGGCCGTGCGGCGCTCGCACTCGAAGCCAAGCGCATCTTCGACAAAACACAATCTTATATACTGCTCGATGAAAAGGGAAAAGAGCATACTTCCGTCGGCCTTGCCGGTTTTATAAAAGACAAAGCCGCCTTGGATTTTGTGATCGGCGGCCCGTTCGGCGTGGATGAAGAGGTGAAGACAAAAGCTTCGCTTACGCTGGCCTTATCAAAAATGACGCTTACGCACGAAATGTCGCGGCTCATACTCCTTGAACAGCTTTACCGCGCAATGTCGATAACAAAAGGCAGGGGGTATCACCACTGATGGGCAAGATTGCGATACTTGTGTTCCTTATTTTTCTGGGGGTCCTCGGCTTCTTCGCGGTTGAGAACAAGGACATAGTGACGCTAAAAGTGCCTTTCGGCGATGTTTACGAAATCCCAAAAATCGCCCTGATACTGCTTTCCTCAACCTTAGGGGCCCTCGCGATCCTTCTCGTTTTTTTCGTCAGAGACACAAAGCGCGTTATCGACAATATGCAGTACAGCAAAAGGCAGAAACGCGAAGAGAAGGTGCGCGAATATTACTCAAAGGCGCTCAACGCTATCTTGGGCGACAAAGAGGAAGACGCGATCGGATCTCTGAACGACATTTTAAAAGAAGACCCCGAGCATTTGGACGCGCTGCTGCGATTGGGAGACATTGCTATGAGCAACGGCGATTACAGAACAGCGCAGGAACATTATAAAAAAGCGTACTCCATCAACCCCAAGGGGCTGCAGGCATTGCTGTCGCTCGAATCCCTGATGGAAAAAATGGACAGACATGAGGATGCCCTAAGATATATCGACGACATTCTCGACATCGACTCCGAAAACCTCACTGCGCTATATAGAAAGCGCAGGCTGCTCGAAAAGAGAGAGCAGTGGGACGCGCTGCTGTCTCTCCAGAAATCCATTTTAAAACTGGAGCATAATGAAAACGATAAAAACCGCGAAGAAAAGAAACTGCGCGGCTACACTTACGAATACGGACGGGCAAGCCTCGAAAACGGCGAGATGGAAAAGGCCGAAAAGGCCTTCAGGCACGTGATAAAGATGGATGAGGGCTTTGTGCCTGCATATTTAGGGGTTGCCGAAGTGCTGCACAACAAAGGAGAAACCGAAGACGCCATCAACTTCCTAGAAAAAATATTCGAACAGCTCAATTCGGTCATAATTCTGGCGCGACTTGAAGACCTGCTTATAAGCGTCGGAGAGCCGGGACGCCTTATACGTTTTTACAAGAGCGCGATTTCTAAAAAACCGAACGACGCGGGACTGAAATTCCTTTTAGGCAAACTTTTCTTCAGGCTGGAAATGGTCGAAGATGCGCTGAACACTCTGAACGAAATCGATACCAGCCTGCTCTCGACAACCGAGTTCTACAACCTGCGCGGAGAGCTTTATCTGAAGAGGAACCAGATCCCCAAAGCCATAGAAGATTTCAGAAAGGCCTGTGAGTTCAAAAAGACCCTTATCATACCTTACTGCTGTTCAAGCTGCGGGTTCCACTCTGTTGACTGGACAGGAAGGTGCCCTAAATGCCTTAACTGGAACACGTACAAACTCGATATCTACAACACCTGCAAACTCAAATAGAAAATGACCGCACCCATTAATTACCCTTCCGCGCCTAAAAAAGTGGTGCTCGATACAAGCCTGTTCGTCAACCCCGATGTCAGGACCAACCTTGGAAGAACGCCTACGGAAGCTCTCGCAACCTTTCTCTCGCTCGCATCCAGGATAAAGCTCCTCGAATTTTATATGCCGCCGTCCATATTCGAGGAGCTCTTGAATTTCGTTGATAAAGAAAAGATCCCGGGTGAGATGCTTCTTGCGCTTAATCAGAAACCGCCCAAGAAACATGAATTAAAATTTCCCGGGATAGTGCTTTACGAACTTATCGAAGAGATGAGAGAACGCGTAAACAAAGGCTTGAGGGCCGCTGAAAAAGCGGTCAGGAGCGCTGCAGGAAAAGAGCCCGACGAAATCATACAAGACCTGAGAAAAAAATACAGGGAGGCGCTGCGCGAAGGAATAATAGACAGCAAAGAGGACGTTGACCTGCTGCTTCTCGCCCTCGAACTCGACGCAATACTGATCAGCGCGGACCAAGGGCTTATCCGGTGGGCCGAAAAAATGGGCATCCAATGGGTCATTCCGGAACGCTTCAGGGATTATCTTATAGCTGCTGAAAAAATGTCACTTGCCGATGCAAAAGTCGCTGAAAATCCTATTAAGAATATCGTCGCTGGTGACCGCCCCGACAATCTCGCCTAAACAGTCGAGCGACTCGCGCGCGCTTACCGCTACAAAATCGAGATGCAGATCGCTTTGAAGCCCTGTCTTTGTTTCTTCAAGCGCATTAACAGCCTTATCGATCGCCTGTTTGTGGCGCAAATTCGTTATCAGCAGTTCTTCCGAAGCAACGCCTTCCGTCCCTGAATTCGCGAGACAAACGGAATAGATATCTTCCTTCAGCCGTTCTATCCCCTCGCCTGTCTTGGCAGAGACCCTGACAAGCGGCGACAGTTGCCGAGACGCATGAATATCTGCGACCGCATTATCAATCTTGTTCAATAGATATATGGCCCTCTTTTGCCGGACTTTTTCGAGCAGTTCTTCGTCAGCTCCGTCCATAGGTTTGCTCGCATCCAGCACAGCGATAATGATATCGGCGCCGTCTATGGCTTTAAGGCTTCTCCTCACCCCTTCGATCTCTGCAAGGTCGTGCGAGTCCCTTATACCCGCGGTGTCCATTATCCTTACAGGAAGACCGTTTATATTCAGGCTGTCTTCAATTATGTCCCTCGTAGTTCCGGGAATTTCGGTCACTATCGCCCTGTCCTTTTCCAGAAGCGCGTTAAGCAGTGAAGACTTGCCTACATTGGGTTTGCCTACTATAGCCACAGATATGCCCTCACGGAAAAGTCTTCCCTGCTCATAGCTCGATGACAGTATTTTCAACTCGCCCTTGACCGAATCGATCGTTGCAGTCATCCCGGATTTGTCCATGGTTTCGGGTCCGTCCTCAGGAAAGTCTATGTGCGCCTCTATGTGCGCGCACAACTCTGTAAGCCGCTCCCGCAAAGCGGATATCTTTACAGAAAGCCTCCCTTCAAGCTGGCTTAATGCAAGGGTTTCGGCCCGGTCGCTTTTTGCGCGTATTATGTCTATGACCGCTTCTGCTTGGGAAAGGTCTATCCTGCCGTTCAAGAATGCCCTCTTGGTGAATTCACCCGGCTCGGCAATACGCGCGCCTTCTTTCAAAACCAGCAGCATGACCGCCTTTACGGCATTCATGCCGCCGTGACAGTTTATCTCGACAACATCTTCCCTCGTATATGTGCGGGGCGCCCGCATTACGGTCACAAGAGCCTCGTCTATACGCTTGTTCGAAAGATTGTCCCGGACAAATCCGTGCGTAAGGCTGTGAGACTTAAGTTCCGCAAGACGCTTGTTTCGGGATGATACAAAAACCTTGTCGGCTATCAAGACGGCGTTACTGCCGCTAAGACGCACAATCCCTATGCCCCCTTCGCCCGGAGGGGTAGAGATCGCCGCGATTGTATCATTGATATGATTCATGACAGCCGTAAATACGGGCACTGATAAGGGCTTGCTGCTATTAATGCTTCCTCAGGAATGTCGGTATATCGTATATATCCTCAGCCTGCTGCTGGGGCCGTTGCTCAACCGGCCGCTCGGCCTGAAAGAACGTTTCGTTAGTCTCGATGGAACGGTCTTCCTCCGCTTGTGCCTGTCGCGCATCCTGCGGGTCTTGTTCTCTCGAAGTCTCATTCGTAGAGAGAGTGCTTAGGCCTGAACCGATACTTTTAGATAAAAAGCCGCCTGACCCCTTAAGGTTCACCTGCGGCACAGGTTTGCCGGCCGGTTTCCATGTACCGCCCACTTTAAGTCCCTCTTTTGCGGAAAGGGTCTTCTCTTCAAGCCCTGTAGCTATTACGGTGACCCTTACCTCGTCTTCCATATCGGTGTCTATTACAGTGCCTGTTATTATATTGGCTTCGGGATGCGCTGAGTCGGCTATAAATGAGCCTGCCGCATCAACTGCATCGAGAGGCATATTGAGACCTCCCGTTATATTTATCAATATCCCCTTTGCTCCCTGTATGGAAGACTCTTCCAGAAGCTCATTGGATATGGCCCTTTTGGCCGCTTCGAGTGCGCCGCCCTCGCCTTTGCCCTCGCCTATTCCGATAACAGCCCTGCCGGAATTCAGCATGACCGCCTTGACATCGGCAAAATCGAGGTTGATAAGTCCCGGTTTCAGTATTATGTCCGAAATGCCCTGCACCGCCTGCCTCAGCACGTCGTTAGCGACCGAAAACGCCTTTAGCATCGGGGTGCCTTTATCGACAACACGCAGAATTTTATCGTTAGGTATGACTATCAATGCATCAACATGCTCCTTAAGCGCCTTTATACCGTTAAACGCGTTGATCCCGCGCTTGCTTCCTTCGAAATGAAACGGCTTGGTCACCACACCCACGGTGAGTATCCCGAGTTCCCTCGCAAGGGCGGCAACCACAGGAGCGGCGCCGGTGCCTGTCCCTCCGCCCATACCCGCCGTTATGAATATCATGTCGGCGCCCTCTATAACGCCTATAAGAGAATCCCTGTCCTCCTCGGCCGCGGACCTCGCTATATCCGGATTCGAGCCTGCACCCAGCCCTCTTGTGAGGTTAGTGCCTATCTGGACCTTTGAGGCGGCCAGTGATGCGTCAAGGTGCTGGATGTCCGTATTTACCGCGATGAACTCTACCCCGAAAAGATTGGCGTTTATCATATTATTGACCGCATTGCCGCCGCCGCCGCCCACACCTATGACCTTAATGGTAGCTACAAGACTGCCTACGCTTTCGATCTCGAACATGTTATCCTCCTCTATCTCGATACTATCTTTTTAAACCATCCGGTCATCGTGTCCATGACCTTGTTGAATACATCGGCCGAAAAAACCCCGCTGTCGGGAGGCAGCATGGAATCGGCAGCAAAGAGCACAAGCCCTACCCCGGTAGCGTAAATGGGGCTGTTGCATTCCCCGCCCAAGCCCGACACATGCCCTAAACTGCCGAGCCGCACAGGCATGGAAAACACAGACTCTGCGGTCCTGTCCAGTCCTGACAGTAAAGAGGCACCGCCTGTCAACACCACTTCGGATATTCCGATGCCGCTGTTCTGCGGCACCTCTAATTCCTGCCTGACCAGATCGAGAAGCTCATCACACCTCGGCTGGATTATCTCGGCAAGGTATTTTCTCGGCATCTCCCTTATCTGTCCGTCGGCCCCGATCACGCTCATTTCGGTCCCGTCATTGGCTTCGTAAGGAAGCACCGTGCCGTATTGTTTCTTTATCCTCTCTGCCTCGGCAAAAGGAAGCCGCAAGCCTATCGAAATATCATTCGTAAAGTGATTGCCGCCTATTCCTATAACGGCGGTATGCCTAAGCCAACCGTCCTTATAAACTGCTATGTCCGTTGTGCCTCCGCCTATATCTACGAGGGCAACGCCCATGTCCCGTTCGTCCGCGGTAAGCGTCGCTTCCGCCGACGCAAGCGGCTGAAGAACAATATCCACCACATCGAGTCCGGCCCGCTCACAGCATTTGATAAGGTTCTGGACCGAACTTACGGCCCCTGTGACTATATGCACCTTCGCCTCGAGCCTAACGCCGGCCATGCCGACAGGGTCCTTTATCCCCTCCTGTCCGTCGAGTATAAAGTCGGTCGGGATCACATGGAGCATCTCCCTGTCTAAGGGCACGTATACGGCGCTCGCCGAATCTATCACCCTTTCGACATCCTCATGGGAAACTTCCTTGCCTTTTATGCCTACTGCCCCGTAACTGCTGATACTCTTTATATGGCTTCCAGCTATGCCTACATAAACCTCGGCGACATTCATTCCCGCGCCGCCCGAAACCCCTTCGACCGCCTTGCGTATCGAATTCGCGGTCGCGTCTATATCTATTACAACGCCTTTTCTAAGTCCGGTGGAAGGATGGGAGCTCACGGTAAGGATATTGACCCCATCCTCCGCAATCTCTCCCGCAATTGCGCAGATCTTTGTCGTGCCTACATCCAGCCCGACAATCACTCCGCCGCCGCGTTTTTTCCGCTCGAACGCCATTCTTATCCCTGCCTGCTCACAACCGCATCCCCGTTGACCGGTTTGACTATGACCTTGTTGCTGAACCTGAGGTCTATATAATCCACATTCATGTTGCGTTTCTCGATCTCGTCTCTTACAAACTTAAGCCGTTCGAGCTTTTTCTCGAAATCTCCCGCGCCGATCCTGATTCTGATATTGTCAAAAGTCAACGTGATCTCTTCAGGCCGCTGACCCGCAATCTCTATCGATCCCTTATACGATATAGCGCCTTTCGTGTGGAGCGTTTTTACCAGATCCACGGCCGTTTTGAACGCATCCTTGTTTTTTGCAGGATCGATGTCCTTTATAACGGGAAGAAAGATGGCGCTGTCGGAAATCCTTTCGAGCACGACCCCGTCTTCGGATACGAGATAATCGCTCTCGTAAAGTTTTAATATAGAGCCCGGAACAGCCTCGTTGACTTTTACCGAGACCCTTCCCGAAAGGTCCCGGCGTATTGCGGCATCCTTTATCCAAGTGGACCGCTTCAACCTGCGATAGATATCGCTGCCGCTGCTCCCGAACAACTCCTCCCCCTTGCCTGTCCGCATCAGCGCAGTAAGCTCCTCTCCCTTCAGGTGCTGCAGACCCGAAAAAGACATTTCAGTGACTTTCATAAAATGCTTTACGAACATAAATATTCCGGCTGCGGTCACTATGCAAAGCACGCACAATACGATCGCAAACGACACCTTCTTCCTTTCCTTCTTCCGCTGAAGAGATCTTAGGTTGCGTTTGTTCAAGACCGTCATCGAGGCATCACGCTCCACTCCGAAACAGCAAGACGGAGCATCTCCTCCACGAGTTGAGGGAACTCTATCCCTGCAAGTTTGGCTATCTTAGGAAGCAGGCTCGTCTCCGTCATTCCGGGCAGTGTATTGATCTCAAGTATATACCCGATGCCATCCCCGTCCAGTATGAAATCGACCCTCGAAAAACCCTTGCATCCGAGGGCCCTGTGAGCTTCGAGCGCGGACGAACATAGCTTTTCATAATCCGCTTTATCGATCTCAGGGGGCAGTATGTATTGGGTCATGCCCGGAGTATACTTTGCTTCGTAACTGTAAAACTCCTTTGACGGCCTAACCTCGACGCCGCCGAGGGCCCTGTCACCCAATATCCCTATCTGTATTTCTTTTCCCTTTACGTATTTCTCTATTATGACCGTTTCTCCGTATGCGAATGCATCTTTCAGTGCGCCTTCAAGTTCCGCCACGGTCTTTACTATGCTTACACCGATGCTGGACCCTTCGGCCGAAGGCTTGACCACCCACGGCATACCGAAAGGCATCGTCTTAACAATCGAGTCCGCTGAACAATCCTGTTTGTTTATAACGCTGAAGGGGGTTACAGGAACACCGTGGTAAAGAAAAATCTTCTTTGACGCTATCTTGTCCATTGCAACCGCAGAGGCCAGAATCCCCGAACCCGTATAAGGAATTCCGGTTACTTCGAGCAGTCCCTGCACCGCGCCGTTTTCACCGTGCCCGCCATGCAGTGCCAGAAAAGCCATCTCGATCCCGTTTGTCCTTAAGGCTTCGCAAAGGTTTTCCGAGGCGTCAATAAATACGGCATCGTAACCCAGTTCCTGTAACGCCTTTAAAATAGCGTTCCCGCTTTTTAAAGACACCTCCCTCTCTGCCGATGTCCCCCCTGCCAGAACGCCTATTTTTTTCGCTGTCACCATCAGCTGTTACCTCTATAAATGTTTATTTTAACCTTTCGAGCACAGCTTCTCCAAACCTGTAAACATTGCCCGCTCCGAGCGTTACAAGCACATCGCCGCACTTAAGTTCTGCAGCGACCTTTTCGGTCACGGCCGAGGCATCTTCAAGGTATACGACATTTTTGAGGCCGGCTTTATCCATCTTTTTCAGCAATGCTCCGGAACTTACACCTTCGAGCGGTTTTTCGCCTGCCGGATAAATATCGAGAAGAAATATCATGTCGGCGCCCTCAAAGCAACATGTGAATTCATCCATCAGGTCCCTCGTCCTCGTGTAACGGTGCGGCTGAAAAAGTACGACCACGCGGTTTTCGGGAAAGCATTCCTTAGCCGCCTTAACGGTAGCGCTTATCTCTGAAGGATGATGCCCGTAGTCGTCGAAAACCTTTGTCCCGTTGACCTCCCCCTTGAATTCGAACCTCCGGTGGATGCCGCCGAAAGAGCTCAGGGCCTTTGCTATTTCTAAGACCGGTATGTCGAGTTCCATAGCCACTGCTATAGCCGCGGTGCTGTTTAAAACATTATGCAGCCCCGGAATCGGAATGGTGAAAACACCTAAAGACCTCTTCTTGTACACAGCTTCAAAAGACATCTGCACGCCGTTGCGTTTAATGTCCCTGGCGTAAATATCCGCGGCGTCGGTCAGCCCGTAAGTAAGCACCCTGCGGCCTATGCAGGGAAGCAACTCCCTGATATAAGGGTTCTCCAGACATACCACGGCTATGCCGTAAAAAGGCACCTTGTTTATGAATGAAAGAAACGCATGCTTCAGTATTTCGAGGTCCTCGAAAAAATCCATATGCTCTTTGTCTATGTTGGTTATAACGGCAATGGTCGGGCTTAGTTTTAAAAATGACCCGTCGCTCTCGTCCGCCTCCGCGACCAAAAAGTCCCCCTGCCCCAGCTTGGCATTCGTTCCCATGGAATTCAGCCTGCCGCCTATGACAACTGTGGGATCAACGCCAGCGTCGCCGAGTATCGTGGCCACGAGAGATGTGGTGGTAGTCTTTCCGTGCGCTCCGGCAACGAGAATTCCGTACTTAAGGCGTCCAAGCTCGGCAAGCATTTCAGCGCGTGGGATCACGGGTATGCCCCTGCTTTTGGCCGCGACAACTTCGGGATTCTCCGGCGACACGGCCGATGAGATCACCACAACGTGGGCATCGGCCACGTTTGACGCGTTATGCCCTATGAACACCTTTATGCCTATTTTTTTAAGCCTGACCGCGGTCTCGGACTCTTTCAGGTCCGATCCGGTTATTGTATATCCCAAGTTATGGAGGACTTCGGCTATGCCGCTCATACCGACCCCTCCGATACCTACAAAATGCAAAAGCCTGTATTTGGTAAACATATTCCTACCTCTTTCTGGTAATACTGAATGCTATATTTATAATCTTGTCCGCCGCATCCGTTTTTCCGAAAGCGGTTGCGGCCTTCTGCATATCCCTGCGCTTCGAATCGTTGGCATACAGTTCGCGTATCGAGGCCGCAAGCAACTCGCCATTAAGCTCCCTGTCCCTTATCATCTTGGCCGCGCCCATATCTTCGAGCTTTCTCGCGTTGTACTCCTGATGGTTAGACGCTGCATGAGGATAAGGCACCAGTATAGCGGGCTTTCCCACTGCAGTAACCTCGGAAAGAGTCGTGGCCCCCGCCCTGCACAGGACCATGTCTGCAATAGAGTATGCCTCCGCCATCTGATAGACAAAAGGGACCACCACCCCTTTGAAACCCGCCTTTCTATAATGGTCCTTTACAAGTTCAAAATCGCGCTCGCCGGTCTGGTGTAAAAACTGGAGCCTGTCCCTTAGATCCAACAAGTGAGGCACAGCCTCTATCATAGCGTTGTTTATGCTCCTTGCACCCAGACTTCCACCGAATACAAAAACGGTAAACTTGTCCTTCTCGATCGGGAAGAAGGAATATGCATTTTCTTTTTCGGTCTCGAAGATCTTTCGTCTGACCGGATTGCCGGTCAGAAAGGTTTTATCCTTCGAGAAAAATCCGATGCTCTCCTGATAAGTCACGGCCACGGCATCCGCAAACATTCCCAAAAACCTGTTAGCAAAGCCCGGCACCGAATTCTGTTCCATTATGAGCGTAGGTATTCCCTTCATGAAAGCGGCCGTCACCATTCCGGCGGAAGCGTAACCCCCTACGCCTATGACTATGTCCGGCTTCTTCACCTTCAATATCCGTAAAGAATCGCTTATGGAAAGAACAAAAGTGAAAAGCGCCTTGAGCATTTCCACGAAGGATTTGCCCACAACACCTCTCGCCCTTATGAATTTAATCCTGTACCCTTCGCGCGGGATCGCTTTCGCCTCTATGCCGTGCACCGTGCCCACAAATAGTATGTCCTCTTTCAGTGTCTCTTCTTCTGTCCCCTTCGTCTTGACCTGAAACTCCTCGGCCAAGGCGATACCCGGAAACAGGTGTCCCCCTGTCCCGCCCCCGGCGATTATCGGCTTCACCGTACGTTCCCCTGATTCATGTGTCTGTAACTGAAACCTTTATGCCTTCTCATGGCCGACCTTTGCAGCGGGACACGCGCAACAGGCGCCGTCTTTGGTTGCAACTCGTCAAGCTGCTTGGCAGAATTCCCTGCGGCCGACACGTTAAGCAGCAGTCCGACCGCAATCATGTTGATAATGAGCGCGGACCCTCCGTAGCTGACAAACGGCAGCGGCAGGCCTTTTGTCGGCACCATCCCGGTCACGACAAAAAAATTAATTACGGCCTGCACCCCGATCATTATCGATATGCCGTAAGCCAGATACTGGGAAAAGGGGTCCCCGGTTTTGCGCGCAATAGACAGCCCCCTGAGAAATAGCGTCAGAAACAAAGCGACCACAAAAATCGCCCCGATAAAACCGAGCTCTTCGCCTATCAGAGAAAAAATAAAGTCCGTATGGATCTCAGGAAGATATGACAGCTTCTGCCGGCCTTCTCCCAGTCCAACCCCTCTCAACCCCCCGCTCCCAAGCGCGATAAAAGACTGCACGAGCTGAAACCCGCTGCCTTTCGCATCGCTCCACGGATCGAGAAAAGCTATGACCCTCTTCCACCGGTAAGGCTCTTTTATAAGTTTTATTACCACAGGCACAGCCAACACTGCGAACAAGGAAAGATACCGCAGTCTAACGCCTGACAGAAACAGAAGAGAAACCGTCAGCAAGGCAAGACTCATTACCGCCCCGAAATCCGGTTGCTTCAGGAATACGACCTGAAACAACGCCATTATTGCGATAGGAATTATAAAGGTCTTGAAGTTGTTCTGCTTGTAAAATCTGGTGCTCATGTACCACGACATAAAAATGACCATAGCAAGTTTGACGAATTCCGAAGGCTGAAAAGAGGACGGCCAGACCCTTATCCACCTTCTGGCCCCGTTAACGGTTACACCTAAAGGGGTGAATACCAGCAAAAGGCATAAGAGCGAAAAAACGAGCAGAGGGATCGAAATCTTCTTAAGGTAATCCAAGGGGACCTTGAAGGCTATCAGCATCAAGACCGAGCCCAAGCAGAGGGTAAAAAGCTGCTTTTTCAAATAGCCGAACTGGTTTATATCTATCTCCTTTTTCTTGAACTTCTCTACAACGTCCGGAGAGGTCACCGAGGTCGCGCTGTAAACCGCGGTAAGACCTATGACTATAAGGAGAAGTACGACCAGAAAAAGCCATTTATCATAACTCTTGATCATAACGCGGCAACCGCCTCCTTAAACTGCCTGCCCCTGTCTTCGAAATCCCTGAACATATCAAAACTCGCGCATGCCGGAGAAAGCAGGACCGCATCGCCTTTCGAAGCAATGGAAAAGGCCTTGGCCACAGCCGATGAAAGGCTTTCCTCACGAAACATATCTGCGGCTCCAGCCAAGGCCTTCTCGATCTTTCCGGCAGCCTCGCCTATCAGTATCATCGCCTTGACCTTTTCACGCACCGGACCTCTAAGCGCAGAAAAATCCCCGTCCTTGTCCCTTCCGCCGGCTATGAGTATCACCGGCTCCGCAAAACCTTCGAGAGATTTTATTACAGCCCCGACATTCGTCCCTTTTGAGTCGTTTATGAACTTGACCCCGCCGATTTCCCTCACAAATTCGAGCCTATGATCGAGTCCGGAAAACTCCGCAAGGGTTTTTGTCGCAATATCAGGGGAACAGCCGCATAAAAGCCCGAGCAGTGAGGCGGCCATCGCATTCTCTATGTTATGCACACCTTTGATCCTGAATTTCGAAGGGTCCATATCGAAATTTACTCCCAGCATATCCATATTAAAATTTATTCTCGTACCGTCATAGTATGCTCCGTCTACCCTCTTTTTACGGCTGAAATACAACAATTGCGGCATCCCGCCTTGTTTAGCTTTAAGGCGTGCCGCCACCTTTTCAAAATTTTCATCATCCGCATTCAGCACCAGAAAATCGTCTTTGTCCTGATTCATCGCCACATTGCATTTTGCTTCGATATATTCCTCCATGCCCGGGTATCTGTCCATATGGTCAGGAGTTATGTTGAGAATTGCGGCCGCCTTGGGACGGAAGTCCTGCATCGCCTCAAGCTGAAAGCTCGACAGTTCGGCAACCACGAAGTCGATTTTCCTCTCCCCTTGCGCCGCAGCCATTATCTCTTCCGTCATGGCTATGCCGATATTGCCGCCGAGCAGGGTACCGAAACCTGCGTTTTTCATAATTTCATAAGCAAGCATTGTTGTCGTGGATTTGCCGTTGGTACCGGTAATCGCTATAAACCCTGACGCGGCGGTATTTTCCTGCATACGGCTTATAATGTATGCAAGTTCCAGCTCTCCTATTACAGGTACGCCCTTTTTCCTTGCATCGCTCAAAGGCCCGATCGAAAGCGGCACCCCCGGACTTACCACTATAAGGTCCGCTTCCGCAAACAGACTTCCGGGATGAGAGCCGAACACCGTAGATACGGAGGGAACAAGAGTTTCGATAAAGGGGGTCAGCAGAGCAGCGTCTTTCTTGTCGTTTACGGTCACCTTTGCGCCCGAGGCGGCAAGAAAATTCGCGGATGCGGTACCGCTCCTCGCAAGGCCCACCACCAAAACCTTTCTGTCCTTCAGGTCTGCCGTTGACCTAAACACTATGACCTTCTGGACTGCTCCTGATGGTTTTCTACAGAAAGATTGGAACGCTTTTTCTTGGCCTTCTTATACGCGGCCGCGGAAGCTCCGTGAGATTTTCCGTGTTTAGCGCGGGCCAGCTTGGCCCCCTTATTCTTTCCGTTTTTATTGTGGGCGGTTTTCTTTTTGAGTTTGTTCTTTGAGGGCTTCGCGTATGAAGCGAAGACTATAGGCCCGGTGTCTTCGGTGCTGAGATAGATCATCGGTTCCGCCTTTTTATTCAGCACGTCAAAGCCCTTTGCAAGCAGCGTCTTTGAGTCCTCCCAAAGATTGTCCCTCACCCTCTCTCCCAGAACTACACTTATAAGGGTGGACTCACCCCTCTTGGCTGCGCACACGAAACAATGTCTGGCCTCGCGGGTGTATCCTGTCTTCCCGCCTATAAGATCGTCCTCGGACCAGAGCAGCTGGTTCGTGTTTTTCAGAAAAAGATGTCTTCCGTTGAGACTGTAAACCACAGCCGTCCTTGTATTTATTATCTCCTTTAACAAGGGATAATCCAGCGAGGCCTTCATGACCTTTGCCAGATCGTAGGCCGTAACATGCTGGCCGGGTCCCGGAAGTCCTGAGGCATTGATAAAAACGCTGTTCTCGGCGCCTATCTTGGCCGCCTTCTCGTTCATCAACCTTACAAACCCCTCTTCAGAGCCTGCGACAGCCTCCGCAAGCGCGACAGTCGCCCCGTTTATCGACCTCATAAGTGCGAGAGAAAGAAGGTCCCGAACAGCGAAACGATCTCCCTTTCTCAGCCTGGGGGAAACAGACGGCACGGATGCCGCGTTTTCGCTTACGGTTATTATCGCATCGGGGTTCATCATATCGAGCACGACCATAGAAGTAAGAAGTTTGGTGGTGCTGGCCGGAGGGACCTTCAGGTTTGGATTTTTGGCATAAAGAATCCTGTCGGCCGTAGCGTCAAAAGCAACCGCGGCCTTGGCGCCTATATCGTCCGCGCAAACTACAGCCGCGTTTAAAGCGAACAGCAACGCCGCCAATACCGCCCCAAAAGTCTTGTTAATCGCTCTTTTTTCCATTTTCATATCACCTCAATTTTAATGTTGCAAGACTGAAAAGTGCAAGGATAATCCCTGCGATCCAGAAACGCATAATGACTTTAGGTTCAGGCCACCCCTTCAGTTCGAAATGGTGATGGATAGGGGCCATCCTGAAGACCCGCCTGCCCGTAAGTTTAAAAGAAGCCACCTGCAGCACCACAGAAATGGTTTCTATCACGAATATGCCGCCTACGACCGCCAATACGATTTCATGTTTGGTTATGACCGCAAGAGTGCCCAACGCTCCGCCCAGACTTAGAGAGCCTACGTCTCCCATAAACACCTCGGCCGGATATGAGTTATACCAGAGAAACCCCAAGGCTGCACCGAAAAGCGCGCCGCAAAACACCGTAAGCTCGCCTGTTCCCGGCAGGTACAGTAACTGCAGATACTTCGCGAACTGGGCATGGCCCGAAAGATAGGTCAGCGCTCCGTTGGCGAAGATCGCAATAGCGACAAGCCCTATCGCCAGCCCGTCTATTCCGTCGGTAAGGTTGACCGCGTTCGAAGAGCCTACAATGACAAAGACCGAAAAAGGGATATAGAAAAATCCGAGGTCAAAAAGCCATTTCTTAAAAAAAGGCACACTGAGTATGGTGCTGTAAGGATCGTTCGGGTTCGAATAAAGGAAAATGCTCAGTAACGTCGCAAACAAAAATTGGAAACCGAGCTTATATCCGACCTTCAGCCCCTCGGAATTTTTCTTAACGGCCTTCAAATAGTCGTCCCAGAACCCTATGCCGCCGAAGCCTACCAGAGAAATCAGAATAATCCATACGTACACGTTCCTGAAATTGCCCCAGAATACCATAGAGATCAGGATCGCTATTATGATTATAACGCCGCCCATAGTAGGCGTCCCTGCCTTCGAATAATGGGTCTTGGGCCCGTCGTCCCGTATCTGCTGCGTCATGCTTATTTTTTTCAACCACGCTATGATCTTAGGGGCTATGATAAATGTGACGGCGAGCGCGGTGAGCGCGGCAAAGGCGCTCCTGAACGTTATATACCTGAAAACATTCAGGGGAGAAAAATATGAATAAAGCCAGTAATAAACCTCAAACAGCATTTACCGTCCCTCCCCGGCCCGCGTTTTCGAGGACCTTCTCCATACGCATTCCTCTGGACCCTTTTATCAGCACAATGTCGCCTTCCCTTGCAACTTCCGCAAGCATCGCAGCACCCTCGTCCGAACTATTCACGCAGACCGCCCCGCTGCCGAATTCCGCAGCGGCATGAATCATCAACGGTCCCACGGCAATCAGCATATCTACACGCATGGCCAGCAGTTTTCGGCCGATCTCTTTGTGCGCTTCGGTCCCGAATCCTCCGAGTTCCAGCATGTCTCCGAGAACAGCTATGGCCCTGCCCTTTTTGCGTGAAGCCATAAGTCGCGACATTTCGGTCAGAGAGGCCTCCATCGAGGAGGGATTGGCGTTATACACATCGTTTAGAAAAACAACTCCGTCTATTGTTTGGACCTTGAACCGGAGAGACACTCCTTCAAAAGCCTCAAGACCGGTCCTTATATCCGCCATATCCAAACCCAAAACAGTCCCGGCAGCTGCGGCCGCAAGTGAGTTGTAAATATTAAAAAGCCCCGGGAGCCTAGATTCAACAGGCAAACAACCGCCCTTTGTGCAGAGCGTGAATGCAGCGCCGGCATCCGTATATATGATGTCTTCGGCAAAAACATCGGCCCCGCTTTTCCGGCCGATACCGAACGATATTATCTCTCCATTAAAACGCGCCTTAACGCCGTCCATAAGAAAACCGTCATCCGCATTCACAATGGCCCTTTTAGCGCAGCACAAAACTTCCAGTTCCGACTCCCTGACCTTTTCTATCGAGCCGAAACCTTCCAGATGTTCATACCCTATATTCGTTATAACGGCGGTGTCAGGGGCCGCAATCGAACACAATTCGGCGACGTCGCCCGGCCTGTTGGTGCCCATCTCGAGCACCATAGAGTCAATGTCCGGGCCTAAATTCGTCATACAGAGCGGCATGCCGATATGATTGTTCAAATTCCCCTCGGTCTTGAGGACCTTCATCTTCATACCGAGCACCGAAACGGTGAGCTCTTTCGTGGTAGTCTTGCCGTTGCTCCCTACAACCCCTATAACAGGGCCTTCAAACCGCTTCCTGAGAAACCGCGCCAGCGCATGAAGCGCATGCAAAGTATCGGAGACCAGAATCAAAGTTTTCGGGAATTCGCAATCCGCAATACGCAGCCCTGATATGCTGCCGTCCGCGCACAGCGCATCACGATTCACTATAGCTCCGCTGCATTTTTTAAGCGCCTGAGGAACAAAGTCATGCCCGTCATGATTCTCTCCCTTAAGGGCAAGAAATATGGACCCCTCTTTTGAGGTCCGGGAATCTATCGAAATCCCTGAAAAACCAGAAACCCCTGCAAAAGCGGCCGAACCTCCGGTCGCCTCTAAAATGGTTTCGATACTTAACACCTTGCTGCCTCTGCCCCCCTGAAATTAATTCCGCCGCCGAAGGCAGGCCTGCTTATGGTCCTGCGTATCGAACTCTCCAGAGCGACCCTGTCGCTGAAGGCATGGCGGATCCCGTTGATCTCCTGATACTCCTCATGCCCCTTGCCGGCTACAAGCACGATATCGCCCGGCGACGCCAATTCTACAGCCATGCTTATTGCTGTGTTCCGGTCTTGAATTACTATATAATTGTCGCCCTGTATGCCTTTCTCTATCTCCCTTATTATTCTCTTGGGGTCCTCGCTCCTCGGATTGTCCGAAGTCACTATCACAAAGTCGCTCAACTTGGCGGCGATCTCTCCCATTTTGGAGCGTTTGCCCTTGTCCCTGTTGCCCCCGCATCCGAACACGACTATTATCTTGCCTTTCCGATGTTCGGCGCTCTGTTCGGGCACCGAAAAATCGCGCCTCTTTACCTTAAGCATCCTTTCGGTCTTTGCTGCTACATGATACGCTTCGAGCAACTGCCTCGCGGTCAAAAGCAACCTCTCGAGAGCGTCCTCCGTGTGGGCATAATCGACAACGGCCAGAAACTCCTGTCCCACATCCACTTTCTCAAACCTTCCCCTGATCAAAGAAGCCATACCAATTCCCTCCTTTATGTTTTTAATAGGTATATCCAATGCCAAAGCTGCGGCTACCGCAGATAAAATGTTATAGACATTCGTAATGCCGACAAGCGGCGAGCTTAATGTTTCCGAAATCCCGTATCGTTCCGCAGCAATAGTGAATACCGTACCGTCGAATGCGCTTCTAATTTCCCCCGCCCTTACGTCGGCGTCACCGCTTTCAAGGCCGTAAGTAAGCACACTCCTGCCGGATTTCCTGAGTTTGGACGACAGAGAACGTCCGCGCTCATCGTCTATATTCACTACAGCGGTCCCGTCCTTAGAGAGAATGTCCGTAAAAAGCTTCTCTTTTGCCTTATAGTAATCTTCCATAGTTTTATGGAAATCGAGATGGTCCCTTGTGAGGTTTGTAAAAAGCGCCACCTTGAATTTCGTGTAGTCGACCCTCTTCTGCATAAGCGCATGCGAAGAGACTTCGGTAACAACATGCGTGCATCCATGTTCGGCCATATCGCGCAGCAAGCGCTGAAAATCGCAGGCCTCCGGCGTAGTGTGCGGGGCGTCATACGACTTGTCCTTTATAAGATAATTTATAGTCCCTATCAAGCCTACGCCGTGACCGCAGCTTTCGAGTATCGCTTTAATAAGATACGTTGTGGTCGTTTTACCGTTAGTGCCGGTAACTCCTATAACATCAAGCTTCTCGGACGCCTTGCCGTAAAAAAGTTCCGACATGTAAGCCATAGCCTCTCTGGAATCGTCAACATTTATCCATGCTTTATCGCCATGCCCTGCTATCAAATCGTTTATCGTCTTGCCGCGCTCCTCATATACAACGGCGCCGGCGCCGTTGTTCAGCGCCCTTTCTATAAAATCATGACCGTTGAATTTATCGCCCTTGACAGCTATGAACAGATCTCCTTCATGCACCTGTCTCGAATCGTATGCGACCCCGGCTATACCGGCGTCCGGATTCCCTTCTACCCTGTAATCCTTTTTCAATAAATCTACCGCCTTCATGCCTTCAGTTGGAAACCACAAGCCGCTTTTCCTTAGCGTCGTCCCGCAATACGCTAAGATGTGAAAGCGACTCCCCCGCGATCTTTCTAAAAACAGGCCCTGCCACCACTCCGCCGTAAATCGCGCCCCTAGGCTCATAAACTACGACAATCATGGCTATCTTAGGCTTGTCCGCAGGCACAAACCCCACAAAAGAACTTATGAACCTGTCCTTCGAATACCGTTTCGTCCTCGGATCTATAAGCTGCGCCGTGCCTGTCTTGCCGGCCACCAGATTGCCGTCCACCGCGGCCGTTGTGGCGGTCCCGCCTTCCTCTGTCACGGTTTTTAGTATGTCCCTGAAGGTTTCAACGTTATGCTCCGAAAGGATCCGCTCGGCCTTGGCTTCAGCCTTGTAGACCTGCACCCCTTCCGAAGACACTACCTGAGAAACAAGATGCGGCCTCACAAGATAACCGCCGTTCGCTATTGCGGAGTACGCCCTAAGCACCTGCAAGGGGGTGACGGCAACCTCTTGGCCTATAGCTATGGCCCCGATAGACATGCCGGACCAGCGTGAAGGTTTTTTTATCCAGCCCGAAACTTCTCCGGCAAGATCGATGCCGCTCTTTTCGCCGAATCCGAAACGTTTTATATAGTCATAGACCCTCTGGCGTCCGAGTTTCAGCGCTATCTGGATGGTCCCGACATTCGATGACTTCTGGATCACTTCCTTAAAAGCAAGCACGCCGTGCTTATGCGCATCCTTTATCCTTCCTCCGCCTATTTCTATCGATCCTGCGCTGCAGTCGAACTTGGTGTTAGGAGTTACTATCCCCTCCTCAAGGGCTGCGGTGCCCACTATGACCTTAAATGTGGAGCCGGGCTCGTAACAGTCGGTTATTCCCCTGTTTCTCCTTTGCCCCGCTTTAACATCGGCAGGATTGTTCGGGTCGTATGTGGGCCTGCTGGTCATGGCAAGTATTTCACCCGTCTTAGGGTCCATCATAATTCCCACAGCCCCTGCGGCGCTATACTTAGAGACCACTTCGTCTATATTCTTTTCCATGATATGCTGAAGCACCTCATCAACGGTCAGAACGATATTGCTGCCCTTTATCTCCTTGCGCTGACCTTCGGACAACATGTTCCCTCTGGCGTCCCTCACTACCTTGAGATTTTCCCCGCGCGTTGTAAGGTGGCGGTGATAGAACATCTCTATGCCTTCAAGTCCGTTGTTGTCTATGTCCACGTAACCTATCACGTGGGATGCCAGCCTGCCTCGGGGATAAAACCTCTTCATCTCCGGAAAAAAACCTACACCCTCCAGTCTGTTGTCCTTTACTATTGCCTTGATCCTGTTCGTGTCTTCAGTATCGAGTTTGCGTTCGATCCAGTTGAACTTCTTGTCCTCGGAAAGTTTTGCAAGGATTATGTCGGGGTTCTTTTTAATGCCTTTTGACAGAGAGTCGGCGACCCTTTCAGGAGACGGGATTTCGGAAGGATTGGCAAAAACGGACTCTGTGTCCAAGTTCACCGCAAGTTCCCTGCCCGCTCTGTCGAGTATCAGCCCCCGCTTTACAGGCACCGCCTCTTTTTTTATCTGCTGGCCCTTGGCCTTTGCCGTAAACAGGGCATGATCTACAAGCATTATCTGGGAAAGTCTGGCGGCAACAGCGATATACCCGATAGTGACCAAGACACCAAGTATAATCGCCCTCTTATTCATTCCTGCTCCTAATCCATGATCTTCTTAATCATCCTGCGGGGAGAAAACACCCCTTCCTCAACCGAAAGAGCGACCTTCTGCGGCTCTTTCATCCCCGCCTGTTTCACCTGAACGACCTTTACCCTGTCGGGTATTACAAAACTATTGGACGCGACCTTTTCGAGTTTTTCTATCGAGAGCAGATTGGCCTTTTCGGCCGCAAGCATCTTGCTCTCTCTCAACGCCTGCATCTTCTTCTTCTCGAGGCTGTTTATGGAATATTCGAGAGACACGACCGTAGATCTTATCCATACTATGGTGAAGGCGGAAAGCACCACCATAAAAACGAGAAGCGGTCTTGCTATCATGGAGAAAAAACTTTTCTTTACCCTTCTCATATTTTTTCCGCCCCTCTAAGTTTCGCGCTCCTCGATGCAGGGTTCTTCTTTATTTCTTCCAATCGGGGCGTAAGCGGTTTCTTTGTCAGGTTCCGCAGCACACCTGACTTGGCCCCGTCACGGATGAAGTTTTTCACTATCCTGTCTTCTAGCGAGTGGTAGGATATTACGCAGACCCTGCCGCCGTTCCTCAATCCCGACGCAGCAGCCGAAAGCCCTTTTCCGAGTTCGTCGAGTTCCCTGTTCACCTCTATCCTCAACGCCTGAAAGGTCCTTGTCGCAGGATGTATTTTGCCCCTGTATCCGTAAACGGCCGAAACGGTCTCCGCAAGTTCGGCGCATGTGTCTATGGCCGCCTGTTTACGTTTGGACACAACAGCCTTCGCAATTTTAAGCGCAAGCCTTTCTTCGCCGTACTCTCTCAGGATTTTTTCGAGGGCCTTTTCCTGATAACGGTTGACCACGTCCCACGCGGAAAGGGACTGCTCTTGGTCCATCCGCATATCGAGCCTCTCTGTAGAATTAAAGCTGAAGCCCCGGCCCAAATCTTTGAGCTGCATCATCGAGAGCCCGAGATCGAAAACAACGCCGTCAAACTCCATAACGCCGAAGGAGGCAAGTATACGGTCCATCGACGAGAAGCTGCCTTTTGCCAGATGGACCCTCTTGTTGCCGAGACGCTCGAAGGCTATTTTAAGGGCATTGTCGTCCCTGTCCATACCAACTATCCGGCCGTCCCCGCCGAGACGGGAGAGTATCCCATAGGCATGCCCGCCCAGACCTACAGTAGCGTCAACGTAAGTCCCATTCTGCTTAACGTTCAGCATTCCGAGGGTCTCCTCGATCATTACCGGCTGATGGAACATCATATCCCGAAAGACGCCAGCCTCGGCTCCAAAACTTTCCTGTCGACCCGGGCCGGATCGATCGTCTCTTTCCATCTTGCCTTGTCCCATATTTCGAGCCTGTCAACAAGCCCGGCTATTACGATTTCACTGCTGCTGATCGCGTTTTCCCGGAGCTCGTAAGGGACCATTATCCTGCCCTGCTTATCGAGTTCGCATTCCACTGCAGCGGCAATTACACGCCTCATGAAAAACTGGACCGCTTCGTCCGACTTGGGCGCAGCCCTGAGCTTTTCCTCGAGCAGGTCCCATTCGCCGACCGGATAAGCATGCAGACACTTGTCAAACGGGGCATTCGTGATATATAGTTTTGAATTGTTATACTTGGTGAAAAATACTTCGCGCAAAGGAGCAGGGATCATGATTCTGCCTTTAGGGTCTAGAGAGTAGTAGTATGTACCTTTAAATGTCGCCATATTTATTTACCACTTTTCACCACTTTTTACCACAAGGATAGAATATGGTCAAACCTCATTGTATGTCAATAGAAAAAATACATTTTTATATACAGTTATGTATTTTGTGGTCTCGGACTTTAACCGACCACAATATATAGGGCCTATCTCAAGCCAATGAGCATGTTCGACAAAAATTTGGAAGGGCTCCGGCAGAAAAATCTTTTGCGTAAAATCTGCGACAGGGGGGCTATCCCGTCCGGCAAAGACCCGTCAAAAATTCTGATCTCCGGCATCGAATACGTCAATTTTGCGTCAAACGACTATCTTGGCCTTGCAGGCAGAATAGAGCTTGCCGAGGCCGCAAAAAAAGCCATAGACACTTACGGAGCTGGTGCAGGCGCGTCACGGCTGCTTGCGGGCGGAACAGAGATCCACAACGAGCTTGAACGCTCAATTGCGGAATTCAAAGCAACCGAAGCGGCGCTGCTCTTTAATTCCGGATATACCGCAAATATAAGCGCGATACCTGCGCTTGCAGGGGAAGACTGCACCATATTCAGCGACGAACTGAACCACGCCAGCATCGTCGACGGATGCAGGCTCAGCCGCGCAAAAAAGATCATATACCGCCACACTGACACCGAACATCTGTCCGGACTGCTTGAGCAAAGCAAAGGGGAAAAAATCGTGATCACCGAAACCGTGTTCAGCATGGACGGCGACATCGCCCCGATCGCAGATCTGCTCCGGCTCTGCAAGGACCACAAGGCGCTCCTTTACCTTGACGATGCGCACGGAACGGGTGTGCTTGGAGAAGGCCGCGGAACATTAAAACATTTTGGCATCGAACCCGATTCCTCGATAATACAGATGGGCACTTTTTCGAAGGCGCTCGGTTCACTCGGCGCCTTTATCGCAGGAGACAAAGCGGTCATCGACTGGCTTGTAAATACCGCACGGGGCTTCATATTTTCGACTGCGCTGCCCGCCTCGGTTGTTGCGGCATCGCTTGCGGCCATCGGACTCATCCGTAGCGACAAACGGCTTATAGAAAGGCTCCGGACAAATAGAGCCTGCCTTTTTGACGGGCTGAAACAGCTCGGGTTCGATACGATGAAAAGCGAGACTCCTATTATCCCTTTGAACACGGGTTCTATAGAAAATTCGCTCAGCCTCTCGCAGCAACTATCGGACCAAGGGATATATGCGCCTGCCATAAGGCCTCCCACAGTCCCCACACCTAGGCTCAGGCTGACGGTAACGGCAGCGCATACCGGTAGCGACATGGAAAAGCTTCTCTCTGCCCTTAAAGAGTGGCAATCAGCAAAAAAATAAGGAGGAATTTATGGAAATACGGACAACCTATTTTGACAAAACAGGGAGGACCAATACTGAGGCATGTCTTGAGATAGTTGATAAGGCCATACACGAACGCGGTTTCAAACACCTTGTAGTCGCCACAACCGAGGGAGACACCGCCCTTCTCTTCGCCGAAAGGCTTAAAACAACCGGTACAAACATAGCGGCAGTAACCCACTGCGCGAACTTCAAAGGGCCGAATGTGCTCGAACTCGCCGAAGACCGAAGAAAAGCCATCGAATCCTTAGGAGCAAAAATCCACACGGGCACTATGGTCACGCACAGCATAGAAACGGCCTTCGCAGCCAAATTTCAGGGGCTTTATCCAACGCTTATTTTTGCAAACACGCTAAGAATATTCGGTCAGGGGACCAAGGTGGCCGTAGAAATAGTTATGATGGCTGCGGATGCTGGGCTCATTCCGGAATGCGAAGAGGTCCTTGCAGTGGCAGGCACAGCGCGCGGGGCAGATACAGTGCTCGTCATAAAATCTGCCGCATCAAAGCGTGCCCTTGATTTGAGGGTTTTAGAGGTGCTTGCAAAGCCGAGGGAGTAAAGCTAATCTTACGTTCAATTTTGTTTTCTGACCGGAATGACTTTCATCTATTTCAATATTTGAAAAAGGCTGCTGTAGTCGTCGGTCCAGAGCCGAACATCAGTTTTTGTCCGCAGTTTTTCTGTAAATTGTTTTATCTCTGGCCTCTCGAACAAGAGATTGTCAGACGCCATAAACACCCAATCTGTCTCATATATTTTTCGTCCGGCATCTTCCGGTGTTCTAATGAGAACGGCTTCTTTGCCTAAGGCCTTGCCGATCCTTTCGATAACGAACTGAAAATCGAGGTTTCTGTTTGAGACATGCAGTGCCAGTATCCCTTCGGGTTTCAGGTGTTTAAAATAAAGTTTGATCGCTTCAAGGGTGAGCAGGTGCACAGGCACTGAGTCCCCTGAAAAGGCATCGGCGATAAGCAGGTCATAATCCTGTTTGGGCTCATGTTCGAGCGATAATCGTCCGTCGCCCTCTATTATCTCTATCTTTGCCCGGGAATCCGACAGGAAAGAGAATTCCGTTTTGGCGATACGTGTTATCTGAGGGTCAATCTCATAAAAACGGTACAAATCGCCTGTTCTTCCATATGAGGACAGGGTTCCTGCTCCCAACCCTATGATCCCTACTCGTCGGTCTTTTCCCGGCAATGTTTTTAAAAGCATTCCTATGCCCGAGGATGGCGAGTAGTATCCGTTTTTTTCCTGTCGTCTTTCATGTGCCCTGAACTGCACCCCATGAGTGATGGTGCCGTGTACCAGAGTGCGGTGTTCATCATTGGATCCTTTATTGTATTCGGTAACCCTGTGTGCGCCGTAAAAACTGCGCAGTGTCAATGTTGTATTTTCGGAATACGAATACATATAGATGAATATTGCGGCGACCAAACGGATTATGACTGCAAAACAGACAATGTCCGCAATTCGCCATTTTCGGTAATTGACCGAAAAAAGGAGTACTCCGCATACGGTAAGCATTATGGGGAACTCGAAATAATAAGAGAAGATATTCGGTGCAAGCAGCCCCACAAATATTCCGCCGAGCGCACCGCCTGCAGAAACCATCAGGTAAAAAGATGTCAGGTATATCGGGGCAGGTTTGCGTGCAGCCAACTCTCCATGGCAG
>SCQE01000063.1 GCA_004321915.1 Nitrospirota bacterium
CCCTGAACGGAAGGAATTTATCCCTATCGCTGGGAGCCTTTTTAAAGTGAATCAAGCGGCTTAAAGTCGTTGACTGGACTGTTACAAAAAACTTTTGTTCGTAGAATTGAATTACAGACAATAATTAACGCCTTTTCCCCTCTATTTTGACCACAAGCCTTGCATCAAGGGCGACGGCTATTTTTTTAAGAGTCAAAAGTTTGGGCAACCCATGAGTAAGCCCCTCAATTCTTGAAATCGTTGACTGAGGCATTCCGGTCTTTTTAGCAACATCCTCTTGAGTCATCTTCTTTTTAAGCCGCTGCTCAATTATACTTTTTGCCAGCTCGTACTCAGGCAGAAGTTTATCATACTCCTCTTTTACCTTTTTGCTTTTTAAAAGCTCTTTTCTATGTTCCCTGTAAGTTATCATCGTGGCTACCCCTTTCTTGATAGATACTCTTCCATTCTTCTTTCTGCTATTTCGATCTCCCTGCCGGGAGTCTTGTCCGTTTTCTTTGTAAATCCATGCAGCAGAATAAGTTTCTTGCCGGTAAAGGCAAAATAAAATATCCGGTGAATGTTTGACTTGTCCTTTATCCGTATTTCATAGAGTTTTTTTGAACCGGTGATATGTTTTATATAAGGTTCTCTTACCTTTAATCCATAATCTTCCAATAGGTCTGCGATAAAAATATATTTAGCTTTGCTTTCGGGTGATAGCAAATCAATGAACTCTTTGACAGGGCATTTCCCATCACTTGTCACATAATAATCTATCGTCCAGTCCATGATTTATTGTATAGCATTAGTGCTATAATTGCAATCAAAGTACCATTTCCGAAATAGCGATTGCTTCGGGACTTTGTCCCTCGCCGGGTATCTATCATTCGGAAAATACAAAAACTTTTTGAAAAGGCTGGGTTCCCTTTGAACGCACTGCGGGAATGACAAAGATATCGTTACTGTTCTGAAACCGCGTTCTATTTCCCGAACAGCTCTATCGCTTCCCGGACCCTTTGCAGATCAACGCGGGTATTGACGCATGGGCCGAAAGGCCGCTCATTCTGTATGCCTATCGCAGGCATAGGGTAGGTGTCCACAAGCCCGCTGCTTAAGTCCCTTTCGCAGGCGACAGCGACAATAGCTTCGGGCTTCGCATCTTTTACTATCTTTCTTGCCAAGTTACCGCCTGTGGCCACAAATAACTTGAGCTGATTGTCGTCGGCCATCTGTATCAAATCTTTTATTTCGCAACGGCCGCAGCGTTTGCAGTTGTAGATGTCGTTTGTAATTCTCACATCGCAGTCATTGATCTGGAGGCAGTGCGGGAGCAGGAGCAGGATCCGTTTGGTTTTAAGTCGGGCTATGTCAGCCTTAACAAGCCTGTTGTTCAGATCTATTACGAACCTCTGCAAGCTCTCTTTTTTGTCTTTAAAAAAAGCCCCGACCAGCATAAGCAGCGGGTAAAGTATTTTTAGGACAAGACCTCTCAGTAAATGGTTCATAGAAGCTCTATTTTCGGCAAATTACCGGGTGAAAAGCAAGCGTATCGTCTGTCCGAACATACAAAAATCGTGGATTTGACAAAAAAGCCCCAATGAATTATTATCCAAAATCGAACAAAATTTTGAAGTATGGAAGACGTTCTTTAAATGATACAGTTGACTCTGACCCCGTTAAACCTTGCTTCTTTTGCTATCATCCTGTTGCTGGCGCAGACGGCAATAGCCTCCATATTAAGAAAAAACGAACGCCTGATGGTCCCGGTCTGCTTTGCCTTGTCCTCAGCCGCCTCTTTTGCAGCAACGGCAGCCGGCGTATGGACGGTCGGTCTCGGTTCCTCGAGCAGCGCGGTAATGGCCCTCGGTCTGCCGGGGCTTCCGTTTCACTTGAGATTAGACCCTCTTTCAGGCTACTTCCTCGGACTTATAGGCCTTTTGTCCTTTTTTGTTTCGATATATTCGATCGGATACGTAAAAGGGTTCATAGGACACAGGCCTATTGCGCGTCTCTGCATTTTTTACGGGCTGTTTATTGCAGGCATGTTCATGGTTGTGCTTGCGGACGATGCCTTGTTCTTTTTGATCTCTTGGGAAACTATGGCTGCTGCGTCCTATTTCCTTGTGATGTTCGAGGACGAGCGCGTTGAGAACAGACGGGCGGCTTTCCTGTATATTGTCGTGGCGCATGTAGGCGCTGTGGCAATACTGCTTGCGTTCGGTGTTATGGCAGGTCTTGCAACCGGTTTCGATAATTTCAGCGGCTTTACCTTTGACGCTATGCGTCAGGCCGATTTCCCCCCTGAATGGGCCACCGTCGCCTTTCTGCTCGCTTTCTTCGGATTCGGGGCAAAGGCGGGTATCGTTCCAATGCATGTCTGGCTTCCGGAGGCGCATCCGGTTGCCCCGTCTAATGTATCGGCCCTTATGAGCGGCGTTATGCTTAAAACCGCTGTATACGGGATACTGAGAGTCACATTCGATCTTATAAAAATCATTCCGTGGTGGTGGGGCGCGCTCGTCCTTGCACTTGGGATCATATCTGCTTTGATGGGCATTCTATATGCCATGATGGAAAAAGACCTGAAGCGGCTTCTCGCGTATTCGTCCGTGGAAAACATCGGCATTATCATGATTGGCGTCGGAATGGCCATGGTATTTAAATCCTTCGGTCAGGGAATTTTTGCCGCGCTGGCCCTTATCGCAGCTTTATATCACGCTGTGAACCACGCGATGTTCAAAGGGCTGTTATTCATGGGAGCTGGCGCAGTGCTGCATGCCACCCATGAGAGGAACATGGAAGAGATGGGCGGCCTGATCCATAAAATGCCGTGGACAGCGGCGCTTTTTTTAATCGGCTGTGTTTCGATCTCGGCGCTGCCGCCTTTTAACGGCTTTGTTTCCGAGTGGTTGACCTTTCAGGCATTTCTGCTCTCGCCTGCATTGCCCAGCCCCCTGATGAAACTCCTCATGCCCCTAGGAGCGGCCCTGCTTGCGCTGACCGCGGCCCTTGCCGCCGCCTGTTTCGTCAAGGCCTTTGGCGTAACTTTTCTAGGCAACTGGAGGGGGCGCCATCGTACGCAAGTGCAAGAGACATGCTGGCCTATACGTATCGCGATGGGTATGGCCGCGACCTCATGTCTGCTTCTCGGCATACTGCCTACCGTATTTATAGACTGGATGGACGTTATAGCAGAGCAGCTGACAGGCGGAAAACTCGCGACTTCGGCAGGCGCGGTAGGCTGGATGTGGCTTACGCCCATAGCGCCTGAGCGGGCGTCGTATTCAGGACTTGTGGTTTTTTCAGGAATTCTTGCGGTTTACGCTATCGTCTATATAATCCTGCATGTCAATCCGGGCAAGATACGGCGCGGGCATGTTTGGGATTGCGGTTTTGAAAAGCTTACGAACAGGATGCAGTATAATGCCATATCTTTTTCGATGCCGATCCGAAGGATATTCGGTTTTCTGTTCAATATAAAAGAAGAAGTGCGCCTCGTTCCGCAACAGGCCCATTCCGCCTTCCCTCAGAAATTGATCTATTCACTAAGGATAAGGGACCGCTTTTGGAACTGGATCTACAAGCCGGTCGCGGACGCAAGCTTCTGGCTTTCAAGAAGGGTCGGGAGGCTGCAGCAGGGCCGCATAAACACGTATCTCATATATTCTTTCGTAACTATTATCCTGCTTTTGCTTTTTGTGAGGTGAAGGTGGCCGGATTTATCATAGAAATATTACAAATCGCGCTTGTAATAGGGCTTGCCCCGATCTTTGCGGGATGGGTCAAGATGCTCAAATGCTGGTCTCAGGGGCGTTCGTCGCCGAGCATCCTTCAGCCTTACAGGAACCTGTTGAAGTTATTTTCGAAAGATATTATTCTGGCCGAAAACGCCTCATGGATATTCCGCTTCACGCCGTATCTCGTGTTCGGCACAGGGGTGCTGGTCAGCGCGATTATTCCGTTGTTGTCCACAGACCTGCCGTTGGCCCTGACCGCCGATGTAATAGTCTTGGTGTCCCTGTTCGCCATCGCACGGTTTTTTACGGCGCTGGCCGGTATGGACATAGGCACGGCCTTCGGCGGCATGGGGTCAAGCAGAGAGATGATGATCGCATCCATATCAGAACCCGCAATGCTTATGGCGATATTTACGGTGTCGCTCTCGTGCGGGTCAACGTCCCTTTCACGCATCGTAGAGGTCATTTACAGTCCTGCAAGCGTGATCAAACCGTCCTTGGCCTTTGCCTTTATCGCTTTTGTCCTCATCACCTTGGCAGAAACAGGCAGGGTGCCTGTGGACAATCCGGCCACGCATCTCGAACTTACAATGGTACATGAAGCGATGATACTCGAATATTCGGGAAGGCATTTGGCGCTTATAGAGTGGGCCGGCATGATGAAGCTGTTTCTTTTTATCTCGCTGGGGGTCGCGCTGTTTGCTCCGGTGGGGATTGCGGTTTCTACGAACCCGGCAGGCATTCCGCTCGCCTTCGTTTATTTGTCGCTAAAGCTCGGATTTTCGGGCATCGTAATAGTTTTAATAGAGACCGGGCTTGCCAAAATGCGGCTCTTCAGACTGACCGAATTTTTAGGTGCGGCGTTTTTGATGGCCACACTGGGGATGCTATCATTTTTTATGCTGGAGTAGAATTATGAATATTCAGACAATAACACAAATAAACAGCTTTCTCGCCGCTTTTGTGCTGCTCACGGCCTTCGGCATGTTGGCGCAAAAAAAGATAAACAGCCTTATACACCTTTTCACATGGCAGGGGCTTTTCCTTTCGATAAATACAGCGATAGTCGGCTATGTTGCCGGAAGACACCATCTTTACATATCGTCGGTGCTTACGCTCGCCCTGAAAGTTATTCTTTTGCCTTATATCCTGCATCTCCTTATCGCCCGTTTGAAGATCCGCAAAGATGTAGAAACAATCGTCAACATTCCGGCAACCATGCTCATCGGCATCGCCCTCGTAATATTCTCTTATCATCTGACCGCACCTGTAAGAGAGCTTTCCACCTTTATAACACGTTCGACACTTGCAATAGCGCTTGCCACGGTCATGATAGGCCTATTGATGATGATTACCAGAAAGCATGCCGTCACCCAGATTATAGGTTTTCTCGCAATGGAAAACGGCCTCTTCTTTGCCGCCACAAGCGCGACCTATGGGATGCCTCTCGTGGTAGAGCTGGGTGTGGCGCTCGACGTTCTTATAGCCGCTTTTATATTCGGCATGTTTTTCTTTCAGATACACACAACCTTTGACAGTCTCGATGTGGACCAGATGGCGCGTCTGAAGGAGGAGAGCTGAAATAATGCAGAACAGCGCTGTGCTGCTTATTCTGTTGGGGACGCCTCTCTTTGCTGCGGCGGTCCTCGCCTTTGTGGGAGACAGGCGGTTTGCGCCCGAAGTCAATATCGCGGGCTCGGCCGCGACTTTTGCGGCAGGCCTCGGCCTTGCCTTCGAGGTGTATAAACAGGGCTCTATGCTGGCCGGAGGAAACTTCTTTTTTGTGGATGCGTTCAATGTCTATCTTGCGGTCCTCACATCCTTTGTCTCTATGACCACCGCCATCTTCAGCCGGCCTTACATGCGGAGAGAAAGGGAGCACGGAAGGGTCGGCCACTGGGGCATGCGTTTCTATCACGCGATGTTCCAACTGTTCATATTTGCGATGCTCCTCTGTCTGCTTACAAACAATATCGGCGTGTTATGGATAGCTATGGAACTTGCTACATTGTCCACGGTCCTTCTCGTATCGCTTTACAGAACGCCGACAGCCATAGAAGCGGCATGGAAATATTTTATCCTGTGCGGTGTCGGAATAGCGCAGGCGCTCTTTGGAACGGTGCTGCTCTATTTTGCGGCCGAAAGAGTGCTTGGTGAAGGGGGGCAGGCCCTTCTCTGGACAAACCTGAGCCTTGTAAGCGACAAGCTCGAACCTACGATACTCTCCCTTGCCTTTGTCTTTTTGATGGTGGGCTACGGCACAAAGGTAGGGCTTGTGCCCCTCCACAACTGGCTGCCTGACGCTCACAGCGAAGGCCCGACCCCCATATCGGCGGTGCTTTCGGGACTGCTTCTTAATATCGCGCTTTATGCCCTTGTAAGATGCAAAGTGCTTGTTGACGGCGCGACACATTCACATCATGCCGGCGATATAATGATGGGCTTCGGAATACTCTCTATACTGGTTGCTTCTTTTTCCCTGCTCAGGCAGAAGGACATAAAGCGTATGTTTTCGTATTCTTCGATAGAACATATGGGCATAGCCACCTTTGCCTTCGGACTCGGCGGTCCAGTCGCGACCTTCGGCGCGCTTCTGCATATGCTGGTCCACAGCCTTGCCAAGTCAGCGATATTTTTCACTGTAGGGCATGCCTCGCAAATGCACCGCACTCAGGAGATGGACAGGATAAAAGGCCTCTTCAAAGGCAACCCTCTGGTAGGCTGGGGTTTTATGTTCGGAGCGATGGCCATTGTGGGAATGCCCCCTTTCGGTGTTTTTACAAGCGAGTTCCTGATACTGACGGCAACGATGAAAAGCGCGCCTCTTATGACACCCTTTCTTCTTCTGGGGCTTGGAGTGGCGTTTGCGGCCATATTCAGAAAGGTGCAAACAATGGTCGCGGGAGATGTCCCGGAATACCAGACCCCGGTGAAAGCGGCCCATGTTCCGGTCATGCTTCACATGGCGATTGTGCTCGCAATCGGGATTTATCTGCCGGATTTTTTAAACAACTGGTTTCATACCGCAGTGGAGCTGATTAAATAGAGATGCTGAAAGAAGCTATAGACAATGTTTTAGGCACGGCCGCAGCCTACAGCGAGCGGCAGTTCCCGGGCTCTGTGACTTCATGCACTGTTCCGAGGGGCCGTTTTGCGGATGCCGCAAAGGTCATGAAAAAAGCCTATGCTTTACTTGCCGCAGAATGGGCTGCCGATGAAACGCCGTTCGGCGGCGGGTTCGCGGTATATGCCTGCTTCCGCTTTGCAAACGAATACATGATCATACGTACGGAGGTCCCGGTCGACGACCCGACCTTTCCGAGCCTCACAAAAAAATTCGTACCCGCCTATCGCTTTGAACGACAGATCCATAGTTTAATGGGGCTTATTCCTGAAGGCCATCCGGACCTGAGACCGTGGATAAAATTTGAGGATTGGCCTGAGGACGCATGGCCTTTGCGAAAAAGCTTTAACTCTCCAAAACCTTTGCCGTATGTGAATGGAAAGTATCAATGGATCAAGGCTGAAGGCGAAGGGGTTTACGAGATACCGGTCGGGCCTGTTCACGCCGGAATTATAGAGCCCGGACACTTCCGTTTTCAGGCGGTCGGAGAGATGATAGTAAACCTTGAAGAGCGTCTGGGCTATGTGCATAAAGGCATAGAGAAGCGTTTTGAATCTCTCTCGTGGCAGGAAGGGGCGAAGCTGGCAGGGCGGGTTTCCGGCGACACTACCGTAGCCCACGGCATAGCATATTCTATGGCTGTAGAGGCCATGACCCAAAACCGGGTCTCCGATCGGGCGCATTGGCTAAGGGCGCTGTTTCTCGAAAGGGAGCGCATAGCAAACCACCTCGGAGATATCGGCGCAATCTGTAACGATGTGGCCTTTGCCTTCATGCTTTATCAGACGGCAAGGCTTAAAGAGATGCTGCTTCGTACGAATCTGGATCTTTTCGGACATAGGTTCATTATGGACAGAGCGCTGCCCGGAGGGGTGACCGTCGATATAAGCGAAACCGGCAAAGAAGCAATAAAAGAGGAGCTTGATAAGCTGTCGGACGATTTTGAAAGGCTCGTCACGGTCTATGATGAAAGTGCGTCCCTTGAAGACAGGGTAAGGGAGACCGGCGTACTTACTCCTGAAAAGGCCCGGAGTCTCTGTACAGTCGGCATTGTTGCGCGGGCAAGCGGCCTCAACCTTGACTGTAGAATACAGAACCCTTTCCCGCCGTATGACCGGTTTGAGATAAAAGTGCCCGTACTGATATCGGGAGACGCGCATGCGCGCGCATGGGTGAGGGTTGAAGAGGTGAGAGAGTCGATCCGGATTATCCGGTTCATTCTCGAAAACATGCCTGAAGGGCCGATTAAGGTCAATCTTGCCCGTCCGGCCCCGGATACCGCAGGATTTGCCGCTGTCGAGGGTTGGAGAGGAGAGATAATTTATTGGGTCCAAGCCGGGACCAGAGGTGAAATAAACCGCTGCATGGTCCGCGATCCTTCCAGCGTTAACTGGCTCGGTCTCGAACAGGCGATACCCGGAAACATTGTCCCGGACTTTCCGCTTTGCAACAAGAGTTTCAACCAATCGTATTCGGGGCATGACCTATGATAAGAATACTGCACCAGATATTCAGGACAGGCATTGTGACCGAACCGCTTCCTCAGGCTGTTGAAGACGAAATATCGGTTGTCGGCGCAAAACTCGAAGAGGCGGTAAAAAAATATTTTCGCGGAAGCCTCACCATAAGGGAAGTGGATGCCGGCTCCTGCAATGGCTGCGAACTCGAGATACATGCGATAAATAATCCCGTCTACAACTGCGAGCGCTTCGGTATTCAATTCACGGCATCCCCGCGCTTTGCGGATATGCTGCTGGTCACCGGCCCTGTGTCAAGAAATATGGCGGTAGCCTTAAAAAGGACTTACGACTCAACCCCGTCGCCCAAGCTTGTAGTGGCTGTGGGCGATTGCGGATGCAACGGCGGAATATTCGGAGAAAGCTACGCCTCTTTAGGCGGGGTGGATACAGTGATTCCCGTGGATGTGCTTATTCACGGATGCCCTCCGCCCCCCGCAGCCATCTTGAACGGCATACTGCGCGCAATCGAAAGCAAAGAAGAATAAGAAAACCCCGCCGGATTTTGACACTACCGGACACTTTGTGATAGGCTATAATGTTCTGCAACTCGTTGATGCTCTAAGATAATTTCCACAGCCGGTGTGGTGGAACTGGCAGACGCGCCGGACTCAAAATCCGGTGAGGGCAACCTCGTGGGAGTTCGACCCTCCCCACCGGCACCATTTACGAAATCAATTGCAACGCATCAACAATATCTCATGCATGTTTTTAATCATATCACTTAGAATATGGCACTGAGAGGAGTAAAGCAATGAGTGGCGAAAATATAAAAACAGACGAAGAAATGAATCCGGCAGGGCCTGAAATGATATTTGTACAGGGCGGAACTTACCAAATGGGCGATTCGTTTGGAGACGGCGGCTCTAATGAAAGACCGGTGCATCAGGTAAAGGTGGATGATTTTTACATAGGCAAATATCAGGTGACATTTGATGAATATTACATATACTGTGTTGAAATGGGGAAAAACAAACCAAAAGATGAGGGATGGGGGACGGGAAAGAGGCCTGCGATAAACGTAAGCTGGAATGATGCTGCAGACTATTGCAAATGGCTGACAAAGAAAACAGGGGAAAGCTATAGATTGCCTACAGAAGCGGAATGGGAATATGCGGCGCGGAGTGGGGGAAAAGCTGAAAAATGGGCCGGGACAAGCAACGAGAGCGAACTTGGGAATTATTCATTTTATGACAAAAAACATGGGGATCAGACACACCCTGTGGGCGGCAAAATGCCCAACGGGTTAGGCATATATGACATGAGCGGCAATGTGTGGGAATGGTGTAGTGATATTTATGACGAACATTATTATAAAGATAGTGCTGCTGAAAATCCGAATGGGCCGGACAGCGGTTGGTACCGTGCCCTACGCGGAGGGTCATGGAACAACTATGCATGGAATGTGCGTACCACCACAAGGCAGGGGAAATATCCTGTTTACCACAGCAACAATTTAGGGTTCCGCGTAGCGAGAACGAAGTAGTTTTACAATTACTCTTTTTCTTTGAGGAGCTTGTATTCGATGCTGTCAACGAGCGCCTGCCATGAGGCCTCGATGATGTTTTCGGAAACTCCGACAGTCCCCCATTTGTGGAGTTCGTCGCCGGATTCGATCAATACGCGGACTTTTGCGGAGGTGCCTTTTCCTGTTGTGAGCACGCGGACTTTGTAGTCCAACAGTCTCACCGCTTTTAACTCGGGATAAAATTTTTCGAGCGCTTTTCTTATCGCATTGTCGAGCGCATTGACCGGTCCGTTTCCGGTAGCGGCCGTATGCTCGATATGTTTGCCGACCCTTACCATAATGGTCGCCTCGCTCAGGGGCTCTTCGTTTTCATGCCGTTTTTCATCTATGACCCTGAATCCGACCAGATCAAAAAATCTCCTGTGAAGACCGAGAGCTTTTTTGAGAAGAAGTTCGAACGACGCCTCGGCGCCCTCAAACTGAAAGCCTTGGTGCTCAAGGTCTTTCATTCTGTCGAGTATGCCCTGAATTTCCGGGGAGTCGGCATCGAGCCGTATCTTGAACTCCTCCGCCTTTCTCAGTATGTTGCTTCTGCCTGCCATGTCCGATATTAAGACCCGCTGGGAATTGCCGACGAGCTCGGGCCGCATATGCTCATAAGTTTCAGGCCGCTTTCTTATTGCGCTGACATGTATGCCGCCTTTGTGCGCAAAGGCGCTGTCGCCCACAAAAGGCTGCCTCTTGAAATGGCTCATATTAGCGATCTCATTCACAAAGCGCGAGGCGTCCCTAAGTTTTTTCAAGTTTTCGTCGGAGATGCATCTGAATCCGCTTTTGGCCTGAAGGTTCGGGAGCACGGAGCACAAATTGGCGTTTCCGCACCTCTCGCCGAGGCCGTTAATGGTCCCCTGCACCTGCACAGCGCCGAGTTCGACAGCGGCCAAAGAATTGGCAACGGCACAATCGGAATCATTATGCGCATGAATGCCGATAGGGGTTTTGACCTGTTTAATAACTTCGTGGACTATCTTCCTGAGTTCGTCAGGCAGCGTGCCCCCGTTGGTGTCGCAGAGCACAAGCCTGTCCGCCCCTGCCTTCTGCGCTGCAAGCAGGCATTTAACGGCAAATGCCGGATTTCCCTTGTACCCGTCGAAAAAATGCTCTGCATCGAAAAAGACTTTTTCTGCGTGTTTTTTAAGATACGCTACAGAGTTATGTATTATGCCTAAATTGGCTTCAAGCGTGATTTTCAGCGCTTCTTTCACATGAAAATCCCATGTCTTGCCGAATATCGTAATAACCTTGGCCTGCGACTCGACCAGAGACTTCATGTTCGGATCATTGTCAACCTTGATCTTCGGCCTGTGCGTGCTTCCGAATGCAACCACAACCGCATTTTTCAGCTTAAGCTTTTTGACCTTTTTGAAATACTCGACATCCTTCGGGTTCGATCCCGGCCATCCGCCTTCGATGTAATGAACGCCCAAATCATCGAGCTTTTCGGTGATACGGATTTTGTCCTCGACCGAAAAAGCCACATCTTCGGCCTGAGCGCCGTCCCGCAGGGTCGTGTCGTATATTTCGATCTTTTTCACTTACTGTTTTGCTGCCTGAGCAAGCCCGAAGGTATCGTGTAAAACACGGACCGCAAGCTCTGTGAATTTCGCATCTATTATACAGGAGACCTTTATCTCGGATGTGCTTATCATCATGATGTTGATGCCGTGCTTGGACATGGCCTCGAACATCTGCGCGGCAACGCCTGAATGGGTCCTCATGCCAACACCGACAATAGATATCTTGGCGATATCGTCTCTTGTGACAACCCGCTCTGCGCCAAGCTCTTTTGTTACGCTTTCGGCAAGCTGAAACGCCTTTTTGCTGTCGGTCTTCGGAACAGTAAACGAAATATCGGCGGACTTGCCGTCGCTGCTGATGTTCTGGACTATCATGTCAACTATTATGCTTGCGTCCGCAATCGCCTTGAACAGACCTGCCGCAAGACCGGGCCTGTCGGGAAGCCCCATGACCGTTATCTTTGCCTGATTTTTATCATAAGCTACGCCGGATACTACGACTTCTTCCATTTCCTTCTCCTCCGTTGTGACCAGTGTTCCGGGATTATTGTTAAAGCTCGATTTGACCACGACAGGTACATTGTATTTCATCGCAAACTCTACAGACCTTGTCTGGAGGACCTTTGCGCCCAAGCTTGCCAGTTCGAGCATTTCTTCGTAAGAGATTTTTTCCAGCTTCCTTGCTTCCGGGACAATATTGGGGTCTGTTGTATAAACACCGTCGACATCGGTATAAATTTCGCAGAGATCGGCCTTTAACGCGGCAGCGATTGCGACTGCAGACAGATCTGAACCGCCCCTGCCGAGCGTGGTAACATTATCGTCGCCGGTTATTCCCTGAAAGCCCGCTACCACTACAACAAAACCATCCTGCAAAGCTTTTTGCGCCCTGTCAGCATGTATCTTTTCTATCTTCGCTTTCGTATGCACGGTGTCGGTTATAATGCCCATCTGTCTTCCTGTTAAAGCCATGGCCTTATGTCCGAGCGCTTCTATGGCCATTGCGGTCAATGCGCTTGTAACACGCTCTCCGGAAGATAGGAGTAGGTCCATCTCTCTCTCTGTGGGATTGGACGAGACCTGATTTGCAAGAGATATCATCTTGTCGGTTTCCCCTGACATGGCCGAAACCACAACCGCTACCTTGTGCCCCTGCTTTGCCGTATCCGCAACGCGTTGTGCAACCGCTTTTATTCTTTCAACGTTGGCGACCGAAGTACCGCCGTATTTTTGTACTATGAGCATTAAATCAGAACCTCCTTACCTTGCCGCTTGAGTTGTTTCATTATGCATGAACAAGTTTTACTATAGTCATAATTTTATCAATCCCACTTGTAATCATGGTCTTCCAGTCTTTTTTTTGCAATTGCTTTTTCCTTCTCGGTAAATAGATTTGCAAATTGAGACTTGAGAACAAGATATTCTATGGAGAGATCAAGGCATTTGCATTCCCAAAGCACTGTAAATCCGGCTTGTAAGGGTGCATGTAAAAGTCGTTTTGCTGTTTCAATACCGCCATGTTCAGAAAACATCTTTTTAAAAACAGGAAATTTATGATTACATTTACGCACCGCTTCCTTGTAAGCAGTTAATACCGCTTGATTAAACAAATCTTCGCGTGTTTGACTATGCCTGACTTGTCTTTTATCTAACCATTTTTTAAATGAAACCCGGCTTTCGCCCGACGGCTTTCCGGATAACAACCCTTCAACGCTAATGTCTTCGTCTATATCTTCCCAATGAATACCATGTCCGCTGCCTATGAGTTTCCATTTTTTTCTTTCTTTTGCCGTCGCATACATCAAGCGAGGAAACCAAGCTAACGGCACAGAAATAGTTCTCCCATCGTTCAAGTCAACGCTAAGTGTATCGTCGGTTACTGTTACGCCTTCGGCTCTTGAGACATCCGATTCAATTACCAAAGTATTCATGCCATGCCTCCAATAATTTCTTCTGGTTGTCGTTGATAATCCTATTTACCTTGTTAATCTCCGCCCTGCTAAATCCTCCGCTGTTTTGAAGGCGGACAGGGTCGAGCCAAAATTTTGCAATATTCTCATCATACGCAACATGTATATGCGGTGGTTCATCCGCATCTCCTGCATAAAAGAAAAAACGATACGCTCCTACACGCAATACTGTCGGCATATTCTGTAAATATTTTATTCGCCCTTGATAAAATAATCCATGAGCTTGTAGCCTTCTTCAAAAACCTTTATGCCGCTTTTTGCTGCTATTGTTTCATCGTAGGATATTCCGGCATTGTTCTGTTTTTTGCGGCTGTCATAGATCACGAAAGGCACAGGCTCGGCGGTGTGTGTCCTAATCTTTATCGGTGTAGCGTGGTCAGGCATTAAAAGCACGCGGTATTCGCCGAACCTTTCCTCAAGACCTTTCATTACCGGCCCGACCACAAGGCGATCAAAATCCTCTATGGCCTGAAGTTTGTTTTTGTAATCGCCCGAATGTCCTGCTTCGTCCGGCGATTCGACATGTATATAAACGAAATCCACATCGTTTAACGCATTAAGCGCATACTCGGCCTTTCCCGAATAATTTGTATCGAGCCAGCCTGTAACTCCCGGAACATTCAATATCTCAAAGCCCGCATATATGCCTAGCCCTTTTGTTAAGTCTACGGCGGAGATGAGCGCGCCCTTAAGCCCGTATTTCTCTCTGTATGTCGAGAGCTGCGGTTTTCTGCCCTGCCCCCAGAGCCAGATGCTCGTTGCAGGCTTCTTGCCGTTTTTTATTCTCTCTTTGTTTGCCGGATGCTCCGCCAATATTTTTTCTGAACGACCCATAAGGTCTTTCAAAAACTCTGCCCTGTTTCCATTAGGCAGATGCGCTGTAGCCTCCTGCCCGATTATGTCGTGGGGCGGCGTGCATTCAATATCATCCGTTCCGCCTTTCCAGACCATAAGATGCCTATAGCTCACGCCCGGATAAAATTTTATATTTTCCGTTTCAAGCTCTGCTTTCAGTGCAAGTATGAGTTCCGTTGCTTCAGGTGTCGTTATATGTCCGCTGCTGTAATCGTCCATCAATACTTTGCCGCCGTCATTTCTCAGCGTTACAAGATTGCAGCGGTAGGCCACATCGCCGTCCATAAGCTCGACGCCTATGCTTGCCGCTTCAAGAGGAGCGCGTCCTGTATATGATTCGGCAGGATTATATCCGAGTATGCTCAGATTGGCCACATCCGAACCCGGATGAAAACCATTCGGCACTGTGCGGGCCATGCCGATAAGCCCTTCCTGCGCAAGCCTGTCCATGTTAGGGGTCGCTGCTTTTTGGAGAGGCGTAAGCCCGCCTAGCGCGTCGATAGGCGTATCGGCCATGCCGTCACCCAAGAGGACTACGAATTTCATAGAATTCTCTCGACCACTTTTTTGACTGCATTGAATTCGGCCTTGACCTTGATCGTCTCACCCGAAACCTTGATGGCATTGTCAGGGTCTTTTAACCCGTGGCCTGTCAGTGTGCATACAACGGTTTCGCCTTTTTCAAAATAGTTTTCTCTATAAAGTTTGAGCACCCCTGCAAAAGACGCGGCCGATGCAGGCTCGCAGAAAATACCTTCGTTTGCGGCTATAAGCTTGTACGCCGACAAAATCTCTTCGTCCGTAACAGCATCTATTTTCCCGCCTGATTCGTCCCTTGCCGCGATTGCGCCCCTCCAACTTGCAGGGTTTCCTATCCTTATCGCGGTAGCAACAGTTTCGGGTTTTTCGACAGGCTTACCGCTTACCAACGGCGCGGCGCCCGCAGCCTGAAAGCCAAGCATGACGGGCATTCTTGAGACAAGACCTTCGGATTTATACTCTTTGTAGCCTTTCCAGTATGCGGTTATATTCCCGGCGTTTCCGACCGGCATGGCATGGTAGCGCGGCGCAAATCCGAGCTGGTCGCATATCTCGAAGGCCGCGGATTTCTGTCCCTCTATCCTGTACGGGTTGATCGAATTCACAAGCGTTATCGGATAGTTGGATACCACCTCTTTTACCATGTTCAGGGCCTCATCGAAGTTGCCCTGAAGCTGAAGCACATGCGCCCCATGCATCAACGCCTGAGCCAGTTTGCCGAGCGCTATCTTGCCTTCGGGGATTACGACTATCGCCTTTATGCCGGCGCGTGCCGCATAGGCCGAGGCCGCCGCTGAAGTATTACCTGTTGAGGCGCAGATTACGGCCTTAGCATTGTCTTCCGCAGCCTTGGACAACGCAAGGGTCATGCCCCTGTCTTTGAAAGATCCTGTCGGGTTTGCGCCGTCAAACTTCAAAAACAGGTCCAGTTCTATATTGAGCCGCTTTGTTAAATTAGCGGCCCTGATTAGGGGAGTATTGCCTTCCTGCAGGCTTATTACAGGGGTCTTTTCTGATACCGGGAAAAATTTTCTGTATTCTTCTATTATGCCGCGCCATAAAGATCGGGTGCGGCTGCATCGGTCAGTCACCATAAATTAAATATCTCCGTTTATTCGATTATATCGCCCTCTACCAGCTCCACATCTATGCCCTGAGTTATGAGCGACTTTATTCCTTTTTCGACATTTTCTTCGGCGCCGTCGAGTTCCAGTATCATTTCTCCAACGCTGTCGGTTATCCGGGCCCTTCTGATATTCGGCATTACTTCATACGTTTTCGCCATAGTAAAAATCACCGGCTCTTTTATGAGGTTTTGCGGAAAAGTCAGCTTCACACGCCTTTTCATTGCGTCCTCCTAAATATTCTGTTGACTGTCTGGGTTAATTTGAAACCCGGGCGCAGCAGCTTCCACCGGCTATCGCAGGCACGATAGAAACCTCGTCACCGTCTTTTACAAGGGTCTGCTCCGCCTGTGCAAACCTTATGTCCTCTTCGTTTACATAAAGGTTTACAAATCTTCTTACTTTTCCGCCCTCCGAAAGCCTTTCGGCTATGCCCGGATACCTTTTGTCGAGATCGTTTATCAGCTCGATCACTGTACCGGCTTTGCCTTCGACCTCCTCGCTGCCCTGTGTCAGCTTTTGAAGCGGGGTCGGGATCCTAACTTTTACGGCCATACTATCACCTCCTGCCAAAATTAATTAAGAACTATGACGTTAGAAGTAGGAAATAAAAGATTTCACTTTTTACTTCCCGCTTATCTTTTTAAGCACTTCTTCAAACGCGTCGAGTTTGGGCGATATGTGGTGCATCTGTGCGGTATGGCCGGCAAGCGCCTCCTGCGTTTTAAGCCCATTGCCCGTAATGCAGATAACGGTGGTCTCGTTCCTTCCGATTTTACCCTGCTCGATAAGTTTTTTCGCTGAGGCAACAGTAACGCCTCCGGCGGTTTCTGCGAATATGCCTTCCGTCCTTGCGAGCAGTTTCATTCCGGCGATAATTTCTTCATCCGAAACATCCTCCCCGTAACCGCCGGTGTCCTTGACAACCTGAGACGCGTAAAAACCGTCGGCCGGATTGCCTATAGCAAGAGATTTTGCTACTGTATTCGGTTTTACCGGCCTGATCACATCGGTCCCGGTTTTTATCGCAACCGAGATCGGCGAGCAGCCGGTTGCCTGCGCTGCAAAGACTTTAGTTTCGAGCTCTTTGATTATGCCTATCTCTTTAAACTCTTTGAAGGACTTCCAGACTTTTGTGAGAAGCGAACCGCTCGCGCAAGGCACGACCACATTGTCGGGCGCCTTCCATCCGAGCTGTTCGATTATCTCAAAGCCCTGTGTTTTAGAGCCTTCGGCATAAAACGGTCTTATGTTTATGTTCACGAACGCCCATTTGTATTTGTTGGCGATCTCGCTGCAAAGCCTGTTTACCTCGTCATAATTGCCGTCCACCGCTACAAGATTCGGTTCGTACACCAGAGAGGCCACAATCTTGCTCTGCTCCAGAGTTGCCGGAATAAAGACAAACCTGTTGAACCCGGCTTTTGCTCCCTGAGCGGATACCGAATGGGCAAGGTTTCCGGTAGACGCGCAAGCAACCGTATCAAAACCGAACTCTTTTGCCTTTGTAAGCGCCACCGCCACAACCCTGTCTTTAAAAGAAAGCGTGGGATGAGCTACAGTATCATCTTTAACATAAAGCTCTTTCACTCCCAGCTCTTTCGCAAGATTGTCCGCTTTTACAAGGGGGGTGAACCCGGATTTCAGGCCCACCTGCGGCTCGCCGTCTATGGGGAGCAGCTCTTTATAGCGCCAGAGGCTTTTGTCCCGCTTCTCGATAGTTTTTCTTTTCAGGACTTTTTTAATGCCTTTATAATCGTAAATAACCTCAAGCGGGCCAAAGCAGAATTCGCAGACATATATAGGGTCTACAGGGTATTCCCTGCCGCATTCCCTGCATTTAAGTCCATCAACATATCCCATCTTTACCTCCTCACACAGCTTAAATATTTAATGTAACATCTTGAAGAAAAGAATGTTATTTTACTCCAAACGCCGGCCAAAAGTAAAAACTTATCGTCATTGTTTGAGCAACAGGACAACCGGCAGCCGCGCTTTAAAATACCGCTGCTTTAAGGCCAGAGGGCCTATTGCCTATTCGCTTCTTAATCCTGTATCCTATATCTCTGTTTTATGAGGAATAAACTGAACATAACGACCGCCAAAAGGGCGGGGTTTTGCTTCGGTGTAAAACGGGCGGTTGATATGACCTTCGATGAGGCGAAAAAAGGCGATGATGTGTTCACCCTCGGCCCTATAATCCATAACCCGCAAGTAATAGAAAACTTAAAGCTCCAAGGTGTTTCGCCCTCCGACAGCATCGATAACCGCAAGATAAAGACTTTGATAATCAGGACGCATGGGGTTCCTGTCGAAATTTCGGAAAAGCTTGCAAATAAGAAGTATAGGGTCATAGATGCCACCTGCCCTTTTGTTAAAAAGGCCCAACAGTACGCAAGGCTCCTTAAAGAGGGCGGCTATCAGACGCTTATAATCGGGGACAAGGAACATCCTGAAGTAAAAAGCCTGATGAGCTATGCAGGCCCTGAGGCAGTTGTTTTGGGGCGGGACGATGAACTGCCGAAGCTAAAAAGCAGGGTTGGAGTGGTAGTGCAGACTACGCAGCCGATAAGCATCCTGAAAAAATTCGTATGCGAAGCCATGGGACAGGTCAATGAGCTGAAGGTCTTTAATACGATATGCAATTCAACGGCCTTGCGGCTTAAGGAGACAGAAGAGCTTGCAAAAAAAGTCGATGTGATGATCGTGGTGGGCGGCAGAAACAGCGCGAACACCACCCAGCTGGCACATCTGTGCGCAGACAAAAAAGTCCAGTGTTACCACATCGAAACCGCCTCGGAAATCAAGGCGGCATGGTTTAAAGGCAAGAACAATGTCGGCATTACCGCAGGGGCTTCAACCCCCGACTGGATTATTAAAGAGGTTCAGGATAGAATCAGGGAAATAGGAGGAAAGGGTCAGGATGGACGATCAACCAAAAGAAGAAACAACCGATATTGAATCGCTTTATGCCGAAACTCTCCAAAAAGTAGAGAGAGGGGTTGTAACAAAAGGCAGGGTGATCAGCGTCAAGTCTGACGGGGTTGTGGTTGATGTCGGATATAAGTCGGAAGGCATAATTCCCGCTGCGGAGTTCACCGACAAAGAACTCGCCTCGCTTAAGGAAGGCGATAAATTGGATGTCTTTGTCGAACGGATAAATGATCATGAAGGCGTGGTCTATCTTTCAAAAGACAGGGCCGCAAAACTGCGCGCATGGGAAAACCTGACAGCAGCGCAACAAAACGGTTCTACCATCGAAGGCACAGTGGAGGGCAAAACAAAGGGCGGATTGATAGTTGCATGCGGAGGCATAAAAGGGTTCCTTCCCGCCTCACAGATAGATGTAAAGCTTGTAAAGGACATGGATTCCTATATAGGCAAGACCTTTCAAGTCAAGATACTTAAAATGCTGCCGCATAAGCAGGGACCGGAATCTCAAGGAACATCGATGGTCCTGTCCCGGCGCGTTGTCGTGGAAGAGGAACGGAATAAGCTCAAAGAAAACACCTTAAAGATCCTGAAAGAAAACGCGGTCCTTCCGGGTGTGATTAAAAATATTACCGATTATGGTGTGTTCGTAGATTTAGGCGGAATGGACGGGCTTCTGCATATTTCGGACATGTCTTGGCGGCGCGTCAGCCATCCGTCGGAGTTTTTCAAGGTCGGAGAGAAAAAAGATTTTCTGATACTCAAATACGACGACAGCAGCGGAAAAGTAACCCTCGGATACAAGCAAAAGAAGCCTGATCCGTGGTTGACGGTAGATGAGAAATACAGCGCCGGAATGAAAATCACCGGCATAGTTGTAAATATAGTCGACTATGGGGTTTTTATCGAGATCGAAGAGGGGCTGGAGGGGTTGATTCACATATCGGAGATCGATTGGGCGCCGCGCCCCAAGCATCCCTCTAAATACGTCGCTGCCGGCGATGAAATAGAGGCGATCGTTCTTAATGTCAACAAAAACGAACGTCGGCTTTCGCTCAGCATAAAGCAACTTAAACAAAAACCTTGGGAGCTTATCGCAAAACATTATTCCGTGGGACAAAAAATAAGCGGGACGGTAAAAACGATCACAGACTTCGGGGCGTTCATACGGCTTCCGGAAGGCGTTGACGGACTTGCCCACATTTCGGACCTGTCATGGACAAAACATATAAAGCATCCGTCCGAAGCGCTGAGAAAGGGCCAGCGGATCGAGGCGGTGGTTTTGAGCATAGACCCTGCGCGCGAACGTATGGCGCTCGGCATTAAACAGCTGACCCCCGATCCATGGGTCAACGAAATACCCGCAAAGCTCAAACTTGGAGAAGAAATGAAAGGCCGTGTACTGAAAATCGCGGACTTCGGTATTTTTGTCGAGCTTGAATGCGGAGTTGAGGGATTGATATATTCCTCGGAAATAGACCAGTCTATAGAGATCAAGGAGAACGAAAAAATCCGTGTAAAGATCATAAAATTAAATCTGGATGAACGGAAAATAGGTTTGAGCACTAAAAATTTAAAAACAAATGAAAAATAGAAGAATTTTTCTGTTTGGAAGCATATTTTTGGGGTTTATATTCTTTCTAAGCGTAATAATAACCCTATTTCAAAAACAGATCCCTATCGGCTCGAAAGTCGCGCTGGTCAGGGTTGAGGGGCCAATCTTCGAGTCGAAGACCGCGGTCAACGAACTTAAAGGCTACTTGAAAGACAAGTCGATAAAGGCAATAGTCCTTCGGGTCGACAGCCCCGGAGGCGGGGTGGTTGCGGCCCAAGAAATATATGCCGAAGTCCTCAGGGCGTCCGCAGAGAAGAAAATTGTTGTCTCGATGGGCGCGCTTGCTGCGTCAGGCGGCTACTATATTTCGGCGCCCGCCACGAAAATAATAGCAAACCCCGGGACCATCACAGGCTCGATCGGGGTCATAATGGAAGTGCCTAACATCAAAGGCCTTATGGATAAAATCGGCATAAAATCCGAGGTCATAAAGAGCGGCAGGAACAAAGATCTTGCGTCGGTTTTTCGAGGGATAGGAACGGAAGAGCGCGCAATACTTCAGGGTGTTATGGACGACGTGCACGAACAGTTCATTAAGGCCGTCGCCGACGGAAGAAAGATGCCTGTCTCTAAAGTAAAAGATTTTGCGGACGGACGGGTCTTTTCCGGCAAACAGGCCCTGAAACTCGGGCTTGTCGATGAACTCGGTGACCTTGAAGCCGCGATAAAGAGCGCGGCATTGTTGGCAGGCATACAGGGAGAGCCTGAAGTTGTAAGCAAAAAAGAGAAAACAGTGCTGCACGATCTGCTTAACGGCAGTATCATGGAGATCCTATGGAAACGCATGCCGGCTACGGAATTGAAATATCTTTACAGGTTTTAAGAACGGAAAAAATAAAAAGAAAAAATCAGGAGGCAGTAAGATGACAAAATCCGAGTTGATAGAAAAAGTCACCGAAAAGGTGGAGGGTCTGACGAAAAAGCAGGTAGAGGCGATAGTAAACACAATATTTGACGGGATGAAAGACGCCCTTGCCGCAGGCGGCAAGATCGAGATCCGAGGCTTCGGCAATTTCAGGCTGAAGCAGAGAAAGGAAAAGACAGCCAGAAACCCGAGGACAGGAGAGCAGGTTCAGGTGGCCTCCAAAAAGGTCGTCCATTTCAAGACCGGAAAACCGTTTCACATCGCGCTCAATTCTTAAAGCAGGTCTCTTCCGCCTCCCGGACCCTACGCTCCTTCGGGTTCGGGCTTCGAAGACGGTGCGGTTATGAACCGAAGAAATTTTCTTGTTCATTTTGTAAGGCTTTTCTTCGCAGGGCTTTTTGCCGCTGTTTGTTCCGTAATATTTTATATTTTCCCTTCGACCGGACGGCCCAAAAGCATCCGCTATTTCTACCTTATGGAAGAGGATGACCTCCCCCGCAAAGGCGTGCGCAAGATAGATTTCGAATACAGCGGAGAAGACCGCACTATGGCAAGCAGGGTTTATCTTTCAGCTTCGGACAGCGGATTGATTGCATTTTCAGCCGTCTGCACGCACCTCGGCTGCTTTATCAACTGGGACCACAATAAAAAAGAATTCCTCTGCCCCTGCCACGGCGGCAGATACAACGCCAAAGGAAGAGTAACAGCCGGCCCGCCGCCTGCGCCGCTTACGGAACTTCCCCTCGAAATAAAAGACGGCAAAGTTTATATAGGCATGAAAATATAATGGGAAAACTATTCGACTGGGCCGACAAAAAATTCGGCATAAAAGAACCTCACAAAAGATTCCTGAAGCGCCCCTTGCCCGAAAATGTCGGATATTCTTACTGTTTCGGAGGCATCGCTTTTGTTTATTTTCTTTTGCTCGCCTTCAGCGGAATGCTTCTGACCCTTTACTATGTGCCTTCCGAAAAAGAGGCGTACAAAAGCATTTTAATGATCACAGAAGAGCTTACCTTAGGCTGGCTTGTGCGCGGCCTTCATAAATGGTCGGCAACCCTGCTCATAGTTTTTATACTTCTTCATACTGTCCGGGTATTTGTCTCAAAGGCGTACAGGCCGCCGAGGGAGCTTAACTGGATGGCTGGAGTGATAGGCCTGACATTCGCGCTCGGGTCCGGTTTTACAGGGTATCTGCTGCCGTGGGACCAGAAGGCATACTGGGCCACAGAGGTCGGAACATCCATGCTCGGCACCTTGCCGTTTCTTGGGGGATATATCAAAAGTTTGCTGCGCGGAGGCTCCGATGTCGACGGCTCAACACTGATAAGGTTTTACAGTATGCATGTGATATATCTGCCGGCGCTTATATCTCTGATACTCTGGGCGCATTTCCACATGGTGAAAAGACGGGGGATAGCAAAAAATCTGTGAAAGAAAAAAAGTTTTATCCGGACTATCTGGCTGAAATAATATTTGTCTCCCTGATCGCCCTCGAACTGCTGGTGGTGATAGCACTCCTCTATCCGCCGCCGGTCGGCAGGCAGATAGACCTCACAAAATCTTTTCAGCCGCTGCCCGAGTGGTATTTTCTATGGATATACCAGCTTATACGCTATTTCCCCGGCAACTCTATTTTCGTGGGGGCGGTCATTGTGCCTGCGCTCGCTCTTGTGGCCTTGCTTCTTATTCCGTTTGTTGATAAGGGCGAAAACGGAAGGCAAAAAGCATCGGTGATATTCTTCGGACTGTTCCTGATTGTTGCAGCTTTGACGCTGCTGAGTCAGCTTTAGCGCCTGCTCATCGCCTCGATATTCTTCACAAGACCTTCTATCAGAAAGACAATGGCTTCGACATCGAGATATTTATCAGCCGAAGGGTTGAATAAGACCTTAACCTTTGACGGGAACTCGTTTTCTTCAGGCCAGTAAAGGATAAGCACAGGGACTTTGGGCAGCAGGTTAAGAGCCCATGCGTAAGGAGTGGGGAAGCCCTCTTTTTTTAGAGCGCCCAAACGGTTAAGAATAGCCTCGACCGATGCGAGGTTCTGGTCGAGCATTTCTTTTAGCGGGTCTTCGCCCTCGCGCTGAAAAGACGACGCCTTCACCATACCGCTCTTCAGTTCTGCGTAAGATATCCATTTTTCGTCCGCCTGTTTCGGCATGCCCTTTATCATGATGGAGTTGTTGAAGGAATTCCTTATGTAGTGGAGCAGCAGGATCTTTACCCACGGGGTTATATGCCCATGCGTGGCCACCTCGCCGTCCGCTGATATTGTGAACGGCCTGCCCATGCAAATAATTACCAGACTCCCGTTTTTCATCTGTCCACCCAGCAAATCAGCAATAGCGGCCAAATCTATTTTCTTCACCTCGTCCCTAAGCTTTAATATCAGGCCTTCACGCCAATCTGTCACGGTTATCATGCCTTTGAGTCTTTCCGCTTCGGCGGTATCCAGAAGCGGGCATTCAGAAAGCTCCGCATCCCCTTTTATCACCGCGAGCGCAAAAGGCATGCAGGTCTTCTGCCTGCATTTGCCGCAGTTTTTCTTAGGAAGATTTTTATAAAGGTCTATCTGTTTCATGGCATAAAGGACATTTTTTATATTATGGATTTTAGCGTGAAAGAAAAACAATATATTGCGCAACAACAAAAACCTTGCATCTATGCGGATTTTATTTTATTATAGTTCTTAAATCAACTATTTACGAGGTGTCCTTATGTCTGAGCAAAAACAGTATAGACTTGTAACAAGAAGCGACATGGACGGACTTGTCTGTGCCGTGCTGCTCAAAGAGCTTGGCATGATCAATGATTTCAAGTTCGTGCACCCAAAAGACATGCAGGACATGAAGATCGAAATAACAGAAAATGACATAACGACCAACCTTCCGTACGTGCCGGGAGTGCATCTGGCCTTCGACCACCATCTGAGTGAAACCCTAAGAAACAAGATGGGCAATCCAAACCATATCATTAATCCTGAAGCGCCTTCTGCCGCGCGGGTCGTCTACGACTATTATGGCGGTAAGGCACGGTTCCCCGAAATTGCGGATGATATGATGGCCGCTGTTGATAAGGCCGATGCGGCGCAGTTCAGCCTCGACGATGTGCTTAAACCGAAAGGGTGGGAACTGCTCAGTTTCCTGATGGACGCGAGAACAGGCCTCGGCCGGTTTAAAGAGTTCAAGGTCTCGAACTATCAGCTTATGATGGATTTAATTGATTACTGTAAAAATCATACGATTGAACAGATCCTCAGCCTCTCGGATGTTAAAGAGCGCGTCGATCTTTTCTTCAAATACGAGGAGCGCTTCAAATACCAGATACACAAATGCTCCACGATCCATAAAAATCTGGTTGTACTGGACCTCAGAAACGAAGAGACCATATACCCGGGAAACCGCTTTATGGTTTACGCCGTTAATCCCGATTGCAACATTTCGATACATGTACTCTGGGGACTCAAAAAGCAGAACACGGTATTCGCCGTAGGTAAATCCATCTTTAACAGAACATCTAAAACGAACATCGGCGAACTGATGCTCAAATACAACGGCGGCGGGCATGCCAATGCAGGCACCTGCCAGATAGCCACAGAGAACGCCGATGCGGTCTTGAAAGAATTAATAACCGCAATCACAGCGCAAGGATAATAATTGATATCTTCCGGCAGAAGAGGGCAGACGGATTTGCCGTCTGCCCTCTTCTGCGTTGAAAACCATTAAAATGGACCTGTCATCCGCCGACACAGCCGTTTTCTTTCTGATAAACAGAGGCTTTAACAACCCCGTTCTCGATGTTTTTATGAAATCGCTTACGGCAAAGGGATATCTGCTTGTTCTGCCTTTTGCTTTATTCATGGTGCTGACCGCTTCAAAGACAAAAAATACCGGCGGGAAAAGTTATAAAACCTTGGCTATCTGGATCGTTTGCATCTCAGCGCTTGCAGCTGTACTCACCGACTGGAGCGGCGGCAACATAAAGCATCTTATCGCAAGGGTGCGGCCCTGCAGGGCGCTCGAAAATGTCCGGATTCTGGTCGGGTGCACCCAGTCGGGATCAATGCCGTCGAACCACGCCGCAAACTCATTCGCTTATGCGGTCCCGCTTTTTTACCTGACCCGCAATTTTCTTCCATTAGGATGGCGTATTTATCCATTATCGCTCGCAGCGCTGGTGGCCGTTTCGAGGGTCTATCTGGGTGTACACTATCCTACAGACGTTATCGCAGGCAGCCTATGGGGGGCCTTCATCGCGTCCGTTTTAACATGGGCATATCTTAGGGCCTCGCAGCGATACGCAAAGCCTTAATCTGTTATAATCTATAAACTGATTTTATGGAGACCAGATGACAGTATCCGTAGTGATTCCGTTGTATAACGAGGAAGAAAACGTCGCGATCCTTTATGAGCGGCTGCGTGAAGTCCTTGATACTTTAGCTTCAGGTTACGAGATTGTTTTCGTCGACGACGGAAGCACCGACAAGACCCTTCCCCTGCTGGAATCCTTCCAGAAAAAAGACGAGCGGGTCGTTGTTCTAAGTCTTCGGAGAAATTTCGGACAGACCGCAGCTTTCGCCGCAGGATTCGATTTTGCGCGTGGAGAAGTAGTTGTGACGATGGACGGAGACCTCCAAAACGATCCTAAAGACATACCCAAGCTGATAGAAAAACTAAAAGACTTTGACCTTGTGAGCGGGTGGCGCAAACACCGCAAAGACACATTTTTCACGCGAAGACTGCCCTCGATCATTGCGAACTGGCTCATAAGCAAGGTCACCGGAGTTAATCTCCACGACTATGGCTGCTCGTTAAAGGCCTACAAGCGCGATGTAGTAAAGAACCTCAGGCTCTACGGTGAAATGCACCGCTTCATTCCCGCCATGGCGAGCTGGTACGGCGTCAAGATCGCAGAAATGGAAACAACGCATCATCCCCGGCTTCGCGGCAAATCGAAATACGGCATCTCAAGGACCATAAAAGTCATTCTAGATCTTATAACCGTAAAATTTCTACAGAGTTTTTCGACAAAACCTATCCAATTCTTCGGGCCTGTAGGGGTGCTTTTTGCATTAGGCGGGGTAGGCATATCCTTCTACCTTTCCATCGAAAAACTTTTCAGGGGGGCCACGCTCGCAGGCAGGCCGCTGCTGCTGCTCGGGGTCCTGCTTATCATTGTGGGCGTGCAGTTTATCGGCATGGGACTGCTCGGAGAGATGATCGTAAGGGTTTATCATGAAAGCCAGAAGAAACCTATCTACGCCCTAAAAAAAATCTTGGGTTCAGGGCGCTAAAATCAAAAGTTTCATTCAAAAGATCCTGCTGTTCGGCCTGAAACTGTCGGTAAGTTCGGCTTTTTTGTATTTTCTGCTTTCGAAGATCGGGGTCGAAAAGCTTTTGGACAATATGAAACGCATGAATCCTGCGGCGTTCGCGGCAGCGGTCGCTGTCTACCTCTCTGCGTCATATATATCCACCCTGCGCTGGAAAATGCTCGTTCCGTACAAAACGAAAACCAAACGCCTGTTCGATATGTATATGATAGGGGCCTTTTTCAACATCTGCATGCCGGGACTTATAGGCGGAGACGCGGTAAAGATTTTTTATCTCGGAAGAGAGATAAAAAATAAGAGGGGCAAGGCAGAATGCCGGAAACTACAGACGGGCGAGAACGCGCTTGCGGTGGCTTCGGTATTTATGGACAGATATATCGGGTTTGCAGCGCTTATGACAATCGCAACTATAACCTTCCCTTTCGGCTTCGAATACCTCCAAAACACTCCGGTCAAGTGGCTGGTCCCGTTCGTAGTAACATCTTTTATAGCAGGCAGCATTGTTGTGTTCAGGTTCAGAATAGGCGGGCAGATAAACTTTATAAGCAATGTTTATGATAATTTCAGTCTATATAAAAACCAGCGGGCTGTTATTGGGCGTTGCTTCGCGTATTCCCTGTTTATTCAGGTCCTCAGCGTTCTGGGTGTTTATATCCTCGCGCTCGGACTCTCGATGAATATTTCCTTCCTGTCGGTGTTTGTGTTCCTTCCGATCATAATCGTCATATCGTTTCTGCCCCTTTCGATCTCGGGCATCGGATTGCGTGAAGGGGCGTTTGTTTTCCTTTTCGGTCTTACCGGAGTTTCCGAGGATATGGCGATGACGCTGTCTCTTGTTTGGTTTTTTTCGATAATCGCGGCCAGTTTATGGGGGCTTGTCGAATACCTAAGATTTAAGACGGTGCTTGGCAGCGATATAAAATAACAGCTTCTTCAAATCTTTAAGATTGCCCGGGAACGCTTCTTTTTCGTAATATTCTTGAAGACCCAACCGCAAAGCCTCCTCGTTCAAATTCAACCTGTATTTGGATATAATGCTGTCCGCAATAAATTCAATGTCCTGCCGCCGCTCCCTCAGGGGCGGTATTCTTATAGCCTCCGGCGACAAGCAGTCCAGCAGTCTGCGCAAAGAGCTTCCCTCGCTTGCAATTTCCGTCAGATCGTATTTTGAGGTAAGAATAAAACGGATGTCGAGCTTCTGGGGTGCCTTGTCCCCTGATTTAAAAAATTTTCCGGACGAATAAATTTCGATAATTCTATCGAGAAGGTGCTCGGGCATTCTATCGATGTCCTTCAAAAGTATGGTGCCCCCGTTCGCGAACTCTAGGGCCCCTTTATGTTTTTGGAGGTTGTGATAACCGCTCCTGCTTCCGAACAGGTCCCTTTCGAGTAAATCCTCGGATGTGTCGCAATGAAAAGTAACATAAGGATTAAGCCTTCTCGGGTTGTCCCCCTGATAGTAAAGCGCTGCTGCAAGAAGCCTTTTACCGGTGCCGCGTTCACCGCAAATAAGTACATTTTTTTCTTCGCAAACCGCTGCGCGGATCCTTTCGAGTCCTGCATTCAATTCCGGCGACTTCGTCAAAAACTGCATAGCCGTCTGCTTTATTTCTTCGGCGGAAGCGGTGCAATACATTGCAGCCTCTTCGACATTGTAAAGCTTACTTACGGCATTAAGCCTTTCCAGAGCTTCAGCAAGAAGTTCCTCCACCTCGCTTTCGGCTATCAAGAAATATCTTTTGCACAACTCCCTGAATTTTTCCTGCGCTTCGACCACGGAAGGGAAAAGAACCGCCCGCGCCCCTGCGCCTGCCGTATCCATCAGATAAAACAACTGAAAAGTCTCGTACGCGAGCGAAAGCTTTCCGGGCTCCTCTATCACAGGCCTTTTTGATCCCTCGGCAGAGATAACAGCGTTAATGAAATTAATAAGGTCCATATAAACCGCCGCAGCCGAAAAATTTTTAGTAAGCAGTTCTATATGGCTTGTCTGGAAGAGTTTTTGTTCGACAAACACCCTGTCTTCTATCGGAAGCATCAGAAGAAGCTCATAGACTTTCTTATATGGAAGCTTTTCTATCAACATAATTAGCATCCCGATAATCGGAAGCGATGCCGAAAAATAAACCACCTCTTCATCTTCGATGCCGGCCTTGTTGTTTATCAACACTGCAAGTTCTCCGGCAAGCACCGAGTAACACCAAAGCTGCATATGCTCTTCATTTAAGAGAATATCATGCTGAATTATCTGCCGCTCAACGCCTTGCGCGCCCAACAGAGATATGGCCTGCAACGCTGTTTTTGCCTCGCATTTGCCGGATGCCAAGCAAAGCCCCTGAATCAGGTTTAGATAAAGCCCCGGATCATGTCTTATCATGCCCGCCACTGAACTGAGAGAGGCCCGCTCGTCGCTAATCAAAGAATGAAGCGACTTTATGGTATGTTCAAAGAAGGGAATCTGCATAAATGCTATAATAATTTTATTTATGTATAAAGAGCAAGACTACGATATTATCGTGGTCGGCGCAGGTCATGCCGGCTGCGAAGCGGCTTTGGCGGCAGCGCGAATGGGGCTTCACACCTGTCTGTTCACGATCAACCTCGATACAATCGCCCACCTTTCATGTAATCCTGCCATAGGGGGGCTTGCTAAAGGCCATCTTGTCCGCGAAATAGACGCGCTCGGCGGAGAAATGGCCAAGGTAACGGACAAGGCGGGCATTCAATTCCGGATGCTTAATTTGTCCAAAGGGCCTGCCGTCTGGGCGTTGCGGGCACAAGCCGACAGGGCATTGTATAAAACCGCAATGCGCATAGCACTCGAAAACCAGAAAAATCTTACTATCAAGCAGGGCATGGTCGAGCGTCTTGTCGCAAACGACCAAAAAATCTCAGGTGTCGTTACAACGCTCGGCGTGCTGTATGGCGCCCGGGCCGTAGTTGTTACCGCAGGGACGTTTCTGAAAGGTCTTATTCACATAGGCCTAGACAGTTTTCAATCCGGCAGGGCGGGAGAATTCCCTTCGATCGGACTGTCGGATTCGTTGCGTGACCTCGGACTTAATATGGGCAGGTTGAAGACAGGCACCCCTCCGAGACTCGACGCCAAAACCATAGATTTTTCTAAAACAGTCCCGCAATGGGGCGATGACCCGCCCGTTCCGTTTTCTTACTCGACGGAAAAGATAACGACTCTCCAGCTCCCATGCTATATGACATACACAAATAAGACTACTCATGAGATCATACGCGGAGGGCTCGACAGATCACCGCTTTACAGCGGACGCATCAAAGGCATAGGCCCGCGATATTGTCCTTCCATCGAAGACAAAGTAGTACGTTTTGCCGATAGGGAACGGCACCAAATATTTCTCGAGCCTGAGGGGCTGGAGACTAAAGAGTATTACGCAAACGGTATTTCCACAAGCCTTCCTTACGATGTGCAGGTCAGGCTCGTAAAGAGCATCGAAGGACTCGAAAACGCTGAAATAATGCGGCCTGCTTATGCCATAGAGTATGATTTTGTATTCCCTACGCAGTTGCGGCACAGCCTTGAGACCAAAACAATAGAGGGTCTTTTTCTGGGCGGACAGATCAACGGCACCTCCGGCTATGAGGAAGCGGCGGCGCAAGGGCTTATAGCGGGGATTAACGCTGCGCGTAAGATAAAAGAACTCGAACCGCTGGTCCTCGGACGGGATGAGGCCTACATAGGCGTCCTGATAGACGACCTTGTTACAAAGGGAACAACAGAGCCTTACAGGATGTTTACTTCGCGGGCGGAATACAGGCTTCTTCTCAGGCATGACAACGCCGACTTCAGGCTTATGGAAAAGGGACACGCAATCGGGCTTGTGACCGACGACTCTTTTAAGCGGTTCGATGAGAAAAAGATTGCCCTGCAAAAAGAGCTGTCCCGATTGAAAACCGTCAGGCTCAAGCCCTCTGAAAATGTAAACAACGCATTGAGCGCCGCCGGAACTTCGGCGATCACCGAAAACACCTCGCTCGAAAAAATACTCAAACGCCCCGAAATCGATTACTCTTTCATACAAGCTTTCTCTCCTGCTCCGATCGCAATATCCGCGCAGCTGGCCCGCCTTGTAGAGATTAATGTTAAATACGAGGGATACATCCAAAAGCAATTAGAAACGGCCGGCAAATCGCATAAGATCGAAGCATGCAAGATCCCTACTGACTTCGATTACAAAAACATACCGGGACTTTCGCGGGAGGTTGTGCAGAAACTGACCGAGATCGGGCCGGAGACCTTGGGACAGGCAGGCAGGATCCCCGGGATTACTCCTGCAGCCGTCTCCATCCTTCATGTGGCAGTTGAAAAATACCGAGGGAAAAACCCTAAAAATATTTCTAAAAACAGCTCCGCAGAAGAGAGCGTGCTATAATTTTGTTACTGCCGGATGTTAAAATATTTATCGACCTTTGATGCGCCTGTAGCTCAGCGGATTAGAGCATCGGCCTCCGGAGCCGAGGGTCGGAGGTTCGAATCCTCTCAGGCGCGCTTTAAACATTTTCGATCATGTGCCCCATTTTCTTCTTTTTTGTCTTAAGATAAACAATGTTTTTGTCGTGCGGCGTCACTTCCGCCGGCACTCTTTCAACGACCTTAAGTCCGTATCCTTCAAGCCCGACTATTTTTTTAGGGTTGTTCGTTATTATCCGCATTTTTTTCACACCAAGCTCAACCAGTATCTGCGCGCCTATGCCGTAATCGCGCAGATCGGGCTGAAACCCGAGTTGTAAATTCGCCTCTACAGTATCGAGTCCCTTGTCCTGTAGTTCATATGCACGCAGCTTATTTGCGAGACCGATGCCCCTGCCTTCCTGCCGCATGTACAACACAACGCCTTTGCCCTCTTTGCTTATCATCTCCATCGCCTTGTGAAGCTGGTCGCCGCAGTCGCATCGCTTTGAACCAAACACATCTCCGGTAAGGCATTCCGAATGAACTCTTACCAGAATCGTTTCCCCGCTTTTAATCGTTCCTTTAACGAGCGCGATATGGACATTTTTATCAACATCGTTGGCGTAGGCTATAGAAGTAAAATCGCCCCCGTATTTAGTCGGCATCTTGACCGTAGCAATGCGTTTTACAAGCCGCTCATTCCTCATCCGGTATTTGATAAGGTCTTTTACGGTGATTATTTTCAGGCTATGCTTTTTGGCGAACTCCACAAGCTGAGGCATACGCGCCATAGTCCCGTCGTCGTCCATGATCTCGCAGATCACTCCGGAGGGGTCAAGTCCCGCAAGTCTCGCAAGGTCAACAGACCCTTCTGTTTGTCCGGCCCTTTGAAGCACACCGCCCGGTTTCGCCCTAAGCGGGAAAACATGCCCGGGCCTTGCAATATCCTCCGGTCTTGTCTTAGGATTGATTGCCGTCAGTATTGTAACCGCCCGGTCCTTTGCGGATATTCCGGTAGTAACGCCTTTTTTTGCCTCGATCGAGACTGTAAATGCGGTGCCGAAAGACGAGGTGTTGTCCTCGGTCATCATAGGCAGGTTAAGCTCCTCAACTCTTTGCGGAGCAAGAGAAAGACAGATAAGACCCCGCCCGTACTTGGCCATAAAATTAATCGCATCCGGCGTAACTTTTTCGGCTGCCATGCAAAGATCGCCCTCGTTTTCGCGGTCTTCGTCGTCAACGAGTATGACCATTCTCCCGTTCACAATATCTTCGAGGGCTTCCTCTATTGAATTTACTTTATATTTTTCCACTCTAAAACCTCCGGTTTATTTGTTTGAAAGTATTTCAGGACAGTAAAAATTATACCACACCGGCCCTCAATGGAGCTTATCCGGAGCGCTAACCTTAAGAGTTGTTGATTATCTTCTGGTATGGGCGTGGCAAACGGCCAAGGCTATCGCATCCGCACTGTCGGGCGACAGCTTGTGTCGTATATTCAGGATTTGCGAGACCATGCACTGCACCTGATTTTTGTCGGCTTTGCCGTATCCGACAACCGCTTTTTTCACCTCAAGCGCGCTGTATTCAAAAATAGGCATGCCGGTAAGCGCTGCCGCCACAAGGACCGCCCCCCGGGTATGTCCCATGCTTATGGCCGCTTTTGTACCTTTAGCAAAAAACATCTTTTCTATTGCTATCTCATCAGGCTTGTATTCTGAAAAAACCTCGCTTAACGTGCTGAAAAGCGTTTTAAGCCTCTCATGAAGGGGGTCTTTTGCAGGCATAACGATCCGTCCTGAAGAAAGGTAGAGGATTTTTTTAGAATAAGGATTGGCCGAGACATTGATAAGACCATACCCGCAATAAATGCTGCCGGGATCAATTCCTAAAATCTTCAAAACTATCTTTTTCTTGGGGCTTCAAATAAAATCTCTTCCACCATTTGGCAGATTATATGGGCGAGGGTTATATGAGTTTCCTGAATTCGCGGCGTGTCTTCCGACGACACGACAAAAGCGTAATCGCATTTTGCCGCAAACTTATCGCCTCGCTGTCCGGTGAAAGCTATGGTTTTTATCCCTTTTTTCTTGGCCGCGTCAACAGCCTTGAGTATATTCTTTGATCCGCCGCTAGTGCTTATGGCAAGCGCGAGGTCTCCGGATTGTCCCAGTGTCTTTACCTGCCTTGCGAATATTTCCGAATAGTCGTAATCGTTCGATATGGATGTAAGGACCGCAGTATCGGTATTTAAGGCTATTGCCGGCAATCCGGGTCTGTCCTTTTTAAAGCGGTTTACGAATTCTGCCGCAATGTGCGACGCATCGCACGCGCTTCCGCCGTTTCCAAAAAGAAGCAGTTTCCTGCCTTCACTGAAAGCGTCGGCTATAACCTTAGACACTTCGGCGATCAATGCGGTATTGTCTTTTGCAAAACGTTTTTTAACTTCTATGCTGTCTTCAAATGCCTTTATGATTTTTCTTTCCATGGCGTTAAGTGTACTAAAGATTTTTCTACTCCGTCAAGGCGGCAGGGGGCCATAATCGGGTCGGAAGCGCCTGCATTTCAATAGCAGGCGCTTCCGTAAAAACTAATCTTCTTTGGTCACTTCAATCTTTCCGTCTTTGGCTATTTTCACCGTAGCGTTCAAGAAGCGTGCCTTGAACCCTTTTTCTTTAAGCGTGTTGTAGGCTATTTCAGCCCTTGCGCCGGTTGAACAATGGATAATAATCTCTTTTCCTTTCGGCAGCTCGGCAATCCTATCGCCGATATCCTGCGTTGGTATATTCTTAGCGCCTTTTATCATGCCTTCTTCAGCTTCGTCCGCATCCCGGACATCGAGAACGAATTTGTCTTTCGGAATAGACGCGGCAATCGCCTTGAATTCTTCGGGGAGGATCTCTCCGGCACGCGGTTTGGGCACATAAACTATTTCTGCTTTAAGTTTGTCCTCTTCTACGGAATTGCCGGACTTTTTCCATGCGTCTATCCCGCCCGCAAGGTATGCTGTATTTACATAACCCCAGCCCCTGACAACCTTAAAGGCCTCTTCCATTGTCTGCTGGGAGGCGCAGTAAATAATAATCGGGGCCTTTTTATTCTCCGGAAATTTAGACTTCATGTCAGCAAGCTTTTTTAGCGGTATGTTGACCGCGCCTTTTATATGCTCTTTCTTTGCGTAATCCGCGGGTCTGACATCTATCAACACATGCGGGATGTCTTTTTCTATCATGCCTTTAAGATTTGCGGCTGTAGACGCGACAAGGTTGCCGCCCTTTTTCCATGCAGGCAGGCCGTCAACAAATACCTTTACGTTTTTGTATCCGAGTTTCTCTGCTTTCCCGGCAGAGGATGGACTCAGCCTTCAGGTGGGGCCTGCACAATAGAAAACTATGACCTTATCTTTTTCTTTAGGAAGTTTTTCTATGTTTTTATCAAAATCCGCATCGTAGATGTTTATGGCCCCCGGAATATGCCCTTCATTGAATCGGGGCGCCGGCCTTGAATCGACCATAATGTAATTCCCCTTATCCGCTCCAAGCGCAATGAGTTTTGAAAGTTCTTCCGCTTTAATAAGTTGTTCGTCTTTTATTTTTGCAGGCGGCTTTACGCTTATCGCTTCGGCATAAAGCTTGCCGTCTTTTTCCACAAAACTTATCGCAATCTCTTTTTCTTTCGGTATCTTGTTTACAGGCTGTTGCCAGTTGTTGATTTTTGTCTTTTCATCAAACTTTACTATCCATGTAGCGCCTGTTTCGATCTGAATAGCTTCGGCCTTAGCCGAAACACTGCCGACCGTGCCCATAAGCTTATTTTTCGCCGCCTGATGGCACTGCGTGCAGGGCTTAAGAATCTGCGGCTTCTCGGCTGCGAACGCCATAGCGCTGCAAAACAGCATTACGGCTGCAACCGCAAGCGCCTTTTTCAAAAAAGTGTTTTTTGCCATTTTTATCCTCCTACTTTTTTATTTGCAGGCCAAGCTGTCTAAACCCACAATTTATAGGTTAATTATATCACAAATTTTAGGAAATGCTGCTCTGTTTAGCGGTTACTGCTATAACCGTTTATGCCGCCGACAAAACCGGCATCACTTGGTTGGGACATTCCGCATTTAAAATTACTACAACATCAGGCAAGGGCCTGCTTGAGGTGCCGATGCATCACAGCACTTTCCCGGCGCTGAAAGGCACGGCAGCAGAATTCGAAAGAGAGATGAAGGTACTCGGGCTTCAGACCGGGATGAAGAATCTTGCTGTTGGCGAAACCATTTACCGGTAATCCTAAAAACGGCAGTTAAACCACAGAGCTCACAGAGTTTTTTATTTCGCCTTTTGAGTAATTTCTCTGTGTCCTCTGTGGTGAATGCTTTTTTGTCGAAGACTACTCTTTTAGCATCTCAATTTCCAAGCTTATCGTCACTTCATCCCCAACCAAAACACCGCCTGTTTCTATTGCCTTGTTCCATGCCAAACCATAGTCCCGTCTGTTGATTTTTGTGGTTGCAGAAGCTCCTCTCCTGATTTTACCCCACGGATCTTTAACGGGTTCTGTAAGGTTTTCGACATCAAGGACAACCTCACGGGTTATACCATGAATTGTGAGGTCGCCCGTAACTTTCAGGCGGTCCTTTCCCGCTGCCGCGATCTTTTTAGACACAAAGGTCATGGTCGGAAATACCGCTGCATCGAAAAAATCAGAACTCCGCAGATGATCGTCCCTCTTTTGGATACGCGTGTTTATGGAGGCTGTTTCTATAACAGTTTTAACGCTTGATTTTGCAATATCGGATTCATCCATCACAACCTTGCCAGAAAAGCGTTCGAACACACCTTTAACATTAGTTATCATCATATGCCGGACAGAGAAACCTATAGTCGAGTGCTCCATGTCAATCTGCCACGTAGAGGCAAAAACAAAAGAAGGCGCCGCAAAAACAAAAAACAACAGGGCCGGGACAAAAAGTTTTTTCATGGTCTTTCTCCTGTCTGATTTTATAAAGCTTCTGACGGTTTTGCCAAAGATTTTATAAACTCGCGGTTAAGCTTTGCGATAAAAGAGACCTTGATGCCCTTGGGACATGCGGCCTGACATTCATAATGGTTGCTGCAGTTTCCGAAACCTTCCTTCATCATAGTCTCGGTCATAACGCAGACCCTTCGCGCTGCCTCGACACAACCTTGCGGCAACAGCGCGAGATGCGCCACTTTTGCGCTGACAAACAACATGGCCGAGCCATTGGGACAGGCTGCAACACAGGCACCGCAGCCTATGCATTCGGCAGCGTCCATCGCCCTGTCGGAATCCGCCTTAGGAATCAATATGGCGTTGGCGTCCGGCACACCGCCGGTGCTTACGGAAACATACCCGCCCGATTGGATTATCCGGTCGAGAGCGCCCCTGTCAACAACTAAGTCCTTTATCACGGGGAATGCTTTGGCGCGCCATGGCTCTATGTAAATGGTGTCGCCATCCTTAAAATTTCTCATATGGAGCTGGCAAACGGTTGTCTTCTCCTGCGGCCCGTGCGCTGTGCCGTTTATGACCTGCGAACACATGCCGCAGATGCCTTCACGGCAGTCATGATCAAAGGCTATCGGCTCTATGCCCTTTTTAATCAGATCTTCGTTTACCACGTCCAACATTTCGAGGAACGACATGTCAGGGCTTATATCGCGGGCTTCATACTGCTGCAATCCCCCGCTGTCCGCAGGGCTTTTCTGCCTCCATACAAAAAGGGCAAGGTTCATTATTTATAGCTCCTTACCGCAAGGTGGACATTCTCGAATTCGAGCGGCTCTTTGTGCAGCTCAGGCCCTTTGCCTTCGCCCCTGAACTCCCATGCAGCAACATATCTGAAGTTTTCATCATCTCTCTTTGCCTCGCCGTCAGGCATCTGGTATTCGGTGCGGAAATGCCCACCGCACGACTCTTTGCGCTGCATCGCATCTAAAACAAAGAGCTCCGCAAACTCAAGGAAATCGGCCACACGTCCCGCCTTCTCAAGCTCCTGATTCAGCTCTGTTCCGGTCCCGGTAACCTTAACATTCTGTGAAAATTCGGCCTTAAGCTGAGGGATCAATTCGAGCGCTTTTTTAAGACCCTCTTCACTGCGCGCCATCCCGGCATGCTCCCACATTATGCGTCCAAGTTCCCGATGAAATTCATTCACGGTTTTTCTGCCGTTTATCGAAAGCATCCGGCGGGTGAGGTTTTCGGTATCCTCTTTCGACTTTTTGAACTCAGAATGTTCGGGGCTTGCCGTGCCGGGCTTTGTGCGTGCCAGATAATCGGCGATCGTATAAGGAATAATGAAATATCCGTCCGCAAGACCCTGCATAAGAGCGCTTGCGCCCAAACGGTTTGCACCGTGGTCGGAGAAATTCGCTTCGCCCAAAACAAAGAGTCCGGGTATGTTGCTCTGGAGATTGTAGTCAACCCACAGCCCGCCCATCGTATAGTGCGGCGCAGGATAAATGCGCATAGGCTGTTCATAGGCATCTTCGTCCGTTATTTTTTTATACATGTCAAAGAGATTGCCATAGCGTTCCTGAATTTTTTCTTTGCTGAACCGCTTTATCGCATCGCCGAAATCAAGATAAACGCCCCTGTTTCCGGGCCCTACCCCCCTGCCTTCGTCGCAAACCTCTTTTGCGGCCCGTGATGAAATGTCGCGGGGCGCAAGGTTCCCGAAACTTGGGTATTTGCGCTCAAGATAGTAGTCGCGCTCGTCTTCGGGTATTTCGGACGGATGTCTTGTATCGCCTTGTTTTTTAGGGGCCCATACCCTTCCGTCATTCCTCAGGGATTCGGACATCAGCGTCAGCTTTGATTGATGGTCGCCTGTTACCGGAATGCAGGTGGGGTGTATCTGCGTAAAGCAGGGATTGGCAAAATATGCGCCTTTCTTATATGCCCTGTAAATGGCGGTGGTGTTGCTTCCCATCGCATTTGTCGATAGATAAAAAACATTCGAGTATCCGCCTGTGCAGAGGCATACGGCATCCGCCGCATGCGAGCGGATCTCTCCGGACACAAGGTCCCTTACCGTTATGCCTTTTGCCTCGCCGTTTACTATCACGAGATCCAGCATCTCTGTGCGCGGATAAAGCTTCACAGAGCCTGCATGTATCTGCCTCGAAAGCGCAGAATACGCGCCGAGCAGCAACTGCTGGCCCGTCTGGCCGCGGGCATAAAAAGTGCGCGAAACCTGCGCGCCGCCGAACGAGCGGTTTTCCAGATATCCGGCATAATCGCGGGCAAAGGGCACACCCTGCGCCACGCATTGGTCAATTATCTGGTTGCTGACAGCCGCAAGGCGGTAAACATTCGCCTCCCTCGCCCTGAAATCGCCGCCCTTGATCGTGTCGTAAAAAAGGCGGTAGATGTTGTCGCCGTCATTAGGATAGTTTTTTGCCGCGTTTATCCCGCCCTGTGCCGCTATGCTGTGCGCCCTGCGGCCGCTGTCCTGATAGCAGAAGGCCTCGACCTGATATCCGAGTTCGCCGAGCGTTGCGGCGGCGGAAGCTCCGGCAAGACCCGTACCGACTACAATAATTTTATATTTGCGTTTGTTCGAAGGGTTTACAAGCTTTAGTTCCTGCCTGTGCTTGTCCCATTTAAGCGGAAGCTGGCCTGAAGGGCATTTGCCGTCGAGTATCATATCCTTACCTTACAGCCCCGAGCAGGATAAACAGAGGAATGGAAGAATATCCTCCAAAAAGAACCAGAGAAATTATCACCGCTGATTTCATAATGAAAGGCATAGCAGCCTCAGAATTCAAGCCGAGCGTTTGAAAAGAACTCTGGATGCCGTGGCTGAGATGGTAAAATAAAGCTGTAATTGAAGCAACATAAACCAGAACCACAGGCAAAGAACTAAAGCCCTGCACCACCATTCCGAAAACATCCGGCCGCGAAAAAAGGTCTCTGCCGGGGACTCCCGAAAATGTGAACTGGATCAGATGGTACAAGAGGAATGCGGCAATAGCACTACCGGTCCATATCATGTTTTTTGATGCAAAGGTGGCTTTCTGGGTTTTCGTCACGGCATAGGCTTGCGGTTTAGCCGCCCTGTTTTCGAGCGTGATTATTGCCCCGTAAAAAACATGAAGCGTAAGAGCAGCAAGCATTATAAGCCTGAAAGACCAGACGAGAAGCGGCAAGGAATGAAGTCGCTCGGCATAACTGTTAAGCGCGCCTGAATAGACCGTAAAGTTTCCGAGCAGGTGCATGACAACAAAGGCTATCAATGCCTGCCCGCTCAATGCCATAAGATTTTTTCTTCCTACAGTACTGCTGAAGAGTCGCATACCCATCCCCTCAAATCACAACTGTTTTAATTTTATCATATCGGATTGGTTTCATACTTTTAAAATGTTATCCAATTTTTCGACTTCTTCGTGCGGAATGCCTTTGCCTTCATCCAATTCCTTCAAGCCTGCGTCAACCTGTAGCTTGAAGTATAATTCAGCCATAATATCGTCAACGCTAATCTCTTCAGGAAGCGAATTGATCATTTGTATTACCTGTTCTTTTACCCCGGACATAATGCACCTCCGTGATTATTTATTCTCTTTTAATGGGCAGTGAACCTATATCTGACCACTTTACCACGACTGCATTTCTCTTTTTAAATCTTCAATAGAAATAGTTTCCCCACGCTCTACTGCCTCTCTGCCTTTTTTTACCTTGTCAACAACATAAAGCTCATACATTATGTCGTCAAGGCTTGAGGTCTCAGGCAGATTTGAAAATACCCTGATAGCTTCCTGTTTTAAAGTGTCCATAGCGCGCCTCCTTCGCTTAAGGTAACTGTTAATATTTTATCACGGCATGGTTGCATGAGACCTATGCTTTTAACGGTCGCTGACCCTAATTCCCCGTCTTGAATATTGTATTGTAAGACCTGACCCTGCGGCCTTTGCCCGAGAAAATCAGCCGGCGCAGCGACGGGCTATATTGCTTTTGTTAGCTTGTTTAAAATGGCCTTACCTCTGCAAGTCCAAGCAATCTATATTGTGAAGAAAGTAAGTTGTTTGCTCGATTTTTGGCTTCTTCCAGCATTATAGAATAGGTCCAAAACGTTATGCCACCATATTTCGTATTGATAAGACGCTCTTTGTCCTCAACCCCTCTTCCTATTATGACCATTCGTTCCTTTGCGCCAGTCATAAAATTATATTCCCCAAATGCATTTCGCATGGGATCATTTTCAACAAATTGAACCCACTCTGATATTTGTTGGCTAGCATGATTAGCTTGTGCAGTTAGGTCATAATTTTTTGTAAACACATTGTGAACAGGGGATTCCAATTCTACGAATATGGACGGAAGCCCCTGTTCTCTTTCTAAGATAAAGTCAGCTTTTCTTGTTTCGTTGCCAAGATAAAGCTTATGTTCAAAAAGACACCGCTTGTGACTTGGGAGCAATATGTTCTTATGCTCATTTACGAATCTATGTATTCTCCTTTCAAGAAATGCTTTTCTTTTAATAATTGCGTGAAACTTTTCAAATACTTTTCTGGTTTCTTGCACGTAGTTTTTGTTTTTTCCAAGACCTTCTTTAGCATTATTCCAAATGTTAATTGCTTCTGTTTTGGCCTTTGCAATATCGAAACTCTCAAAAAAGCCGGACGATCTCCCCAAACCAATCATAAACCTATTATCTAAAACCGGCACAGCAAGAGGATTACCACTTTCAACAACTGACATATCTGCCATCATAATGAAGCTATTGTCTGGTTCTTTGTTTGGAAGCTTGCCATCATAATGCATCGGTGCAATAACATCACTAACATCATTGATTGTTCTAATTGTCTTTATAACAACCCTATCTTCTTCAAGTTTGTCATCTGGCATGATTTTTATAGCTACACCTTCGTTGTCTTCAGTGACGCCAATAAATATATTTCTCTTTTGTAGAACCCAACTGGGCAGTCCAGACAACTGTCCTTCTTCATGACTTGAAAGCATATCTAAGCTACTATCAATAGATATGAGATACTGAATAATCGTTTGCTCATAATTCATGTAATTTAGATATTCCTTTCATTCGCGCCGCGCTTCGCGGCTCGAACCAGTTATTATCTCGTTGGAATTTTATTAGGGACACATCCCAGATTTATCACTATTAAGTCCTTCCGTCCCATTTTTCTTCTATAACTTCGGCTGACACTATGCCTGCGGAATAGGTTGTTACCTGATCTTTCGTCAACTGCATATTTTTTACTTCGGTCTCGCTTACAAGATATGTCCCTAACTCTTCAAGCAGAAGCCTTTTGACCATCTTAAGCGCAAGCGTTCTGCTTGAGTGTCTGCTGTCAAAGTCGCTCGCCTGATAGGTATATTCTTTTGTGAAGGTTTTTACTTCGCCAAAGGCAGGCGCGGCAATAAGCAGGAATAATAAAAGCGTCAGCGATAATTTAAAGAGAAAATTGCATTGCCTCATACAGCCTCCCCTGCTTAGAACAATAAGAAATTATGCCACTTCCACGCCTAAAGGTAAAGGGAAAAGTACCATTTTCTGAAACAACGATTGCTTCGAGACTTCGTTCCAGCCGAACATTATGCGCTAAGTCCGATAATATGCGTCTTTTCTTGTTTTGCGCTATTTTTACACATTATATTGTGTTATAATTATGTGTAGCTGGAGGTGTGAAATGGCAACAAATCTTGCGCTGGACGACAGTTTGATTACCGAAGCCCTAAAGGTGGGACGCCACAAAACCAAGAAAGAAGCCGTGACTATTGCGTTAAAAGAATACATCGCAAGGAAAAAACAGGCAGAGGTTATTGATATGTTCGGCAAAGTCATTTTCGATAAAGACTACGACTATAAGAAGGCCCGCACAAGATGAAGGTTCTTATCGACACCTGTGTCTGGTCTAATGTTCTCAGGCATAAGTCTTCAGATCCGGCTATAGCAGAAAAGGTTATAAAGCTTATAAAAAACGGCTCTGTCGTTATGATCGGACCGATAAGGCAGGAGCTGCTGTCAGGCATATCGGATGCCGCGCAGTTCTCAAATGTAAAAGACAAATTAGCCGCGTTTGAGGATATACCGCTTGAAAGCGATCATTTTATCAAGGCTGCGGAATTCAGCAACACATGCAGAAAAAAGGGAGTTCAGGGATCAACAATAGATTTTCTTATCTGTGCTGTTTCGGCAATCGAAAACCTTATTGTTTTTACAACCGACAAAGACTTTGTTAACTACAAAAAATATCTGCCGATAAAGCTGCTTTAATGATAGGTTCAGCGACGGCCCAAGAAATCTGTAGATCGCTTCAAAAACTTGGCAATGAGGAGATAGCCGCTCATTCGCAGGGTTTTTTCAAAACCGGCAGAGGCGAATACGCAGAGGGCGACAAGTTTCTTGGAATCCGTGTGCCAGTGCTCAGAAAAGAGGCGCAAAGATATAAAAACCTCTCTCTAAAAGAAACCGTTGTCCTTCTTAAATCCCGCTTTCATGAGGCGCGCCTGCTTGCCCTATTCATCCTCATAAAAAAATTCTTGGCAGGCAGCGACAAACAAAAATCCGAAATTTATGGGCTTTATCTGAAAAATATGAAACATATAAACAACTGGGATCTGGTTGACTGCTCTGCGCCCTACATTGTCGGCATGCATCTCGAAGAAGAAAAAAGAGGGATTCTTTATACGCTTGCCGGATCGAACAGCCTTTGGGAGCGCAGGACCGCAATAATTGCAACCTTCCACCTTATCAGGGAAAATGATTTTAGCGATGCCCTTGCAATATCCGAAATCCTGCTCGGAGACAAAGAAGACCTGATTCATAAAGCGGTGGGCTGGATGCTCCGTGAAGTTGGCAAACGCGACGTAGAAATCTTAAAAAGTTTTTTGAAAAAATATTATGAAGAAATGCCTCGCACTATGCTGAGGTATGCTATCGAAAGATTCCCCGAAAAAGAACGCAAGGCGTATCTTCAGGGAACATTGAAATAATTACGCCGCTGTCTTCTTTTTCTTCTCTGCGGCGAGCCTTAATACTTCGGCTGTGTTGAAAGTCCCCTCAATCGCCTGAACCGGACACTTGGCAGTGCAGATGCCGCAGCCGATGCACTTAGACTGATTGACTTCATGTTTTTTCTTCGGCTCTCCGCTTATGGCATCCATCGGGCAGACTTTTTTGCAAGACTGGCAGCCGATGCATTTGTCTGTGATAACAGCCTTCGGCCTTGCAGGGATTAGATCAACTATCGCTTTTGTGGGACATTTGGATACGCAGAGTCCGCATACCCTGCATTTATCAAGGTCTATGCGCGAAAGATTCTTATCGACTTTAGGCGCGTCAAACGGACAGACCTTTACACAGATACCGCAGGCAATGCAGCCTATCCGGCAGTTCTTCTTTGTATCAACGCCCTTGTCTTTTGAGTGGCATGAAACAAGCACTGCTTTGGATGCCGGCAGCACTTCAATTACTTTCTTGGGGCAGGCAGCTTCGCACTTCCGGCAACCTGTGCATTTGGTAATATCAACAACAGGCAATTTGTTATCACTCATCGTTATTGCGCCGAAAGGACAGACCCGTTCGCATGTTCCGTAACCCAGACAGCCATATACGCAGGACTTGTCTCCGCCTCCGGCAAGCACTGCTGCGCGGCAGTCCTGTACGCCTTCGTAGTTAAACCTTCTCTGAGAGAGGCTATGGCCGCCCTGACACATTATTCTTGCGAACTGAGGTTCTTTTATTTCGGCCTTTTTGCCGGTTATCAACGCAACCGCCTCGGCGCCTTTTGCGCCCGCAGGGGTGCAAAGATTAGGCGCCACATCCGGATTGTTCACAACCGCCTCAGCATACTGTTCGCAGCCCGCATAACCGCAAGCGCCGCAGTGGGCGTGGGCAAGCACATCCTTCACCTGTTCGACCCTCGGATCTATCTGGACAGAAAATCTTTTTGCTGCAAACGCAAGCCCTATACCGAATACTGCTCCAATACCCGCAAGAAATACGAGCGTCCATTTTATGAGAGGCACTATATCAATCGTCTCGCGCGCCTCAACCCCGCCGCCTACGCCCGCAAGCGGGACCAAGAACTGGGTCAAGTCCATTCCCTGCAACAGGCCGATTATGTCTAAAATCAGCTTTTGAATCTCGTACATTTAGTTAAACCTCCAAAGACGGAAGAAAGTTTTAAAGTGTTATCAGCCCCGAAAAACCTGTAAACGCAAGCGCTATCAATCCCGATACGATAAACGCCATCGGAAGCCCTCTGAACGGGGCCGGGATGTCCGCAAGCTCGAGCTTTTCGCGGATGCTCGCCATGATTATCAGGGCCAACGCAAAGCCAATGCCGGAGCCGAGTCCAAAGGCAAGGCTCTCTATAAAATTATAATGCTCGCCCGCATTGATGAGCGGGACAGCAAGTATAATGCAGTTTGTCGATATAAGCGCAAGGTAGATCCCGAGCTTGTAATAAAGTCCCGGGGCCACCTTCCTCATTATAGTGTCGGACGCCTGAACAAATGCGGCGATAACGCCGATAAAAACGATGATCTTCAGGAATGTTATATCGAGCGGGACCATAACAAAATTGAATATCACCCAGCTCAAGGCCGCGCTTATCATCATGACCGCAGTAAAGGTGACGCTCATGCCGACCGCAGTCTCCATTTTTTTCGAAACGCCGAAGAATATGCAGAGACCGAGGAAGCGGGTGAAGACGAAGTTGTTTATCAGCGAGGCTGCGATTATCAGTTCAAATAGTTTTGTAAAATCCATTGTCATTTAATAGCCCCCCTTTAGTGCGATGCTGCCGGGCCTTTTTTGAAATACCGGATATCTATCCAGTTGAAAAGGGCCATCAATATGCCGACCGCAAAGAAACCGCCGGCAGGCAGGATCATTATAAGAAGCGGCTTGGCGTTAATAAGCGCGTAACCCCAGACTGAACCCTTGCCTATTAATTCGCGGAAAAAGCTGATGACCGTGAGCGCGAACAGGAAGCCAAGCCCCATGCCTATGCCGTCCGCCATAGAAGGAGCGATCTTGTTCTTGCTCGCGAACATCTCTGCGCGTGCAAGTATCGACGCGAAAGCGACTATAAGCTGGATGTAAAGCCCCATCTGCTTGTAGATGTCAGGCACAAAAGCGGCCATAGACATGTCCGCTATGGTGACCCAGCCGGAAATAACGAGCATGAATATCGGGAGTCTGACCTTGGGATGTATGAATTTTCTCAAAACCGAGATCGTGATATTGACCATCGTCTGGACGAATAAGACCGCAACGCCCATAAGCACGCCGTTTTTCAGGTTGTTGGTGACCGCGATAGACGGGCATAAGCTAAGCGCGAGCTTGAATATGGTATTTTCTTTTATGAGGCCGTTCTTTATTAAATCGAGGTAATTAACGGTGTCCGCTGTGTTCGCCATTGCCGGCACCTCCTTCGGTCATCTGCTTTTTCAAAAACTCCACGCCCTTTCTGACCGCATCGTCGCAGACTGCGCGGCTCGAAATGGTTGCGCCGGAAATCGCCTGAACAAATTCCGTGGTCTCTGTTTTCAGCACTTTCAGATGTTCTGCGTCCTTGCCTTTGAACTGGTCTTTAAAACTATCCGCCTCTATCTCATCGCCGAGGCCGGGTGTTTCAGCATGGCTCAAGATATTTATCTTAGTGACCTTGAAATCCTTGTCAACTGCAACGAGCGTATTGATGTAGCTCGAATAGCCTTTGCCGAAGGATTGTATTACATAACCTATTACCTCATCGCCTTTTTTCGCGACAAAGTATTCGGCATGCTTTTCGTGTATGGTCCAGTCGCCCGCTTTTTCGATCTTGTCCGCTTCAGGTACAAGCTGTTTAAGCGCAGCTTCTTTTGCAATGACCGCATTTTTAAACATTATCGGAGAGGTCTTTGCGTAAACACCGGCAAGGATGAGTCCTCCTGCAAGATATACCAGCACGAGGTTTAAGGTTATTTTAAAAATATCTTTACCGGTCATTTCTTCGCCTCCTTCTTGGCGCCGAAGACCTTGGTTTTAAAACCCCTGTCGATGAGCGGCGAGAAGCAGTTCATGATAAGAATGGCGAACATCACGCCTTCAGGATATCCGCCTTTCAACCTTATAAGCATCGTCAAAAAGCCGCAGCCCGCGCCGAAGAGAAGCTGTCCGGCCTTTACCGACGGGCAGGTGACATAATCGGTCGCCATGAAAAATGCGCCCAATAGCATACCGCCGCTCAGAAGATGCACTATCGGGTCTCCGGCGAACAACGCGCCCTTTGCGCCGAAGGCCCAAGCCATTAGCCCGGCCGTTCCCAAAAACGAAACCGGAATGTGCCATGTGATATATCCCCGATAAAAAAGAAATGCGGCGCCCAGAAGCAAAGCAATAGCGGAAGTCTCACCGATAGAGCCTGCCCTGTGGCCTGAAAGAAGCTGAAGATATAAATTAGAGCTGTCGCCGAACAGTTCCAAAAGCTTGGCAACCCCTTCTTCTTTCAGAATGCCGAGGGGGGTGGCTGTGGTCTTTGCATCGAGCTTTATGAATGCGGCTGTCGGCTCCGCCCAGATGGTCATGAGCTTTGGGAACGATATTAAAAGAAATGCCCTTCCTATCAGCGCAGGGTTAAAAACATTGTATCCCAATCCGCCGAAAAGCTGTTTTGTAATTACTACCGCCACGGCCGAGCCGACTATCGGTATATAAAACGGGACCGTAGGCGGAAGGTTCAGCCCCAGAAGCAGCCCTGTCAAAAACGCGCTGCCGTCGCAGACAGTAATCTTTTTGGCTGTGGCTTTCTGGTACAGGTATTCTGAAAGTATCGAGGCTATTATACAGAGCGCGACATTAAAAATCGCCTTGGGTCCGAAGAAGTAGGCGCCCATTACAGCAGCCGGGACAAGCGCCGCAGACACGCTCCACATGATCCGGCTTGTGGTCTCCTCGCTCCGCACATGCGGACTTACAGAAAGCGTCAACTGGTGGTCTTTTTTCAAATTCTCCATCAATGCTCCGTTAGGGTTTAACCATTGTTTTTGCAAGTCTGACAAACTGCACTATCGGCCTTTTGGACGGACAGACAAAGGTGCATGAGCCGCACTCAAAGCAGTCAAAAAGATTGTACGCCTTCGCATCCTCATAAAAGCCCTTTTCAGAATAGACGCTCAACATAGAAGGCATAAGTCCCATGGGGCATGCGTCAATGCATCTGCCGCAGCGGATGCAGGGACCGAACTCGTCGAGATGAAATGCTCCGGATTCAGGAAGTACAAGCACTCCCGAAGTCCCTTTGGTTACGGGCGTCTCTGTAGAATATACCGCAAAGCCCATCATCGGGCCGCCTGATATGACCTTTGCCGTTTCAGAGCTGTATCCGCCGCACTCTTCTATAAGTTCAGAAACGAGCGTCCCGATTTTTACAAGAAGGTTTTTGGGCTCTTTGATGCCTTCGCCGGTTACGGTAACGACTCTTTCTATCAACGGCTTTCCGTATCTTGCGGCTTCGTAAACCGCTATGGCCGTACCTATGTTCTGCACCACAACGCCTACATCCATCGGAAGCGCCCTAGGCGGGACTTCTCTGCCGGCGCAGGCCTTTATAAGCATCTTTTCCGCGCCTTGCGGATATTTGACCTCAAGCGCGCATACCTGAATGTTCGATTCTCCTGCAACCGCGCTTTTCATTATTTCTATAGCGTCGGGTTTGTTGTTTTCGATGCCGACGAATCCTTTATTTACGCCAAGGATCTTCATCAAAACTTTCAGGCCTTCGATTATGTCCTTCGGCCTCTCTATCATCAGCCTGTAGTCGGCGGTGAGATACGGCTCGCATTCCGCACCGTTGATGATGACCACATCGATAGGCTTTTCCTTTGGCGGAGAAAGTTTTACATGGGCCGGAAACGCTGCCCCCCCCATGCCGACTATCCCTGCATCCTTGACCTTTGCCTTGAGTTCGTCGGGGGAGAGATTAATGTAATCAGGGTTGTCCTTCAATGGGGCCCATTCGTCCGTGCCTGAATTTTCTATGACAACGGAAGGCACCATCCTGCCGGTGGCAACAGGAAAATCAGCAATCGCAACGACCTTCCCTGCGACAGAAGAATGCACAGGCGATGAAACAAAGCCTTCAGGGGCGCCCACGGTTTCGCCCTTTTTAACTTTCTGCCCGATACTTACCGCAAGCTTGCAGGGCGCGCCTATGTGCTGAGACAGAGGAATGACGACCCTCTTGGGTGAACGGGCAGGCGTTATCGCCTTGCCTTTTGAAAGCTCTTTTTTATCAGGAGGATGTATTCCCCCTTTAAATGTTGCCAAGGCCATTCAATGCTCCTCCGGATTAGAACATAAACCTTATTAACTGCGGTTTCCGTTCAGATTTTAGTGCGGCCTTATCTTTCCCCCAAGTCCGCATCCACCAGAAAAAAGTCTTTAAGTAATAACATTACAATCTTGAAGATGTCAAGAATTCTTGATTGAAAATCCTTATAAACATATAAATATCAAAGCTTAGCGAGAGCTTTTTAAAATAAGTTTATCTTTTTTGATAATACCGAATTGCTGAAAAGAAAGATATTTCAGAAGAAACAGTCACCATCAAGCCGATTAACAAGCAGTTGGATTACTCCGTTAAAGAACCTCTTCTTATTTCCTTAAACAACTCCATTGAGGCTGTCTTTGGCCCATCCTGTTCAAAACCCTCTATTCCAAGGCGGGTCCTTATCTGGCCCACCCTGACCCCGGTCTTAAACATCCGGTCAAAATATTCCCTCGCAATTTTCTCATGGATTTCTTTTCGTTGAGGCGCTCCGAAAGGATTGGCAAAATATGTATGCACAAGGCCCTTCTCATCTGTCGTGCCCTTGGCAAACCTCGCCGCGCTCCTGAAAACAGAAATGGCCTCATCTGGATTCGAAAAGAATTCTATCGCAGGAATGTCTTCATTCACCTGTTCATAGTTGTTGGCATAGAGGACCATATGCACGGGACACCCCTTCACAATATGATGATACCGAGTAATCGGCATTATGAGCCTAGCGTTTGTTTTGTCCGGATTCATGAATATGCTCCTGTCTATTTCCTCATACGCATATCCGGCCTGCAGGTCATCAAGCCTCACAAACGCCCCTATCTCCGTGCCATATCCGACAACTGTACCATTACCGTCTATGCCTATGGATCCCATATCATCGAATATGATGACCATTTCGCAGATGTGCTCGTCTGCAAGCAGCCGCAAAGCCTCTATAGTCTCAGACTTGCCTGCGCCGCTGTCTCCGATAATTATGACATTCGCTGAAGCGCCATCTTTCAGCTTAATACAGACCATGGCCCCATGAAGGGGCAGGCGATTTCTCTTCAGCATGGCGATATTGTGAAGGGTAAGAGTCATCTTCTTGAAATAACCGAAATAATCGACTGTTTCAGAATGTCTGACAACGCCTACAAGCATATTGCTTTCCTTGTCTTCATAAAAAACCGTGTCTCCCGGTAGGCTGCCTTTGACGCCAAAGACCAGAACAAGGTCCGGGACTTTGCCTTCAATGTCTTCATAGTCAGCTATCTCAAAGAGGTTGCACATGGAAAGCGCAAGGGATATAAAATCGTGATGGAAATAGATAAACGCGGTCAGATCTCCAACCTTGGCAGGGAAACAGTACCAGTCTTCCGCGTTCAGTGAAAGCACCTCTTTATTCAAATCCGGTATTTCTTCAAACCTACCCTTTCTCGTATTCATAACAGGGTAGAGAATGACCGGCGGTTCTATCAGAGTCAGGCGTATAAAAGGGATTTCTGTCAGGGTTGCATACAATTCAGGACAGGCCCATTCGATCTTTTCGAGGAGCATTCCCATGTTCGCCCCGGCTGGCAGCTGACGGTAAACACGAGGGTTCTTGCCTATCAGGTTCTCGCTGATACGGCGGTACACATAGAGCACAAGGCTTTTGAACTCTTCATTCGATTTAATGAATTGGGCGTGGTGAAGACTGTTCTTTGTATATTTCGAGCGCTGCGGCGCCTCAAGGTAAATAAACCGCTCGAACCTTCTCCAGAAGTTGTAGAGCTCTTCTATAAATTCAAAAAGTTTCTCTTTTTCTGAAAGTACAGGACCATATTCACTGTTCATTGAGGAGATTTCGTCAGCAGTATGGCTTGCAAGCAGCCTGAATATGTTTGCCATATAAGCAGACATCTTTACCCGTTCCACTGCGGGCAGTTTCTCCCTAAGAAAAGCAAACAGTGAATTTCCTTTTGAAGCGATCCTTTCTATAAACCGCTCTACGATCTCTGCAAAGAGATCGCTCTTGAGCAGTTTTTCAGGGGTTTCACAGTAAATGGTGGAATAGTCAAATATGACTTTCCCGCGTGTAATTGTGTATGGTCTTTTTGTTGTTTGCATGCCTTTATAATCCTCCTCGGATCACTAAAATTGTACATTGCATCACTTCTGCCTAATCTTTCCGATAAATAGTCTGTTTTGTTGTCGTTCCGGAATAGACTATGACCTCGAACATCTCCTCATTGGGATTGTAGGCAGATACATCCCCTGTTTCAATTTTATAATACCATCCGTGAAGATAAAGCCTTCCCTCGTTAAGTGTCCGGGCCACAAACGGATATGTCTGGATATTCTTCAGCTGCGCAAGAATGTTTTCTTCCTCTGCAATTCGCCGACAATATTCTGTGCCGAAACCAGAACAAACCTTTGCAACAGTTTCTTTTACAGATGATGCTATATTCAGCCAATCCCTGAGGTGCGGCATACCCTCTAGCTCACGCTCATCTCCACAGAGTGCCTGCAGCGCACCACAATTCGAATGGCCGCAAACAATAATATCCGTCACCTTCAGTTTCAGCACTGCAAACTCAATTGCAGATGATATTTCCAACATTCCGGACAATGAACAGATCTCCCGGTCTGCTCTGAGTCACAAGATTCGGATCAACCCGCGAGTCGGCACAGGTTATGAAGAGGACGTCAGGTTCCTGTTTTCCGGAAAGCCGCCTGAAGAACTCCTCTTCTTTCTTGAAGTATGACTCCTGAAATTTATGAATGCCTTTATACAGCCTTTTCATTCGATCAATAATTCCTGAAATGGTGCAAGATAACACTATGAAATGCAGGTAAGGACGGATGTGATTCATGAAGAAAACAACCGGCATTTAAAATACTCCGCTTCATTGCTTTTGCATAGCACTATAGTTTACCCGGGAGGCGAATTGTAAAACACGGAGCTTATTACCTGATAGTCAAATTTAATAATCTCTGTGGTATTCTATTTATCATGGATATAAAGCTGAAACTTTTCTGCGCAGTCGCCGAAACAAGGAGCTTTTCCAAGACTTCAAGAATTGCTCACCTCAGCCAGCCGGCTGTGAGCCTTCAAATACAGGCACTTGAAGAGTTCTTCGAGACAAAGCTTTTTGACAGGACCGGCTGGGAAATAAATTTGACGCCGGCCGGTGAAATACTGTATCAGCAGGCAAAACATATCCTTGAGCATTATAACGATATTGAAAAAGACATGCGCAAGATATCCGGGGCAATCAAGGGGGGATTTACAATCGGGGCAAGCACATCCCTCGGAAACCATGTTCTTCCCAGAGTGATTATTGCCTTCAAGAAGCAGCATCCTAAAGTAAAGATCAGCATGATGGTGGGAAACACGAAAAGGATTGAAGAACTCCTGCGGTCCGGATTTGTAGATTTCGGACTAGTAGCAGGCGAGTGCATGGGCGGAAAAATGAAGCGAGAAACAATAATGTCTGATGAGCTTATGCTGATTGTTTCCAAGGAACATCCTTGGGCAAGAAAGAAAAATGTTTCCGTTCTGGATATTTTAAAAGAGCCCTTCATTCTCCGGGAAGAAGGTTCCGGCACCAGACAACAGATCGAGGAGTATTTTTCTGCGCATGGGATCAACATCCATGACATGCATATTGCCTTGATACTGGGCAGCACCGCTTCTATAAAGGAGGCAGTGGAGGCCGGTATAGGCGTCTCAATTGTCTCAAAATGGGCAGTACTGAGGGAGGCTGCAGACGGTCGCCTAAAGCTTCTGACATTCAGGGAAGGCGCTATTCAGAGAGACCTCTCCCTCCTTATTCCGGTCAGAAAGCATCTTTCCCATGTCATGGAGGAATTTCTTATTTTTGCAAGAAAATATCCCTATGACACATTCTTCAAGAAAACCTGATTATTTCTCCTTTAAAAAGCTTTTACCGGAGAGGACACAAAGGCATTACAATGCGTTAGATCTCAGTAGCGCCAGCAGATAAAAGACCAAGAAGCTGACTCTAAAAATTCTTTGAATTCTTCTTTGTATAGCCTTTTTCTGAGTACTCTGCTGATTACCTGTTGTTCTTAGGTTCAAAGCTTGGCGAGAGCTTTTTTAACCAGTTTTTCCTTTTTGGAAAGCTGGTAAGGGCTTCCTTTACGGGTGGGTATATATTCCTCATCCTCGTCTTTGAAATACGGGGCAGCATCTTCTGTGGACCTATCGGGCAAACCTTTTTTCACTGTGCCCGAAACCTTTTCATAGAAAACATCCGAAGCGATGGGGATTGAGTTGATCTGCCAAGCATGGTTTGCTATGTCCCGGTCCGAGGTGACCACAATCCATTCTTTTCTATGCGCTGAAATAATGCGTTTTATAACGTCGTCAGCCCTCTCGCCGAGCTTTGAATATATTATTTTTACGCCGCCTCTTACGCTAACATTCTCGGCTGCGCCCCCGGTCTTATGGCCGTCAAAAACTACGGTTATATCGTGGCTGCTTTTCAGTCTGTATTCCAAGAGAAGCTCTATAAGGCCGTTGCGGGCCCTTTCCATGTCTTTGTGGAAAATACCGATGACATTGTAGCCGTCTATAATTATAGGCGCGATTGTAGCAGTCTCCCTTAAAGTTATGCCCTGTTGCACGGCCTCGCCGCTATCCGGGCCCAAGTATCTTCGTCTATCTCGTCAAGGTAATCAGAAATCCTGAATTCTCTGCCGCATGCCACGCACCGGAAGAAAACGGTTTTTCAGGTTGACGCAAAATCGAGCCTTGCGCCGCATATCCTGCATTTCATTCCGCAAACTCTGACAAAAACATAATTTTTAATATACCATACAGCGGTGGAACTGCTGAGCTTGCTGAACAATAATCTCTCATTCAAAAACAGGACGGATTGGGACAAAACGCTTTTGCTGCTCGAAGAAACGTTTAAGTCCCCGGAAACCTTAAAGCTTAAAGGGATTGCCTTGTCTCTGGTCGAAGCCGTGCGCCTGATGGACGGCTTCATTCAGGAAAATACCGCTGTCGTCTGCCCTGAATGCGTCAAGGTCTGCTGCAAAAACAAACATTCTTATTACGATCATGAAGACCTGATATTTATCTACTCCCTCGGCAAAAAAGCGCCCCGGTATGAGCCGGAAATCGATGATGACGACGCCTGCCGGTTCATTGCCGCCAATGGATGCACCCTCGAAAGGGCGCTTAGACCGTTCAGGTGCAACTGGTATTTTTGCGGCCCTCTCATAAAGCATATGGAGGAAGGACCTCAAAAAGCTTACCGCCGGTTCATAGCCATATTCCATGATACGATAGATTTAAGGCGCAGGCTTCTGGGGGATTTTTTTGCTCTCATAAAATAAGCTTGAAGCTTTATCACGTCGCTGTGGTATTATTAAATCGAAAACCTATAATAAACAGCTTCTGGGGAGAATGCAATGCTTAATGAGGACCATCTTTACAGACATCTTCTCGACGAGATGCATGACGGCATCTATATTGTTGACAAACAAAAAAAGATCACCTACTGGAACAAGTCGGCCGAAAGACTGACAGGCTACAAGGCATCGGAAACCATAGGCGCGCACTGCACAGGCGATATTCTGATGCATTGCGACAAAGGCGGCGCCACCCTTTGCAAAAGGTCCTGCCCGGTTGTTGAATCGGTCACGTCCGGCAAAAGATTCGAAGGTGAAGTTTATCTCCAGCATAAGGAAGGCCATAGGGTCCCTGTTCTTATGTGCGTTTCGCCTATTACCGATCCGGAGGGCAATATTACCGGCGCGGTAGAGATTTTCAGCGACCACTCTTGGAGCGTTGCAGCGGTAAACAGGATCGAAGAGCTCCGTAAAATAGCGCTTCTCGACTCTCTTACCGAGGTTGCAAACCGGAGATTCATAGAGATAAGCATCGCAAACCTGCTGTCCGGAATGAAGCGTTATAACTTCCCGTTCGGCCTGCTCTTTATAGATGTCGACCACTTCAAAAAAATCAACGACACCCACGGGCATGAGACCGGAGACAGGGTTTTAAAAATGATCGCAAAATCGCTAAGCAGCACTTTACGGCCTCTTGATATCATCGGCCGGTGGGGAGGAGAGGAGTTTGTGGTTTTGCTTCTTCATGCCACCCACGAAAACCTGACTTCAGTAGCCACCCGCCTGAGACTGCTTGTAGAAAATTCCTTTCTCAATACGGAAAGCGGCATAATTCGAACAACCGTTTCCATCGGCGGCACCGTTGCAAATGTTAATGATACGATCGAAACGACGATCAAAAGAGCGGACGAACTGATGTATCAGAGTAAACAAAAAGGCAGGAACTGCGTGACTATTTAACTGCCTGAGGCCCGTCCAGTTTTTTCTCTATAAAAGACAAGATTTCCTCATTCAATTTTAATGCGGCGCGCGCGAATAAGACATTTTTACCGGGCCTGAGCTCCCTGATCTTGACCATGTCTTTCTCTGTCGCAATTATATAATCGGCCCCTGCCTCATGCGCCCGGCCACAAACCAGATCGATATCAGCCTGTTTGTAACGGTGGTGGTCACGAAACGTAATTAAATCGCAAACTTCAATCCCGGCAGAAATTAATGCATTCCTGAATGACTCAGGCCTGGCAATGCCGCAGAAGGCCATCGCTTTTTTCGCTTTAACGGATTCTTGAGCAAGATCACTGCCGGTCACATCTATGAATGAATCAATCGCGTATTCCGAAAAGGAAACAAATGCGGCCGGATTTATGGCCCTGATTTCCTCCAAAAGTCCGCTGTTTCTAGTCTTTGTTACAAGTACGGCATCGGCCCGTTTAAGCGCTCCAAGCGGCTCACGCAAGACTCCGAGCGGCAGAAGACGACCGTTACCGAACGGTTTTGCCCCGTCCAAAAGAACTATATCCAGATCTCTATAAAGCCTCCAGTGCTGAAAACCGTCATCGAGAATAAAGACCGCTTTTTCCAGATACTCGCCGTTAAGGTGTCTTAGTGCAAAATTCCCTCCCGCATATCTGTCCGCACATTTTACGACCGGCACTTTTTCGAGTTTTTCCGCCATGAGCAGCGGCTCGTCCCCTGCTTCCTCGACAGTGCCGCAAAGCAGCGGGGCGCCCGACAGACCGAATGATTCGATAATTCTTCCGGGCCCGACAAAACAAGGGCCCTTTGCCTTTCCCCTGTAACCCCGTGTGAGTATCACCGGCGCGTAGCCTCTGAGCCTGAGTCCTTCGGCAAGCGCAATGGTGGCGGGGGTTTTGCCTGTGCCGCCGGTCGTGATATTGCCGATGCTTACGACCTTGAACGGAAGCCTCTTACGGCGCTTCATCCAGTAGTTTTTTTTGATCCTGCAGCCGCATAAATAGATTGCTTCTAAAAAATTCATAGGTACCGGCCTATTATTTCGAGCGTTTTTTCTATTGCGCCGGAATTCCGTTCGTACAAAGTCTTTGCCTTTTCCCCCGTGGAAACCATATTATCGGGCGATAACAAAAGCCTTCTGAGTTCAGCCGACAAAGTTTCTTTCCGCACTTCAACGGCAGCGCCTTCTTCATAGAAGTCGGGCATGAACGGGAAATTCTCCATGTGCGGCCCGCAAATTATCGTCTTGCCCCAACATGCCGGTTCGAGAGGGTTCTGGCCGCCGTGAGGAATAAAGCTCCCGCCCATAACCGCAATGTCCGCAGCGCCGTAAACACCGGAAAGTTCTCCAATGACATCGAGCAGCACGACCGCCCCGGACAGAGAGGCCGCAGCATAAGGGGATTTGATCTCAGACCGCTTAGTTAAAGGAAAACCCTTCTTCATAACAAGCTCTTCCACTTCTTTAAACCTTTCGGGATGACGCGGCGCAAGGACAAGATTCAGGTCTTGAAAATCCTGTTTCAATTCGGCGTAGGCGTCCAGCAAAAGCTCCTCTTCTGTCCTGTGAGTGCTGCCGCCTATAACTACCGGGCCTTTCAAAACAGCCGTCCATTCAGGGTTTGATGCCGGTTTGGGGGTGTCAAATTTCAGGTTCCCGGTTGCGACAACCCTTTCGGGGGCTGCCCCGAGCGCTATCATTCTCTCGGCATAGACCTTGTTCTGCATACAAAAGAAACCCACATTGCCCAAGACTTTTTTTAGAAAGAATCTTAGCTTCAAATATCCGTCAAAGGATTTCTCGGAGATCCTCCCGTTCAAAAGCATGACCGGCACGCCCGACTTTGACGCTTCGCCTATCATATTCGGCCAGAGCTCGGTTTCCATAATAACGAGCAGTGCCGGGTCCAAACTTTTTATCACACCGCGGACCGCAAAGCAGAGATCGAAAGGCACATAAATAATCCGGGCCACACTGCCTAGCCGCTCTTTTGCAACCTTCCGGCCGGTATCGGTGACCGTCGAAAGAACTATTCCGGTTTCCGGATATTTTTCTTTTATTTTTTTTACGAACGGCGTGACCGCAATCGTTTCGCCTACGGACACTGCATGTATCCAGACAAGGGTGCGGGGGGCTGTGTCCTGTCGTGCGTCGATAAACCCGCACCGTTCCTTGATCCAGCGGCCCCGGATTTCCTTAGGGCGCTTGAAATACTCGAAAGGGGCAATAAAACAGAGTGCGGTAAAATAAAATATGGAGTAGAGCAATCGCATATCGCATCAGGAATCGCCGGACTCTCCGGCCGAAAGCTGGAGGTCATGGAGTTTCTTATAAGTCCCGCCGTGCTGCATAAGCTCTTCGTGCGGGCCGGTTTCGACTATTCTGCCTTTTTCCAAAACCATTATTCTGCCCGCCTTTTTTACGGTCGAAAGCCTGTGCGCTATCACAAAGGTGGTCCGGTTCTGCATCAGCGTATCGAGCGCCATCTGCACTTTCAGCTCCGATTCTGTGTCGAGCGCAGAGGTCGCTTCATCGAGGATGAGAATCGGCGGGTTCTTCAGGATGGCCCTAGCTATAGAAAGCCTCTGGCGCTGGCCGCCCGACACCATCACCCCGCGTTCGCCTATTACCGTATCATAGCCGTTCGGCAGTTCGAGAATAAATTCATGCGCGTAAGCCGCTTTTGCCGCAGCTACAAGCTCCTCTTCCGAAGCGGCCGGATTACCGAAAAGTATATTTGCCCTTACCGTATCGTTGAAAAGTATTATGTCCTGACTCACAAGCCCTATCTGGTCTCTCAGAGAGCCGAGCTTCACATCCCTAACATCCACGCCGTCGACAAAAATACCGCCGGAAACAGGGTCGTAAAATCTCGGTATCAGGTCCGCAAGGCTGGTCTTGCCTGCCCCGCTCCTGCCGACTATCGCGATTATTTCGCCTTTTTTCACCTCTATATTTATATTGTCGAGAACATTGTGCTTAGAAAGAGGATACCTGAAGACCACAGACCTGAACTCGATGGAGCGCCGGATGACAGGCATGTCCTGCTGTCCGTCCGCTTCCCGGGTCTTTGCGAAGAGCTCGTCGAGCCTTTCGAGGGACGCCTTAGATTTCTGAACTCCGTTGTGGGCAGACGCAAGCCTTTTGGCCGGAGTGTAGACCATGAATATGGCAGTTAGAAAAGAAAAGAAATCGCCGGGGCTTATAGTCTCCGCGATTACAAGCCTGCCGCCGTACCACAACACAAAGGCTATGCCGATCCCGCCCACAAACTCCATGAGAAGTGATGTGAACTCCATTAACCTTGTAGAACGCATCAGGTTGCGGTAAAAGTCCTGGTTCTTCTCCGAAAAAGTGTCGATAAGCGCCTTCTCGCGCCTGAAGACCTTTACCATCTTTATGCCGCTGAAGGTTTCGGAGAGGAATTCGGTTATCAGAGATATTTTTTTGTTAGCTTCTATGCTCACTTTTTTCAGCCTTTTCCCGATCCGCTGCACCCCGTAGAAAGCGGCAGGGAAGACCGTAATGGCAAGAAGCGCAAGCTCCCACTTCCTGTAAAAAGCAACGCCCAGAAGAACTACGAGGGTAGCGCTCTCCACGAATATATCTTTGACCGCTCCGGCAAGAAAAGTCTGGAGTTGCGCCGCATCATTTATAACTCTCGAAAGAATCGCGCTGCTCGATTCTTTTTTAAATTCGTTTACAGGCAGAAATAATAAATGCTGATATAATCGGTTCCAAATGTCCCTCATCACCTTTGCGCCTGTTGACCGCATGAGATATGCCTGACAGAATGAAAAAACTCCGCGAAGCAAAAAAACTATAAGCACGCCGAAAGGAAGAAAGGTCAAAAGGGCTGCATTCTTTTCGAGGAAAATACCGTCGAGAGCGGGCTTTACAAGCCATGCCAAGGCGCCGTTCATTCCTGAGATCAAAAGACTCAGGACAATGGCCAGCAGCATGCGGCTCCAGTAAGGCCGCACCATCTGGAGCATCCGATTAAACACCCGCCATGCCCCCTAATTCTTCAACCATCGCCGCGACCCTCGCCGAGGCGTTCCTGCCGGTAAAATGTCCTGCAATGAATTTAAATTGGGCGCTTAATCCGTCCGAGTAAGTTTTATCGTCGAGCATCCTGCATATTTCAGCCGAAACCCTTTCGCTGCAAGCATCGGATTGTAAAAGCTCCGTTATTCTGGGGCCGCTCTTTTGCGTAAAATCCAGCAGCACATTCGCCAGCGATATATGTTTTACCTTCACAACCAGCCTGCCGACGAAATAACTCAAAGCAGAAAGTTTATACATCACCACCATCGGAACGCCGAGCACCGCAGCCTGCAGAGTTGAGGTGCCGGAGGCTATAATCGCGGCATCAGCCGCTAAAAGCGCCTCTATGGAATTTTCGACTACCTGCGGGGGCGCGTCCGAAACAGAGCTCAGCATCCCGAGCATCTCGGCCCGCACTGTCGTGTTAAGATTGGGCGCAACAGGAATTACGAACTGAAAGCCCCTGTCCTTCATGCGAGCGTCTTTCATAGAGTCTATTATAACCGGCATAAGCTTTAATATTTCATGGCGGCGGCTGCCGGGCATAAGGACCATCGTAGGTTTTGCCGGATCGAGTTTGAGTCTCTCGCGAAACGCTTTTTTTACCTCCGGAGACCCGGTCTGTGAAAAAACAAATCCGGAAGCGGAAAGAGCATCGCTTATTTCGTCCATTATAGGATGGCCGACGAATTCGCACTCAACGCCGGCATCATTATACAGTTTTTCTTCAAAAGGCAGTATCAACGCCATTTTGTCGACCACTCTCTTGAGGACGTTTATTCTCTTCCCCCTCCATGCCCAGACCTGCGGGCTCACATAATAAAGCACTGCTGCGCCTTGGCCTTTTACGGCTTCTGCAAGGCGCATGTTGAAGTCCGGATAGTCTATAAGAACGAGGACCTGAGGCCTCAAAGTTTTGATTGCCGACAGGATTTTATGGAAGGTTTTTTTTGTTTCAGAGAGTGTCTTTAAAGCCTCGGTCAGACCGAAAGAAGCGGTTATCCCTGTTATCAGCTCCACCCCTGCCGCAGACATCTTCTCTCCGCCCATCCCGGTTATGCTTACTTCGCTGTTTCTTTTTTTAAGTTCGCGGGCAAGCAGGGCGCCGTACAGCTCGCCGGAGCTCTCCCCGGCGATTATCATCACCCTTTCAAGCATTGCAGAATGATTTCGGCCGTCTCCTGAATATCGCCCTCTCCAAGTTCCGGATACATAGGAAGCGAAAGCACTTCGAGTGCGGCCTTTTCGGCTTGAGGCAGGTCGCCCTTTTTATATCCGAGAAAGTTTAATGCCTCCTGAAGATGGAGCGGGATAGGATAATAGACAACGGAAGATACGCCTTTTTCTTTCAAGCGCTGCTGCAAAGCGTCCCGTTTGGAGGTCCTTATGGTGTATTGGTGATAGACATGGTAAGCGCCGGGCAGCTCGATCGGACAGTCGACAGTCTCCGACAGCAGCCCGCAATATGCCGCAGCCTTCTCTCTCCGCAGCCTGTTGTATTCGTCTATCCTCTTCAGTTTGACCAGCAGTATACCTGCCTGTATTTCGTCCAGCCTGCTGTTGTAGCCGAGGCCCTCATGTCTGTAGCCTCCTGCAGAGCCGTGGTTTCTAAGCTTCTTTATCTCTTCTGCAACAGGGGCATTGTTCAGAATGATCATCCCGCCGTCGCCGTACGCGCCGAGGTTCTTGCTCGGATAAAAGCTGAAACATCCTGCATCGCCGAAGCTTCCGGTCTTTTGGCCCTTTAAAGAAGCTCCGAAAGATTGGGCGCAATCCTCAACTATCTTCAGATTATATTTTCCCGCTATCTCTTTTATGCGCCCCATGTCTGCCGGATGGCCGAACATATGAACAGGGACTATCGCGCGGGTTTTGTCCGTTATCTTTTCCTCTACCATGTTTGTGTCTATATTGTAAGTCTCAAGGTCTATGTCCGCAAAAACAGGCTTTGCGCCGACATAAAGTATCGCTTCGACCGTAGCAAAAAATGTAAAGGGCGTGGTAATGACCTCGTCGCCCTCTTTTATACCGAGCGCCTTCAATGCAAGGTGAAGCGCGTCAGTGCCTGAAGCCACGCCAACCGCATTGCTTACGCCGTGGTAATCCATCACCCTTTTTTCGAGTTCAAGAACGTTCTTGCCCAAAACATATTGGGAGCTTTCGAGTATTCCGTTTAAGGTCTCAAGGATTTCGTCCTTGATCGACAGATACTGTTTTTTGAGGTCTATCATAGGTTTCATGAATTCTAAACTCCTTGCCGGTTTTTCTTTATCATATGGCTTATCCGCAAAACGAGTTCGAGGGCCTCTCTGCCGTCCGAAGCCGAAACGAGGGGCCTTTTTTTGTGTAAAATGCAGCGGACAAAATCCTGCAGTTCTTCTTTAAGCGGCTCTTTTTTTTCTACGGCGATCTCTTCCGGACCATAAACACCGTTTCTGACAGCAAAACGTTTTATGGTCATATCCTGATAGTCGAGCGATAAGCAGACGCCCTTCTGCAGAAGCAGCATCTTGCGGGATTTTGCTTCAGAGACCCTGCTTGCGGTCAAAGAAGCGCAGCAGCCGTCGTCAAACTCAAGCCATGCCTTGGCAAAATCTATATTATTGGTCAGCATCATCGCGCCGGAGGCCCGGACCTCTTTCAACTTTGCCCCATCGCGCTTTTTGAGCGCCAGCAAAATATCGACATCATGGATCATCAGATCCAGAGTTATGTCTATATCGAGACTCCTGCCCAAGAAAGGTGAAAGGCGTTCCGCTTCTATATATGTAGAATGCGCCGACAAATCGAATGCGCGGACAACGACCGGGTTGAACCTTTCGAGCAGGCCGACCTGAACAATTACCCCGGCCTTGTCTGCGGCCGCTATAAGGCGCTCAGCCTCTTCAAGGGTCGCTGTCAAAGGCTTTTCTATCAATAGATGCTTGCCCTTTGAAATACAGATAGCGGCAGCTTCGTAATGCGCTATCGTAGGGGTCGCGATGCTGAGCGCATCGACTTTATCGATCAGATCATCCAGTCCGGCAAAGGCCCCGCATCCGTATTTTGCGCCTATTTCTTTTGCCCTTTCGAAATCCGCATCCGCCACTCCGACAAGCCGGACCCCTTCTATCCCCGAAAAAATCCGCGCATGGTGCTGTCCCAAATAGCCTACGCCTATCACCCCGACATTAAGCAAGCGCATTTCTCCTTAGACTGTTAAATGAATTCTCTATCCCATTTTTCACTGTTTTAAACCCCTGTGAACGCAGCTGTTCTATTGTTTTCCTTGATGCGCTTTTTTTCAAAAATGCTTCCCGCAGGACCTTGTCCGGAATATCTTTCAATGCCGCTTCTCTCATTTTTTTTATAAACCGGAGAAACTGTCCTACATCGGCCGGATAACTGCTTTCAAGCTCTTCTCTTATCGCCCTAGCTAAGGCGGGACTCGCCCCTGCGGTCGAAACGGCAATCGTCAAAGGGCCTCTCGATATCAAGGACGGGACTATAAAATTTGCTAAAGCGGGCTGATCAACGACATTGACAAGGCTTTCCGCATCCTGCGACACAGCTTGGTTGATCTTTCCGTCAGAGGTTGCGGCCACAACCAGAAAAGCGCCCTTTAGGTCGCCTTTACGGTATTTCCGTTCAATATGGACTATTTTTCTTTTTGTCTTCTGCTTCTTAAGGCCCTCCGTAATAGCAGGGCTGATTACCTTTACCAGTCCGCCGGCCTTTATAAGTTGTGCGATTTTCCTCTCGGCAACCCTGCCGCCGCCCACAACAACGCATTCCTTCCCCTTCAGGTTTATGAAGGCGGGGTAATAAAGGCTCACAACTCTTTCTTTGCCTCTGCGGCAGCTTTGCTTTTCGGATAGTTTTCTGTCAGCTTTTTAAAGATTTCTTTGGCCTTTACGGTGTTTTTCAACGCCTTGTAGGACTTTCCGAGCAGAAGCAGCGCCTCGTCGGTTTCTCTGTACTCGGGGAATTTTTTAAGCAGGCCCTCTATTCTTTGGATCGCCGCAAAATAAGATTCTTTCTTGTGATAATACTGTGCGACAACAAATTCGCCTTCGGCTATTATGTTCAGGCATTTCTCTATGCGAAGCTCAACCGCTTCACGGTAAGGATTTCTCGGATAAAGCTCCTTCAGTCTCCGGAATTCATACAGCGCTTTTTGCGCGGCCCCCGAACCCCTGTCTGCGGCCTCTATCTGTGAAAAATGGGCCATAGCTATCTGGTACTGCGCATACGGCGCATTCTGGTTGTCCGGATACAGTTCGAGAAACTTGCGGTATTCCTCTACGCCGAGGTCTATCTCGCTGTCCTTTATATAAGAATCCGCTATTTTCAGTTGCGCCATCGGAGCGAATTTTTTCGCCGTTTCCCTGTTTTTGACTTCGAGCAGGGTTTTTCGCGCCTCCTCGTATTCCTGGTCCCTTACCTGCTTGTCCGCAAGCAAAAGCTGTTTTTCGGGATCGAATACCTCTTCCTTGACCGGTTTTTTGCCGCCGCAAGACGTTATAAAAACCGCCGTCAAACAAAAAACAATAAATGTGAACAGCGCCTTATTCTTTGATTTTCCAGAAATTTTCATAGCATATATTTAAGCCTTTATTTTCCATTTTAGTCAAGCTGTACTCTTTTTTTGGTGGAAAAAAATAGACCATATATTTATAATAAAAATCTTGCTGAAAATTGCTATGTTTTTGCGAAGGAGGACATAGATGCTTCTCAAAGGAAATGTTTGGCGGTTCGGTAACGACATCGATACCGATGCGATAATCCCCGCAAGGTATTTGAACACCTCAGACCCTAAAGAACTCGCCGGGCATGTAATGGAAGATGCGGACAAAGATTTTCCCAAAAAGATGAAGGTTGGCGATATAATTGTCGCCGGCAAGAATTTCGGATGCGGTTCTTCAAGAGAACACGCGCCTATCGCTATAAAAGCCGCCGGGATCAATGCAGTGGTCGCAAGCAGCTTTGCACGAATATTCTACAGAAACGCCTTTAACATCGGTCTCCCGATATTTGAATCAGCCGAAGCATCCGAACTTATTGCAGAAGGGGACACGATCGAGATAGACGCCTCAAAAGGCGTTGTGAAAAACCTTTCGACCGGCAAAGAATATCAGGCAAAACCGATCCCGCCTTTTATGCAGGACCTTATAGCTGCGGGCGGGTTGATAGAATGGACCAAAAACAGGATGAAGGGGGCCGCTTAGATGAGCAAAACTTACAACATAGCGGTAATAGGCGGCGACGGCACCGGCCCTGAGGTTGTGGCCGAGGGGATAAAAGTCATAACAGCGGCTGCCGAGAAATTCGGGTTCAAGCTTAATTTGCAAGGCTACGATTTCGGCGGGGACAGATATCTCAAGACCGGCGAAGTTTTGCCGGACAGCGCGCCTGTCGAACTCAAAAGACATGACGCGATATTTCTCGGAGCAATAGGACACCCCGATGTAAAACCGGGGATACTCGAAAAAGGCATACTTTTAAGACTTCGGTTCGAGCTCGACCTGTATGTAAACCTCAGGCCGGTCAAGCTTTATCCGGGCGTCGAATGCCCGCTGAAAGACAAGGGACCGGAACATATAGATTTCGTTGTAGTCAGAGAAAACACCGAGGGCCTGTATGCAGGAGCGGGCGGCGTTTTGAAAAAAGGCACGCAGGACGAGATTGCGGTCCAAGAGTCGATAAACACCAGAAAAGGCGTTGAGCGCTGTATCCGCTACGCCTTTGAATACTGCAAAAAAAGAAACAAAGACAACAAGCTGACCCTCTGCGGAAAAACCAATGTTCTGACCTTTGCCTTCGACCTGTGGGAGAGGGCCTTTTATGAGGTCGCCAAAGAGTATCCTAAAATAAAGGCCGATTATGCACATGTTGACGCGATAACAATGTGGTTCGTTAAAAATCCGGAATGGTTTGACGTGATTGTGACAGACAATATGTTCGGAGATATTATTACGGACCTCGGAGCGATGATTCAGGGCGGAATGGGAATCGCGGCCGGAGGCAATATAAATCCTGCCGGGGTTTCGATGTTCGAACCGATCGGCGGCTCGGCGCCCAAATATAAAGGCCAGAATATCATAAATCCTCTTGCTGCGATCTGTGCCGGGGCAATGATGCTCGATCACCTCGGCGAAAGCAAGGCAGCGGCCGCAATAGAAAAAGCGGTAATGATCGTGACCGGGCAAAAACTTACAAGCCTTGCGGCAGGAAAAATGGGATATTCGACAACCGAGGTCGGAGACCTTACGGTCAAATACATGCAGGACATAAAGGAGTAGCAGTATGCTCAAAAAGAAACAGAACTATGTTGTGGCGGTCGTCGGAGCGACCGGGGCCGTTGGAAATGAGATGATAGAGACACTCGAAAAAAGGGATTTCCCTGTTGAGAAGCTCAGGCTGTTCGCGTCCGAAAAATCCGAAGGCAAAACGCTCGAATATAAAGGCGCGGAAATAACGGTTGAAGCGCTGAAAGCCGATTCGTTCAAAGGTATAGATATCGCGCTTTTTTCGGCAGGCGCCGAGAGATCAAAAATCTGGGCCCCTATAGCTGCGAAGTCGGGTTGCGTTGTAATAGATAATTCAAGCGAATGGCGCATGGATCCGGCCGTTCCTCTGGTCGTTCCCGAAGTTAACAGTCACGACCTTGCTTGGCACAAAGGCATAATCGCCAATCCTAATTGTTCGACAATACAGATGGTCGTTGCGTTAAAGCCTATTCATGACTTGGCCAAGATCAAGCGCGTCATTGTGACGACCTTTCAGGCAGTGTCCGGCACAGGGAAAAAAGCGATGGATGAATTGCTGCAGCAAACCACGGACATCCTCAACTTTAAAGATGTAAAATGCAACGTATATCCTCATCAGATAGCCTTTAACGTGCTTCCGCATATAGACAAGTTCCTCGAAAACGGATACACAAAAGAAGAGATGAAGATGACGAACGAAACCAAAAAAATAATGGGCGACGATTCCGTTAAGGTCACTGCAACGACGGTAAGGGTGCCTGTTTTCAGGGGACATTCGGAATCTCTGAACATCGAGACCGAAAATAAAATAACCGCAAATGAGGTGCGGTCCGCGCTTGCCGCAGCGCCCGGCGTGGTTGTTTTTGACGCCCCCGAAAAAAATGTTTATCCTATGCCGAAGGCCATAGAGGGGCTCGACGATACATATGTCGGCAGAATAAGGGAAGACGAAACCATTCCCAACGGGATCAATATGTGGATAGTGGCCGACAACCTGAAAAAGGGCGCGGCCCTGAATGCAGTCCAGATAGCGGAAGCGTTAATAAAATAAAACTACAAAACGGAGGTGGGGTTATGACAACAAGCAAAAAGCAGAACAACAGAGACTATCTTTTCACATCGGAGTCGGTCACAGAAGGCCATCCGGACAAGATAGCCGATCAGATATCGGACGGGATCCTCGACGCGATTATCGCACAGGACCCTAAGGCGAGGGTGGCCTGCGAATGCCTTGTGACCACAGGGCTCGCATTTGTGGCAGGAGAAATAACGACGAACTGTTATGTGCACATTCCGGAAATAGTAAGGGACACCATCAAGGAAATAGGCTATACAAGGGCCAAATACGGTTTTGATTATGAAACCTGCGCTGTTGTCACTTCAATCGACAAACAGTCCGGAGATATAGCCATGGGCGTTGATGTCGGAGGCGCTGGAGATCAGGGCCTCATGTTCGGCTTTGCGTGCGATGAAACGCCGGAACTTATGCCGATGACCATCATGCTCGCCCACAAGCTCACAAGAAAGCTTACCGAGGTGAGAAAACAGGATGTGCTCGGCTATCTCAGGCCGGACGGCAAGTCTCAGGTTTCAATAGAGTATAAGGACGGGAAACCGCATAAGGTACGCACAGTCGTTATTTCATCGCAGCACAGCCCTGATATAACACTCAAAGAGCTGCGGGAAGATGTCATAGAAAAAGTTATTAAGCCTGTCATTCCCAAAGAGCTTCTTGACGAAGAATCGGTTGTTTACCACATAAACCCGACAGGCCGTTTTGTCGTAGGCGGTCCGCAGGGCGACACCGGCCTTACAGGCAGGAAGATCATCGTTGACACTTACGGCGGAGTCGGAAGCCACGGCGGCGGCTGTTTTTCGGGTAAAGACCCGTCAAAGGTCGACCGTTCCGCCTCTTACATGGCGAGATACATCGCCAAAAACATCGTCGCATCAGGAATAGCCGCAAGGTGCGAAATCCAGCTGGCATATGCCATCGGCGTGCCCGAGCCGGTCTCTGTATTTGTCGACACCTTCGGCACAGGCAAGATAGCAGAAAAAGATATTTCAAAACTCATAGTCAAAAACTTCGATATGACCCCGAAAGGCATTATCGAAAAGCTCGACCTCAGAAAGCCCGTTTACAAGAAGACTGCGGCGTACGGCCATTTCGGCAGGAACGAGCCGGGCTTCACTTGGGAGAAGACCGACCTTGCGGATACGCTTAAAAAGCAGGCGGGCGTCTAATTTTTGAATCGTAAGACAGTGTCAGTGGGAGGGTGATTTTCACCGCCCACTGACACTTTAAATTTGGAGGATGAATGGCAAAATATGATGTAAAAGATTTAGGCCTCGCCAATAAAGGCAAGCTCAGGATCGAATGGGCGGCGCAGGAAATGCCTGTGCTCAAGAGCATCACAGACAGGTTCAAAAAGGAAAAACCGCTCAAAGGCATGAGAGTAATCGCCTGCCTTCATGTAACGACAGAAACCGCCAACCTCATGGAAACCCTTAAGGTGGGCGGCGCAGAAATATCCCTCTGCGCTTCCAACCCCTTGAGCACTCAGGATGACGTAGCTGCTTCACTCGTAAAAAATTCCGGCATCTCTGTTTTTGCGATAAAGGGCGAGGACACGAAAACCTATTACAGGCATATCAAAGACGCGCTCGCGATCAAGCCGCAGATAACGATGGACGATGGAGCGGATGTTGTTTCTATACTGCACAAAACCGAAAAGGCGCTGCTTAAAAATGTGATCGGCGGCACCGAAGAGACGACCACAGGCGTCATAAGGCTTAAGGCTATGGCAGCTGACGGCGCTCTGCAGTATCCGATAATAGCGGTGAACGACGCATACACAAAGCACCTCTTTGACAACCGCTACGGCACTGGCCAGAGCACGCTCGACGGAGTTATAAGGGCGACCAACAGGCTTATTTCGGGTTCTGTGGTTGTGGTTGCAGGATACGGCTGGTGCGGCAGAGGCGTTGCCATGCGCGTAAGAGGGTTGGGTGCAAGGACGATAGTCACAGAGATCGACCCGCTTAAGGCGCTTGAAGCCACCATGGACGGATACGAGGTGATGCCTATGGCCGATGCAGCTAAGATCGGCGATATCTTTATTACCGCTACCGGCGACATCAATGTAGTTTCGGGCAAGTCTTTTCCTCTGATGAAAGACGGCGCGATCGTCTGCAATACCGGGCATTTCAATGTCGAAATAGACATAGAAAGCCTTAAGAAACTGTCCAAGGCAAAGAGGACCATCAGAGACTATGTTGAAGAATATACCCTTAAGAGCGGCAAGAGAATATATCTTTTGGGAGAGGGCCGTCTCATAAACCTTGCGGCTGCCGAGGGGCATCCGTCAGCGGTTATGGACATGAGCTTTGCGAATCAGGCGCTCTCTGCAGAATATATGGTAAAGAACGCCAAGAAGCTTCAGAACAAGGTCTACAGCGTACCGGAAAAGATAGACAAAGAAATCGCACGCCTTAAGCTTAAGGCCATGGGTATAAAGATAGACGCACTGACTCCCGAGCAGAAGAACTATTTGGAAAGCTGGGAAATGGGCACCTAAGAAACCATAGGCAGGGCATGCAATAGAAGCATGCCCTGCCGCAACACAAAATGCGTTCAACTCTCTCTTCAGGACTGCAACAACTCGGAATCGAACCCAAAAATCATGTTATAGCTTCTTTTGAAACCTATCTCGCTGAACTCAAAAAATGGAACAAGGCATATAATCTTACCGCGCTCAAAAAAGACGAAGAAATCATTATCAAACATTTCCTCGATTCTCTGTTATACCTGAAGCTGCTGCCGGAAAACGCCTGTTCAGTTGCGGACATCGGCAGCGGGGCGGGGTTTCCGGGCGCTCCTATAGCAATCGTCCGCCCGGACATCGCCATAACCCTTGTTGAGCCGTCGAGGAAAAAATGCGCCTTTCTGAGAAACATAAAAAGAGTCCTGCAGCTCAATAATGTCGAAATACTCGAATCGAGGGTCGAGGATATAAAGGATGTGGTATTTGATGTGGCTGTTACACGGGCGCTTTTCAGCCTCGATGATTTTGTGAAAAAAACCAAGCAGCTAATTAAAAAAGATGGTATTCTTATACTTAACAAAGGCCCGAAACTGGATTCTGAAATCAAGCAATTGCCGGATACGATAAAATATGAAATTACCGAAATGGCCCTGCCTTTCAGTGAGGCAAAAAGGAATCTGATAAAAATTCACCTATGAAACACACATGTTGGAAAACAACACAAAAGAATATGAAAATGACACCCTCCCCTCTGTCCCCGAGGGGATTATAGAGAGTTCCCTCGCCCCTTGGGGGAGAGGGTGCGGGTGAGGGGTATTTTCAGGTGAAACTTTGATTGTTCAGGAGATTTATGGCGAAAGCTGCTAAAGAAAAGAAAAACCAAAATGATGACCCTCTGGAGAAAAAGCTCTGGAAGACGGCGGACAAGCTCAGGAAAAACATGGACGCCGCAGAATACAAGCATGTTGTTCTGGGCTTAATTTTCCTGAAATATATCTCGGACGCCTTCGAGGAACTTTACCTCAAACTTAAAAAGGGCAAAGGCTCTTATGAAGGCGCTGACCCGGAAGACAAGAATGAATACACTGCAGAGAAGGTCTTTTATGTACCGCCGTCAGCCCGCTGGAATTGGCTGCAAGGCAGAGCAAAACTCCCGACCATAGGCAAAGATGTTGACGATGCGATGGATGCTATTGAAAAGGACAACCCATCACTTCGCGGAGTTTTGCCGAAAGTTTATGCTCAGGAGAAGCTGGACAAGCAGAGCCTCGGCGGGCTGATTGATCTTATAGGCAGCGCAGCGCTCGGCACTAAAGAAGCGCGGAGCAAGGATATTCTCGGCAAAGTTTATGAATATTTCCTCGGAGAATTTGCGCTTGCAGAAGGCAAAAAGGGCGGGCAATTTTACACTCCCGGCAGTGTCGTAAGGCTGCTGGTTGAGATGCTGGAACCATATGAAGGCAGAGTGTTTGACCCTTGCAATGGGTCCGGCGGCATGTTTGTGCAGAGTGAAAAGTTTGTTGAGGCGCACAGGGATTATTACAAGAAAAAAGGCAATGGCCTGTCCCTGAATCCTACAGACCGCATTTCAATCTACGGACAGGAGAGCAATCAGACAACATGGCGTTTGGCAAAGATGAACCTCGCTATCCGTCATATAGACAGCAGCAATGTTAAGTGGAACAACGAAGGCTCGTTCCTGAATGACATGCACAAAGACCTGAAGGCCGATTACATCATAGCAAACCCTCCATTTAACGACAGCGACTGGTCCGGAGACCTACTCCAGAATGATGCGCGATGGAGCGTGTTAGGTCAAAAACTCTCGCCGCCGGCCAATAATGCCAACTACGCATGGATTCAGCACTTCCTCTATCACCTTGCGCCGACAGGCATGGCAGGCTTTGTATTGGCAAAAGGGTCGCTGACAACAAAGACAAACAACGAGGGTGAGATACGCAAGGCAATGGTTGAAAACGACCTGATAGACTGCATCGTGAACCTACCGACAAAGCTGTTCCTCAATACCCAAATACCTGCCTGCCTCTGGTTTATTCGCCGGAATAAGCAGAAACGCAAGGGAGAGATTCTTTTCATAGATGCCCGCAACATGGGCTATCTGATAAACCGTAGAAACAGAAACTTGTCTGATGAAGACATCAGCCTGATTGCCGGAACCTACCACATCTGGCGCACCGGCGAGGGCGAATACAAGGATGTTCAGGGCTTCTGCAAATCAGCGGCTTTGGATGAAGTGAAGGCCTTGAACTATGTACTCACTCCCGGCAGATATATCGGCCTGCCTGATGATGAAGATGATTTCAATTTTGTTGAGAGGTTCAATGCTTTGAAGACGGAGCTGGAAGGGCAGATAGCGGAAGAAGCCTTGTTAAACAAAGCTATTCTTGACAATTTAAGCAAACTGGAAATTGCGGGAAAGTGAAACTAAAGTTTTCCTTATTTTACTTTAAAGCGACAAAGTAAACTTAAATATTGACAAGTTTACTTTAGACAAATAAAGTATACTAAAAACTTAGCAGGGTTATTTTCATAGGAATAAAAGTGGGGTTGCATTTATGATTACACAGCAGCAGGCGGATTATCTTCTTTCTTTGCCAAAGCATATCATCGAAGGCGCAGACGTTTTAGAAAGGAAATTATATAAACCTACATTCCCTGTTGATGATAGAGTATTTATGATTTCCAAAGATGACGATGAGTTTTCTTTTTTTATGGAAATAACGCAAAGCTCCAAAAAACATTTGAAATTGACACTGCATTTCCAAGAGGAGGAGGCGAGCATAGGTTTATTAAGAGTTGATTTTAACGGACGACACCCTAATCCGGAGATCGCTAATGATAAGGTGCCTGATATTTTTAGACCGTTTGCCGGGCAATGGATTGAAGAAGGTCATATCCATTATTATGTGGAAAGTTACAAACCTTTGGCTTGGGCTATACCACTGAAAGCAGATACTTCATTTTCTATTAAGGAATTTGCCGACATCAGTGAGTTTGGGAATATTGTTCAGGCCTTTGGGAACAAGATTAACTTGCAAACATTTGTGGAAATCAGTATCCAAATGAAACTTATATGAACTGGATTGATCAACTTGTAAACGATTACTACCGTTTCCTTAGACAAAAAACGGTTATTACAGAATTGCCATCAAGCGAATGGGTTGAAATAAGCACGCCGTTTACAGACGTGTTTAATGATACTATTGAGATTTACGTCAAGAAGGTCAACGGAAGAATTGTCTTGTCTGATGATGGGCAAACGCTGAAAAATCTTGAACTTAGTGGTGTTGAAATATCGCGTTCGCCGAACAGAAAAGAAATGATGGAAAAAATACTGCTGAACTATGGCGTGCGGCTTGAAGATAAAGAATTGATTGCAGAAGCTACTGAAACAACTTTTCCTCAGAAGAAATTGAACCTGCTATCGGCTATTTCAGAAGCAAATGATTTGTATGTCCTCGCCAAACACACAGTGGCAGGCCTTTTTAGAGAAGATGTTAAAGCGTATCTCGATGAGCAGGAATTGATATATACACCCTATTTTATTTCCAAGGGAAGTTTGGGCATAGACTTTACTTTTGACTTTCAAATAGCTTACCGGCAAAGCGAAATTCTGATTAAGGCATTTAACACTATTAATAAAATGAATCTGCCTCATTTCCTGTTCACATGGGATGATGTAAAGCAGGTTAGAGAAAAACAAACTGGGAAAAGGGTAGTTGGACTTGCAATAATCAACAACGAAGAGCGCGAAGCTAAGGGGGAATACCTTGAAGCTTTGCATAACAAGGGCGCTCAATATATTTTGTGGAACGAAAGACATAAGCCTGCAAACAGAGAAAAACTGAAAGCGGCAAATGAGTGAGTGGAAGGAATATAAATTTTCTGATTTTGTGAATATTAATCCGCCTGTAAAACTAATGAAAGGCGCACAATACTCCTTTGTAGAAATGAAAGATTTGACTGACGGACGAAAGCACTGTTACCCAAACACTGAAAGAGAATTATCAGGCGGCGCTCGCTTTAATGAAGGCGACACTTTATTTGCGAGAATAACCCCTTGTCTTGAAAACGGGAAAATAAGTCAGGCAAAGGGGCTGAAAAGCGGCGTTGGTTTTGGGTCAACAGAGTTTTTTGTTTTCAGAGACAAAGAGGGAGTTTCAGATAACGACTTTGTTTATTACTTATCACGATGGGATGAAATAAGGGCGTTTGCTGAAATGAATTTTGACGGCACTTCTGGAAGACAAAGAGTACCGAAAGATGCCTTCAATAATCTGTTTCTGAACTTGCCCCCTCTTCCCGAACAAAAATCCATCGCCTCAATCCTCAGCAGCCTTGATGACAAGATAGACCTGCTGCACCGCCAGAACAAGACCCTTGAGGCATTGGCGGAGACGCTTTTCAGACAGTGGTTTGTGCGCCGTCCTGAGCTTGTCGAAGGGGAGGAGGCGGAGGAGGGGTGGGAGGAAAAGGGGCTTGATGATATAGCCGAATTTATAAATGGATTAGCTTGTCAGAAATATCCGCCTGTCGCAGGTTTAGAAAGCTTGCCTGTCATAAAAATCAAAGAATTAAGGCAAGGCGTCTCTGATGCAACTGATATGGCAAGAGCCGATGTACCAGAAAAGTACATTATCAACGATGGTGATATTCTGTTTTCTTGGTCCGGCAGTCTTGAAGTAGTAATATGGTCACACGGTAAAGGCGTATTGAATCAGCATCTATTTAAGGTTAGTTCTGAACAATATCCAGAATGGTTTTTTTATTTCTGGATAAAACATCATTTGCCTGAGTTCAGAAACATAGCACAGGACAAGGCAACTACAATGGGGCATATACAGAGACATCATTTATCAGATGCCCTTGTTGTAATTCCTTCCCCGGATAAAATGAAAGACTTTAACTGGACTTTCGGCGATAATAAGAGACAGTAGGCCTCAAATGCTTGATAGTGGCTGTTTCAGCGTTTTGAAATCTGTAAGACCCAACCGTTCTTTATTTCGTATCCAAATGCCTTTAGGACTTCAATCTGCCCCGCTGTTGGGTCTTCTATGCGGCGCTGCATTTTTCTGCTGCCGCTGAGCATATATACGGCAGTCCTCAGATGCCTCAA
>SCQE01000064.1 GCA_004321915.1 Nitrospirota bacterium
GCCTGCTCTTTAGGTTGCAACAACGGAGTATCTGGTGGGTCTTACATTATGAAAAGCTATTTGCAGTCTATTTTCAATGAGTTAGAATGAAAAATTGCGCTTATCGCCGAAAGTCCAGATAAAGCGAACTGTCGTAGAATATAGAAATTTTGTCTTTGATGATTTTTGATTGTAACGTTCATTATTTCTGGCAGTGCCAAGCCTCTCAATTACAGGAAGAAGTTTTTGCAAACAGAAAGCAATATCTATTCTGACGTTGCCTGATAGGTTAAGTTCTGATTCTTACATTTTCTCTACGCCGGAATATCCGTTTTAATATGCAGTTCCCTGAGCTGTTTCACGGCTACGGACGCCGGCGCGCCGCTCATCTGGCAGAATGCCTTCTGCGTCTTGGGGAAGGCGATCACGTCCCTTATGGACTGTGCTCCGACCATCAACATCACGAGCCTGTCGAGGCCGAGCGCTATGCCGCCGTGCGGCGGAGCGCCGAAATCGAGCGCGTCGAGCAGAAATCCGAATTTGGCCTTTGCCTCGTCTTCTGAAATGCCGAGCAAATCGAACATCCTAGACTGCAGGTCTTTGCGGTGAATACGGATGCTCCCTCCGCCTATCTCAAAACCGTTCAGCACGATATCATAGGCCTTTGCCTTGAAAGAAGTGAGAAGTGGAAAGTGAGAAGTATGAAGTCCGGAAGCGGAAGCATCCAGATGGAGCATTTTTTCAATGTCGTCGTCCGCAGGCGAGGTGAATGGATGGTGCATTGCCGCAAACCTACCCTCTTCTTCGTCCCATTCAAGGAGCGGGAAATCGGTTATCCATGCGAACTCAAAACCCTCTTTAACAAGGTCCAGCCTCTTGCCGAGCTCAAGCCTCATGCGACTCAACACATCGTTTACAACCTTTCCTTTATCAGCCACGAACATCATCAAATCGCCTTCGACAGCTTCGAGCCTTTCTGCCATCTGCTTCAAAATTTCTTCGGGGAAAAATTTCGTGATAGGCGATTCAAAACCGTTTTTCAACTTTATCCATGCAAGCCCCTTTGCGCCGAAAGACTGGGCCTCTGCCGTGAGCAGGTCTATCTCTTTGCGCGAAAGCCCTGCCATGCCTTTGCCGTTTATCGCCTTGACGCGGCCCCCTGACGCAAGCGCATCTAGGAAAACCTTGAAGCTGCTCTGTCCCACAAGGTCGGCCATATCTTTAAGTTCGAGCCCGAACCTCAAGTCGGGTTTATCATTGCCGAACCTTTCCATAGATTCCGCATAGCTCAATCTTCTGAACGGCGTCTTTACCTGCACGCCGAGCACATCGCTAAATACCTTGCCTATCATGCCCTCGACTATTCCGACTACATTCTCTATGTCGACAAACGACATCTCCATATCTATCTGAGTGAACTCAGGCTGTCTGTCTGCGCGCAGATCCTCGTCCCTGAAGCATTTGACCACCTGAAAATATCTTTCGAGGCCTGACACCATGAGTATCTGCTTGAACAACTGCGGCGACTGCGGGAGCGCGTAGAAATATCCGGGATTAAGCCTGCTCGGAACAAGATAGTCCCTTGCGCCTTCGGGCGTGGACTTTGTGAGCATCGGTGTTTCTATTTCTAAAAAACCCAGACCGTCAAGATAATCCCTGACGAGCTTTGTGGTCTTGTGCCTTATAACAAGATTGTTCTGGAGTTCGGGCCTGCGGAGGTCTAAATAACGGTGTTTGAGCCTGAGCGACTCTGTTGCTTCGGCCGCCTCTTCCATCGGGAACGGAAGCACTGCCGATTCATTTAGAACATTGAGCGTTTCCGCGTACAGTTCGACCATTCCTGTCGGGATGTTGCTGTTTTCTGTGCCTGCGGGCCTTTTTCTCAACTCTCCCGAAACCGAAATCACGAACTCACCCCTGATGCTGTGGGCGAGCGCATGGGCTTCTGCTGCCACGTCCGGACTGAACACCACCTGTGCCAAGCCGCTCCTGTCGCGCAGGTCAACGAATATCAAACCGCCGTGGTCCCTGCGCCTGAAGACCCATCCGGCAAGTTTTATCTTCGAGCCCGCATCGGACTCTCTAAGCTCTCCGCACCATCTATCTCTAAACATAGTATTTCTCCTCCGGCAATAAAATCGTGATAGTATAGCAAAAAGGCGGGGCTACTTGAAAAACTATGCTAATCCGACAGCCTCTTTAAGCTGCTCCAGTTCTTCTGAAGTCAATCGCCTCAGCCCGCCCGAAGGAAGACCTCCGAGCTTAAGCCCGCCTATAGAGACCCTTCTCAGTTTTAAGACATCATACCGCACCTTTTCGAGCATGCGCCGCACCTGCCTGTTTCTGCCCTCGTGTATAGTTATTTCGAGCCACGAATTATTCTCGGTCTCTTTTATTTTTTTTACCTTTGCGGGTTCCGTAATCCCGTCATTGAGCCTTACGCCTTTTCTCAACTTCTCTATCGCTTCATTGGAAACTATACCTTTGATCTTGACAACGTAAGTCTTGGCAATCTCTTTTGCCGGATGCATAACCGCATTGGCAAGATCACCGTCATTGGTCATGATAAGAAGGCCTTCCGAATCATAATCGAGCCTGCCTACCGGATAGACCCTGTATTTTACGGACTTCAGAAAGTCCTTTACCGTCGGTCTGCCTTCAGGATCGGAGAGGGATGTTACAACGCCTCGCGGCTTATTGAAAGCGAAATAGACCAGAGGCTCGGTCCTGGTGAGAAGTTTGCCGTCAACCTTGATGTGGTCTTTGGCAGGGTCAGCCTTCATGCCGACATGCGCGATTTTGCCGTTAACCGTGACCCGGCCCTCAGCTATGATCTCTTCGGCGCTCCTTCTCGATGCGACGCCCATGTGGGCGAGTATTTTCTGAAGCCTTTCCTCCACAATAATGCGAAGGCTAAAGCCTTATCTCGATGTAAGCTTTTTCTCTAAGGCCTTTAAGCCAGTTTTTATACTGGTCGTTGAACTTCTCCTCGAACAGCTTATGCTTCACAGCGTTCCGCAATTCCTTCTGGTCCTTAAAAGAGACCGCCTCGTTTACCAATAGAATATGCATGCCGTTAGGGCCCCAGAAAGGATCGCTGATCTCACCCTGTTTTAACGTCGAGAGGGCTTTGACGAATTCAGGACTAAGTTCGGACTTCTTGATGAACCCTAGGCTGCCGCCGATACGCGCGGTCGCGTCATCGGAATACTGCTGCGCAACGGCCGAAAAAGCCTCGCCTTCCTTGATCTTGGCTATTACCTCTTTTAACTTTGCCTCGGTCTGGGCATTGCTGTCGGTCTTCCTGATAAAGATCTGACTCAAGTCGTAGCCTTCGTTCTCCTTGGCAAGGTTGGGGTTCTCTGCAAAATATTTGTCCACCTCGGCATCTGAAATCACAATTTTGTTCCGCACGTCGTGGTCCACTATACGGCCTATGATTATCTGCTCGCTGAGGCTTTTACGGTACTGCGCCAAGGTGAACCCCTCGCGCTTCATGGCCTCTTTGAAGGCCTCTTCCTTCATCGCATATTTGTCCATGATATTTTTTACCGCGCCCGTGACCTCGTCTTCGCTCACGACTATCTTGAGCGCCTCGGCCTCCTGCAGCAGAAGCCTTTTGTCTATCAGCTTTTCAAGAAACGTCATTTCGTTTTCCCTGAAAAGCCTGCGCCGATCTTCGTCCTTCATCGCCTTTACCGCATCGGTTGCCTCAAACTCCATCGCGCGGTAGAGGTCGCTCCATGTGATGACCTCTTTGTTCACTACAGCCATTACTTTATCGAGCAAGATCGCGGCCTGCGCATCCTGAACAAAAATCGCGGCGCAAATGCAAAAAACCAACAAAACTTTTTTCATATCCCCGAAAACCTCCATTCGGCCGCAAGGGCCGGATTTAGTCTTTTATTCTAACATATCCTCGGCAGCTGTTCGCCCTGAAGCATATCGATAATGCGCGAACCGCCGATAGAGGTCTTCAGCAAAACCGTTCCGGGTTTGCCCGAATCAGCGCCGCCGGCCCTGCCTATTACGGCTGAGTTGCGGGCCAGAGGGTGCCGTTTCATTTCGGCCAGCAGGGCCCCGGCAGAGTCTTGAGGAACAACGGCAATCAGTATGCCCTCGTTCGCAACATAAAGCGGGTCCAAGCCTAAAAGTTCGCATGCGCCCCTGACACCGCCTGTTATGGGCAGCGCCTTTTCATCTATGACTATGCATACGCCCGCTTCGAGGGCAAGCTCTTTAAGCGTGGTGGCAACCCCGCCGCGCGTCGGGTCCCTCATCGCCTTTAAATCCGGAACGCACTTCAGCATCGCAGCGGTAAGACCGTTAAGCGCCGCAGTATCGCTAAGCACCGGCGGGTCGAAGGTCAGGCCGTTTCTTTCCGCCATGACCGCTATGCCGTGGTCCCCGATAAAACCGCTCACTATCACCGCATCTCCCGGAGCGATATTCTTGGCCGAAAGATCGACAGACGGATGGACAACACCGACTCCGGCAGTATTGATAAAGATCCCGTCGCCTTTGCCTTTATCGACGACCTTCGTGTCTCCGGCAACGACTTTAACACCCGCGTTCTTTGCAGCGGCCGCCATAGAAAAGAGGATCTTTTCAAGCTCCGGGGCGGAAAACCCCTCTTCGATGACAAAGCCGGCAGTAAGGTATAGAGGTTTTGCTCCGACCATCGCCAAATCGTTAACAGTGCCGTTCACCGCAAGCTCTCCTATATTACCTCCCGGGAAAAAAAGCGGGGAAACCACATACGAATCGGTCGTGAATGCCAGTCTTGCGCCTTGCTCGCAGATTCCCGACAGGCTGATATCGATGACCGCAGAATCGCCGAGTTCTTCGATAGAAAAGGCCGGGGCGAAATGTTCTCGAACAAGCTGATGCATAAGCCTGCCGCCGCTCCCATGTCCGAGCAATATTTTATCCAAGCTCAGTCCTCGACAAGAGGGTCCGCTTCTACTGAATTTGAAGGGGCGCTTTCCTTTACCGGGCCTAGGGCAGTGACGTAATAGAACGTCTTGCGTGTAAGGGGTTCACGGTCGTTAAAAGCAGGGGCGACAGAATCGCCTATAAGGAGGAAAGAGTCTTCCCCTGAGCGCTTGCGGTAAATACGATAGCCTTTGACCCACGATTCCGGCGCCTCTTTCCAGAGCAGAAATACCTTTGAGGGTGTCGGGACAAAGTTAAGTCCGGACGGGCCAGCAGGCACGAAGGCTTCCGGCCCCAAAACCAATGTGTCCGAAGGGAGCCCCTCATCGACAATGTCGGTGCCCAGCAAGGCCTTTACATGGTAATAAAAAGAGGCCGAAGGATTTATGGCATCTTTAAAGAAAGGTTCTTTAAGCGGAGCGCTGTTGAGAGGTGTCGGCTGAATCTTATCTTTGATATCGCTTTTGTAGATATTGTAAAAGAGCCTGCCGGGCCCCTTCTGCCAATAAATTTCGACCGTGTCATCAGTTATCCTGTATGCGAGGCCTTGCGGCCTTGCAGGAAGCCCGGCCGGGGCGGCTGACACAACAGGAGAGTCGTCGCCTGAAACTTCTCTCGAATTGACCGGACGCACCTTGTAAAGATATTTCTTACCGGACGAAAACCGGTCGTCCGCATACTGCGAGGCGGCCGGAGACAGAACAGCGATCTTTTTAAATTCCGGAGCGGTACCGCCGGTATCCTCCGCTTTTTCGACAATAAAACCTTTCAAGGCCTGCCTTGCGGAAGAAGGATAAGGCCACGAAACTATCATTTCGTTTCCGCGATGCTCCACTTTTACGGCACGCACAGGCTCCGGTTTTTCAAAAGACTTGAGGGTCGGGTTGCTCTTTTTCCCGCAGGATACGACAAAAGCAAAAATAATCGTCGCCAAAACTGCGATACAAAAGCCTCTGACAAGGCGCTGCTTCTTTAGATTATTGAAACGCATAGAGTTCTGTTGATTTTCACATGCGGCAGGTTCATAAATCAAGGTATCATGGAAGGCCATGCGTAACACCTCAATGAATGCGCTGTCTGTCGGGGGCCTCGCCCTATGGAAGCAAACAGCTTAGGGCATTATAAGAAAGCAGCACCCGCTGTTCCAAACAACACAACATTCCGCAGCAGCCCAAGCGGAAAAATCGGCGTGCACTCTCATTAATATCACACCGCACAGCCAAGATCATTGAGCAGCAACGATGCCTTTAAATACAAAACCGCGTCAGCGCCGCAAACATGATATGCTAGTCAAAACCTGATGAATTTTAATGCTTTTTAGAGTGCCTCAAAAATAGGCACAGATGGAGAAAAACCTTTATTTATAAGGCAGTTTTGCAGTTTTGCAAAACCTTTTTTAACGAGTTACTAACAATTGTTAAAAACTATTAGAAATCAGAGGATTAAGAGGTCGGGCAGCTTTGTCAAGAAATAGTTTTAAAAAAAACCGGAAAATATTCGCATCCGACCCGACAAAAATGTTATTGGCCCGCAAACCCAAAAGCTACGGGGGCAAGACGCGTGAAGATTACTAAGAACTAACATGACAAAGCCTCATATCTGATAGGGGGTAGGAAAGGCTTTCGCCTCCCCTCCCTCCGAACCGTACAGGCGGATTTCCCGCATACGGCTCTCCAGTCAGTGGTTT
>SCQE01000009.1 GCA_004321915.1 Nitrospirota bacterium
CCTCATATCTGTCATCCTCGGGCTTGACCCGGGGATCCAGTATTTTCAAGATATTTCTGGATTCCCGCCTTCGCGGGAATGACAAATCATGTGGCATTGTAAATGTATTCCTTAGTAAATGCTGACCCCTGACCTCTGCCTTTACACCTTGTATTTTTCGATCAGCAGTTTGAGCTTTTGTCCTAAGTCATGCAGGCCCTGCACAGTAACCTCGACCTGCTTCATACCCGTCACGTTCTGCTCGCTCGCCTGCTTTATGTTTTCCATTGCTTGGGCGACCTGACTCATGCCGGCCAACTGCTGCTGGCTCGAAGCCGCTATCTGCAAAGCCGCGTGCGCCGATTCTTCGATCGCCTCGCCCATCTGACTGATCGACTCACCCGCCTCCTTGGTTTGCCGCACCCCGGCCTCTACCGCTTTGCTCCCCTGTTCGGTCGCCATTACAGCGGCATTGGTCGCTTTCTGGATATCGGAAAGTATCGCGCGCACCTGCGCCGTGGCCTCCTTGGACTGTTCCGCAAGGCTCTTTACCTCCTGCGCGACAACCGCAAAGCCTTTACCCTGTTCCCCTGCCTTTGCCGCTTCGATGGATGCATTGACCGCAAGGAGGTTCGACTGCTCGGCAAGGTCGTTGACCGTGGTGATTATCTCTCCTATGGCCTGACTCTGCTCGCTCAGGCGTACGATACTCTCGGCGATAAAGGAGACCTGCTCCTGTATCCTGTTCATGCCGGTAATGGATTCATCCACCGCTTTTTTCCCGCCCTGCGCCACCTGCACGGCCTTTTGTGCGACCTCGGATACGTTCTTGGCCTTCTGGCTGGCCACTTGAGCGGTCTGCTTTACTTCCTCCACTGTAGTTGTCGTTTCGCTGACTGCGGTCGCAGTCTCGGACGCGCCCGAGGCCACCTGAGTGGTGGAGGCCATTATCTCCGTGGATGAAGAGGCGAGGACACTCACCCCTTCGACAACCTCTTTTGTTATTTCGCGCAACCCCTTGACCATGTCCGCAAGGGCATTGCCCATGACATCTTTATCGGACTGGGGGGTGACCTTTACCGTCAAATCGCCTTCGGCCACTTTCTTTGCAACCTCAGCCGTGGCTATCAGAGAGTTGACCATACGGGAAAAGGCTTGCGCTAAAATCCCGACCTCGTCCTTCCGGCCTCCGGACGGCAATTCTCCTGCTGCTATCCTGCCCGCAGCCGCTTCGGTCAGCGTCAGCGAATCGACCATACGGGAGAAAGATTGGGAAAGCACGCCGACCTCGTCCCTTCTCTGCCCTGAGTGGAATTTTACCGTCAGGTCTCCCGCTGCAATGCGCTCCGCGATCAGGGCTATCTCCCTGAGCGGGTTGGCGATTACTTTATTTAGGGCAATAATGATGCCTGAAGCGAAAAACATTGAAATTATCCCGACCGCCACGAAGAGACGGATATAATTATCGGCATGCTGCTGCGATTGCATTATGCGCTGGCGGGCGTGTTCCTCCTCTATCTCGCCCAGTTCTTTTGCAATAGCGCGTATTTTTTCGTAACGCTCCGTCTGAATGCCGCCTACCAGCTTTTTTGCCTCCTCGACCTTCCCTGCATATATCAAAGGAAAGGCTTTTGTGTCTCTCGCCTCCCTGAAGGCATTGAAGACAACAGACAATTCCTCAATTTTTGCGGAAAGCTTCGGCTCGTTTTGAAGTTTTTTTTGCAGTTTCGGTATTTCATCAAGCATTTCCTTGTCCACTTCCTTCACCTTTTCGTGCCATGCCTTTACCTCGGACTCGTTTTTCGCCAAAAGCATCATAGGAATGGCCGCGCGCATCCTGTTCATGTGGCTCCTGAGTTGTATCATCGTTACGGCAGATTTGAAGTCCTCTTCGAACAAATCCTGCTGCGATTTCTGGATTTTAATCAGGCCGCTGTACGCTATAGTGATTGCTACAGATAAGGACACAATGATAAGGCCAAAACTTAAAACAAGCTTCCCCCGCGTAGAAATATCCATAAACCATTTCATCCTAAACCTCCTCGTGAACTATGATTTTTTTGTCCGAGAGAATTTTTTCCGCGTCCAGCACAACCAGACGGTCTTCGGTGACCCCTTTCAAATACTCGGCGCGGACTTCCGTCAGTGTGGGCAGCGACGGCTGCAACTCTCTGACAGGCAGTAGTCGTGCGCCGAGGACAGCGTCCGCCAGAATACCGAATTCCATAGTGTCGTTGTTCAAAATGATGACTTTATCGAGGTCTGTGAGCCCTTTGTGCGGAAGTTCGAAAAACACCTTCAGGTCCAGCACAGATACAATCCTGCCCCTCACGTTTACAACTCCTACAACAAAGCTAGGCGTACACGGCAATGGCGTAAGATACTTGAGCGGGTACACTTCGCTTATATAACGGGTCTCCAAGCCGTACCTCTCATGGGCCAGAAGAAATTCGATGATTTCGATCCGTTCAAGGCCGGGGTCTTCTGACGCGGCCACTTTGGCAAGTGCTTGCGCCCGGGCTTTAAGTACCTTCTTTTGGTCTTCGACGGACAGTGCGGGTTTCCATTGCAAACTGCTCATTTCTGACCACCCAGCATCGTTTCGATAATATCCTTCAGTCTCTTTGCAGTCATACCTTCGGACAGAGGCAGCACGTCGTTCGCTCTAAAACGCGATAAAAGTGAAAGGGCTGTTTCGAAATATCTGCGCGCATCATCCGCCTTGCCCCGGCGCTGTAGGAGGTTGCCTAATACAAAGTACCCGAGAACAAAATCCGGCTCTAGATAAAGGACACGGTTAAGGGACCTCACAGCATCGTCGAGCTCTCCCTGTTCCTGAAAGATAGAGGCCCGCAAATAGTGAAGTCCAAAATCGCATTTGTCCGAAACAATGGCCTGATCTATAAGCGTCAGAGCCTCTTCTAGTCTGCCCTGATTGGCCAGAGTATGGCATAAAAGGGCCGTTGTTCGCGTATCACGAGCTCCTTCCACGATAAGCGTTCTAAGCGCCTCCTCCGATTCCGTGTAAAGCCCTTTTTCATAAAAAGCCAGCGCAGTGTCGAAGGTCAGGGGCTCAGGCGCTTTCGTCACAGGGCCGCATATTACTAAGGAATTCACAAGCAAAGCCCCCTCACCCTCGCCCTCTCCCGCGAGGGGAGAGGGTTGTATTAGTTCCCCTCCCTTGAGGGGAGAAGGTTGTGTTAGTTCCCCTTCCTTGAGGGGAGGGGATGAAGGGGAGGGTGATTTGTGCGGCTTTGTTAAGTTATTTATTATTAAAGCATCACGGGGTGCGTTTTTCCGGCTCTCTTTTCTGTACATTACGGCATCGCCAAAATTTACCGCGGTGAACAACCGCGAGGCCTCCTGAGATGCCTCGCACGGCCCTATGATCAACCATCCCCCTTCTACAAGGCATCTATAAAAACGCTCCACAACCGCGCAGGCCAGTTCAGGCACAAAGTACATCAGCACATTGCGGCATACGATCAGGTCCAACGCATTGGTATTGTTAAGAAGCGACGGATACACATCGTCCACTAGGTTGAGGTACGCAAAACTGACTCTTTCTTTAACATCGCTCCGTATTTTGAAATGTCCTTTACCCTCTTCCCTGAAATATTTCGTTTTGAACCACTGCGGTGTGTCCCTGAACGACCATTGGGCATATGTACCTTCAGAGGCCTTGTGCAACGCCCCGGCGTTAATGTCCGTTGCAAGAATGAAAAGGTTCCAATCCTTGAGCATGTCGCCCATTTCACTTAGAAGCACGGCAATAGAATAAGGTTCTTCGCCCGTAGAACAACCGGCGCTCCAAATCCTCATGCGCCTGTCCGCATTGCCGCGTTCACCGACCATTTTGCCGATGATCTCGTCCCTTATGATTTCAAACACCCTGCGGTCACGCAGAAAAAAAGTCTCACCCACAGTAAGGTGGCCCGCCAGTTTCTCAATCTCGGTCCTTGAAATGGCCGCGCTTGACAGTTGGTTGATGCAGGACGCGGTATCTGAAAACCCGAGCTCGCGGGCCGCAGACCTGATCCCACTTTCAAGCGACACCCATTGCTTTTTCGGAAAATGAAGCCCCATACGATGTGCAATGAACTCGCTGAACTGCGACAACAGGGTGTCGGACAGATAGTCTTCTGTATCGGGATGCCCCTTGGCGCCGTTTATAGACAACATCTTTAAATCAGGCATTTTGTCCACCTGTCAGTTGCTCCGGTTCCAACGTTGTCAATGCCTCGGTGGCAACTGAGAGCAGCTTCTCGATGCTGTAAATGAGTACCATGCCTTCGGCCCGTTTAGCGACACCGCATACATATATAGCGTCGGAAACAATGCCTGACGCCGGCGTCACGGTTTCTTCACTGCAATCTATTACTCCTTCCGTCTCATCCACCGGCAATGCAAAACAGCGACCCTCCGCATGGACTATGATCAACTGGTCGCATATATTCAACTCCCGGTTATTCATACCGAGACAACGCCTCAGGTCTATGACCGGCGCAATATCTCCCTGTACATCGATCACGCCGAGAATAGCGTCCGGCCCACCGGGAAGAGGGGTTATTTCTACCATACGAACGACCTTCCGGACATAGGAAGATTCTATTGCGTAATTATGTCCATCGATCATAAATACAAGCAGCGTCATAAATTTATCTCCCATGATAATAAATATTCTGCTTGGCGATGCGTTTTATAATTAGAGTCTGTCCATAAAGTAAACAGTTGTCATCCTCGGCTTGACCCGGGGATCCAGAACATATTGAAAATACTGGATTCCCGATTAAAAACTTCGGGAATGACAGACGAAATAACATAGTTTATGAACAGACTCTAATTAAGCATATGTCATGCCAACACTCAATTTCGCTAAAATTGGGGCAAAAAACGCCAATTTTAGCGAAATTGAGTGTTTGAACTACGTTCAACATTGCCAAAGTGGCAATGTCATAGTGACAAAGTGGCAACTTATTTGTTCGGACCTGATCAGGAAGGCTGCGACTTTTTTTGCATACCGGAGTACGAATTCACACTAATTACTCTTATTTATCAAACAATTATGTTACAAAAGCGACTTACATACAGCGCAACAGAAGTTTCTGCCCACCTTCAGGCTTTTTTAAATATTGGAGGCCGTAGAAATGTTTTAGGGATTCGTTCTTACAGTTTTTTTAGGGAAATAAAAAATTCCGCCCCCGCGAAAACAGGGACGGAATGAAGTTTTATCGTTTAATCAAACTCAGGAATTCTTGTTTTCTATAACGCTCTTAAGTTTTTCACCGAGTACGCCGAGTCCTGAATCGCTTTTCTTCATGGATTCGATGTAGGTCTTATATTCGTCCTGCTCCTCGCGGGACTTAACAGCCTTAAGACTGAGAGTTACCTTGCCGTTTTCTGTATCGACATCGATAACAGCAGCCTGCACTTTGCTTCCTGCTGAAAATATCTTGGTATGGTCAGACCCCTTAGGAGTGCCGGCTTCAGAGTTAGGAAGCAAAGCGGTCAGGTCCTCGCTAAGTTTTACAAAAACACCGAAGTTCATGACCTTTTCAACAGTTCCCTCGACCATGTCACCTATTTTAGGATAATCTATCTGCTTGGGTTTGCTTTCGGGCTGAAGCGAAACCGATATCTTCCTGTTGGCTATGTCCACCGAAAGGATATATCCCTCAACCTCTTGTCCGACTTCCACAACGTCGCGGGGATGCTTTATCCTTCTTCCAGCGCCTAAGTTCGATATATGAATAAGGCCGTCAATCCCGTCTTCGAGGGTTATAAAGACCCCGAACGGCAATAACCGGGCAATCCTGCCCTTTACCTTGCCGCCGACCTGATAACGATCTTCAGCGCCGCCCCAAGGATCAGAGGACAAAGCCTTGATGCTGAGCGAAACCCTTCTCTTGTCCCAGTCTATGCCTATGACCTTGACCTTCACATCCTGTCCTATAGAAAGCACGGAAGCAGGGTTCTCTATTCTTCCCCAAGACATTTCGCTTATCGGGATAAGACCGTCAATTCCGCCGATATCCACAAAGGCCCCGAAATTCTGTATGGAGCGGACTTTACCCGATACCTCGGCCCCTACGGTCAAGGTTTCTTTAAGCTTGTCGAACTTTGACTTGTTTTCATCCTCAAGCAGCGCGCGCCTTGAAAGCACTACGTTTCTGCCGCGATCATCGCATTCCAAAACCTTAAAAGAAAACGTGTTGCCGACATAGCTTCCGCCGTTTTTAACGCCCTTCAGGTCAATCTGGGACTGCGGGCAGAAGCATTTAATGCCTCCGACAGAAACTTCAAAACCGCCCTTCACTTCGCTCTTCACTTCTCCGCTGACAGCCACCCCGGCTTCGTACGAACCCTTCAAAGCTTCTATCCTTCCAACCGGATAGCCCCTTAACAATGTAGTGAGTTTTTTAAACCCGTCCTCCACATTGACAAAAAACGCCTCGACCTCGTCGCCCAGCTTTGCGGTACAATTTCCGCTTTCATCGGCAAACTCTTTTGCATCTATGACAGCTTCGGTCTTTCCGCCTAAATCGATATAGACCAGCTCGCCTGCTATCGCGATGACCTTGGCCTTTATTTTCTGCCCCGGACGAAGCCGTGCCGAGTGAGTGTCGCTCTGCTCCAGCAGTTCGGCAAAACTTTCCTCCTTCTGCGCTTCATCGATTCCGGTTTTATTTTCGATTTCTGACATCCTGTTTACCCCTTTTCGTATTAGTAAAGTTCTGCGCTAATGGCAAAATAAACGTAACTGACAGTTTAAAGTATTTATGTTTTTATAGTCAATTTTATAAATTGCGTCATAAAAAGCATTTCTCAATAAAGACCGGTTGCTTTCTTCCGGAAGTTTTTATTTTATCTTTCCGACAGGCATGATGTAGAGGGGGTGTTCGTTGCCCGGCATCCCGATGACCTTTTTCACGGCGTCGTCCCTGAAGGCGCCGATTACAACAGTCCCTATGCGCAGCGGGACCGCCTGCAGATATACATTCTGTGCCGCATGGCCTGCCTCCATATGGACGTACCTGACTCCCCGCTCCCCGTATTTGACAGTCGTCCTTTCATACACCGCCGACATCACGAGCACAGCGGCAGCCCTTTTGATTGAGGTCTGGCCAAGTGCGGCATCGCACAGCTCCGATCTACTGTCGCCCTTTGCCGCCTTCACGAGATCGTGCTTCTGCGGCCTGTATTTATATACCCCTGCTGCAAGGCCTTTCACGTCTCCGGCAACCAGATAAAGCTCAAGCGGGTATAACGCGCCTGCCGAGGGGGCGTTCCTGTAGCCGCCCCGGCCCGATAGTCCCTGCGCGGCCCAAAGCAGCTGCGAGACCTCGGCCATGTCTAAAGGGCCGTCCCTGTAGCTCCTGACCGACCTCCTTAGAGACAGCGCCTGCTCCAGAGAGACCACGCCCTCATGCCTCGGCTCAGGCAGCCTTATCACTTCCTCTTGTCCGTATAGTTCAGCAGGTTCGTATATCATGGCCATCTGCAAGATCAGAGCAAACAATGCCGACAAAAACATAACCATAAGAAAATTCTATCACACAAAGAACGATTTGAAATCCTGCACAGCCCTGCGGTCAAGCAACAGGGAGAGCTTTCAGCATGTAAGGTGCAGGGCAGCTATGACTGTTTTGTCTTTTGCGGATTTGTTATAAAGCCTGACAGCCTCACCTGTTTTTTCGACAATGAGCGCTATGCATTTTGAAGCCATGAACCTTACAGTCTCATCAGGCACGGTCATGGCCCCGGAATAGCCTGTGCCTATTATCAGGATATCGGGCCTTGCCTCGACAATATCCGAGAGATCGGCAGCCTCCAGATAGTGTCCCTCTGTCCTCCACCATGAGGCGTCCACGCGGCCCGGATAGATGATCAGGTCTGAGGTGTAGGTCTTGCCGTCGATGACTATTTTCCCGAAAGAGTAATGCTCGATCTTCATGTTCATTCGTTTGTTAAGCGCGAAGCTTGCGGTACCCGCCGTGAGGGATGACAAGGGTCGGCTTTTTGTTATTTCCGCTCATAGAGTGCCCAAAATGCGGATTTCTTCCCATGCCGTGCCTTGAGTCGAAGCATGAACAGGGACTGATCCTCATTGCCTTGCCAGTCCTGAACCATTCTGCTGATCAACTCAGTCTGTTTCAGGTCGTTCACCGCATACCCATAATATTTTGAAACGCCCTTTTCGAGAATTGCCTCTGCAAGCCTTCGCCTCAGCAGCGCCGCCGCAAGCGGGAATTCGGTTTCGAGCTTTTCAGCCGCAGGACGAATTGCATAGTAATGTTCGCCGTTCAGTTCCTGCCACCGGATGACAACAAGGTCAGCGGCATTATGCATAAAGCCTTGCTTCAAAAGAAATGAAAGCGCCGTTAGTGCGCTGCTATATTGTTTTGATGCCGCAATTGCCGCCTCTTTTTTTGCATCAATCTCGCTTTCAGGCGTAAGCTTTAGTGCTCCGCTGTACGATGCCCCTGATAAGGTAGCAAGAAAATCATGCCACAGCAGTTCCCTCGCTTCATCTTTTTTCCCAAGTGACACAAGACATTGAGCCTTCATTCCTGCTACATCATGCCGTGGGAGCCTTCCGCTTCTGCCGAGCCACGTTAGAGCATCTTCGAAGCGCTTTGCACTGATCAGTCGTTCGGCAATATCTCCGGCATATGGTTCAGGTCTTCCGAGAATGGTGACCGCTTCTATATATCCGTCTGGATCGTTTCGGAGATCAGCAATCTCTTCAAGGGTACGGCAGAGAGGCACTCTCTTAAACCAGTCTTTATCAATATCTGCACGATTTTCGTCAATCCAGACCGGCGGCATAGGGGCAAGCTCCTGCCGCACCAGCTTTTCGAGTTCTGCAATCCCGTCCGCGCCCAATGCACCGCTGAAATCTGGAACAATGTGATCATACATACCGTAATCATTGGACATGATCTTATTGAAAACCATGCCAGCAAGATGCCCGGCTTTTCTGTCGGTCCTTCTGTACCAAGCATTTCCCCAGTCGCGCACTGCCTGTCGAAAGACGTCCCCAAGCAGGCCGTTTGAGTCATCGACATTATTGAATACAGGGACGTGCCGCTCAATCAGTTTTTCAAACAATGCGGCTGCAGTCGCCGGAGATTTCGGCAGGATAGCATCGGAAATCAATAATCGCAGGTGATCCAGCTCCCTGCTGATAACAGAGCTCTTGTTCCATGATCCGCTCAGCCGCGAGCCGGTATATTGCCCCAACCCTTTCTTGACCCTGCCGACCACTGTCTCCAGCGGATTTGACTCAGCGAGCGCCTGCTCAACCGTATGCGCAGCGCCCTCATCCCAGTCAGCCCGCTCAAGCAGCATGCGGGCAAGCCGCTCAGGCCCCAGCGATACAAGCCTTTCGTACTCTTTATTTTCTTTCTTCGATCTGGTCATAGTCTTTCGAATCGTTGTTGCCAAATGGTATAATGACCCATGTCGAAAAAGTCATTACTTGAAACAAATCCTTTCCTTAAAAATCCTGTAACGCGCATGCAAATCGTCGAGACCGTAACCGTTTCTTCTTCGGCTATCGAAGGTGTCCACGCTTCCGCAAAGCTGGCAATGAAGAATGTTGTACAGGGTAAAACCGTATTCAGCTCTGCCCTCGCCTGCGCCTCGTCCTCAAAAGCACGGAAGTAAATACCTGCTTCATTGGCTCATAGTCATGGGCCAATCCTGATTGAACCGCAGCGTAATATTCTTTTCTCTTCTTCCCAATAATACCTGAAAAATCAAGACCTCGAAGTCCAGCCTGCAGTGCCATCAGAACAGCAAGTAATCTTCCGACTCTCCCGTTACCTTCTCGAAAAGGGTGAATCAACATAAGCTCAGTGTGCACTACAGCTAGAGCTGTGGTAATCTCTGTGTCGGTCTCGAACAGGCATGGGGTAAATTCTTTGAGAGGTCCTCGATCAAAGTCAATCATGAGCTGCGGTATATGCCGGGCCATTGCAAAGGAGAAGCTGCCCTTTGATACGTTGACCTGCCGGTAATCTCCGCCCCACTCGTAGACCTCGCCAAGCCACGCCCGATGAAGAGTGCAAATATCCGTAGACGTAAAGCGATGGTCTTTCGTGAACATGCCCATAAGCTTCGGTTGCACAAGAGCGTATAGTTCCGCCTCTATGATATCCATTTCCCGCTTGCGCGTAATGTGCAAGCGATTCTTGAGCACACGTCCATGTGAACCTAGTTCAGCTTGGTTTTCAATCAGCTGTGACGTCTCGTAACGGTGGGATGGTGTCATGCGTTAATCATCCCGTAGTTACGAAGAACGTTACGGTAATTCCAGAGTAAAATAATGACTTGATGGCGCATATCATTAAGCTGTTCTTTTCAATTGCCCAGCAAACACCTTTTTCAAAATCCATTGCCGCAGGCAGTCAGTGCGTTTGAGATTGGCGTCGACCCCCGTATCGACTTCTCGCGCTATCTATAGAATGCCTGTCTGGGTCAGGTCTTGTTTCGTGTACTTCCGTTTTTCCCTCCCCGTCATGGACATCTTACAACAACGCTTCAAAAAATTAAATGCCACCGCCTTATGATCATCTTTCTTCCCCTGAAGAGCCTCCAGTATGAAGGCCCCGTAAACTGAGGGAGGGTATCCGAGATCTTTTAATCTGTTTCGTGATTTGATCCATGAGCTGCCGTAATCGCCGTTTCTTGAATTCTCATGGTTTGATCATGTGGAAGAGCCTCACGGTTCAAAAAGAAACAATGGCAACAAAAGCCCGATCAAAGTCGATTATTTTGTTTATAACCTCAATCAAAATCAAAGTCAAGACAGGGACGATGGGTCCGTCTTTCACAAGAGATAAACAGGATAGGGTATAATTTAAAAATGGACAAAAAAAGGCCGGACAAAAAACATCCCTGTCCGGACTGTGACTTCTGCCAGTTCTGCAGCGACACGCGCTGCGGCATGTGCAGGCCGTCACCAAAGAAAAAAAAGAAGGACTGCTGCAAGAAAGAAGACAAGCCGCTTTTCAGGGCATCTTAAAAAAAGCATCTGAACCTAGGAGGACCGCAATGAAGGTAATAGCATTCAACGGCAGCGCACGCAAGGACGGAAACACCTCGATACTTATCAACTTGGCCCTTGATGAGCTCAAAAACGAAGGCATCGAAACAGAGCTTTATCAGCTTTCGGGCAAACAGATAAGCGGCTGCATAGCCTGCTATAAATGTTTCGCAAATAAGAACAAGCTCTGCGCCGTTGAAAAAGACATCGCCAACGAATGCATCGAAAAAATGATAGAAGCGGACGGAATAATATTGGGGTCGCCCACGTATTTCGCGGATGTTTCGGCGAGCATGAAAGCGCTGATCGAAAGGGCTGGCATGGTATCGAGGGCCAACGCAGACATGCTCAAGCGCAAAGCCGGAGCAGGGGTCGTGGCCGTAAGGCGGGCAGGCGCTACAAACGTCTTTAACTCGATGAATTACTTCTTTTTCATCGGACAGATGATCGTACCGGGTTCCAACTACTGGAATTTAGGCATCGGCCGTGAGATAGGCGAAGTGCTGAACGATAACGAAGGCGTCCAGACAATGAAGAACCTCGGACAAAACATGGCGTGGCTTTTGAAGAAACTCCACGCTTAACGGACGACCAAAATCTTTTCGAGGGCCTTTCTGTAATCGGCGGCGGCCTCTTTGAACATCCGCTGCTCTTCGTATATCTCGGCGCGAAGCAGATAAGCCGAGGAGTTGCCGGGTATTTTACCGATGGCCGAGGAGAAGGCATCGAGAGATTCCTTAAGCCGCCCTTTTTTGCCCAGTGCATATGCCATATAATATTCCGAGGGGAGATAAGCGCCGGACTTCACTGCATTTTGAAGCAATTCCATGGCCGCTTCAGCCCTGCCTGTCTTTGCCAAAAGGTATCCGAGCCGTGCCATAACAGCCGCGCTTTCAGGGTCCTGCGCCAACCCCTTCCTGAGCGCAGCTTCAGCCTCGGCATGTTTTTGTTCGAGTTCGTAGAGTTTAGAAAGTTCGATGTACGGCAGCATGTATTTCGGGTCCTTGTCTATGGCCTTATTGAAAAACGGGTATGCCATTTCATATCTCTTTTTTTTCACAAACTCCATAGCAAGGTTCATGTCCGAAATCGCATCGTAACGCGCGGTATAACCTACTGCCGTCTTTTGGCGCGGTCGCTCCCCGGCGAGTTCGGCAAGATATTCGAACATCTCTTCACTTCTCACCAGCGGGAACCCGGGCAATTCGTAGGCCACTTTTCCCCCCGACAATACAACCGTGGAAGGAAGCGCCACTACGCCGTAACCGTGAAAGACATTGAGGCCTTCGTCGATAAGTATCGGAAACGATACGTTAAGCCCGTCTACAAAAGCTTTTATTTTGGCCAAGTCGTGGGTCGAAATCGTCTGCTGCTCCGCATTTATACCGATTACCTGTATGTCTTTGCCTGAGTATTTGCGGTAGTATGCGTCGAACCTTTTAAGCGCGTCCTGAGACCTGCCGCTCCATGTGGTCCAAAAGACGATTATCAGCGCCTTCTTGGAGGAAAAATCCCGCAGACCGTAATTTTTACCGTTAATGTCTTTTAGATTGAAATCCGGAGCTGTCTTGCCTACATGAATAAGTTCGTCCGCAAAAGCGGATGATACGAAGAAAACAAAAATCAAAAAAAGAATTCTTACGAAAAACAATTACGGCCCCCTTCCCCTTTGTCGATGCGGTTATATTAACCAAGAACCGATTTTTTAGGCAATTTTAAACCGCTGACAAGGCCCAAACCCGGCTATGGATTTTTTTAAGGTTATGATATAAACTAACCTTATCCCCAAACCGGACCGAAAGGAGAAACTGCTATGCAAAAAAAATTCAAATCCTGCGTGAGGGTCGACAATAAAACTTACGACCTTACATTGCGTAACAACATAGCGTTCCTCCTGACCATAAAAAGCGGTCGTCAGGCGCTCGTTAGATGGCTTAACTATCATCAGCAAAACCCTGATCACGAGGCGGTCTACGCTACCGTTTCCGAATTTGTCGGAGGACAGGGGAAAATCTTCGAGCCCGTTATAGCGACAGCAGCCATAGCAAGCTTCGTTTTTACCCCGGCAGTCGCGCTCCCTCTGGTAAAACCTATGTCGCCGGTATGCAAAACCTGCCACAAAGACGGCATCAATGACAAAGGTACGGTGCTGGCCAAGCAGATACCCGCAAAAACATACGCAAAAAAAGCAGCGCCTAAAAAGAACATCACTAGCCTTACTTTCGTCAATCTTGGGTCCGCAGGCAGCGGTGTGGAAGAAATAAGCGATGTTACCGACATAGGAGAAACCGCAACCGGCAAGGTCATTGCGAGTTGGTTAAACTTCAGGGACAACAAGGGTCTGCGCCAGATGAGCGAACTCGGCAGGCACGCTCCCAAGGGGGCTGAGGTGTCCTTCGGCCCGAAATCATACACCATGATCAAGAACGGCATCGAATGGAACATGCGAAACATAACGAGCATCAACGGAATAGAAATAAACGAAGAGGTATTCATCGCCGAGTTTTTCGTAAAACATGAGACCGACGACAGAAAATATCTTGCCAAAACGGAAAAAACCGACACAGTTATAAAGGAAGAGCAAAAGGCCGAGGACAAGATCGCGGAAGAAAAGCCTGCGGCCGATAAAGATGCAGGACCGGTTGAAGAGAAGAAAACAACAAAGGCCGACACGGGAAAAATAGAGCCTGCGGACAAGGCAGCGCCTGAAGATAAGGCAGGGAAAAAAGAACTTACATTCGTAGACTTGGGCTCGAAAGGACAGGGCATAGAAAGTATCGGGGAAATCTACGAAACCGGAAATTCAGCAGAGGCAAAGGTGAGTTCGTCACAGCTGATTTTCAGAAACGACAAAGGCATGAGGCTTATGAGCAGCTTGGGCAAATATGCGCCTAAAGGGGCGGACATAGTGCTTGGCGATAAAGCATACAAGATGGTCAAAAACGGCGTGGAATGGAACATGCGGAGTTTAACGAGCATCAACGGGACCGAAATAAACGACACTGTTTTTATCGCCGAATATTTTATCAAGAAAGATTCAGCCTCACCGAAATACGTGGTGAAACTGCGCGACCAAGGTCTGCAGGCAAAAGCCGAAACCGTCGTTCCTGAATACAACTTATACCAGTCTGCCGGAATCGAAAAAGCCCAGAAAAAGCATTTGGAGAGCGAGATATCAAAGGCCATTCAAAAACCTCTCGACACAACCGACGCTACGGATGAGAAGACGGGTTCGTATGAGATGACCACGCGTTTCGGCGGACTGACCGTAAATCACACATTCAGAGGAAGCGGCAGCCTTACAATACATGAAGTTTCACTCAAATCATATCCTGAGGCGACATTTCAGGAGGTCTTCACAGTCCCTCTCTCTGAAGTAAAGAAAGACATGGTGAAATACAAATACGGCATTGACGGTAAAATCGAGAAAAATATAATGACTCTGCTCACAAAGGAGCTTTCTCCGCTCTTCAGCAACAATATCGTGCGTCAGCTTCCCTTACCCGACGGCCGTTTTGTGACCGGCATCAAGATAATAGGCGAGGACGAGTATCTGAAAAATATCTACTTCGGACTGAACAACGGACAGTGGTTCCCTCTGAACGATGAATTTCTCAGCAAGATTCTGCAGTCAGAACCGATCTACACGCAAGCCTTAAAAAGATAGACCGCAATAAATTCTGGGATTGGCAAGGGAAGCGGATTTAATTCTGCTTCCCTTTTTCGTTTATGTGAAAAAACAGATACTGGTCTTTTACCTGAGGCTGAGCATCGGTAAACGGGAAAAAGGTTATGGCCCCGGTCCGCTCGCTTACAAAATAATCGAAATTACTAAGGAACGTTCCACCGAGAAGGTTCATCGCCGACTTCGGAACATAATGTATTTCGACATCTTTAAGCTCGATAGAGCCGACCCTCACGGACTCCGCAATAAAAGAATATGACTCCACGGAACCGTTTGCGGACTCGCCCTTAAGTCTTCTGCCGAATTTCGCTATGCCTAATTTTTTAATGCCCTCTGAATTAAGGACTATATGAGAAGCGCCTGTATCGAAGACCATTTCAAGCGGGACATTATTGATATTGACCGTAATATATTTGAGACGGCTCGAAACTTTCTGATAATACTTTACCGTTTCTGCGAAAGATTCAGATATCTGAAGGAAACAAAATAAAAAACAGAACGCAAAAAATATGCGTCTCAACGAATACCCCTTTTATGAAAAAAACCGTTGAACATATCAATAGACCGGGCTTAATAAGCATTAACCATGCCATATTAACAACCTATTGATTCAAAAGGAATTATCAGGTATTAAGTCAGTTTTTTGACGACTGCGGAAAGCATGGGAAGTCAAAAAAACTACTTTTATCTGCCGAATTTCTCTCTAAGCGCCTGTTCGACAACTTCGGGAACAAGGCCTTTGACCGAACCGCCGAAAGAGGCTATTTCTTTGACTATTGTGGAGGTGAGAAACGAGTATTCCTGAGAGGGCATCATAAACACAGTCTCTACATCGCTGGCCAGTTTTCTGTTCATCAAGGCAAGCTGGAGTTCATATTCGAAGTCCGATACGGCCCTGAGGCCGCGTATTATGCCTACGCCTTTCTGCTGTCTTGCATATTCGACAAGAAGCCCGTCAAACGACGAGACTGTAACATTTTCAAAGCCGCGTGTGACCTTGCGAATAAGTTCAAGACGCTCATCGAGCGTAAATAGAGGCATCTTCCTATCGCTCGGGGCCACCCCTATAAGGATTTTGTCGAAGATTCTCAGGCCCCTCTCTATAATGTCGAGGTGTCCGTTCGTTACAGGATCAAAAGTTCCGGGACATATTCCTAATTTCATGCCTTCCCCTCCTTCGAATAAAGGCTCAGGGCCGTATCGCCGTAACGGTACGACCTAATATGTCTGAGCTTTCCCATCTCTTCGGGTGGAGTTTTCTTGGACGAATGCTCCCAAACGATCACTCCTGAATCTTTAAGCATATCTTTAACTCCTATCAATTCAAAAACCTTGCCGGTATCGTCGGAACCATACGGAGGATCTATAAAAATAATATCGAATTCCCTGTCCTCTATCTTTAGAAACCTTAAAGCATCGTCTTTTATAACTTCCGTCCTGTCGGTAAACCCGAAACGGTCTACCGTATTTCTGATGGCCTTAAAGCGCGCCTGATTACGCTCGACAAAAACAACATTAACAGCCCCTCTGCTCAAGGCCTCCAACCCGACCGTTCCGGAGCCTGCATATAAATCGAGAAAACCGCTGCCGGACACCTTATCGGACAGTATATTAAAAAGCGCCTGTCTTACCTTTGCCGAGGTAGGTCTCAAGCTGTCTCCGGTCTTGTCCCCGAGAAGAGACTTGCTGAGCGTGACCTTTCTGCCTTTGGCCGAGCCTGCGGATATTCGCATTACAACGGAGGGTTTAAAAGACAAGCGTCTTCGTCAACGCAATATCCCCGAATTTTTACAATCCTTCCTTCCACAGAGAGTCTCCCCTCCGCAAACAGCCTTATGGCTTCAGGAAATATCTTATGCTCAAGCTTCAAAATCCTTTTTGAGAGTGTATCCTCCGTATCTTCAGGAGAGACCGGCACCGCAGCCTGTACTATGACCGGCCCGGTGTCCATGCCTTCGTCTACAAAATGGACGGTGCATCCGCTTATCCTCACGCCGTAGTCCGCAGCCTGCTGCTGTCCATGGAGCCCCGGAAAAGACGGCAGCAAAGCCGGATGTATGTTCATTATGCGGTTAGGGAACCTTTCGATCAGCGGCTTCCTGACAACCCGCATAAATCCTGCTAGGACCACAAGCTCGACCCCTCTCGCGGAAAGCTCTCCGGCTATCTTCTCATAAAATACGTCTTTGTTTGTAAAATCTTTAGGATTGATATACAGATGTTCTATCGAGTGCTTCTTTGCGCGTTCCGCAGCGTAAGCGTCAGACTTGTCGGTAATGAGAAGTTTTACGGAAGCCTTAAGCCTTCCGGCCTCTATAGAGTCTATGATTGATTGGAAGTTCGATCCCCTTCCTGATGCAAGAACCCCTAAATTGAGCATCGGTCCTGTCCCGAATTTAAGCGCCTCTCGGTTTGGCCTTCTGAACCTTGACCTTGCGGCCTTTCACGATCATCTCGTCAACCGACCTTATTATCTTGTCCGCAATGTCACCCGGCACCTCTACGAATGTGAACTTTTCCAGCACATCTATCTTGCCTATAGTGCCGTAAGGTATTTTTGCTTCCGCCGATATGGACTTGATGATGTCCGCCACCTGTATCTTGTCCTTTCTCCCTATTGTGAGGAACAGCCTGACCTTCTCCGCCCTTTCCGGCTCCTCTGTGACCGAACCGGACTCCTTTATATCGCCGTAAGCCGCAAAAAGCGAGGCTGCGGCTATATCGCCGAACCCGTAGTTTTCCGAAAGGTTCCTTACCACATCGAGATAAACGCTGTGCTTGTTTTCTGCAATTATCTCCGAAATGTCCTTTTCCAAGCTGCGCAGCTTGGCCTTTGCCACTTCCTGCTGCGACGGCAGCTTCTTCTTGTCTATGACCGTCTTGGCGGTCTTCTCTATAAGCCTGAGACTCCTGTACTCACGCGGAGTGACAAGGGTTATCGCGATGCCCGATTTGCCGGCCCTGCCTGTCCTGCCTATCCTGTGTATATAGCTGTCGGGGTTCTGAGGAATGCTGAAATTTATGACATGTGTGACATTCTGTATATCAAGCCCCCTTGCAGCAACATCAGTCGCAACAAGCACATCAAGCCTTCCTGTTTTGAATTTTTTCATGACCTCGTCCCTTTGCGCCTGAGAGTAATCTCCATGCAACGCATCGGCATTATATCCCGTCTCCTGAAGCTTGCCGCTGACTTCGTCGACCTCGCGCTTGGTGTGACAAAAAACGATCGCAAGGTCCGGCGCCTCTACGTCCAAAAGCCGTGAAAGCGCATAAACTTTTTCTGACTCCCTTACCTCGTAAAAGACCTGCTTTATCTTAGGCACAACCACATCTTTGGGGTTGACTTTTATCTTTTGCGGGTTGGACATATACCGCTTGGATATGTCCAAGATAGGCTGGGGCATTGTGGCCGAGAACAAAAGCGTCTGACGCTCAGGCGGCGTAGTCTTGAGTATGGTCTCGATGTCCTCTATAAAACCCATGTTGAGCATCTCGTCGGCCTCGTCGAGCACTACGGTTTTGATCGCAGCCAGAGAGATGGTTTTTCTGTTTATATGGTCGATTACGCGTCCCGGAGTGCCTACAATGACATCGACGCCCCTGTGAATATCCTTTATCTGCATCTCTATGGATTTTCCGCCGTATACCGGAAGCACGGTAACTTTCCTGTACTTGCCTATCTTGAAAAGCTCCTGAGAGACCTGCACCGCAAGCTCTCTGGTAGGCTCAAGGATGATAGCAGTAGGCTTTTTGCCTTTTACGCAGGTCTCGATTATAGGAATGCCGAAGGCCGCAGTCTTACCCGTGCCTGTCAGGGCCTGCCCTATTACATCGACACCTTTCATGATCTGGGGGATAGCGGATATCTGTATCGGAGTGGGTTCTTCAAAACCCAACTCGGAAACGGCCTTCATGGTCTCTTTGCTCAACAAAAAATCTTCAAAATTCATCTGAATGACCTCTCTTTATTTTTCAAGCCAAATAAAATCCCTCAGGGGTCGCTACAACTCCGCTGAGGGTTGAATGGACTCGTTTTAATCCTTTTATTATATGTTCTAAGACCCAATACTGTCAATGAAAGCAAACATAGAGCGGCGCAAATTCCTGATATTTTTTACTTGCATTTGTCCGATCATTTAATTTACAATTATTGTAATATGATAAAGATTGAATGGAATTGTTTATTTTAATATGGACCCTAACGCTATGCAATTCAGGCTGACCCCTCAAAGAATGCTGATCCTTAAGCTGCTGAAAAAGGACACGACCCATCCGTCCGCGGAAGATGTTTACAAGGTGGCGAAGAAGAATTTCCCGAATATTTCTTTTAAGACCGTCTATAACACCCTTCAGGTTTTGCAGGACAATCGATTGATACAGGAGCTTATCATCGACCGTAGAAAAAAACGCTACTGTCCCGACCCCAAGCCCCATCACCACATCATCTGTACGGAATGCAATAAAGTCGTCGACGTACACCTCAAGTTCAATACGAGACTGAATGAGAAACGCGCCGAAGGATTCAAAATAACAGGCAGCAAAGTAACCTTTTACGGGGTCTGTCCTGAATGTAATATGACTGTCTGAAGGAGGTTGTATCATGTAGAATATTGAATTAGTGCGTCTCAAAGAAAACCATAAAAAATCAAATGAAAGAGAGGTTTTAATTATGAAATTCACATGTACGGTTTGCGGTTATGTTTTTGAAGGAGACAATGCGCCTGACAAGTGTCCTCAGTGCGGCGCGCCTGCTTCGAAGTTCGCGGCAGCGGGCGATGCCACGGTCACATGGGCCACGGAACACGTTGTCGGCATAGCTAAGGATGTGGACCCAAGGGTCATCGAGGGGCTTCGCTGTAATTTTAACGGCGAGTGTACCGAGGTAGGCATGTATCTGGCCATGTCCAGAGCTGCCGACAGACAGGGATATCCTGAAGTGGCGGAGGCTTATAAAAGAATAGCCTTTGAGGAGGCGGAACACGCCTCAAAATTCGCCGAACTTCTCGGTGAAGTCGTCTCCGCAGATACCAAGACAAACCTTCAACTAAGGGTGGATGCCGAATACGGAGCGACCCAAGGCAAACAGGATTTGGCAGCATTGGCCAAACAGCTCGGTTACGACGCCATTCATGATACGGTACACGAAATGGCAAAGGATGAAGCCCGCCACGGAAAAGCTTTTAAAGGCCTTCTTGACCGTTATTTCAAATAAACGGCAACAATCCGGACTAAAGTCATGCTGGGGCCTGACTTTAGTCCGGAAACGACAATGCATAAAGAAATAGAACGGAAATTTCTTGTAAAAGACGGTTCGTGGAGAACGGCTGCCGGCAGCGGGACAACCTATCTGCAAGGATACATTTCCGTTGACGAAGACAGGACCGTCCGGGTCCGCACAGACGGGACAAGGGGTTACATCACCTTAAAAGGACGCGCTCACAATATCACACGCAACGAATTCGAATACGAAATACCCGCAGACGATGCTATCCGTATATTGAACATTCTGTGCATCAAACCTTTGATAAAAAAAGTGCGCTACCTCGTAAAACATAAAAATTTCATTTGGGAGATAGATGTTTTTGAGGATGAAAATAAGGGGCTGGTAATAGCAGAAATCGAGTTGACGGATGAGAACGAATCGTTTGCAATACCCGATTGGGCAGGAGCGGAAGTCACCTCGGACACACGCTACCTTAACTCGAACCTTGTTAAGCGCCCTTTCTCGGAGTGGATATCATAAAACGATACTCTCCTGAAGAAAATACTGGTGGATCATATAAAAATTTAAAGGACTGACCGGTTTATACTTGACGATATACGAATATCCGTCGTTTTGCTCGTCCGACTTGACCTCTTTAAAAATTTTACCTCCGCATACGGCGATTTTCCTCTTGACCCTTCTCGTGGCCTTTGTACGGTATTCGGTGACGAGTTCGAACAAAGCATTGTCCTGATTGATTTTATTATGGGTCTTGAAGAGAAAGGCCTCGTGGTTTATATTGATCAGCACCCCTTCAACGGCATCTTTATTATCAGGCCCGGCGACTATCACCTTGGTCTTCTCATGCTCTATTCTCTCGGAAATTCTTTTATTGTCATGAACAGACTTCCCAGAAATCAGCGAGAAAACAACTTTTATGGTTTTAGTCACCAGCTTTTGAAGCACAACGATCATGGTATAGAACATCAGGCCTACTTCAAATATCAAGTTCTGTGACATATCGAGGAAATGGTTATCGATAAACGCCCTTATTTCCTTGGGCGTGCTGTGCGGCGTGAACAACTGCGAGTATCCTATGAGGCCGGGCTTGACCGTAAACCGCTTGTCGTAATTCCTTATATACTTGCAGATCTGTTCATATATTATCGGCCTTTCCGGTCTGGGGCCTATGAAATCCATGTCTCCCTTAAGTACGTTTATAAGCTGAGGCAGTTCATCGATTCTGGTGTCCCTGAGAAACTTGCCGAATTTAGTTTCGAGCCTGAGTTTGGGCGACATCAGCTGCGCGCCAACCTTGCTTTCGGCATCAGGCACAAGCGTCCGGAATTTATACATCATATACGGCTTTTTATTTTTACCGAGCCTTACGCCTTTGTAAAATACAGGGCCCCCGTCCTGAAGCTTGACGATAAGACCTATGACCAAAAACATCGGCAGGGAAAGCAAAAGAAAAAAGAGGGCAAAGAAAAAATTGAACGGCTTGTTAAGCCATGAAAAAGCCTTCGAATATCCGGCCCGAAACCGGAACATTTTAGAGGCCCTCATTAAAAAAGTCCGCTTAAGCATTTAAAAGTTTAACATTTTTTTATGCAAACTTTTTGTAAAAACACACAAGTTGAAACAGAGAGATTTAAACGGGAGGGGAAAGTCTCGGCCTATGGTCTTCGACTATCACTGCCGTGCTGCCCTTGTCCGAATGTTCAAAGAGTTCGACCTTTCCGTCGTTCCTTCGAACATATTCGCAGTTTTCCTTTTCCAGCTTAGGATAATACCTGCCGTCTATGTCTTCATACAGGTCCAGATTGTAAAGGGGTCTGCCGCCGCGCCATTTTGAGGTCAGGCTCAATAAGCCGTCGCTCTCATACAAGGTATTCTTGCCGTTTTCATTCTTATAGCCCACGAAATATTTGCCGGATTCTTTATGGTAAAGGTCCGCATTAAGCCTGTACAACCTGTCTTCGACCACTTCGTAAAAGTCGCTGCCGATCACCCTGAATATCTTTTCCGCCCTGCTGAGGACCCATTCAGAGGTCATAACGTCGGGACTGTGCGTAAGGATCACCTTGTCCTTCTTCAAGACCGTGTATTCAAGCCTGCTGTAATCGGTATGCACGACGCTATTTCTCAATGCGATATCGTGAACGGTCACCGCATTCTCAAAAGAGCCTACAGCATCGAGATAGCGCTCTTCGCTCCAGACCCTTTCGATATAATCGTTCATATCTCCGTATATAACTGAAGCTGATTCGAATTCGTCTTCGGTCATAGAAACAGGAAGCCTCTGGGTGATTTTCTCGGAATAGAGCCGCTCCCAGAGTTCGACATCATGGGCGGTGTCGGAACTGAAAACCAGAGTCTCCTTTCCGGTCTTGAACCTAACGCCCATACTCGGCACGCCGTGCCAGACCGGCGCGTTTATAGCTTCGATGGTAAATCCTTCGGGGTCCTTCAAGACGGAGTTCTTCTCGTAAAAAACCGGGGATGAAAAAGGATAGAAACTCTCGGGCTCCACCCATTCTTTATAATTAGGGTCTTTAAAAAGCAGTCTGGGCCTGCGGGTCTTTTTACTGATCACTATTTTGGCCACATGGGGACTTACCTCGTTGCCGCTGCCGTCCGCAACATACAGCCTGAAATGTCCGGCCCCCTCGTATCTGGATTCTATCTTGTATTTCGCAATAGGGCCCAGAGCATGAAATTCGATATAATCCTCATACGAAACATCCACAACACGCTTCGAATCGACCGACAGGCTCCTTTCGAGCGCAGCGCCCGAAGACCTTACGATATCTTTATGTATGTCCTCTGAAGTAAGGAGAAATACCCTGTTCGGAATGTCAGGCGCGTACATATTGAAAAGAGCGAGGTCAGAAAACCACCTTTTGTGGTCGTCATGGCAATGCGTAATAAGAAGTCCGCGAATGGTCTTCAGGCCATGCCCGCCTATCTGCTGAAACAAGGGTGAACCGCAATCCAGAAGATAACTCGACTGCCCTATGGTGACCTGATACCCTATGCTTTTGCCCATACGGGAAAATGGGCCGTAATCCCCGAGGACCCTTACATTTATTCCATCTGCAGCCAAACTATACCCCTTGTCCTTTTAGTAGACATTCTAACATTTACATAACACTTTTAAAAAATGTCGGAGTCACTTCCTATGAGGCTTAAGAATAAGCACGGACAGAGGCGGGAGCGTAAGCCTTATCGAATACGGCCTGCCGTGCGAAGCGATCTTATCGGCATGCACGCCGCCCATATTACCCATGTTTCCGCCCCAATACGCGCCTGAATCGCTGTTTAGCAGCTCTTTGTAAAAACTGTCGGCCGGGACCCCGATTCTGTAATGGTAACGCGGCACAGGGGTAAAATTAAACGCGAAGACCAGAAAATCATCGGGGTCTTTTGCCCTGCGTATAAAAAACATCACGCTCCTGTCGTGGTCGTGAAGGTCTATCCACTCAAACCCGCGCCAGTCGTAATCGATCTCGTAAAAGGCGGGCTCGGACCTGTAAAGCCTGTTCAGGTCCGAGACAAAACGCATGAGCTTTTTATGTTGTTCGTAATCCGTAATATGCCAGTCGAGACTCTTGAAGAAACACCATTCAATCCATTGTCCGAACTCGGAACCCATAAAAAGGAGCTTCTTGCCCGGATGCCCGTACATAAACCCGTATAAGGCCCGCAAATTAGCGAACTTGCGCCACATATCGCCCGGCATCTTGCTGAGCATGGAACGTTTTCCGTAAACCACCTCGTCATGCGAAATAGGCAGAACAAAATTTTCCGAAAAAGCATACATCATGCTGAAGGTCAGGTCATAGGTAAAGTGTTTTCTGTGAACAGGGTCCTTTGAGAAATATTTAAGGGTGTCATGCATCCAGCCCATGTTCCATTTCATGCTGAAACCGAGTCCGCCGACATAAGTGGGCTGCGTGACATTCGGCCAAGATGTCGACTCTTCGGCAATGGTCAGCACGCCCGGAAACTCGCCATGCACCACTTCGTTGAACCTTCTTACAAAGTCTATGGCCTCCAGATTTTCCCTGCCGCCGTATTTGTTCGGTATCCATTGGTCCGGTTTTTTCGCATAGTCGAGATAGAGCATCGACGCTACCGCGTCAACACGCAACCCGTCGATATGGTATTTGTCTATCCAGAAAAGGGCGTTCGAAATGAGGAAATTTTTCACCTCATTCCTGCCGTAGTTGAAGATCAGAGTGCCCCACTCCACATGTTCGCCTTTTTTCGGGTCCGCATGATCGTAGAGATGGGTGCCGTCAAAAAAAGCCAGTCCGTGGGCGTCCCGTGGAAAGTGCGCCGGCACCCAGTCCATGATTACGCCTATGTCGCTCTGGTGGAACTTGTCCACAAAATACATAAAATCTTCGGGCCTTCCGAAGCGGCTGGTCGGGGCAAAATAACCGATGACCTGATAACCCCAAGAAGCGTCCAGCGGATACTCGGAAACAGGCAGAAGCTCTATATGCGTATAACCCAGTTCCTTCACGTAAGGAACCAGTTTATCGGCAAGCTCCCTGTAATTCAAGACATCGTTTTCCTCTTCCGAATAACGCATCCACGACCCCAAGTGCAGTTCATAAATAGAAACCGGGGCCTCGTGCCAGAATGTATTCTTTCTCTTTTCTAGCCATTTTTTGTCGTGCCATTTATGCTTGCCTGCGACCGTATACACCACCGCAGCTGTCTTCGGCCTAAGCTCGCACAAGAAGGCATAAGGGTCTGTCTTGTATTCCAGATACCCTTTTATGCCTTTGACCTCGAACTTATAAGGCGTGCCCTCTTCAACCCCCGGAATAAATATCTCCCAGAAGCCTTGATCTATAAAGCGTCTCATCACATGCACCCTGCCGTCCCATCCGTTAAAGTCTGCGGTAACGCTGACCCTCTCGGCATTAGGCGCCCATACGGCGAAATGGACGCCCTTAACCCCTCCGACTTCCATCACATGCGCTCCGAGTTTTTCAAAACTCCTGTAATGATTGCCTTCGCAGAGGAGGTGAAGATCGTAGTCGGTCAAAACAGGACTGAAACCGTAAGGGTCGACAAACTCCCGCAACTCGCCCCAATGCGTGCGCATCTTTATCGTGTATGAGAACCGCCCGCTCTTCCCCTGAAATAAAAACTCCCACAGGCCCTCGTCATGGACCTTTTCCATCGCATAAGGAACTGAGGACCTTATGTCCGGCCCGGCCAAGACCCATACTTCAGCCGCCATCGGAAGAAATGCCCGCACGACAACGCCGCTGTCGGTGTTATGCATGCCGAGCAGCCTGAACGGGTCCCCGTGATTGCCTTTGCACAAAGCGTTTATCTCTCGTTTTAAACCCATAGCGCTATTATAGCATTAAAGATAATAGGGTCAACCGTCTTGTGTTATAATATTGCACTTTTAAATAAGTCCGGAGGCGCCTTGACCGATATTTTTGGGCAGTTTCGTTGGCAGGATTTATTCGACATACTGCTCGTTTCACTGATACTTTACCGCATCCTGCTTATAATAAAAGGGACCAAGGCAGCGCAGATGCTTATCGGCCTTGGTGTTTTGCTGCTCGCCTCTTTTTTCTCGCGCTATCTCCAGCTTTACACTACCGACTGGATAATCCAGAGCTTCTGGTCGCAGGTCGTGCTGGCGCTCATTATACTGTTCCAGCCTGAGATACGAAAAGCGCTTGCGCGAATGGGAGAATCTTCTTTTCTGCCGAGTTTTACGACCGCGGAAGAGCTTAAGTCATTAGAGGAGATAGTAAGGGCTTCGGTAGCCATGGCCAACAGAAAGATCGGGGCCTTGGTTGTTATAGAGCGGGATGTCAGCCTGAAGGACTATGTCGAGATAGGGGTCCAACTCGATGGAAAAGTTTCTAAAGAGTTGCTTCTGAGCATATTTCATCCGACATCGCCGATACATGACGGCGCGGTCATTATACGCGGCAACAGGATAGTGGCTGCCGGATGCTTTCTTCCGATAACCCTCGGCTCTGACCTCAGTAAAGCGCTGGGAACAAGACACAGAGCGGCCATGGGCATAGCGGAAGAGACTGACGCCGTGGCCCTTATCATATCCGAGGAGACAGGCACTATTTCCATCGCGATAGACGGCAAGCTCGAAACACATATCGACATGGGCACATTGAGGGACATGCTCACAGAACTGTTTACCGAAGCAAAGAAAGAGAAGCGACTTTCGAACGTCAAACAAACCGTTAAGGAGCAAAAACGTTGAAGGCCTTGTTGCTTAATAATATCTGGTTGAAGCTGCTCTCGGTAGCGATAGCCTGTTCGCTCTGGTTCTTCGTAACCTACCGCGGACAGTCCGAAATCATGGTCGATGTGCCGCTCGAGATGAAAAACATGCCCCCTTCCATGGAAATATTGAGTCAGAGCATAAAGAGTGTTAGCCTCAGTATAAGCGGTCAGGAGAGACTCTTGAAAGGGTTGCGACCTATGGACGTAAGGGTGGTTGCCGACATGTCGGGCACGAAAAAAGGCGAGAACGTATATTACTTCGACAACGGCAATGTCGTAACGTCAAAGTCGATAAAGGTGTTACGCTTGGACCCGTCTTATGTCAAGTTTGTGATCGACCAGTCGCACAAAAAAAACTTTCAGGTCAAACCTGTGGTGATCGGAACTCCGGCAAAGGGGTTCAGGCTGGAATCCGTTGAAGTCTCTCCTAACACGATAGAGGCTGAAGGTCCCAAATCAGAACTGGAACGGCTGGCCGTACTCCGCACGGAACAGATAGATATATCAGGGCTCGATACGAACATATCGCCGACAGTCCATATAAACACTAACGGCAAGAACATAAGGCTTAAACATCAGGAAGTGACCGTAAAAATAAGCATCTCGGGTGCGAAACGATGAAGCTGTTCGGGACCGACGGCATAAGGGGAAAGGTAAACAAGCTGCCGATGACGCCGGAAAACGTTCTTCGCACCGGAATGGCCATAGCCTCGGTGCTCAGAAACGACCACGGCAGGAACATGGTGCTGATAGGCAAAGATACCCGTCTCTCGGGGTACATGATAGAAAGCGCCCTGACATCGGGCCTCTGCTCAAAAGGCGTCAACGTGACCCTCGTCGGCCCGCTCCCTACGCCCGGCATAGCGTTCCTTACCCGTGCCCTCAGGCTCGATGCGGGAATTGTTATTTCGGCCTCCCACAATCCTTTCGAGGACAACGGGATAAAGGTTTTTTCATCCGACGGATACAAGCTTTCCGACGAACTCGAAAAGGAAATAGAAGAACGGGTAAACGACAAAAACTTTCCGCGCAGAAGAAATACAGGGGACAAGATCGGCAGGGCTTTCAGGCTCGACGACGCTACCGGCAGGTACATCGAATACGTTAAATCCACCGTGCCGAGAGGAATGGACCTTGAAGGATTGAAGATCGTCGTGGATGCCGCAAACGGTTCCGCTTACAGGGTCACCCACGTGCTTTTAAGAGAACTGGGGGCGGAAGTCATCTCGCTTAACGACAAGCCTGACGGAATAAACATCAATGAAAACTGCGGGTCCCTGCATCTTAAAAATCTCGCTCAAGTAGTACGCGAGACAGGGGCGGACATAGGCATAGCGCATGACGGAGACGCAGACAGAACTCTTTTTACCGATGAACGGGGAAATGTCGTGGACGGAGACCGTATCATGGCCATATGCGCGGTAGAATTCAAAAAAGAGAACAAACTGCAGGGGGACACAGTAGTCGCTACGGTCATGAGCAACTTCGGTTTCCAGAAGTTTCTGGAAAGCAAAGGCATCAGTCTTATAAGGGCCGATGTGGGAGACAGATATGTTGTGGAAAAAATGAGAAAAGGCGGTTTCAACCTCGGCGGCGAGCAGTCGGGTCATATAGTTTTTGCGGACTACAACTCCACAGGCGACGGCCCTATTACCGCACTCCAAACGCTTGCCATCATGAGGAAAAAGGGCAGAAGATTATCGGAACTCTGCCGCGGCATAGAGCTTTACCCGCAGGTGCTTTTGAATGTAACGGTCTCTGAGAAAAAAGATATAAACAAAATACCGGCCATTAAAAACGCCATAGATAAAGTATCGGCAAAACTTACTAATACAGGCAGAATACTCGTACGCCCGTCAGGCACGGAACCTAAAATCAGGGTCATGGTCGAAGCCGAAGATTCGGTCATAGCCATGACATCGGCCCAAGAAATAGCGGACCTGATACATAAGAAGCTCGGCGCTCCGGCTTAGCCGGGGGCTTAGATGCTTTTCTTTTCCCTATTCCTGTCAGGGACCGCCTCTTTTTTCATCAGCCGTTATTTTCCTTATTCGTCCGCTTGCTTGGGTCTTGTTGTTCTTGCGTGTCTTACCGCAAAGTTCCTGAAAAAAACTCCCGCCTTGTTTGTATTGCTTACACTCGCCTTTTGTGCAGGTTTCTTTTATGCCGAAAATTTTTCTTCCCATTCAGTCCCGCCTATAGAACTTGAAGGCAAAGAGATGACCATAAAATGCTCACCTGTTTCAGAAACAATTGCGGCAGATACGGGCGAAGTAATTCTTTACAGCCAAACCGTAAGAGTTTATGAAGCCTTCGACAAACAAGGCGCTCCGGTAAACCTGAAGGACCTCCGCCTTTTGACCGAAAGACCACTGGACTACTCGGCAATTTATGTTGCAGCAGGAACATTCCCCCGCGGGCGCATAAGACAAAACCCCGGCCGCATGGAAGCGATACCCATTTTGAAAACCGGTGATATTTCAAAAACAGGAGATATAAGCTTCTCCTTTTTCGCAAAGGCGCGCCACAGCCTGAATGACTTCATAGCACACAATTTTTCACCGGACGCCTCAGGTTTTCTGATGTCCATCCTGACCGGCGAGCGGGGCTATATCCGGAACGAAATAAAAAATGCTTTCAACATCACAGGCCTTGCCCATGTGCTGAGCATCTCGGGCGCCCATTTCGGGCTTCTGCTTTTCGCCGTATTCCTGATTTCGAAATCGTTGATATCGCTTCTGCCTTACGGAACGTTGGCAAGACTTACGTTACACTTCACATTATCCCAAATCTCGGCGCTGCTCTGCGTTCCGGTAATCGCATTCTATTTCATGCTTGCCGCAGACAGCTTTCCTGCAACAAGGTCTTTCATAATGATATCGCTCTTTCTCGGCGGACTTCTGATTAACAGGCAAGGGGTCTGGCTGAACAGCATTCTCTTTGCGGGTTTTCTGATTGTTTTGATGTCGCCGGAAGCCTTGCAGGACATCTCTTTTCAGCTTTCGTTTATCGCGGTCTTATGCATAGGGGCTGTTGTTGCCAAGGATTATCCTGAAGAAAACCCGGACAAGCATAGTGAGGACGGACGGCTTTTAAAGGGTCTCGCTGTTTTACGCTCCTCATTGATTATCTCGCTGGCCGCTACAATAGGAACGGCCCCGCTGGTAGCGTACTACTTCCATTACCTTTCATTGATCTCCCCTATAACAAACCTTTTTATAACGCCAGTTATAGGTTTTTTGATCCTTCCGCTGACGTTTATTTCGTCCCTCGTATACCTGCTGACCGGATATTTCCCGTTTATTTCTCTCATCGACGCAGCCACGCTTAAAACCCTCGCCGCGATAAAAATCTCGGCCTCGCCTGACTTTGCGGGAATGCCTGTGGCTGCGTTCCCACCCGTACTGTTGTTTTTATTCTACTCGGGCCTGCTCTCTTTGTGCGCGCTGTCCGCCCTGAAAAATCGAAAAGACCTTACTAAAAAACATATTTTGCCGGCTGCAAGTGTCGCCGTGGTTCCGTTTCTTTTATATTCCGCAGCAGCCATGTCCGGAGATAACGCAATGAAAATAACGTGGTTGGACGTCGGTCAGGGTGACGCAGCCGTAGTGGAGTTGCCCGATAAAAAAATTATAGTAATAGATTCGGGCAGAAGCGGCTACGAAGTCGGAGAATTTCTCAGATACAGAGGCAAAACAAGGATAGATGCGATGATCATCTCGCACGGGCAGTCCGACCATGCTGGGGGGACTTCGTATCTTAAAAACAACTTTAAGGTCTCAGAGATATGGGACAACGGAAGGAACATTTACAGCGGAGAAATTCTGGAAGCAGTACAACACAGGACAATCAAAAGAGGCGATACAGTTGAAGGGACAGGCTATTCGATGCTTGCGCTCCATCCCCACGATTCTTTTGTTTCATCCGGGAACGGCGTAAACGACGATTCGCTCGTTCTTAGGATCCAAGGCGAATCCTCGTCCTTTTTATTTACCGGAGATATTGAAGGCTCAGGGATCGACGACATGATCCATTTAGGCAAACATCTAAAAAGCGGCTTATTGAAAGTCCCTCACCACGGAAGCCGGACCTCCGTATCGTATGAAATGCTGAAGGCGATATCTCCGCAGATTGCTGTAATCAGCGCAGGCAGGGGAAACTATTACGGCCACCCTCACGCCGAAACACTCGCTGCGCTTTCCGGCATCAGGGTATTAAGGACCGATATGGACGGGGCCATAGGAATAGTCGATCAAAAGGAAAGACCTCTTAATATAAAAACATTCGGAGAATTCAAGCTTGTGCCGGCCGGCGACTTTCCGGAAGAGAAGAAAAATCTTAAAAAATTGTTCGCGGTCTGGTAACGGTCAAATACACTTAATTACGCAGCCACTTCCGAACGGTTGCGCCCTTTTTCCTTTGCGCGGTAAAGAGCTTGGTCCGCCCGGGCAAGCAGCTTGTCCTTGACCTCTCCCGGCTGGAGCCGGGCAACACCGAGGCTGACCGTAATTGGTCCTGACATCCCGGCAATCTGCAGAGGGTTTTCCAAAAATCCCTTGCGGATTTTTTCTGAGATTTCGAGTGCCTGCACCAACTCACAATCCTTAAGCAGAACCAGATATTCCTCGCCGCCCCAACGCGCAAGAACATCGCTTTTACGCAAGGATTCATGTATGCGTTTTGCCATGTCCTGAATTACCCGGTCCCCGACCAGATGACCATAGCGGTCGTTAATCGATTTGAAATGGTCTATATCCATCAGTATGGCGGACAATGCGACTCCCGACCTGTCCACCTCCTTGAGCATCTGATCAAACAGCACCTCCAGACCCTGACGATTGTACAAGCCTGTCAAATGATCGGTTGTAGCCATACGCTCCAGACGCATCTGGAAGCGGTTCACCGCAAATAGGGTTATCAGCAGGATCAGCATCGTTGCCGCAGTGCTTACCGTCAGGTTCATCCAAAAAACCCGACGGACAGGCTGGAGGGCCAGTTCTTCGTTTTGCTCCACCACCAGATACCATCCAAGTTCAGGAATAAAGCGGGAATTGAGCAAAATAATCCCCTCTTCGCTCCTGTACTCCAGTTGCTTAGGCTTGCTGTCGGTATTCAACAACTTAGCGGCTACATCTTTCAGTCCCGGAATATTGTGTATGGAGCCGTGAATGTCCTTCATAGACCGGCCTGCCAGCACAATCATACCCTGCCGGTCTACAAAATAGATGCGGCGCATGAAGCGCTCCTGATAGTTGTCTATAATTCTTCGCAGCGTATCAAAAGTCAGGCCGACTCCGGTAACACCGATGAACCTGTTATCGTAATCCAACACCCGGTAATTAATGAAAACGGTCATCGTGTTCCGATTTGCCATATCAGGGTCCACGTTTGTCTCATACGGGTCGGACATCTTGCGCATCCTGAAAAACCATGTATCGAGAGGCTCATCCTCCTTTACCTTCTTCAATATGCCGCCCGGGAAATAATAATTTCTGCTCCGTTCGGAAACGAGAAAGCTCGTGATGGTATCGTATCTATTCTTCACCATCTCCAGATAGCGCTGGATTTCCCTTGCATCTTTTTCACCGCGCAGAATCCAATCGCGCAAAAAAGTGTCATGCGCCATAAGAGAAGAAATAAATACCGGGCGCAAAATGTCTTTCTGCAGTTCGGAATAAATATTGTCGCCGGTCAGAGGCAACTCCTGAACCAATATCCCACGAACTATCGAATCTCGGGACACCCAGTAACTCGCTACACTGGTGCAAAAAAATCCGGCAATCAGGATCAGGCTCAACAATCCGAGCAATCTCTTCTTTTGGGTCATGATTCTAACGTCTCCATTCCATAGAATTTGTAATGCTTCCCATACTCTTACAGAAACAAAAACGGCGTTTTCGAGGATGTTTAAAATTAAGCCTATATCTCATTTTTGTCAAGGTTTTTCCGGGTCGCCCTGAGCTATTTTTTCAGGTTGATTTGGAGTATAATTGCTAAACATCGAGTCTGCCTGATAATTATAGCAGTAGACACCTAGAGGAGGAAGCCATGACAGCAAAGCCTAAGCTGAGCATGTACTGGGCTGCATCATGCGGAGGTTGCGAGATCGCCCTCGTAAACATCAACGAAAAAATTCTGGATGTGGATGCGGCTTTTGATTTTATGTTCTGCCCCTGTCTGCTCGACACAAAGTACAAGGACATCGAAGCATTGCCGGACGGAGACATCTTGATCACGTTATTCAACGGCGCAATAAGGACGTCTGAGAACGAGCATATGGCCCGTCTTTTACGCAAAAAATCAAAACTGCTTATAGCATTCGGCTCATGCGCGGCAGAAGGCTGCATTCCGGGGCTTGCAAACCTTACCAACAAAAGAGACATTCTCAAAACATGCTACCTCGACAATCCAAGCATAGACAATCCTTCGGGCGAGACCCCGAAACCGGAAACGGAAATGCCGGAGGGCAAGCTCTGCATCCCTGAATTTTACGGCTCGGTAAAAACCCTTGCACAGACCGTCGACGTGGACTATTTCATACCCGGCTGCCCTCCGGAACCGCACCAGATATGGGCGGTTGTGGAAACGGTGTTGAATATCCTGCAGACAGGCGCTCCTTTGCCGCCTAAAGGCGCTGTTCTGGGCGGCGGAAAATCTTCGGTCTGCGAAGAGTGCGAACGCAAAAAAGAGGACAAGAAGATAACCGGCTTCCGCAGGACCTATGAATTCGTACCTGACAGAGAACAATGCCTGCTCGAACAAGGCGTGGTCTGCATGGGCATCGCCACGAGAGACGGCTGCGGCGCTCTCTGTCCGAAAGTAAACATGCCGTGTACAGGCTGCTATGGGCCGCCTGAAGGCGTGCTGGATCAGGGCGCTAAAATGGTTGCGGCGCTCGGCTCTATAATCGATATAGGAGATCTAAAGGGCATGAAGGAAGATGCTATCGACAAAAAGATCGATGAAGTGATAAGCACGATACCGGATTGGGCAGGCACGTTCTATAAATACAGCCTGCCGGGCTCCATCATGAAAGGGAGGGTCGCATGACAGCACAACCAACAAGAATAACCATCGATCCAATCACAAGGCTTGAAGGACACGGGAAGATAGAAATATTCCTGAACGAAGAGGGAGATGTTGCCAACACATATTTTCAGGTCCCCGAGCTTCGCGGCTTTGAGCAGTTCTGCGTAGGCAGACAGGCCGAAGACCTGCCGGTAATAATGAACCGGATATGCGGGGTCTGACCCGAGGCACACCACATGGCGTCAGTTAAGGCGCTCGACGGAGTCTTCGGAGTAACACCTACATCTGCAGGATCAAAGACAAGAGAGCTGGTCTATATGGCCTTCTTCGTGACCGACCATGCAACACATTTCTACGCCTTAGGCGGACCCGATTTCATCGTGGGCCCGGATGCGCCGCCTTCGGAAAGGAACATCCTCGGAGTGGTCAGAAAAGTGGGGCTCGACATAGGCAAACAGGTCATCGATTGCAGGGCCCGCAACCATCACATAATAAAAATGCTCGGAGGCAGAGGGGTACATCCGACAGCAGGACAGCCGGGTGGCTGGAGCAAACCCGTATCGGAAGAAGAGCGTAAAGAAATAGAGGAGATTGCGAGAAAGAATATTGACTTTGCTCTCTTCTCGCTCAAGGCATTCGATGACATAGTGCTAAAGAACCCGCAGTATCTCGAACTGGTCACATCAGATATTTATCTGCACAAAACCTATTACATGGGCACCGTTGATGAAAAGAACAGGCCCAACTTCTTTGACGGAATGGTCCGGGTTGTCGATCCTGAAGGCAAGGAACTGATGAAATATCATCCTTCGGAATATACCAAGCACATCGCCGAGCATGTTGAGAGTTGGACGTATCTTAAATACCCTTACCTGAAAAAGATAGGATGGAAAGGCTTTGTTGACGGAATGGACAGCGGCGTTTATGCGGCAACGCCTCTTGCAAGGCTGAACGTAGCGGACAGCATGGCCACCCCAAAGGCTCAGGAGCATTACGAGCGTTTTTATGCAACCTTCGGTTCTAAAAAAATTAACGGCAGGTATCAGCCGGTGCACCACCGCCTCGCAACACATTGGGCACGGCTCATAGAATTGTTATACGCGGCGGAACACATGCTCGAACTCGCAACCGATCCTGAAATAACCTCTCCGGATGTCAGGACGATACCGACCTCCATTAAAGGCGAAGGCGTGGGTTGTGTGGAAGCTCCGAGGGGCACGCTTACGCACCATTACATTACGGACGACAGGGGGGTAATTACAAAAGCCAACCTGATCGTCGCAACAACAAACAACTACGCGGTCATGACAATGTCTATAAAACGGGCGGCAGAAAAACTGATAACTAAAGGCAAGATCGTTGAAGAGGGAATATTGAACAGGATCGAGATGGCCTTCAGACTTTACGACCCATGTCTGTCCTGCGCTACCCATTCCCTACCCGGTAAAATGCCCATGACAGTAAACATCCGTAAGAGCGACGGCGAAGTGATAAGGTCGTTCAAGAGAGGCTGATGAAGACTATCGTAATCGGACTGGGCAATCCCATACTCACCGACGACAGCGTTGGGATCAAGATTGCCCGAGAACTGAAAGCTCGTTTGTCAAACGACTGCGAGGGGGTAGAGATAGTCGAACTTTATGCAGGCGGCATAAGGCTTATAGACGTGCTCGCAGGCTACGACAAGGCTATCATAGTAGACGCTATGCTTACAGGAGAGCATAAACCCGGCACCATACATCGTTTTTCTTCAACAAACCTCACCTCCACAAGAAACGCGATGTCGATGCATGACCTCGACCTTCCGGGCGCTTTGGAACTCGGCAGAATGCTCGGAATCCGGCTGCCCGAAGATTTCAGGATATGGGGAATAGAAGCGGACGATGTAGAGACTTTCAGCGAAGAACTCACGCATCAGGTTGCATGTTCGGTCCGTCCGGTTGTCGAAGAAGTTATGGAAGAGTTATTAACGCTGACCCAATATATTTAAGGGGGTTTTATGAAAATAGGCATATACTTTTGCAAATGCGGCACAAATATTTCGGACAAGATAGATTCCGAAAAAGTTAAGACAGGGCTTCCCTCCGGCCCAAGCGAACTTAGTTTCAAGACCATAGACTTCATGTGTTCCGAGGACGGTAAAGAGTCGCTCGAAAAGGACATAAAAGAAAACGGGATCGAACGGGTCGTTGTATCTGCATGCTCTCCGAGGGACCACGAGAACACCTTTATGAGAGTGCTTTCAAAGGCCGGGATCAATCCTTACCTTATGCAGATGGTAAATGTAAGAGAACAGGTCGCATGGGTAACGGAAGACAATGAAAAGGCAACAGAAAAAGCAGGCCGCTACATCAACGCCGCGATATGCCGGGTTGAACTGCATGACCCGCTCGAGAAAAAAGAGATAGACATCTGTCCGGATGTTCTGGTAATCGGCGCTGGACCTGCAGGACTCAAGACCGCCTTAAGCATTGCCGAATCAGGGAGGAAGGTGGTAATAGTCGAGAAAACTCCTGTAATAGGCGGCATGCCCGTAAGATTTGAGGAACTGTTTCCGAACATGGAATGCGGCCCCTGCATGCTCGAACCTGTACTTGGAGACATCCTGCATGGCGAACATGCCGAAAACATAGAACTGCTAACAATCGCAGAGGTGGTTGATGTGGTGGGCTCATACGGGAACTTCACGGTAACCGTAAAACAGAAGCCGCGGTACAGCGACATACATAAATGCATAGGCTGCGGAGAATGTATAGAGCCCTGTCCTGTTTCGGCAAAAAATATTTACAACTGTAACCTGAGCGAACGTAAGGCAATATCATTCCCGTTTGCAGGAGCGCTGCCGAATGCGCCTTTTATAGATGAAGCAATCTGCCTGAAGAAAAAAGGCTATGACTGCAGTCTCTGCAAAGACGCATGCCCTGTTGAAGACGCGATTATATTTGACGATGCCGAACGGACAATAGTGAGGAATGTCGGCGCTATTGTCGTAGCTATAGGTTCGGACTCTTACGACTGCACAAAAATACCGGACCTCGGCTACGGAAAGATTCCTGATGTACATACCGGCGTCGAGTTCGAAAGGATACTGGCCTCAAACGGTCCTACTTACGGAGAAATACAGACATCGCAGGGGGCAGCCCCAAAATCAGTGGCGATAATACATTGCGTAGGAAGTCTGGATAAAGAACATAAAGAATATTGTTCCGGAATATGCTGCCAGTATGCCTTTAAGTTCAACCATCTGATAGAGAACAAACTTCCGGGCGCAAAAATCCACCACTTCTACAAGGAGCTTGTAATCCCCGGAAAGGAGGACTTCCATCTATATAATCATGCCAAAGAAAATCCGAACTCAACATTTATCCGCTACAACAATATCGAAACTCTCGCCGTATCCGAAAAAGAAGGCAAGAAAATCATAACCAACTCTGCCGATGGAAGCAGTGTCGAAGCCGATATGGTGATATTGTGCCCTGCGGTCGTCCCGACCGTCGAATCCGGCAAACTCGGTACAATCCTCGAGGCGACGCACGATAAGTTCGGGTTCTTCGAGGAGCTGCATGGGAGGATGGACTCTACCCAGAGCAAAATAAAAGGCGTCTATTTGGCGGGTACCTGCCAGTCTCCTATGGACATACAGAAAACCATGAATCAAGGCATGGCGGCAGCCGGATATATCCTATCAGGACTAGTCGCAGGCAGAAAGCTCGAAATAAAGCCGATTACTGCGGTCGTGGAAGAGGACCGCTGCTCGGGATGCCGTGTCTGTGTGCTGGTATGCCCGTACAAGGCTGTTGCCTATGATACGGAAAAAGGATCATCTGTAGTCAATGAAGTTCTGTGCCAAGGTTGCGGCACTTGCGTTGCGGCCTGTCCGGTCGGGGCAATAAAAGGCAACCATTTTACGAACAATGAAATCCTTGCAGAAATAGAAGGGGTGCTGTCATGACTGAACAAAAAACATCGTTCGAACCCAAGATCGTCGGTTTCCTATGCAACTGGTGCTCGTACGCAGGCGCCGACAAGGCGGGTACGGCACAATCCCCGTATCCTCCGAATGTGGACGTAGTCAAAGTCATGTGCAGCGGCAGGGTCGATCCTCAATTTGTTATGAAGGCCTTTGAGAAGGGCGCAGACGGTGTTATAATACTTGCGTGCCATCCGGGAGATTGCCACTACAAAGAGGGCAACTACCGGGCTGCACAGCGCTTCAGAATGCTGTCACGATTGTTAAAACAGTTCGGCATAGAAGAAGGCCGCTGCCGTTTTGATTATGTTTCTGCAGGGGAAGGGGAGAAATTCGTTACTGTGATTACAGATATGGTCGCAGCCGTAAGGGCGCTGGGACCGTTAAATAAATCTGAGCAAGCAAAAACAGCATAACATAACAATGTATTTTTCATAATTAAGGAGGAGAGATAAAATGGCTGTTCAAACACTTGATGCAAGGGGGCTGAAATGCCCTCAACCTACTCTTAAAATAACGGCGCTGGCGGTAAAGATGAAACCCGGAGATGTGCTTGAGGCAGTTGCAGACTGCCCCACTTTCGAAAAAGATGTGAGAGACTGGTGCGGCCGCTCAAAAAAAATCCTTCTTTGGATGAGGGACGAGGGCGGAGCCAAAAAGTGTCAGATACAGTTTTAGCTTAGACTGCGCAAATAAAAACGGCATAGGGGGTATCCGCCTCTATGCCGTTTTGTTTGTGAAAAAAGTTTCATTAGTCCGGCATGCAATACTTGGGATTTCAGGTCCTTTCTCCGTCCATGCCCTCATTCCGCCTTATCAGCAAATACACGCTTATCAAAAACTATGTTCCTGCCGTCTTTGGATACAGTAAACTGAAGGTCCCAATAACCGTAAAGCGGGAAACTTATTTCCGACCGATACCTTCCTGAAACCGCATCTACACTTTTCAGCGAATATGTTTTATCGAATGCATTAGTTGAGGGCCTGCTGGTTTTAAGGGCTATCGAAGCGCCATTCAGCGGTTGGCCTGCGGCGTCAAAAACAGAAATCAAAACCGATTTGTCCGAAACCTTGAACTTATTGTCGTAAAGTTCCATCCGCCATCCGGTCGTTAATTTTTCTTTCCGAGTCTTGTCCCAATCAAGGCCTTTTTCGTAATACCTATCGGTTACAACACCGTCAAAACTGGCTTTGCCGATTATTATCGGAACAACCGCAGCCGACACTGCAAACACGCAAACAATAACCATAAATATCTTCATGGTTTCTCAGGCCTGCTTATGGAAGCCTTCTTTGCTACGGCCTTGCCGGATTTCTTTGATCCGGCAATAATAACAAACTGAGTTTGTTCCTTGATGATCATCTCCGGCTTAATGATAACAAAAACCTGAAGCTTCCTGTGCTCTCCGCCTTCAAGCTCTATGCGGTCAGGCTTTATTTCGACATCAACGCCCGAGATATTTGCCTTTAGGTCGAATGATGCAGTCGAACGGGCCCTGTTCTCGACCGATACAAAATAAGAACCGATTAAATCACCCTTATCCGAAATACGGGGTTTAAAGCCATTGTTCGGCATTACCACCAAATCGAAGGGCACCCTGAATACCAACAGATACACTGCAAAAATAAAAAAACAAAGCGTAAGCGCGCCGAGCAAAACAACTTTGGTCCTCAGTAATTTACCGTTATAATTTTCTTGGCCGAACACATACCTGACAAGCCCTTCCCTGTTCTTTTTCTTCAACATTTCCGAACATTTATCGACACATTCCGCACAGGCTATGCATGCCTGACTCAGACCTTTTTTAATGTCTAGGTTCACAGGACAGACCCTGACACAGGCCTCGCAATGCATACATTCACCGCTCCTCTCATTATCGAAAGCTATAACCAAGGTTTTATCGTCGAACAAAACACTCTGCAACTTGGAATAAGGACATACCGTGGCGCAGAATTTATGTCTGAGAAATGCGAAGTTCAAGAACAGGAGCAAAGAAAGGACCGACCAGAACCCCCATATTATTTCACCCAGCCGGTTGTCAGATAAACGCTCGAAAAACTCATAAGGCGACACAAAATACCATATAAGGTTGGCCGCCATGACCGCACTTACAACAAAAACAAGGAGAAAAGACCCCGCTTTATATATGTAACTTTTTTTAGAAACAAGGTCCGCAAAATGAGTGAAGTCCACGACGACCGTCTGAGGACAAAGCCAGCCGCACCATACGCGTCCGAATAGAACGGTCATAAATATTATCAGAAATGAAAAAAATATTAAGCCTATGAGGACGATAAAAAATTCGTCCATCCATAGGCTTGTCCCGAAAAAATGGAGCCTGAGAGTAGGGATGTCGAACCTGAGCGCGCTCTCCCCTCCGATTACGAGAAAGGGCAGACCGATTATAATAATGGCCTGAAGCGCCTCTGCAACCCTCCTGTAAGGCCGGATCAACGCAGACAAAATGTTCTTTTATTTCTTGCCTTTGCTTCCGGTTACAAACACCAGAACAAATATCCCTACAACCGCTATTGCAGTGAACCCTATAGTCGACACAATCGACGCATCCATTATGATCCTCCTTGTTTTCTACGGTAAGACGGCGGGCGGAGAAAATCATCCTCCGCCCGCCGGGAGAGAGCCGTTATTTCTTTATTGATTCCAGATACTGTCCTTCCTGACTCCACCCGCCGAGAGACGGCGTGTACGCATAGAGGTAATACACGCCCCAAAGGATCAGCCCAAAGTAAAGCATAAGCCAACCGATCGGTAATTTGTGCGCCGTGTCCTTAGCCTCGAACTCTTCTATATTGTCGATATCTTCAGCCATATGTTCCTCCTTATTTCCCTTGCAGGGACCTTATATAGGAGACAAGATGCCATATCTTGTCCCTGCCGAGAGAGGCGTACGGCGGCATACCGCCCTTCATAGTCCTGCCTTCCTCAACATTGCCGGCCTGAGTGCCGTTATTGATGAGCTCAAAATAGTCGTCATCCTTCAGGTCCCCTTTCACATAAAGGAACTCGTCGTCGATAAGGCTGGGGCCTATTCCGCCTTCCCCTTTAACTCCATGACAAGCGGAGCAGTTTTGAGAGTACAGCTCCTTTCCGGAAGCTATGGCCTTGGGGTCGCCCTTAAAAGGATTGACAGGCTCCACGCTTAGATCTTTTTTCTTGTCCCCGGCATCAGCTTTTTTTACCGAAGTGCCGATAACTTGCATATAGGCGACCAGAGCATCCAGTTCGCTCTTGCCGTTGAGAAGCGCAATATCTTCAGGCTGATAAGTGAAACCGAGCGCCTTCATGTGCGCCTCGACATCCGCAGGATCGAGCTTGTTATTTTTCAGCCATCCGTATTTAGGCATATTGGATTCTGCAAAAAACGACTGGGGGTCTTCAAAATGCTTGTACTGCCATGCATCGGGATATTTGCCCCCGATCCTGGCAAGGTCGGGCCCGGTCCTCTTTGAACCCCAAAGAAACGGATGATCATAGAAGAACTCACCAGCCTTAGAATACTCGCCATACCTCAGCACCTCTGTTTTTAGAGGCCGCACAGTCTGGGTGTGGCAGCCTACACAGCCTTCCTGCTGATAGACATCCTTGCCTGCAAGCTGCAGCGGTGTATACTGCTTCAGGCCTTCAAGCTTGGGGTGCATCTCGGGGGTCATCATAGGATAGAACATCGTGACCACAGTTCCTATAAGCACGACAACGGTAGTAACAACAGCAAATAGAATTGGATTTTTATATAGAGCCGAGTTTGCCATGTCCCCCCCTATGCCTTTGCCGCCGCGAGGGCCTTGCCCTTGCGGATGGTCATGTGAATGTTGTAGATAAAGAAAAGCATTCCTACCGTAAAGACCAATCCGGCTACGGTCCTCAACTGCCAGTACGGATAGTTCTTGGATAGAACTTCCATGAAGGTATACTTGAGCGTGCCGTCAGGATTGACCGCCTTCCATAAAGCCCCCTGCTGAATACCGGTAATCCACATGGTGATGGAGAACATAAGCTGACCTATCAGTACAAGCCAGAAATGGATGTTTGCTACCTTTTCACTGTATATCTCCGTATCGTAAATTTTGGGAATTATATAGTAAATGCATGCGGCAACGGTCATTGTAACCCATCCCATAGTTCCCATATGAACATGCCCCGGCACCCAATCGGTGTAGTGGATCAACTGACTCACAACCCTGAGAGACTGTGTCGGCCCCTGCACCGTCTGAAGACCATAGAAGGTTATGCCCCAGATGAAAAACTTGGTAAGATAATTGGTCCTCATCTTGGACCAATCCGCGCCCACAGTGTAAAAACCGTTCACGACAGACCCCCATGACGGGGCTATCAAAAAAATGGTGAACACTATCGCAAGGGTCTGGATCCAGTCCGGCAGAGGCGTGTAGACCAGATGATGAGCGCCTGTCCAGAGATATGCGAAAACCAACGACCAGAAGGCGATTATCGAAAGTCTATGGCTGTAAATCGGCATCCCGGTTGATTTTGGAAGGAAATAATAAAACATAGCGAGTATGGGGGTGGTAAAGATAAAACCTACTGCATTGTGTCCGTACCACCACTCGACATTCGCGCTGTTGACCCCGGAAAAAAGATGGTACGATTTAAAAAGTCCTGCCGGAATCGACAGGTTATTGACTATGTATAGGACCGCTACCGCCACAACCGTGGCAATTATATACCATAAAGAGATATACATCTGCTCCTCTTTTCGCTTTATGATAGTGCCAAAAACATTTACCGCGAATATTACCCACAAGATGACTACACCGATATCGAGAGGCCACTCGAGTTCGGCATATTCAAGCGACTGGTTCATGCCTGCAAAAAGGCTTACGGCCGCAAGGGCTATGGCCGCGTTAAACAGGTGGAGATGGAACCTCGCCAGTTTCGGGAAAAGCAGCGGCCGCTTCGAGAGCCTCATTAAAATATAATACGAAATGCCGAAAATAGCTCCGATGCCTAGGCCGAACGCAAGGCCGTTGGTGTGCACCACCCTCAATCTTCCAAAGGTGAAAAACGGCGGGAAATTGTGCGACGGGCTCCACATCTGAATCGACAGAAGAAGTCCGACCACAATGCCGACAACGCCCCAGAAGATGGAGGAGAGTATAAATCCCTTGACGGTTTGATTATCGTAATGATAATCGTTCATTTTACAACCTCCTTTTCAGATAATACGAATATTGAATAAATCGACCTAAAGCCAATTTTGATACAAGTTTATCACCATTTTTATACAAATGCTACAACTTTTTTAATAAATACCGATTTTACAATGGGATACTACACGGTTGACGTGATGATATCGAAGCACAAAAAACCATATTAGCTTGTAGTAACGCTTTTTGCCTGTTCAGACATTGCAGCGCCTGCAAACTAATTATGGTCCAAAGCTGCCGCATTCAGCGGCTTTTAAAACTGAACTAACCCCTCTTCCTAAGAAATACAGCCCGACTATGACTATGACCTGCGCCTTTACCCCGTACATCACACGGCAGAGCACTTGCTTCCGCCAGCTTTTTAAAGTTTTGTTTCCTAAGAATATCGACAACCTTGTCCGTAATGCCTCTCCATAAAGGATGCACTGAACAGGAACCGGTTCTAGAACAGACCTTAGCGTCGACAATGCATTTATTCATAAACAACGGCCCCTGAATGGCCTCTATAACATCGGCAAGATTTATCTGCGACGGATTGTGGGCCAATTGAAAGCCGCCCTTCACCCCTCTGAATGATTTTACAATACCGCGTCTGGCAAGTTTTTGGAGTATCTTTGCCAGAAAGCTCTTCGGGATGTCCATCTTGGCAGAAATCTCCTCCATCATGATAACAGCGTCCTTTACCGTCGACAGGTACAGGACGCATCTTATGGCATAGTCGGTTTCACGGGTTATCTGCATAATCTTGATTAAGATTATCCCGTTTAGAATGCAGTTGTCAAGCCTCTGTAAAATAACGGCACGGAAACCCTATCGGGACGCCAGTCGAGAAAAGAGTGTTAGGCCCCGATCAAACTATTTATCGTCGTCTTCGAGCATCTTATACTTGGGCTTCTCGACATGTTCCTTGTCTTCTTTTTTCTTGCGCGGGTTGTAATAATGAAAAACTACGACGAGGAACACTACAAAAAGCGCAAATGTGAAGATGAAATTTATCCATCCGCTCCAGACCATATATGCGCTCCTTTGGTTTATCCCGGACGGCCACAAAGGGGCCGCCCGGAATATTTAACCGTATTAGTCGAACTTAAGTTTAAGTGGTGCTGAATTATAACTGTTATGCTTGGAAGAATTGTTGAAAACCGCAACGGCAAAGCTATAGTCCCTTCTCGTGTCGAACATGACGTCGTTCTCCTTGTCGCCCGTATCGAGTTTTCTCTGAAGCATAACGTTCCATTTGCCGTTGGCCCATTTGGCTGAAGCCTTTATATCAGCCATGCTGCCCGAGAACTTGGAGAGTATCCATGAAGGCACCACATCGCCGTCCTTGAACTTAGCTCCGTCCTTGATCTCGACGGTATCTCCTTCCACGAGCGTACCCGGACCGCCGGCCTTCCTCATGTATTTAGGCTTTTTCTTGTCTGAAGACTCATTTTTCTTGGCCTTGCCGCTCCCTGCATCAGACTTCCTAGAATCGTCATCCACGTAACCGTCTTCGGCATATCCCATCGAACCGGTGGTATAAGATTTCCAAATCCAGAGATCGCCGCGTTCCGTGGCCGTAGCCGTATGGTACTTCCAGTCATCATGGTTTTTGGCCTCAGAATGGCAGACCACCGAACAACCCTTTGTGGCAAAATTCTTGATCCTCTTGATCTCCCAGTTCACTGCAACCTTGTCTTCATCGCCCTTTTGTTTTTCCCATTTGCCCTTGGAGAATTTCCATGCCTCTTTGGTCATGCTCTGCTCGCTGTCAGGCCAAGAAAAAAGCATGCTGATATTGCCGCCCTTCGTATAAACGGCCTTCACCCTGACTTCCAGCGTTTTCTTCTCGAACGGCCCCCCGGAAGCGCCGTCATTGACGATAACTGCCTCTTTGGCGGAACCCCATTCCGGACTGCCCGCATCCTTAGGATCAGCAGAAACCTTCTTTGCCGTAACCTCGGTGTCACCCTTGCCTGCCGAAAAAGCCGCTCCGGCCAAAACCAAACACATCACCATAACAAACACTGCCACTTTCTTCATCTGTTTTCTCCTCCTATATATTTTTTTCTCTGGCCTAATGGCCAATCCTGCATTGCATTTTTACTAAGAGAGAATCCCCAGCAGCGTAAACGCCGCAGTCAACAACACCATCGCTGCCATAAGCGCCATGGCAAGGGGCCTCTTCTTCGGACTCCTTTCAGTGTCCCTGTCCACAAACGGCAGCGCTATGAGCGCCGCAAAAAGCAGCGGCGGAAGAATGACGGTAGGTATTATCTCAAGGCTTGAAGGCACTATCTTCAAAAGATAGAACGGCGCCATGAAGTACCATTCCGGCCTAGGTTTAAAAGACGTATCGGACGGGTCTGCCGGGTCGCCGACCTTCATCGGCCATATCAGCGTCACTGCCAAGATAGCAGCAACCACTATAACCGCAGCGACAGCCTCCCTAAAGAGAAAGTCAGGATAAAAGAGCATCTGTTTTTTTTCTTTATTCTTTTCCATTATGCGTATCTCCTTTCAATGTTTTAGAGCGGTTCGGCTATGCCTGTCCTGCGTATCATCAGAAAATGGCCGACCAGAAACACTACGGTGATTATCGGCAGCACCGCCACATGCACCGCATAAAAACGAGATATGGTAAGCGCTCCAAGCTGGTCGCCGCCCATAAGCAGCTTTGATATGAAAGGTCCGGCTACCGGCGCGCTCTGCGGCATCAAGACCCCGACCTTCGTGGCCCAATAGGCCTTTTGGTCCCAAGGCAGAAGATATCCTGTGAAGCCGAACGCGAGAACAAAAGCAAAGAGCACAACGCCTGTAATCCAGTTGAACTCCCGCGGGTTCTTATACGCCCCGTACACATAGACCCTCAACATGTGCAGGAACAAAACCACTATCATGATATTGGCGGACCAGTGGTGTATGCCCCTTAGAATATTTCCGAGAGGCAGATCGAAAGTGATGTACTCCACCGTAACAAAGGCGTGGTCGACCGACGGGACATAAAAGAATATCATCGCAATGCCAGTCGCCGCCAATAACATATAAAGAAGAAACGATATGCCTCCGAAGCAGTAGGTCAAATTTATCCTCTGCGGTACAGGATGGTCGAGCACGTTTTTTTTGAAATCTTCCTTGAACTTCAGTCGTCTGTCGAAAACATCGATTATTCTTCCGAGCATTCTATGCCTCCTCTTTCGGCATCGTATTTATCATGAGTTTGCCGTCCTCTATCTTTGCTTCCAGTTTTTTGAGCGGCTTCGGAGGAGGCCCGCTTATGTTTTTTCCTGCGGCGTCATACACGCCTGTATGGCAGGGACACTTGAAACCTCCTGTCGAGTCGTCGATGTTTACGTTGCACCCTAAATGACTGCAGGTGGCCGAAAGCGCCAGAATATTTTCTCCGGAAACCTTCACATAAGCCAACATCTTGGACTTGCCCTCCATCCAGCCGTCCTTTGATTCGTAAACCAGACCCACCGGATTGAATTTGTCCGGAGCCAAATCCGATGCGCTGCCTGCCTCCACCCATTTGCCTTCGAGCTTATTGGTAACAGCCGGAGCTCCAATGGAGGTCAGCGCAACGCCGCCGATCCCGATGGTAACGGCCCCGGCCATAACGCCTATCCCCCTTTCTAAAAACTTACGTCTTGTGATTTCATCAGCCATAAAACCCCCTTCATCCTTCGACATTGAGTTTATTTGAAAATTTAAGTGTTTCCTTTCCAAACGACACCTTTACGGTTATGTCCCAGTATCCTTTTCTGTCAAACGGGACAGCGGCTTCGTACCTTCCGGCCCCGGCTGCGGAACACCTGCAATTCCGCACATCAGGGGTGCCCATCGGGTTCGCCGTGAACGTTATCTCCGCTCCTTCGAGCGGGCCTCCGTCCTTATCGGATACCATCAGGGTCAATTTCGACTCCCCTAGTTTGACGACGGCAGGCACGGCGACCGACCATCCCAGTTCTTTATATTTTTTCAGGGTCTGATCAAAGTTAAGCCCTTCCTGATAAGGGTCGTCGGCAACAACCATGTCCCGTTTTTCTATCCCAATAAAAACAGCTGCCGTGATTATCGCTATACCACCTGCCAAAACCAAGGCTATCAAAATTTTATAATTCATCCGGCACCACAAAATTAGTATCCTCCGTTACTGTTATATTTCTTTCCCTGTCCTGCAAGGTAATAGCGATCTTGCGCGAACCCTTAAGCTTGAGAGGGTTTTGCGTCTTTACGAAAAGCGGAAATTTGTCCGCCATTTCAGGCCCCAACCGGATAGGCTCGTTCAACGACTGACTGACCGTAGCGTCGAACCTCTCGACCGTCACATAAAGAGTGACCGGCTTGTGCGTCATATTTTTAACCGACAGGACATAAGCGTTTAATATTCTTCCGTCGCGCACTATGCGCGGTTCGAGATTGTGCGGCAGGACCGTTAAATCTATGCCGGTGCGCCCCATCGAAAAAAACAGGGTCGCGGCCAGAAACAGAAGAACAAAGCCCCCTACGACAAAAACATTCTGCCTGAGTATGCTGCCCCCTCCGCCGACCCCGAAGGCGTAATGTATAAGGCCGTTTTTGTTGAGCTTGGACATGACCCTGCTGCAGGCATCCAGACACTCTGCGCAGTTTATACAAGCGGCGTCGGCGCCTTTCCTTATGTCTATCCCTGTGGGACAGGCCCTCACACAGCCCGAGCAGTTGATGCACTCATTAGCCCTAGCCGGATCCAACTCGATAATAAGGGTGCTTTTATCGAACAGCACGCTCTGGAGTTTGGCATACGGACAAATCGTGGCGCAGAACCTGTGGCGCAGAAAAGCGAAGTTCAAAAAGAGAATACCCGTCAGCACCAGCCAAAAGCCCCATGTCACCTGTCCAAGGCTTCCTCGCAAAAGTCCCGGAAAAAACTCGTACGGCGAAACGAAGTACCATATAAGCGATGCCGCAATCAATACGGACACAGCAAAAGTCATTAAATACGATGCGCCTTTGTACACGAAACCCTTTCGCGCAGCCCTGTCCATAAAAGGGGTAAAGTCAACGAGGACGGTCTGCGGACATAGCCAGCCGCACCACACCCTGCCGAACAACAGCGTCACCAGAACAATAAGCAGTGTCAGGAATATTCCGGCCACGAGGACTATAAAAAACTCCTGCATCCATAGAGATGCGCCGAAGAAATGCAGCCTGAGGGTAGGAATATCGAAACGCAGTGCGCTTTCGCCGTTTATACGCAAGAACGGCAGACCGAGTATAAGGATTGCCTGAAAGATCTCTGTCATCCGGCGCCAAGTTCTGATTTTCATTTTTTCCTGATTGCCCATAATATTCGTTTAAATTTTCAGCCTTTAAAATAAACCGGATAAATAATGTCCTGTTTTGCCCCAAAAAAAAACACTTTCCGTCAACAGCACACACCCTCCCTGCCCGCTTCCAAAATCCGGAGCGCCCTGTTCCTGCGCTTGTAATCACGTCGATATTCCTTGTTCACTACGGCCTTGCAAGGGAAGCACCGTTTGGCCCCGCCGCGCAGATCGGTCTGAAAAAAGGAACCGCACTCTACACACTGCTTTATGCCCATCGAATGTCTCATATCTTAAAATACCGTCCTTTCGTAAGCCCTCCTAAAAAGGGGGTGGGGTGGAGCTTGGGGAGAGACGCTCCACCCCGGGGGAGAGAGCTTTATTTTTTAATCGACTCCAAATACTCTTTTTCCTGACTCCAACCGCTTATCTCCGGCGTAAACGAGACGCAGTAATAAATACCCCACACTATGATGCCGATAAAAAATATCAGCCAGCCCATAGGTATTTTGGTGCTCGTCTCATGCCTTTCCATGTCCTCAATCCTGTCTATATCTTCAGTCATTGCGGTGTCCTCCTACTTTTTTTCTTCGAGCGATCTTATGTACGATACGACCGACCATATCTTCTTCTTGCCGAAAAATTCGCCCCACGAAGGCATTCCGCCTTTTGCCTTTCTGCCTTCAAACTCCTGATCCTTCTTCGTGCCGTCGGCAATCATAAAAAACAGCGTATCGTCGCCTATCGGACCTGCAACATAGACCCATTCGAAATCGGTAAGGTCGGGACCTATATCGCCCTTGGCATCTATACCGTGGCAGGCAGCGCAGTTCATCTCATATATCTTTTTTCCGTCACTTACCGCGTTGGCGTTTTCCGCAAACGGGTTCTTATCGCCGGCCGCTATCATCGGCACCTTAGGCGGCTTGGGCACGGCCGTACCGAGCGCCTGCATATATGCAACAAGCGCGTCGAGCTTGGTTTTGTCAGAAAGCGCGTCTATGTCCTCCTTCGTATAAGGGAAACCCAAAGCCTTCATCCTAGCTTCGGTTTCACCCGGGTCGAGTTGATAATCGGCCAGCCAGCCGTAGCCGGGCATATTGGAGCCTTGGAACAGCTTTCTCGGATCGTTGAAATGTTTGTAATGCCATTTGTCCGTGTACTTTCCGCCTATACGGGCGATGTCCGGTCCTGTTCTCTTCGACCCCCACAGAAAAGGCTGGTCATAAGCGAATTCTCCGGCCTTTGAATATTCGCCGTACCGCATTACCTCGGCCTTAAGCGGCCTGACCGTCTGTGTATGACAATAAAAACATCCGTTTTCCTGATACACGTCCCTTCCCGCAAGCTCCAAAGCGGTATAGGGTTTTAGTTTTTCGAGTTTAGGGTGCATGGACGAGCTGAACATAGGGAGCACCATCATGACCGCAGTTCCTATAAGTATGGCCACCGTCACAATGACGGAGAAGACAATCGGTTTGCTGTAAATTGAGTTGTTTTTAGCCATTTTCTACCTCCCTTCCGCCGTCTGCGCAGGTTTGCCTTTCAAGGCGGTCATTACAACGTTGTAGGCGAAGACAACCATGCCCAGAGTGAACAGAGCGCCGCCAAAGGTCCTCATCTGCCAATAAGGGTAGTTTTTCACTACCGATTCCATAAAGGTATAAGTAAGGCTGCCGTCCTCAGGCGATATCGCCTTCCACATCGCGCCCTGCTGAACGCCGAGTATCCACATGCTTATGGAAAATATAAGCTGTCCGATAAGCACGAGCCAAAAATGCACGTTGGCGAGTTTTACGCTGTGCAATTCCGTGTTATAGACCTTGGGTATCGTGTAATACATGGCCGCACACACGGTCAGCGCCACCCACCCCATGGTACCCATATGCACATGCCCCGGCACCCAGTCGGTATAATGGATCAACTGACTGACGACCCTAAGTCCCTGAGTCGGCCCCTGAAGCGTCTGGAGCCCGTAGAATGTAATGCCGAGTATGAAAAACTTGGTAAGATAGTTTGTGTTCATCTTGTCCCAATTACCGCCCATCGTATAGTAACCGTTGACCACAGAGCCCCACGACGGAGCGATCATGAACATCGTGAACGCGATACCGACCGTCTGTATCCAGTCGGGCAGCGGCGTATATACGAGATGGTGCGCGCCGGTCCAGAGGTATGCGAATACGAGGGACCAGAAGGCGATTATCGAGAGCCTGTGGCTGTATATCGGCAGACCGGTCGACTTGGGCAGATAATAATAGAACAGCGCCAGTATCGGGGTCGTAAAGACGAAGCCGACGGCGTTGTGACCGTACCACCACTCGACATTGGCGTCGTTTACGCCTGCAAAAATCGAATATGACTTGAATAACCCTACGGGTATCGCCAGATTGTTCACTATATACAGGACCGCCACCGCGATAACCGTCGCAATCAGATACCAGAGGGAGATATACATCTGCTCCTCTTTCCTTTTTATAATGGTCCCGAAGACGTTGACCGCAAACATGACCCAAAGGATGACTACCCCTATGTCGAGCGGCCATTCGAGTTCGGCGTACTCCTTGGATTGGGTAAAGCCTGCAAGCAGGCTGAGGGCCGCGGCCACAATGGCGACATTAAAAATATAGAGCTGCACCATGGCGAGTTTGGGGAATAAAAGCCGTGTCCTAGTAAGTCTCTGTACAATGTAATAACTGAGAGCGAATATCTCCGCCACCGCGAAACCGAACGCGAGGCCGTTTACATGCACGGCCCGCAGCCTTCCGTAGGTGAGGTATGGTGCGAAGTTCCATTCCGGTTTCCACATCTGTATTGATATGAACAAACCGATTAGAATGGAGACGGCGCCCCAGAATACCCCCGAAAGGGCGAACCCCTTGACGGGTTTCCATTCATACGCTACCGATTCTGCCATCTGAAAACCTCCTGTGATTTTCTATTCAGGACATAAAATGTCCTGTTTACCTGTAAAAAAAACCTTGCATCCGTTTTCTATTATTCCGTTGTCGCCGCTGAGACGCTCGAAATCGTATTCCCTGAGTTTGTTCTCAAGGCATTCGCCCACCTCGTTCCACAAAGGATGAACCGTACAGTATCCGCTCCTCGTGCAGATGTTCTCCTCAGCGGCACACCTGTTTATAAAAAGATGCCCCTGAATCGCTTCTATTACTTCGAGCAGACTTATTCTGGAAGGGTGCAGCGCAAGCTGAAAGCCGCCCCTCACCCCCCGGAACGATTTGACGAGGTCCTTCTTTGCGAGTTTCTGGAGTATCTTGGACAGAAAACTCTTGGGAATGGACATCTCTTTGGAGATCTCCTCGACCATCACGACCGCACCGTTTTTCTTGGAGAGATAAAGGACACACCGTATCGCATAATCTGTTTCCCTCGTGATTTCCATAATCTGGATTAATTTTATCCTGTTTAAAATTATTTTGTCAAGAGGTCTGTGAAAAATATTTCCCGGAAGAAAAAATACGGTTAACGGACCGCGCCTAAAACCGCTTCGAGCTCGCCGATGCCGTCGATAATAAAATCAGCCTCTCTCAGATATTCTATCGACCTGAATCCGTAAGTTACGCCTACGGTCCCAATCCCGGCGGCCTTGCCCGCCTCGATATCGTAGTTGCTGTCTCCGACGATAACGGCGTCTTCAGGCGCAACGGCCGTTTTTGAAAGCACATAATTTAAAGGTTCCGGCGAAGGTTTCTTCGACGGGACCGTATCGCCGCCCACTACCACTTCAAAGAACCGGACAAGATCGAGCTCGTTCATAATCCGCATGGTAAAAGATTCCCTCTTGTTCGAAACCACAGCCTTACGAAAGCCTTTCAAAGATCCAAGCGTTTCCAGCACATTAGAATACGGCGCGGAAAAGTCGATAAGATGAGAAGAATAATATTCGGAAAACCTTTCTACAAGCTGACTGCATGAAAACTTTTTGTGCTTCCTGACAAGAAGTTTTTCAAACAACCTTGTTATGCCTTCGCCTACAAGAAACTTTGTTTCCTCAACGCTGACCGGCGGCACATCGAGAGGTTCGATAGCGTAATTGATCGCATTGCATATATCAACGCTTGTGTCCACGAGCGTTCCGTCTAGGTCGAAGATTATGAGCTTCTTTTTCAACAACGGCCGTCTGCCTTTAACTTCAGTATCCGCTCGATACGCGTAATAATCCCATGTAACATTTTAAGCTCCCAGTCGGTAATTCCGGACCTGCCCACAAAATGCTTAATGTTGACCATTATCTTTTTCTCCATATCCAGATTGCCCTTAGGTATATATTCGAGGGTCCTGAGCAAAGCGGTGGTCCTGGAATAAAGTCTTTGCAGTTCTTCCTGACATACCCGCTTGTCTTTGGATTTTTTATCCTCAGGTAGCGAGCTGCGCCCTGACATGGAAAGCTCATAGGCCGTCAAAAGCACAGCCTGCGCCAAGTTCAACGACGGCTGCTCCCGATTTGCCGGTATAGTTATAAGGAAGCCGCACTCATCGACCTCTTCGTTAAGCAGCCCCCTGCTCTCCCTGCCGAAGACTACGGCCACTTTATTGGATACAGCTTCAGCAGATATTTTTGCGGCAGCATCCCTTAGCTCCATGAATATACCCCTGGTCCTGCCCTTTCTTCTGGTCGTGCCTGCAACGAAAGACATATCGGAAACAGCATCGGCAAAACTGTCGAACCGCAGAGCGGCTTCCAGCACATCGAGCGCGTTATGTGCAAGCCATCTCGCCTCATCAACGATAAATTCCCCGGACCTCACTATGCGCAGATTTTTAAAACCCATGTTTTTAAGCGCCCTTGCCGATGCACCGATATTGCCAGCCTCTTTAGGCTCTATAAGAATAAAGTATATGTTGTCCTTCCAGCTCATACAAATAGAAATATAACATAAACCCGCATTTATTCAATTTCGGCAGCTATGGTAACATAGCCTGATATGAAAAACTTTAAAGTCTTAATATTTTTGATTTTGTGGGCAGTGTTTCTTTGTGCCTGCTCTAAACATCAGGAAAAGACCTACAAGGAAAGCCGCGAATCGCTGCATACTATCGTATCTATTACGGTGGTCTCCGACTCATCCGATAAGGCAAAAAGCGCAATAGATAAGGCCTACAATGAACTCGACAGGCTCGCCAAGCTCCTGAATTTTTACGCGGAAGACAGCGAAGTCTCAGCGATAAACAGGCATGCCGGAGACAGGCCGGTCAAGGTTTCCGCCGAGACGTTCGAAATAATAGAAAAAGCTCTCTATGCGTCTCGGAATACCGAAGGCGCTTTCGACATAACTGTCGGGCCTGTTGTAAAGCTCTGGGATTTTAAAAATAAAGTTATGCCGAATACAGAACAGATCAGAGAAAAAACAAAGATAATCGGATATAGACATATTGTTATTGACAGGCCGGCTTCTACGGTATTTCTAGAGAAGAAGGGCATGCAGATAGACCTAGGCGGCATCATAAAAGGCTATGCAGCCGATAAAGCGGTGGCGGTATTGAAGGCAAATGGAATAAAGTCCGGAATTGTAGCTGCGGCAGGAGACATAAAGACCTTCGGTAAAAGACAGGACGGAAGCTTATGGAGCGTCGGCATCAAAAACCCGCGCCAAAAAAGCGGCGCAGACGAGATCATCGCGGTGGTGAACCTTTCAAACCAAGCAATATCCACTTCAGGAGACTATGAGCGGTACTTCGAGAAAAACGGCGTACGCTACCACCATATTCTCGATCCCCAAACAGGCCAACCCGCATATGGTTGCCGGAGCGTAACAATAGTAGCAAAAGACGCTGCGGTGACGGACGCTTTTTCAACAGGCATCTTTGTGCTCGGCCCTAAAAAAGGCATAGATGTTTTGAATAGATTGGGGATTGACGCTGTTATAATAGATAAAGACGGAAAGGTTTATATTACGGATGGACTCAAAAACAGCATAGAGCTGATGATCAAAGATTCGCCGTTTGCGTAGCTGCTAAAACATTAAAAATAAAACGCTTACGAAATCGCCTCTTTGGCGGGGAAGTCTATGACCTTGAGTTCGTCGTCCTTTTGAACTAGAGAACGTCCTTCGAAAACACCGCCCTCGGCAACCGAAAGCTTTCTAGTGTGAATGTCTCCGATAAGACTGCCTGTATGCTTTATGTCAACAAGCTCGTCGGCATTTATATTGCCGTCAACCCTGCCTCCTATCACAACGCCTTTAGCTTTTATATCTCCCCTTACGGAACCGGCTTCGCCGAGCACAACCCAGTCTGCAACCACATTACCGGCGATCTTCCCGTCAACCCGCAGGGTCCCGCCGGTCACGATATCGCCCTTGAAGTCGGTATTTACCCCGATAAGCGCCTCTAACTTATTATTTCTCCTTAGAAACATTGTGCGCCTCCCTCATATAAGAATACGGATTAGTCGCCTTTCCGTTATTCCACACCTCATAATGCAAATGGGGCCCTGTAGTATTGCCGGTGGCCCCCACGTAAGCAAGCACCTCGCCTCTTTTTACTTTTTGACCGACAATTACCCGTAATGCGCTGTTATGCGCATACATCGTAGAAAAGCCCAAGCCGTGTTCCACAACTACCAGATTGCCGTTGCCCTGACTCCACCCCGAAAAGCTTACTACCCCTTCGGCGGTTGATTTCACAGGAGTTCCGACAGGCGCAGAGATATCTATTCCGGAATGAAATTCACGACCGCCGTACTTCGGATTGTCCCGCTGCCCGTATTCCGAAGTGACCCTGCCGCTTATAGGCCATCCCATCGGGGTTGAATGATACAGGTCTCTCTGCTGCTGCAAAAAAGTCTGTATCCCATGCACAGACTTGACGGTATGTGATATCTGCCTTTTCAAAGCTTCCATGTCCAGTGACCCTGCGTCCTGCGTGTTAACTTTACTCTCGACATTTTCTAAAATTGCGCCTTTGCTGCCGAATGAAAGTATACGCTTAAACTCAAGCTCGGCCTTTTGGATAGTGTTGATAGTGCCTTTAATCTCCGCAAACTGACTGCTGTAGTAATCGAGCGAGCTTTTCATGTTGTAATATTCTATGGTGTCTATTGCCATCGAAACGACATAGAGGGAACCTATCAGCCATAAGGCTGCAGAAAGAACAATGCCTATCGACGGGACTTTAATATTGATAGTGCGCTTCCCGTCGTGCGGGACCATCATGATGCTGACAGGTGTGAAAAGCTTTTTAAAAAAACGCTTGAGTTTATACATAGCTGACTCGCTCTCTCACCCCCCGGTGAATAGTGCCGATATTATACGCCTGATAGTCTGATTTTTTCAAACATTTTATGGCTTTTTCCGCATCCGATTGATTTACTATAAAAATAAAACCTATTCCGCAGTTGAACGTGCGCCTCATATCGTCTTCAGGCACGTTTCCGAGCCTGCGAATAACTTCGAAAACAGGCGGCACAGGCCACGAACCTTCTTTAAGTTTAGCGGAAACGCCCTTGCCGAAAATGCGCGGCAGATTGCCGGGGACTCCGCCGCCTGTAATGTGCGCCATACCGTTGACCTTTATCTTCTTGGCCTGTAACGACCTAAGCGCCTTAACGTATATTCGCGTAGGCTTTAACAGTTCTTCGCCAAGAGTACAGCCGAGTTCGGATATTTTCTTATTGAGCTTAAAGCCCGCTTTTTCTATCAGCACCTTCCGCGCAAGCGAATAACCGTTGCTGTGTATGCCGCTCGAAGATACTCCGATTATAGCATCGCCCTCTTTTATCGATGAGCCGTTTATGATTTTTTTCCTGTCGACTGCGCCGACCGCAAACCCTGCAAGGTCATACTCCCCTGTTTCATAAAACCCGGGCATTTCTGCGGTCTCTCCGCCTATGAGCGCGCAATCAGCCTGACTGCATCCTTCGGCTATCCCTTTCACAACATCCTTTGCTTTGTCGGCCTTAAGTTTGCCCGTCGCAAAATAATCCAAGAAAAAAAGCGGGTCAGCGCCGAGCGTAAGGATGTCATTTACACACATGGCCACAAGGTCTATGCCCACAGTATCGTGCTTATCCATCATAAAGGCTATCTTGAGTTTGGTGCCGACTCCGTCTGTCCCGCTCACAAGCACAGGCTCTTTATACTTCTTGAGGTCAAGCTTGAACAAGGCCCCGAACGAGCCTATGTCCATCATGACCCCGCGACCGAAAGTCTTCTTGGCCATAGGAGCGATAAGGCTTACGAACCTGTCGCCCTCGTCAATGTCAACGCCCGCTTTTTTATAAGTGATTTGTTCCATTTTATTTTCTCACCTCGTAGCCGACCGCCTTCTCAACCCAAAGCGATGAATCGATCTCGGCAAGCTCCATCATCAGGTCGGTAATTGTAGCCTCATCAGCCTTTTTATTTGACAGAAAATTATTCTTCCCTTTTGCGGCCACAACCACAGTGTGATAAATGGGACGGTTCTATTTATCCATCCCACCGCTTATTTTTCTCTTTCATCGCTCCCCGCATGTCCATCCGGTTACCCCCTCAAGCAAGTCCTATTATCCTGCTCTTTATTATGCAGACATCACATACTCTTCAATAGAATCAATTCTTCTGATAAGTTCCCTTATAGGCTTGCTTGATTGGATATCTTTTTTAAGTTCCTCAAGTTGGTATTCAATATCCAGCTTGGTTTTTTCTTCCATATATGATTTTCTGAATTCTTTATCTGAAAACTGTTTTTCAAAATACTTCTTGGCGGTATTCATCTTGTATCCCTCCATGCCTTCATGATTAATATTGCCTTTTCAATCTCACCTCTCGGAGTTTTCTGTTGTTTCTTGATAAATCCGTGCGTAAAAACAATCTTCCTTTTGTCCTCATAAAAATAAAGGCTACGTGAAATCCTGTTTTCAAAGGGCACCCGCAGTTCAAACATACCTTCCTCTAATGACTTTGATAAGTTTTCTTTAGGCTGTATTGCCGCGTTCTTAAGTTCTATCAGCTTGTCAATATATGCGAATATTTTAGCACGTTCTTTAACAGACAAACCCTCAAGAAATTCTATCATGTGTGATTTGCCTTTTATCTCGGCAAAATCATAACTAAATTTCATTTGACCCCGAAAACCTTCTTTTCTCTCCTAACCGATCTTCATGCTTATGTCCGCAGCTTTGACCGAATGCGTGAGCGCGCCTATCGAGATTATATCAACCCCGGTTTCGGCGATGGCCCTCACATTTTCCAAGCCCACATTGCCGGACGCCTCCAGAAGCGCGCGCTTATTGGTTATACCTACGGCCTTCTTCATGTCCTCGATAGTCATGTTGTCGAGCATAATCACATCAGCGCCTGCGGCGAGGGCTTCGTCAAGCTCGTCAAAATCAGACACCTCAACCTCTATCTTTAAGAGATGGTGCGCCTTGCGGGCCAGTTCAACCGCCTTCTTCACTCCGCCCGCAGCCGCAATGTGGTTGTCCTTTATAAGCACGCCGTCATAAAGACCGAACCTATGGTTTTTACCACCGCCTATGCTCACGCCGTATTTGTCCAGCAAACGCAGTCCCGGGGCCGTCTTTCTCGTATCTGAAATACTGACATCCAAACCCGCGACCTTATCCACAAACTCCCTGGTTTTAGTAGCGATTCCCGAAACCCTCTGGAGAATATTCAGGGCCACCCTCTCCCCCTCAAGCAATGTCGCGGTCCTGCCTGAAAGTTGGGCCATAATATCGCCGCCTTTTACAACGGCGCCTTCGGACGCAATACCCTTTATTTCGACCCCGCCCAGCATCCTGAAAACCTCGTGAACAAAAGGCATGCCCGCAAAGACAAACGGTTCTTTGGCTATTATCCTTGCATTTGAATTAGAACCCGCAGAGATTATAGAACGTGTTGTAATATCTCCGCTGCCGAGATCTTCGAGCAGGGCGATTCTGATGACCTCTCTCAAAAGCGGATTGTTTAGAAAATCCATACGCAGACTACCCCTGAACCGTCTTAAGAAGGTTCAGGTTCTCTTCGAGTTTTGTCTTCTTTTGCAGAAGCAGCTCGTATTTGGACCGGTCTTTTGCAACAACGTCAACCGGTGCGTTTCTGATGAAATCCTCATTCGATAGTTTTTTATTGATAAAAGCCATGTCCTTGGCTATCTTGTCCTGTTCCTTGCTTATCCGGGCAATCTCGGACTTTATGTCGAGCAGCCCTTCCATGGGAATATAAATCTCCATCATGTTCATGACCGCTATCGCCGAGCCTTTTGAGCGGCCCACAGCCGGCCCTGCATTGATTTCCCTGCATCTCGTCATTTTGAGAATGGGCGGAAGGTTTGAGTTGATTACTTCCTCAGCATCCTTTGACAACGTCTTTATATCAGCGCGTATCTCAAGAGAAGGGGATACGTTCAGTTCACCCCTCACGCTCCTGATCCCGTTAACGGCATCGAGCACATAGGCCATCTGCCTTTCCTCATCCTCGAATTTAGGCAGGTTTGAAGGGAATCTGGAAACCATAATACTGCCCTGACCTGCAAACACCGAATGCCAGATTTCCTCGGTCACGAAAGGCATAAACGGATGCAAAAGCTTCAAGGTATTTTCGAGCAGATGGAACATGCAGCCCAGAACAGCCTCTTTTTCCGCGGTGTCGCCCTGATAAAGCGCGGGCTTCGAAAGCTCTATGTACCAGTCGCAGAACTCATGCCATACAAAATGGTAAATGCTCCCTGCCGCATCGTTGAACCTGTAATTGGCAAGGTTCCTGTTCACCTCGTCGGCCGCAAACGAAAGCCTGCTGATTATCCACCTGCCGGACAGATCGAGTTTATCCGGATCGAGCGGTTTTCTTACATAATCGGAAGAATAGTTGAGAATAAATTTAGTGGCGTTCCATAGTTTGTTGATAAAAAATCTGTAACCTTCCACCCTCTCTTCGGAAAACCTTATGTCCCTGCCCTGTGCGGCGAAAGCCGCAAGGCTGAACCTGAAGGCGTCGGCCCCGTATTTGTCGGTCATTATAAGCGGGTCAATCACATTGCCCTTGGACTTGCTCATCTTGTGGCCGTGCGCGTCGCGGATCAAGGCATGAATATAAACATCCCTGAACGGCACATCATTCATGAATTTGCCGCCCATCATCATCATTCGCGCCACCCAGAAAAACAAAATATCGAAAGCTGTGACGAGAACGCTCGTCGGATAGAACGCCTTTAGATCAGCCGTCTGCTCAGGCCAGCCGAGCGTTGAAAACGGCCATAACGCGGATGAAAACCATGTGTCGAGCACATCGGGGTCGCGTATTATATTTCTGCTTTTGCATGAAGGACATTCCGAAATATCGGTCCTGCCGCAGAGAGGCTTCACAAGCTTGGAGACCCTCACAGTTTTTGAATTCGCAACTATATCATCATGAGATATGCCGGCTTTTCTCAGTTCGCTGTAACTGCCGCTTATATGGCCTGCAACCGGCTCGAAAAAAACATGTTCAATCATGTCGCCCTGCCGCACGTCGCTGTCGGTCGAACATTCAGGACAGAACCACACCGGAATTCTGTGGCCCCACCATATCTGCCTTGAGATGCACCAGTCGTTTATGTCGCGCATCCACGCGTAAAAATTATTGTTCCATGAATCAGGCACAAGCCTTGTCCTGCCTTGCTCTACGGACTTTACCGCCTCGTCCGCAAGCCCCCTCGTCCTTACATACCACTGTATTGTCTGAAGCGGCTCTATTATTGTTTTGCAGCGGTAGCAATGCCCGACAGCATGCGGATGCTTCTTCTCGCCTTCGAGCAGATCGAGCTCTTTCAAATCGTGGACTATCCTCTTCCTGCATTCGTATCTGTCGATCCCTGCATACCGTTCGCCCGCATCAACGGTCATGCGGCCGTCTTCGGAGATAACGGTTATAGAGCCTAAACCATGCCGCTTGCCCATGGCCTCGTCATTAAAGTCATGCGCAGGCGTAACTTTCACCGCGCCTGTTCCGAATGCAGGGTCAACTGCCTGATCATAAACAACCGGTATATTTCTGCCTGTAAGAGGGAGTTCCAGAAGTTTGCCCGCAAATCCCGAATACCGCTCGTCTTCCGGGTTTACGGCAACGCCGGTATCGCCCAGCATAGTCTCCGGCCTTGTGGTGGCGACGACCAAAAAATCGCCCTTCGAACCTGCCACAGGATACTTGATGTAATAGAGCCTGCCTTCAAGTTCTTCATACTCCACTTCGAGGTCGGACAGCGCGGTATGGCAGCGGGGGCACCAGTTTATGAGCCTGTTGTCCCTGTAAATAAGCCCTTCTTCAAACAGCCTTACAAATACCTCTCTGACCGCCTTTGAAAGCCCTTCATCGAGGGTAAACCTTTCGCGCGACCAGTCGCACGAAGCGCCCATCTTCTTAAGCTGATGGATTATCCTCCCGCCGTATTCGGCCTTCCATTCCCAGACCTTTTGGATGAAGGCGTCCCTGCCTAATTTATGCCTGTCGACCCCGTCCTTTGCTATTTGACGCTCTACGACATTCTGCGTGGCGATGCCTGCATGGTCGGTGCCGGGTACCCAAAGCACACGGAAACCCTGCATCCTCTTCCACCTTGAAAGTATGTCCTGAACAGTTGCGTTAAGCGCGTGGCCCATATGCAGCGAGCCGGTAACATTGGGCGGGGGGATTACTATAGAAAAAGGCTGTGCGCCGGAATCATCCGACGGCTTGAAGCAGCCCCTTTCTTCCCAAAAGGCGTACCACCTGTCCTCTATTTCCTTGGGGTCGTAGTTTTTCTTAAAATCTGTCATAGTCTGTTATTTTGCAGAATAGAGGTGATTTTTTGCAAAAATCGATGGGGCTGAAAAAACAACTACAGTTCCGAACTTATCTTCTCTATCTCTTTCCTGATAATTGCCTCTGCAATCTCCGGCACATGCTTGTTAATGGCGGCCTCGATCTCACCACGCAGGGAAGACAGGACATCCTTAACCTGTTCCTGCACAGCCTGCTCAATGATTGACGGAAGCGAATCGGAAACCGTCTGTCTTATCGCTTCGCTTACTGCAGAAGCAGCTTCTGCAGTAATAACGCCCGAAACCTTTTCTCCCACTTCCTGCCTTATAACATCAAGAACCTGCTCTTCAGCAGGCACATTTAAAGAAACGTCGGCATAAGGGCACTGAGGCACTATCTCTTTCTGCTCTATGGCCTCCTCTAATGTCTCTTCAAATTTCTTCTTATCGCCGGAAAGGGTAAGCTGTACCTCAAAATCTTCATCAACGGTCCGCTGCCCCTCGACTTTTTCTTCGACTTCGATCTTTACATCCTCGTCCCACTTGGGCTCTTCAAGCTCCGACGTGTCGGATATTTCCGCTGTTACCGGCGCTTCGGGAATGGGCTCCTCCATAGCAACAACAGGCCCTTCCTCTTCCTCAAGCGCCTCAAGCGGCGCAGGAGGAACAGCTGCAAGCAATGCCTTCACTTTGCTTATAAGTTCCTGAGATTCGAAAGGTTTTATGATAAAATCGTCCGCAGAAACGGACTTGGCATACTCTTCGTCAAAAGGCTCGAAAGCGCCCGCAAGCAGGATCACGGGTATGCGTGAATATGTGTCGCTCTTTTTCAGTTTCTCGCAAAGCTGGTAACCGTTAAGCTTGGGCATGTCTATGTCGGCGAGGACAATATCCGGAGAGAAGGACCCCATAGCGGCAAGCGCCTGCTCGCCGTCGTTGGTGGTCTTTATCTCAAAACTCTCATTAGCGAGAACAAGCTCCACCACCTTCTGGATCGTAAGACTGTCGTCAGCGAGCAATAGCTTATATGACATAGAAACTCCTTTCGTAACTCGAAAAATCCTGACCAATTTTAGTTGTACGGCGTGGTTTTGTCAAGATTTTTTCTTGCTCCTGTAATCCTCGATCGCCTTCTTAAGCGCGTCCGCGCCCAAGTTGGAACAGTGCATCTTCTGGGGAGGAAGTCCGCCCAGTTCGGCTGCGACCGTCTCCTTCGATATCTGGAGGGCCTCGTCGAGGGTCTTGCCCTTTACCATTTCTGTAACCATGCTGCTTACCGCGATGGCCGAGCCGCAACCGAAGGTCCTGAATTTGGCATCGACAATTACATCGTTCTCTACCTTGATAAATAACTGCATCGAGTCGCCGCAGGTAGGATTACCCTCCATGCCAACACCGTCTGCATCAGGTATGTCTCCCACATTCCTCGGGTTCATAAAATGGTCCATGACTTTTTCGGAATACATAGTTTTATCCTCCTGTATAGCACTTATCGGCCTGCGTTCCGTCGCCCCAGCCCTTTGCAAAAGGCGACATGTCGCGCAGTTTTTTGACGACCTGAGGGAATTCCTGAAGGAAGTAATCCACATCCTCGTCCGAATTTCCCTTTCCCAATGTAAAGACTATAGAGCCTTGGGCCAAGGCCGTAGGAACGCCCAGAGAAAGCAATACCGGCGATGACTTCAATGCCTTTGAAGAGCAGGCGGAACCGCTCGCAGCATAAATCCCCTTGACCGAAAGCATAAGCATCATGGCCTCCCCCTCTATGAATTCCACGACATAACTCGCATGGTGCGGAAGCCTCTGCTCAGGATGTCCTGTAAGATATACGTTAGGCATATCCGCAATGCCCTTTATTATTCTGTCTCGCAGTTTTTTAACATGTTCCATTCTCGATGGAAGCTCATTTCTCGTCAACCCGGCAGCTTTGCCCATGCCGACGATTGCAGGGACATTTTCGGTGCCGGCCCTTCTGCCGCCTTCCTGAATACCGCCGTAAATAAGCGGGACTATGCGTGTGCCTTCCTTAACATACAAAGCTCCGGCGCCTTTCGGGCCGTAGAACTGGTGGGCGGCCATGCTCATTAAATCAAGATCAAGCTCTTTAACATCAACAGGGATATTCCCTACTGCCGCCACGCCGTCGGCATGGACCGCAACCCCCGATTCTTTGGCAACCTTAACTATCTCCTTCATAGGCTCTATCGAGCCGATTTCGCTGCTCGCCATAGTTATCGAAACAAGCACAGTCTCCTTGGTTATAGACTTTCTCAAAACTTCAGGGTCGACCATACCGTGCTTGTCGACCGGCAGGTATGTGACCACAAAGCCGCTCTTTTCGAGAAAACGCGCGGAGTTCAAAATCGAATGATGCTCGACCTTGCTCACGATAACATGCTTGCCCTGATTCTGTTTCGCGAGCGCAATGCCGCGCACGGCAAAATTGTTCGCCTCCGCCCCGCTCGACGTGAACACAATTGCCGATGTCCGCGCATTAACCAGCTTTGCGACCTCCTCCCTTGCGCCCTCTATCGCCTCCCTCGCTTGGGAGCCTATGTCATAGATGCTCAAAGGATTGCCGAAGCTCTCCTTAAAATACGGCATCATGGCATCGAGCACCGCAGGGTCCAGAGGATTTGTCGCTACATGGTCGAAGTAACATTTTCTCATAGTTTCACCTCAGACAAGCTTTTTCACATAAAATTTATAAAACGATTCGTCTTCATCGAGCCCCAAAAACTCGTTGCCGGTCTTGTCGCACCATGCCGGTATATCTTCGAGCGCGCCGTCATAATCGGTCAGTATCTCGAGTACCTGACCTGTATCCAAGGTCTTTATCATCTCGTCGAGCTTCAACAGGTGCATCGGGCACATCATATAAACTATGTCGGCTGTGACATCCGCCTTTATGTCGCTGACAAACTTCACCGGCGGCTGCCCCCGCGCCTTTTGAGCTTCAAAATGCCGTGTCCGTCGAAATCACCGTCGATCAGGTTCTTGAGTGAGATCGTTTCAAGAAAACCTTCTATCTTCTCACCGAGGGCCTTCCATAAGAGACGTGTCACGCAATTATCTATCCTGCCGCAGCCCTCTTCGGGATCAAGACATGAAGTTATGGCAACAGGCCCCTCGAGTTCGTTGAGTATCTCGGAAATGCTTATCTCGGCAGGCCCCCGTGCAAGCAGATACCCGCCTCCGGGGCCTTTAACGCTCTTTATAAAACCGGCCTTTCTGAGCTTGTTCAAGATCTGTTCGAGATAGGCCACGGAGACGTCCTGCCTCTCCGATATCCCTTTAATGGTCACCGGCGTTTCAGGATAGCCCTTTGCTATCTCATACATCGCCCTGACGCCGTATTGTCCTTTTGTCGAGAGCCTCAGCATAATTATTATGCTATAAAACCCTACCAATTTTGTCAACTATTTATTTTCAAATAAGGGGATGTAAATTTTTTGTATTTTTCCTGCGCAAGCCTGTTGTATGCTCCTGCATTGTACGTTATAATGTTGTACTCGTACTTTGTGCAAAAATAAAATGAACTTCAAACTCAAATCGATAATAACCGAACACATACTGATAAGCTTAGCGCTTATAGCCCTTTTTTCGATTTACATATACTTAGGCTACCACTTCACCAACAACATAAAAGACGATGCGACACAGATAAATCAGGCAGGGAGTCTTAGGTTCAGGTCTTTCGAAATGGCGTTGACGGTGCATAAAATACTCGAAACAAAGGACATCAATGAAAAAGGGGACCTGATAAAAAAAATAAACTCCGACGCCGACAAATTCGATGAAATTATTTTTGCCATAAGCAAGCGGATTCTGGACAAGAACGGACGGCATTCTGAATCGGAAATAGAATCGACACTTAACGTAATTAACGAGCAGTGGTTCGAGCAGATAAGACCCGCGATCTTCATAGTATCGAATATACGCGAACAACCGGTCTCAAAACTTGCCGACGACTTGGATTTGAGGATCGGGGACTTCGTCCACGCTAGAATAGACCGCTTTGTCCATCTCTTGGAACTGGAACACAACAGGCGTGTCAGGGAATTCAACATAACAAGAATTTACGCCCTTATATTTTCCGTAGTACTATGCACAGCAATATTTTTCTACATCAAAAACAATATCGTAAAGCCTATAATGTCCTTGAAAAAAGGGTTTAAAGACCTTCAAAACGAAAATTTCGACATAAAGATACCGGTAACGACCAAAAACGAACTCGGCGAATTGTGCGCCTCATTCAATCAACTCGCAATAATCCTGAATATGACGTTCCAAAATCTGAAGCTGTACTCCGAAGAGTTGATAACACTCAACAAGACCTCAAACAAAATGATAAGCATTAATACGTTTGAAGGCATATGCGAATATATCTGCGACAGCGCCGTGAATGTCTTCGACTTGAAGATGGCTTGGATCGGCATAGTCGAAGAAGGCAGGAATGAAATAAAGCCTATAGTCCATGCAGGTCTTGAAGACGGCTATCTCTCGAATATAAGAGTAACATTCGATGATTCGCCGACAGGACGCGGACCCCTCGGCACCGCAATAAGAAAAAAACAGCCGAGCGTTGTTTCCATACACGATCCTGAATTTTCTCCTTGGAAAGATCAGGCAGCCGCGCGCGGATACAAAGCAGTACTGGGTCTGCCTCTGCTCGGGAAAGAAGAATGCTTGGGAGTAATAGGACTATACAGCCCGACAAACGATTTTTTTACCAACGAACGCGTCGAAGTATGCAAACTGTACGCAAACCACGCCGCGTCGGTCATCGAGAATATCAGGCTTATCGAATATATAATCTTCGCCCTTGCGCGTTCGGCGGAAGCCAACGACGAGGACACCGGGAACCACATACTAAGGGTCGGAACGTACTGTCACCTGATAGCTAAAGAGATCGGCCTGCCGGACGAATTCTCGAACATGATAAAAGTTCAGGCCACACTCCACGACGTAGGCAAGGTAAGCATCCCTTCGGAAATTTTGAAAAAACCGTCAAAGCTCACGGACGCCGAGTGGCACACCATGCAGATGCATACAACCTTGGGAGCGACCATTATAGGCGACCATCATATGCTTTCCATGGCAAAAAACATAGCCGCCTACCACCATGAACGCTGGGACGGAACAGGATATCCGCACGGCCTGCTTAAAGAACAAATCCCCATAGAGGCAAGAATAATGAACATAGCCGACCAGTATGACGCGCTTAGGAGCAAAAGGGTCTATAAGCCTGCATTCGATCACGATACGGCTTACAGGATAATCACAGAGGGCGACGGACGCACCCTGCCCCGGCATTTCGACCCGCAGGTGCTTAACGCCTTCATAGTGGCCGCCTCGCGCATCGAAGCCGTATATGAGAAACTGAAATGATAGGAACATAACGGATCCAGCCCCGGAGGACCAGATTACCTCTTATATTGTAAAGCGGCTTCTTTTCTTTATACCTGTATTACTCGGGGTGACGATCGTAGTTTTCTCACTGCTGAAAACGCTGCCCGGCGACCCGGCCACAAGCCTTGTCGGAGAAAGAGCTACCCCAGAAACAATAGCCAAAATCAGAAACAGTATCGGGGCAGACAAAAGCCCCATCGAACAATACTGGGGATACCTGAAACTGCTGCTGTCAGGGGATTTCGGCAGGTCATATTTCACAAACAGGGATGTGGGGTCCGACATAGCGGCAAAATTTCCGAATACGATAAAGCTTGCATTCTCGGCAATGTTCATAGCGGTCCCTGCCGGCCTGATTATAGGTTTCATTTCCGCTCGAAGGAACTCGAAAATAACGTCAAAGGCCTCCGACATTATCACTCTGGCATGCCTTAGCATACCGGTATTCTGGAGCGCAATAATAATAATGCTTATATTCAGTCTGAAACTCAAACTTCTCCCGCCTTCCGGCTCCGGCGGCCTGAGTTTTCTCATTTTACCGGCCTTCGTGCTTTCGATACCGGCATCCGCGACCATTGCCCGCGTCACTAAAACCTCGGTCTCGGACATACTCCAAATGCCTTACATAACTACCGCGAAAGCCAAGGGGCTGACGCCTTATAAAATAAACACAGTGCATATCATAAAAAACGCGCTCATACCTATAGTCACAATAATAGGACTGGATTTCGGCAGCTATCTGAACGGAGCGGTGGTCACCGAAACCATTTTCGGATGGGACGGCATAGGCAGGTTCATAATGGAGGGGATACTGAAGAGGGATTACCCGGTAATAATGGGCTGCATAGTAGTGGGCACCGCAGTATTCATGACAGTAAATCTGATAACCGACATCGCCTATCATTTTCTGGACCCTAGGATAAAACTGCATGGCAAAGACCGGTAAAGCCGCCCTCTTTTTTATCCTCACGGTTTTCCTTTTTTCGGTCATTTCGCCGGTCATCCAACATGCCGATCCATACGGCATAGACATGAATTCGATAAAACAACCGCCGAGTACGAGCCACCCCTTCGGAACGGACACAAAAGGCAGGGACATATTCTGGCGCGTCACGGCAGGCGGCAGGCTGTCCATAGGCATAGCGCTTACCGCCGCATTCATATCCGCAGCGGTGGGCTTTGCTTTCGGGATTACGGCCGGTTATTTCGGGGGTAAAGTCGACGCAGCACTGATGGCATTCGTCGATTTCATACTCTCATTCCCCTCCCTACTTCTTGCAATAGCTATATCGGTAGTTATGCCGCCGGGCATTTACAATGTTATGATCGCGCTTGCCGCAGTAGGATGGGCATCGTTTGCGAGACTGATACGCGGACACGTGCTCAGCGTTAAAACAATGCCTTACATCGACGCGGCAAAGGCGCTCGGCTGCGGAAACCTGCGGATACTCCTGCTCCATATAGCCCCTCTGTGCATCCCCCTCAGTCTTGTTATGATGGGGATCAAACTCGGAGGGTTCATTCTTGCCGAAGCGACTTTAAGCTTCCTCGGATTAGGTGCCCAACCGCCTACGCCTACGTGGGGTTCGATGATAAGCGCGCATAGAGGATATGTGCTGACAGCTCCGTGGATGGTGCTGTTCCCGGGCATGGCCATTACCTTTACCGCATTCTGCTTTAATCTGGCGGGTGAAGCTCTGAGGGAAAAATTTGAACTGAAGGATTCGAGACTTTAACTATCTCTCTTTTAGTTTTTCTTCTTCTTCCTGCTCGGTCTTGCAATCTATGCACATAGTCGTAACGGGACGCGCTTCGAGTCTTTTAACGTTGATCTCCTCGCCGCAGACTTCGCAGGTGCCGTAATTGCCGGTGTCGATCTTCTCTATCGCCTCTTCTATCTTGTTCAACAGCTTTCTTTCCCTGCCGCGAAGGCGGAGCATAAAACCCCTGTCTATGTCCGAAGATGCCTGGTCCCCCATCTCCGAGTAGACATTTTCTTCAGGCAGGGCATTCAGAGAGGCGTCCGCGCCGGAAAGCAACTCTTCCCGCTGCATGAGCAGTTTCTTGCGGATCTCCTGAAACTTTTGTTCCCTGTCCGACATTTTTTTGTCTTTTACTTTAGGTTTGTCCTTCATCAATTGCCCCTATTATGTTGCTCGTATTGAAAATGAATCTGTAATGCTAACAAAAAAAAACAGATATAGTCAAACAACCGGAAACACAAAAAAACAGCCCCGACAAAAATTATGGTATAATAAAAAGTTATGAGCTCATTTGAGAAACACATAGCAGACGACAAAGAAGATTGCTTTTCGGACCCGGGCTGAGGACATATATGCCCTCTGGACTGGGGGCATAATTTCTGCCCTATTTGCAAACCCGACCCTAAAACAACAGGCATAAATTTAAAAAATCAGGTAAAATTTCCCGATGGAACAGGAAAAGAAAAACGCAACTGAGCTTTTCAGAAAGGCCCTCGTGAGCATCGATATCATTTTTCATATCGTTGCAGCGCTTTTGCTGCTTATTGCATGCGGTTTTATAATGTACTACGCGTTTCTGAATATCTTCACCCCTTCCCGTGATGCCATGATACACCTTGTGAACGATGTATTGCTGGCGTTAATAATACTGGAACTGCTGTGGACCGTAATAAGGTTCCTGAAAAAGCAGAAATTCATTCTTGCCCCTTTTCTCGCAATAGGCATAATAGCGGCAATCAGGAGGATTCTTTTGATAGAGGCCCAAACCTCGTTCATGGAACACGTGCCCGCCGAAAAACTCTATGAAATCGGACTCAGCGCCGGTGTTATAATAACCTTGATGTGCGCTTATTACCTTTCCGTAAAAGCCGAAAAAATTGAACCATAAAAAACCAAACGGAGGATTACAAATATGGCAGACGACCACAGCTTGGATATAGCATGCGAGATCGATATGCAGGAGGCTCTCAACGCCGTAACTCAGGCTACAAAAGAGCTGGGGCAGCGCTTTGACTTTAAGGGCAGCAAAAGCAGCATCGAGCTCGACAAGGTAAAAGGAATAATGACCTTGATTTCTGACGACGAGCATAAACTCAAAAGCGTGGTAGATATACTGCAGTCAAAACTTGTTAAAAGGAATATCTCGCTTAAAGCATTGACCTACGGTAAGGTAGAGCCTGCCGCATCAAACACAGTAAGACAATTGGTTACGCTTCAACAGGGCATTCCACAGGACAAATCCAAAGAAATAGTCAAACTCATAAAAGAGACCAAGCTTAAGGTCAACGCAGAAATCCAGAAGGACCAGGTGCGGGTGAAGGGAAAAAAGATAGACGACCTGCAAACCATAATGGCATTGCTAAAAGACAAGGATTTCGGGATACACCTGCAGTTCACCAATTACCGGTAAAGTTTCAAGCGGTGGCAATTTAAATACGAGAATTCATTTCCGAAGTTCGTAAAATTCAGGGACGACGAAAAGTAACAATTCCCGAAAATAAATGTGCTCACAGTAATTGCTATCGGTGATGTTATGGCAGACTATCAACATTTCTTTTCAAAATTTCCACCTTGCTCTGTGATTCTGCATAAAATGTCTAATCCTCGATCAGAACATACAGGCATATTTACATATTTACAGTAATTAGGTATTGTATAAGCAGGAGGTGAACATTATGGAAACAGTAATGGTAGGTGAGCGAGGTCAGATAACCATACCGAAGAAACTGAGAGAGCGCTTCGGCATAAAGACAAAGTCTCCTGTAGTTTTTGACGTAACGGCCGATGGAATTGTGATTAAGCCGGCATTAACTATACCTATCAGGGAATTCTCGGATGCATTCATAAGCGATATCACTAAGAAAGATATGTTGAAAGATGGCGAACGAAAGAAAATCCTGTCTAAATGGAACAAAAAATAAAGGTATTTCTTGACAGCAATGTACTTTTCTCCATTGCCTATACCGGCAGGGAAAAGTCACGGTCATATCTCATATACGAGATTCAGGCTCAGGGTTCAATAGCGATATATTTATCCACCCTTGTCTGTGCTGAAGCTACGCTTAACGTAAAGAACAAAAAACCTGATGCGGAGAAATTTTTAGAGGAACTAATAGAGACATCTGTAGTTCTTGAAGACATTACTGCTCGCTTAAACAATCCCATCGTAAATAAACTTCCTCTCAATGACAGAATCATTCTTACAACAGCTATTGGGAACAAAATGAATTGTTTTCTGACAGGGAATACTAAGGATTTTGCCTCCCTCTATCATAAAAAGATAGGCGATACGATAATCCTGAAGCCAGTAGACTTCCTTTATGGTAAATTCTGAAGAAAGAGCCTATTTCTTCCTTATTGCTAACACGCAAAATTTCAAAGGGCTAATTTGGGGGCATTAGAAAAAATAATTATCCTTCAGATGAATGACAATTATTCGGGGATGTCTCACAGAAGTCGTTATCGGTGATGTTATGCCGGACTATCAACATTTCTTTTCAAAATTTGTAGCCTCTGGAAAATATCGGCACCGGCCTTTCACAGACTAAGATTTTACGGCTCAAATTACCCGTTAGAAATGATTTTTGATTGATGGTATGCAGAAGGCTTGAGGTTTGGCTTCTGGTGTCACGATATCTGATATATACACAACTCAAAAGATTACTAAGCACGATAAATTTGGTAGCAGAACTCATCAAATATTTCGTAGAAGTAGGTTGCTCACATTTATGTAACACCTATCTTGACGATATCGGTGTTTACCTGCAAATCAGAAATTATTATTTACCACCTCATTTTATACGGATGATAGTCTCCTGCACGGTTAAACAGTTTTGCAAGGCTATTTGCCTGTTTGGCCAATATAGTTGATGGTTCCATCGCGTGCGATCTCCAAGACAGTTTTTTTGACCATTTTTTTGAAAAACAAAGAGCCAATTGTCTTTTTGTTCTTGTCTTAAGAAAACCTTGTTGTCCTGTTTCCGGGCGAAATCCTCGTCCAAGCATTCCTACTACGAGACGGTCTGCAAAAGGAGCTCGGAACTCCTCAATAAGATCAAATACAAGACTACCCTGATCCCTCTGTGATCCGTGGATTATACCGAAATACGGGTCAAGACCCGCCCTAACAACAGCCCTCCAAACTTCACCATAAAGCATGCCATATATATAATTCAGAGATTGGTTAATGGGATCCTGTGCCGACCTTGTAATGCGTCCGGTGAAGCCTGTCGTCTCCGGCAGTATTTTTGCAAGCTGTCTCCAGTAAAACGCAGCAGCCTGTCCCTCAAACCCCATAGCGTGCGAGCGGACTTCTTCAGTTGAGGGATCAAGTAATAGCGCATTATCTGCCAAGCCGCGCATAGTATCCGCTGTCTTTATCAGTTGCCGAGCAATGTCTGGACTTGTCTTTTTTCTGTATTTGGCAAAATAACGTAACACTGCAGCCTGATTGCCGATTTTTGACGCTATCATGGAAAGTCCGGTTGCAACCACATCGGGGTCGTCTCTCCTTAACACTTGAAGACTGCGGAGATAGGATTTTGAAGTGCTTATCGGCGTTAATACCGCCATGGGCTCGCCAACTGGGGGCGCAAGCACAACTGGCACATCCAATTCCGCCAGACGCAGTTGAAGATTTACTGAAATATTGATCCCGAAGCCCTGAAGAAAAACGAGTCCTAGTTCACTCAAAGACCGCCTATGAACCTCAATCTTACGTTGTCTTATTACAAGATCATCACCCATAACTGTTAGATAACTTCCGTGTGTCAGGACATAAAGCCTATCACCGTCTTCAATAAGTGAATTATTCATGTTTTCATTTTCAAGCTCATTATCAGAGTGGTCTTCGACAACAAGCGCCCGGTTTTTTTGGACATCCCTGCCGCTATTCGCTTGATCATCCTTGATCATCCATCCAGCAGGTTTTACATTTGTAGGAGGTTCAGGATATCCAATGCCTGCAATAGATTTTTTTTCAAGTTCTTTCTCTTCTGATTCAGTTAAAGTAAAACCTTTCGGCATGATAAACCTTTCACGACATATCCATGCAGGATCGTCCCTTATGTTCAAGGGCAAATAATAATGGGCCATTTGTTCCATGCTTTCATCAAGAAGTTTCATCTGCTCGGCGATATGAGGTTCATCCGGAAGTGCAAAATAGTTGCGCCATCCCCTGATGGTAGCATTGATATTGGTGCGTGCATCGCTACGTTGCTCAAGCGTTGATGACAGATTGCCAAGGGTCATAACATATCCTCTAAGAATGTCTTGTATAGCCACAGTTCTGTTTTGCTTTATTCGGATTCCGTCCTCACGAATGCTGAAGCCGAGATAATCAAACCCATCCGACAAAGCAACATAATTCGTCTTCGCAGGCTTAAGTTCGAGCCGGAGTGGGTCAAACAAAAACTCCGACATTACCTTTAGCGCTTGCTCTGCATCCTCTTTTGATGAGGTTAAAATAATGATATCATCCGCATAACGCACAAAGCTGATCCCTAATTGTTCGAAATGTTTATCAAGTGGATCAAGATAGATATTGGCAAGCAGAGGGGATAATGATTCACCTTGAGGGACTCCGGTGATAATGGGGATCATTTCATCAAAATCAATAATGTCTATGGTTAGCCAGTGCTTTATTAGGTTTATGATGTCAGCGTCTCCTATTCGGCGTGCAATAAGTCTCATAAGGATATTGTGGTCAATGCTGTCAAAACATTTTCTGATGTCAGCGGTTACTACCCATGTTTTACCTGTTGCTATCATGCTTCTTACAACTGCTAACGCATGGTGGGCGCTCCTGTTAGGCCTGAAGGCAAAGCTAAAGTGACTAAATACGGGTTCGAAGATCGGTTCTAGTGACAACAAACACGAAGAAATGACTACTCTATCACGTACACTTGCAATCCTTATTTCACGTTTGTCGCCATCAGGCTTGGGAATTTGAACTTTTCTGAGCGGCTTGCAGCGATATGTTTTAGATTTAAGCTCTTCGGATAATTTAGCAAGTTCTGATTCGGCATTTGCTTTGAATTCGGCAATCGTTACCTTATCTGTTCCATATGAATCCTTTCGTGCAGTTTGAACTCTGAGCCATCCCAAGCGAAGCGTCTCTTTTTCGGACAATCTATTGTAAAGATTGTACTCCTCCACTTTTTTCGTGCCGGAGAGAACAGAAGTAGCCATTTGGCGCACTGGCGATATTTTACGGCGCAATGTCGCTTTCTGGCGAAGGGTGTATGCAAGGCCTAATGTATCGTTTGAATATTTCACGTTTGCCGTAATCGCTTTGCCTGAATCATTGGATTTTATCCATACGTTCCCATAATTGAGACTGTTTATCTTTTCGATTTCTTTATCTGTAAGCCAGTTGATGTGGGCAGATTTTTTCAAGGGCAGAACTTTACCTACAATCCAGACTGTTGCTGCGTTGATAGACCATAAGTTAAGCAGTGTATTCATGGGACGTTCTGATGGAAGCTTATGTACGAATATGTGTTTTACTGCATTAGACGTTTCTTTTATCCATTCAGGAATATCGGTAAAACCGCTCTCTGGTGGGAATAGATGAAGCACGGTTATTTTCTGACACGCTGCCTTATTCTGGCTGATCGCATTTTTTATAGAATTCTCTATTGCAGCGTCAAGCAAACAAGAGATAATCTGATATTCGTACTGCTCGAAGTATTCCAACGGTGACTCGATCCATACAGCCCCTTCCTTACATACTGCACTTTCGAAATCTGCTCTGTTTATTCCTTCCGAAGCAGCATATACAGATGGAAAGCGCAGACACCATGAAATCATCGAGAGTAATTGTCCAAGGTCATGCGGGTCACCTTGTGTGCTTAAAAACCAGCGGCGTGTTTCCGGAGATGAGAGAGACTTCATGAGCGCAGCCAGCCCGATTGTTCCATTCTTGGAAAGCATAAACGCTGCTTCTGTTGCCCATACAAGCGTAGTATCGTTTACCTGTATGCGTGATATTCGTCGGATCGTTTTCAAGACACGAAGCATAACCTGCTGAAAATGGACAGAACGTGCAAGTGTAAATATTCCGACAGGTCTTAGTCTATCTGCAAGATTGCACCACAGTACATTATGCTTTAGCAGGCCCATTTTATTTTCTTCTTTAAGTACCAGAGCACCGCGCCCTGTGAAATCCAGCACAATAACCGATCCGTTCTTTTCTTTGAATTTCAGCACGCTGCGTATAGCAACATCGGCTGCATGTGAGCCGCTACCCAAGATTGAGATTGTATTAGGAATGCAATTCATAGGTGTCCTCCTCATCGGGTGATTCTTTAGTCCCGTTGCTAAAGACGGGCTTTGTTTTAAAAATGTTTTTTTTGTTGCTAAAGCGTTTTTTGCGCCAATCCAGCCATAACATAAAAAGCGGCTCTTCCGTAAAAGTCGCTGAAAGCACTTCAGCCACAGCAGGACTAACCAAGCGTCGGTCTTTGCGGATTGTTATTTGCCGTTTAATTGCATCGTAGACCTCAGCATCATCATACGGGCCAAGCTGTTGTATGAGCCTTTCCAATGATTCACAGCGTTGACGCAGCATTTTAAGCGCCCTATATGCGGCTGCTGCGTTTAAAACATAAGTTTGTTCTACCGGCAGTTCCACACCTGTAACAAAACACTTTGCCATTTCCCCCTCCTATAAATTTTCGCGTTAATAGAATTAGCTTTTGGCTCATTAGAGTCCGAAACCATCAGCTATATTAATCGTGACATATTTATTTCTTGACTTCAATATTAAATCCATGTTATCAATAAGTTATATTCCAATTGGAATTAGTTATTGGAGATATTAATGGAATACTTAACACATCACCAGATACGGAATCAGGCTGAAATAATCAAAAAGTCTTTAGATGTTATCCTTGATACTAAGCCTGTTGTTGGCAAACGCACTTCAAAACAGTGGCGTTTTTTTGTAGATTGTTTCCGGCGGTTGGTTGACTCATCAGCGCCGTCAGAATTTGACGGCATATCATCAACACAAGCGGCTCAATTTAAATTTGAGGTGGAAGATAAGCTGCGTCGATTCTATCTGCGTCCCGGATCTCTGCCAGACTTTCTATTCAGTATTATGCACAAATCAAATGTTCCTCTATATACCGTTGACTCGCATGATGAATATCCTTGCCTTGCTGGATACTGTATGCTGATACGTGATGTTTCCGGCGAGCGCAGGGAAATAACAGACAACAACAAAACCGATCTGAAAGTATATTTCGAGCGGATTATAGCAGAAGCCAATGATGCCGAATTCAGGGCATATGCGAGTTTGCCGGAGTTAAAGACCGACGAATTGAATAAATGGTTCTATACAGGAAGCCCTGCGATAAAAGAAATCATCAATGTACTTACCCGGCATCATAAAAAAGGCTGGGTGATATCAAATCCATTAAATCCTTCAACTAAGCGGCTGTTGAGCATAAAGGTAAAAAAGATAAAAAATAACGAGGCTGTCATAAACACAATGGAATACTGGTATTTGAGGTGGTGGGACACGACAGACAAATCATATGTGTATTCATATAGGGAAACCAATAGGCAAAAATATATACTTCGTAAGGAAGGCGCAGCGTGGAAGATTTCTGAGAACTTACGTCCTATGCCAAGAGCATCAGTACCTTACCGTTGGAGCAGGCGGCAAAAGTCATAAACATATTCAAACAGGAATAAGAAAATCAAAATGGAAAACTGTCTTGAATTAGCATGTTGATTATGCTATAAAAGATAACAATCTTTGTAACACGATTGCCCAGAATAAGCATTATAGGAAATACTCGGAAACATTAGCTTTTTTAAAGCCGGTTTTTCTGTTCAATGGCAATTTCCTTTTGATTCCAATGAGATTTGCAGTCGAGCTTGGATGTCGAAAACCGGTTTTCGACATTTTGCTTCGGCCCGGTTGCGACATCCCGCATTAATCATTACATTTCAATCAGTCTGCTCAACAATTTTTTGCCTTCAAACAGGCCGTTTTCGAAAATCGCCTCAGCAGGAGACATATTCAGGCAGAATATTCCATATGTAGTGCGTTTTATGTCCATGATAGCATAGGGTTTGTCGAAAGCGGCCCTACAGAAAACTAGGCTTTTACCTATTTCGACATGCACCCCATGATGATATACCCGCTATAATACAGTTAAAAGGAGGCAATCATATGCCAGCAGTTAAACAGCAGACGGTAGGATTTGATTATCAGAAGAACATGGCAGCTAGCTTGAGCGAGGAGATAAAGGGCTTTCTTTTACATCTTAAAGCTGCAGGAAGAGCTAAAAGTACAATTGATTGTTATAAACATAGCCTTGTGCAGCTTGCTGAAATCATTGGTAACTTAAAAATGAATGAAATCAGCGCAAGAGATCTTGAATACGCCGTTGTCAGGTTGGCTGGGTTATCCGATACTGTGTCGATTCGGTCCACGGCAATGAATAGGATAAAAAGCGCATACCGGTCATTCTTCAAATGGTCTGCTGAGTTAGGGCATATACACAGCAACCCGGCAGTTCGCCTTTTGCTGGCGACAGTTAATTCAAAACCTACAGTGCCTATAACACGTCAGGAAATCGGCATCCTGCTCAATACGATTCGCAAATCAGAGGATACCCATGCCCTCCGTGATGAGGCATTATTTGCGACATATGCTTTTACCGGCATCAGAAGATCGGAGGCGTTATCCTTGAAAGTCTGCGATTATGACCCAATTTCAGCTTTGCTATTTTTGCCGCAAACAAAAAGAGGGTACAAACGCCTTCAACCCGTGCCCGCTCGATTAGCTGAGATATTAGAAGTGTATATAAAAAACTCCTGTAATGCTGGATCATCTGATTCATTACCCATGTTCTCGGGAAGGACTCCTTCTATCCCGTTGTCGAACAGGCAAGTACAATACAGGTTTATGCGCTGGAGAAAGCTTGCCGGAATAAGAAAGAAGCTTACGATCCATTCATTCAGAGCAGGCTTTGCTAAGCAGTTGTATCAGAATACCAACGACCTTTTGCTCGTATCTCAAGTAATGGGACACCGCGATATCAGTACCACAAAAAGGTATGTGGGCCCAGCAGATGTGGGGAGAATTAAAAATGCTTTGGAAATATTAACTTCTGGGCTCTATATTTAATAGAGTTAAAATACTCGACAGTGCAAAGTTCTCATAGAGATTATAGACTATTTTTGTTTGCGTAGGCGAGCGATGGCGAGGGAAAGTTCGACCCAGTCATCGGTAAGTTTTTTGAATGTCTGATAGTTTT
>SCQE01000065.1 GCA_004321915.1 Nitrospirota bacterium
GAGTATATTGAGATTTTCTACAATCGGCAGCGCATACAAGCAAAGCTGGGGTTTCTATCACCAGCAGCTTATAAACAAAAATTCTATGCTGAACGGAAGGCAGCATGAATGGTTTGGTGTTCACTATTGACATCCGACCTCAGTCCGAGAGTTGTTTGATTTTTCGAACAGGAAATTCCTAAAAAACAACTGTTCGCTTGAGTTTGTTGACCTACGGCAATCCTCGAAGATAAAAAAAGCTAAATGCGCTAATCACCGGTCCTTGCTTTCCCCGACCTTATTTATCAATCCGTAAAATCCCTTCACCGCATTTTCTACCGGATAGCTTTCGGCTGTGGCCCTCGCGGCCTTGCCCATTTCAACGCTGTTTCGGAGCGCGGCATCCATTTTCCCGGCAAGCTCTGTCGCATCACCTAGGGCTTCGGTTACAAAGCCGTTCTGTCCCGCCGCAACCAACTCGGCAGCGCCGTTGTTGCGCGTAGTAATAACGGCCAAGCCCGAAGCCATAGCCTCTAACGTTGCGTTGCTGAACGGATCGTACAGGGTAGGCAAAACAAACAGATCGGCGGCAGCATAAAACCTTTCGATATCTTTTTGCGCATCGAGAAAAATGGCCCTTTCGCCTATTCCCGAGTCCGCGGCCTGTTTCGCATACTTCTGAATTTTGCCCTTACCTACCACTATCAGCCGCGCATTCTTCTCTTTGAGCAACGAACAAGCCTCAATCAAAGTTTTCAGGCCTTTTCTTTCGAACCCCGTGCCGACAAAAAGAATGATCTTTGCGTCTTCTGACATAGAGAGGTCCTTCCGCAGTCCATTCCGTAAACCGTCCCTGTTCTGGAAAGAGAACCTCTCCAAGTCCACACCGTTATAAATGACGGTTATCCGGGCTTCCTCGACCCCGTAATGCTTGATTATATGTCTTTTGACCATATTGGAGTTGGCAACTATCAGCGGCGTATTCTGAAAGAGTTTTTTTTCGATATCAAGCATGGCGCGATGAAGGGGGTTCAATTTAAAAGAGGCCCTTTTCAGGGCAGGTTCATACCGCGACCTTATTTCGAGCCATTCCGCGTGGCACCCTTCACCCGCCCTGTAAATATCCTGACAGGCAGTTCGCTCAAGGCTTATTACGCAATCGTTGCGCCAACCGCTTTTGATCATCCCGCAGACATTCCTGTTAAACGAGGCCACCGAAAGATATGAGTTAAAAGAAACTACCGGCACCTTGTGAAAAATAACATCCTGCGTGTCCGTCCAGTTGTTTGCGAATATATGGATTTCGTGCCCGTTTTTTTTAAACGCGGCTATAAGGGTTTCGAGATACCTTTCTGCGCCGCCGTGGACCGAGAATTTTTTTTTGACGAAGGCTATGCGCAATTCTTCCGTTCCCAAACTTTCAGATATTTAAGGAAGGTGTAAAAGCCGTAGAGAACGGCCAGTACAAAACCGTGCAGGCCGTCCCTGAAGCCCTGCTGTAAAAAGTACATCCTGACAAAAGCGGCAGGAGGATTTATAAACATTGACAACGCGGCCTTTGCCGCCTTTTTATCATACAGCTCTTTTGCCGACATCGTAGAATAACGCTCCATCTTGGCGATATATTCGGAAACCGTCCTGTAGGTGTAATGCTCGAAAGGCGTTTCAAGATGGCCGGTATGCCCGTTCACAAGCACCCTTTCATGCACTTCGCGCGGTTCGAGACAGGACACGCTTTTCTTGAAAAGCCTTATCGAGTAATCAGGCCACCAGCCGCTGTGGCGTATCCATTTGCCGAGAAAGTAGTTTTTGCGCGGAGCGAAATATCCGCTTATACGTTCGTCCTTTATACGGCGGGCAATTTCGGACTCGAGGGCGGGAGTCACGCGTTCGTCGGCATCGAGAATAAAGACCCATTCGTTTTTGGCATAATCGACCGCTGTCTGCTTGTGCTTCGAAAAATTCACCCATTCGTGTTGATACACCCTGTCGGTATACTGCCTGCAAAGCTCGACCGTACGGTCATCGCTGAAAGAATCCACTATAACGATATCGTCGAAATTCTTTACGCTTTCGAGCGCTTCTCCAATATTGCGCTCTTCGTTCTTTACTATCATTGCGATAGAAACCGGTATTTTCTCTTGCATGTGCTGTAGGTCAGCGCGCCGGCATTATCCGCCGATTCTCGACATCGGCTTTAGATAGGCAAAATCCTGCTGCTGATTGATCGAGTGGCCTTCGGGCTTGATTTCGACCGCAAGCCTTAGCAACCTTTCTATCTCGCCGTCATCGGCGCCCATCCTGATGGATGACTTCAGGTCTATCTCGGTCTCCGAAAAGAGGCAGGGCCTGAGTTTGCCGTCGGCCGTCAACCGTAGTCTGTTGCAGCTTCCGCAAAAATGGTGGGTTATCGGACTTATGAATCCTATTACGCCAGCTGCGCCCCGGAACCTGAAATACCGGGCAGGCCCGGCACGCCTTACCTTGACCGGCTCCAGCGGGGCTATCTGGGACACCCGCTCCTTTATCTCTTCTGTCGATATATACTTTTCCCGGCTCCATGCGTCCTTTGCCCCGATCGGCATAAATTCTATAAATCTTACATGGCACGGCTTCTCTATGGTCAGTCGCGCAAAATGCCGGATCTCGTCATCGTTGAAGCCCCTGACCGGGACCATATTTATCTTCACAGGGAAGAGCCCGGCATTTTCGGCCTCCTGAATACCTCGAAGCACAGCGTCAATACTGCCGCCCCTCGTTATCTCCGTGTACCGCTCCGGTATGAACGAATCGAGACTCACATTGACCCTGCGCAACCCCGCAGCTGCCAGTGTAAAAGCCTTGTCCGCCAACAAAACACCGTTGGTGGTAAGGCTTATATCTTCTATGCCTTCGATTCCGTTCAGGGAAGATATAAGGTATTCCAAATCCTTTCTGATAAGCGGCTCACCGCCCGTAATCCTGACCTTGCGGACCCCGAGCCCGGCAGCCACCTTCACAATCCCGACAATCTCTTCATAACTGAGAATGTCCTTGTGATTAAAGGGCCTTACCCCTGACGACGGCATGCAATAAACACAGCGCAGGTTGCAGCGGTCGATGACCGATATTCGCATATAGTCGATGACACGCTCGTACCTGTCGGAAATAAGGCTCATCTCTTCTTTTTCTTTCCTTTCGGCGAAGCAGCGGTGTTCCTCGACAACATCTCGCCTATCTTCTTTTCGGCAAGGTCAGCCTCCGACGAACGCGGGTATTTTTCTATCAGTTTCTCCAGCACTATCTTCGCGGTCTTTTTGTCGCCGATCTCGATGAAAGAATACCCCTGTTTCAGCATCGCGCCCCGCGCCTTATCGTGCTGCGGATGTTTTTTGAGAAGAGATTCGTAAGCCAGAATAGCATCGTCGAATTTCTTCTCGCCGTAATATGTCTCGCCGACCCAGAAGAGCGCGTTAGGCGCAAGCTCATGCTTGGGGTTGTCCTTTGCGAACTTCTCGAACTTCTGCCTCGCCTCGGGGAATTTCTTCTCCTTGAAATCCACATGGGCGTCGTCATACAACTGCTTTATTACGTCCTTTGCCGCGGAAGGCTGGGCCGCGTCTTCCTTTTTCTGCGCCGGCTGCGCCTTGTCCTGCGGTGTGTCCGCGGCCTTGTCGGCAGGTTTCTGCGCCTCTTCCTGAGCGGCGGCGGCGTTTACCTTTGCCTTGAGCTCTTTGACGCTGTTTTCGAGCGCGGCTATTTTTGCCTGCTGCAGTTCTTTTTCGGCAACAAGGTCCTTTATCGTCTTGTCCGAATAATATTTGTTTTCGTCAAATCTGCCTTTCAGGACCTGCACCTCTTTTGAAAGGTCCGAGGTCTGGCTCACAATGGAAGACTGGCTGTCCTTCACTGCGCTGAGAGAATACTCTTTAAGGGTCGTTACATCTTTTGAAAGGTCCGAGACCCTCTCTTTCTGCGCAGCCATATCTTTCTTCTGGTTTATCATATCGACCTGCAGATTGGTAAGGGTATTCTTCATCGAGTCCATGTCGGAAGAACTGGCGCAGCCTCCTACGAGCATAACACCTAAAACACAAACCGCAAAAAAGCCGGTCTTCCTGTTGACCGCCGCCATTATTTCTTCTCCCCCGTCAGCACAAAATGAGCCCTTCTGTTCTTTGCCCAGCATTCTTCGGTAGCTTCATTGCAAACCGGTTTCTCTTCGCCGTAACTCACGGTCTCTATCTTTCCCGCAGGAATGCCGAGAGAAAGCAGGTAGTCTTTGACCGCATTCGCCCTTCTGTCTCCGAGGCCCAAGTTATACTCGTTAGTGCCCCTCTCATCGCAATGGCCTTCGATTATTACTTTTACTTCCCTGTTTTTCATAAGGCCTGCCGAGGCCTCTTTCAGTACAGGCTTTGCATCATCGCGGATATCATATCTGTCGAAATCGAAATATACATCCTTAAGCCTGCTCTGCAGTTCCGACATAGGTGTGCCGGAATCGGCCATCTGCGCCTTCTGCCTCTGGGTCTCGACTATAGTGTCCGGCTCGGTGCGCCTCAACGACTGCTGTTCCTGTGTCTTGGACTTTTCGGACAGAGCGTCTTTTCCGGCAGACTGCGTATCGACCTGTTGCTCCGGGGCCTTTGTGACCGCCTTTTTACCGCAACCCCCGAAAATAAAAACTCCGCATAAAAGGACCAAGATCAAAAATGAGAGCTTTTTCATAGCTTCCCTCCCGTGTATTTAGTAATTGTTAATTTAGCAAATATTATGTTTCTATGCAAGGAACCGCTTTAGCGTATATGTGTTATTTATAGCTATAAGGGGGGCTTGACTTTATCAAAAAGCCTAGGTAATACTCATTAAAAAGCTTTAAAGGATATAAAAACAAAAGCTGTTCGTAGCTTTTCGTGGGGGGGAGCTACCATGACAAGTTTCCGGCTGACAGTCAGACGTTTATTATCTCATCCTGTGCAGGAGTTTAATCCCGCAGCTTTTGCTTTTCCGCGCGTTGTTTCTCCTATATCGGACAGTACAAGCAATAGGCCCTTTTATAGGGCATACATATCATCCGGCTACACGGGAGGGTAAAAATGGCACTTCTTTCGTCTGACCTCAAAAAGTACAATTATTTTTCGAGTCTTTCGGACAATGCGCTGGAAAGTCTTGCTAAAAAAATTAGCGAGGTGACCTTCCCTGCCGGCAGTGAGATCATCAAAGAGAACACGGTGGGCAGTTCCTTCTATTTTGTTAAAGAAGGGGAGCTTGAAGTGACAAAAAAAACAAAGTCCGGACAGGACGCAAAGCTTTCCGTTATAGGGAGCGGGCAGGGTCTAGGCGAGATGGCCTTGCTCACAGGCGCCATACGCTCAAGCTCCGTTCGCACAATAACCGCATCCGTTCTTTATGAATTGCCCAAAGCGGATTTTGAAGAAGTGGTCCTGAATGAGGCCGCATTCGAACACATGCTCACCGATAAGGTAAGCGGATATAAGCAGTACACACGGGTAAAAACCCTCCAGCCGTTCGCCCTTCTTTCACCGGAAAAGATGTATGCGGTCATGCAGAAGATGGTTGAAAAAACCTACGCGGCAGGGGAGAACATCATCGTGCAGGGCGAAAAAGGCGACTGCTACTACATAATCAAATCAGGCAGCGTCGCGGTGCTTAAGAAGAAAAAAGGAGAGGACGCGCTTCAGCAGGTGGACCTTATAGGAGAAGGGGAGGCCTTTGGGGAGGAGGCGCTGATCAGGGACGACCCGCGTAATGCGACCTGCCGGACAAGGGAGGAAACAACGGTTTATGTCTTGAACAAAAAGGATTTCAACCGGATCGTAAAGGCGTCGTTTCTGGACAATATCTTCCCTGAAGAGATATCTCTGGACACCTATCTGGACGAGTATATGGTCATCGATGCGAGGGTGCCTGCCGAATACCACGAGGAACATATATACGGGGCCGTAAATATACCCGTTGAAATGCTGCGCCAAAAATGCGTTGAGTTCGACAAGACAAAGAAATATATCACTTACTGCCTCAATGATTCGAGGGGAATGGTTGCGGCCTTTCTTCTGAAAAACCGCGGGTTCGATGCAAAATGTCTGCGCGGAGGCGTAAGCGGCTGGACCGGAAATGTCGTTACGGGCTCGGACGGCGTGCATATGCCCGGACAACAAACAGATTAAAAACCGAGAGGTTGCAGATAAGAAAACGGTTTTTTCTTTGCAACCTTTCTGCGACTTCCCGGTGCATGGTTCTATACGCAAAGGAGACGATACAGACTAATTGAAAAATCTCGTTCCCCGTTTTATCCTGCAACGCTATGCTCAAGGGGAATATCACGGGCGCTTTTCCGCAGTAGGGCTTTTTGTGGATCTGTCCGGATTCACAAAAACGACCGAAACGCTTATGCAGCACGGCAAGTACGGCGCAGAAGCCCTTGCCGGGATCATGCATAATGTTTTCACTCCCCTGATTCAGACCATATATGAACACGGAGGCATGATCAGCGGCTTTGCAGGAGACGCCTTTACCGCCCTCTTCAGGGAAGACGTTTATGCGCATAGCGCCGGGGCCCGTATGCACGCGCTTGCCGCCGCATGGGAAATACGCCAAATCATGTCCGGGGGCTTGGACCAGACGGTCTTGGGACATTCGTTTTCTTTTGCGGTCAAACTCGGCATGGCGGAAGGCCCTGTGGAATGGGGAATATTCTTGTCCGCATATGAAAATGTGCATCACGCGTATTATTTCAGCGGCGAGGCTGTTATGGGCGCCGCCGTTGCCGAGAAATACGCCGGACAGGACGATATCATAATCACCCCCGAACTTGCAAAGCAATACGAAAGCATCATAGAAACCGAACATAAAGACGGGTTTCAGCGTATAATTTCGGTGCCCGGAAATCTTCCGGCCCCTTGCGGGATCAATATGCCGCAAATAGACGACGAACACAAAAAACCCTTTCAGTCCCGCGAGCTGCTTAACGTTGAAAACCTCGGAGAGTTTCGCTACGTCTTTACGGTCTTTCTCTCCATAGAATCCTCTCTTGTACATGACGAGCTTGAAAGGGTCATACAGTTTATTTTCGACCTCCAGAGCAGATACGGCGGCTATTTGAACGGCATAGACTTCGGGGACAAGGGGTGCAATCTGCTTTTCTTCTGGGGAGCGCCTACCGCATACGAACATGACGCCACGCATGTAATGAACTTCCTGCTCCATCTGAAGCAGGAGGCCTTTTTCAGGTTCCGGTGCAGCGTTACCTACCAGTTCATGTACGCAGGACAGGTGGGCGGGGACCTGCGGCATGAGTACGGCTGCTACGGAAGAGGAATAAACCTTGCCGCAAGGCAGATGGTAGAGGCGCTTTGGGAAGAGATATGGACGGACGAAAAGACGTACGAGAAGGTCGGAAAGCAATTTCAAATGGCGCTGGTAGGAGGATTTGATTTTAAAGGGTTTGCCGAAAGAATGAACGTATATTCATTCCTCGGCGAAAAAGAGATCCAGAGCGTAGGCCGCTATTGCGGTGAAATGTTCGGCAGAAGCGCAGACCTTGAGGAGATTGAAAAAGCCCTGCGGCCGGTACGGCAGGGCAGGTTTGCGGGCGTAATCGGCGTATTCGGCGAGGCGGGAATGGGCAAGAGCCGTCTGACCGAAACATTGAGGGACATGCTCCTGACAATGTACGGAGAGACGTTCAGCTGGATCGTCTGCCGCGCAGATGAGATATCCCGCGGCCCGTTCAACCCCATCAAATATTTTCTCAGGCGATACTTCAATCAACAGGAAGGCTCAAGCGATGCCGCAAAGAAAGAATCTTTCAATGCGCGCCTCGATGAGCTTATAGACAAGATACAAGACGAAGACTTAAGATTTGAACTTGATCGCACACGCTCGATACTCGGGGCCTTGATAGACCTTTATTGGGACAACTCTCTATATTCGAGGCTCGAACCGAGATTGAAATTCGAAAATACCCTGTCAGCGCTAAAAAGTCTGTTTCTTGCCGAAAGCCTGATAATGCCCGTAATAATCGAAATGGAAGACGCGCACTGGCTTGACAGCGATTCCATACAATACATGCGGTTCTTCACCAGAAACATCGAAACCCACCCGGTGGCAATAATAATCAACTCACGCAAGCCCGAAGACGCAGAAATGTTCGACCCCGAAATTCCGGTATTTGCATTTCATCTGGAAAGCTTCGATTTGGCATGCACCAAGGCCTTTGCAGAAGATTTCTTAGGCGAACAAGCGGACGAATCCCTTGTGGACATGCTCACGCAAAAGACGGGCGGCAATCCGCTTTTTATAGAGCAGATGACGCGCTACCTGATGGAAAAGGACATGCTGGTAAATACCGGCGAGGGCCTCGCGCCCAAAGACGACAACATGGTCATACCGGATGACGTGCGCGCCATGATCATCGCCCGTCTCGACCAGCTTCCACAGCAGGGCAAGCAGCTTGTGCAGACAGCATCCGTTTTAGGCCGCGAATTCGACGGACAGATCTTGGCCTCGATGTGGAGAAGACGCAACGACGGCGCTAATTTCGAGATCGACTTGAATAAGTTTGAGCAGATATGGAAGCCGGTGCAAGGCTCCCGTTACATCTTCCAGCATGATCTTGTGCGCGATTCCGCTTATCATATGCAGCTTTCGACGGAACTGGGAAAACTGCATAAAATAGCTGCGGAAGAGATAGAGACATTTTACAGGGACAATCTGCAGCCGCATTACGGCAATATCGCATACCAGTACGGCATGGCGGACGTCAGGCATAAGGCGGTCGAATATTATGAAAAAGCGGGAGACCTTGCAAAGAGCAATTACCAGAATGAACAGGCGATCACATATTACGACAACATGCTCTGCCGGCTGGACGAAAATGAAAACGAAAAACGCTTTGACGCGCTCCTTAAAAAAGGCGGCATCCTCGAACTTATAGGCCGCTGGCGGGAAGCGGAAAATATTTATCGCGAGGCGCTGGACATCGCAACCGGCCTCGGCAATGAGATCGGCGTTGCGCAATCGACACGCAGGCTGGCTTGGAGGCATTACCAAAAAGGAGAGCTCCAAAAGGCGATGGATTATTTGAACAGGGCCCTGCAGTCATGCAGGTCTGTCAATGACGAAAAGGGCATCTCGATCATCATAGGAAGGATCGGCAGCATTCACATGAGAAACGGAGATTACGCAAAAGCCAAGGAATGCTTTAAAGAGGACCTCATGCTGAGCAAGAAGCTGGCCCATGAAAAAGGCATGGGTTTTGCCGTAGGGAACCTCGGGAATATTCATTATCGCAAAGGGGATTTCGACCTTGCCATGGAATATTATCTGGAGCGCCTCGAAATATTCAGAAAGATAAACGAACAGCCCTGCATTGCCGTAGCATACGGCGGGCTCGGCGATGTGCATTGGAGGCAGGGCAATTACGAGCAGGGCATGTCGTATTATATAGAAAAACTCAAGCTGTCCGAAGAACTTGGAGACCTCCAGACCATTTCCAACACTTTGACAAACATAGGCGCTATCTTTTCGGAAAAAGGCGATTACGGCGAGGCGCTGTCTCATCTCGAACGTGCCCGAAATGTGGCCACCGAGTTGGGAGACAAGGAAGTAATTGCACGAAGCACCCGTCTGATAGGCGCCGCATACCGCAGGCAGGGGAGCTACAGCCATGCTATTTCCTGGCTCAATAAGGCGGAAGAGCTTCAGCGCGAGTTGAAGGACATGGAGGAAATTTCGATCATCTATTACAATCTGGGCTGCGCTTACCAGATGCTGGAAGATTGCGACAAGGCGCTGACATATATAAAACGGGCCCTCGGCATAAGCGAAGAGATAAGCAATAAAACCGGGATATGCATTAATCTGGGACGGCTGGGGTCCATATACCATACCGTAGGCAAGGCCGAGGACGCTGTTGTGTGCTTCGAGAACTCCATAAAGATGTGCCGCGATCTGGGACTGAGGTTCTGGCTGTCGAGTTATTTGATCCTGATGGCCGAGTTTATGCTCGAAAGAAAACAATACGATGAAGCCCGGGCATTGAACTCCGAAGGCCTGCAGATTGCAGACGAACTCGGAAACGAACGCAATATCAGGCATGGCAAAAAGTTGGCGGAGAGGATAGATGCGGAATTCAAGAATATAGCGCCCAAGTCCGGCTTATGACGATAAAATGGCGGAGGGGGTGAGATTCGAACTCACGGTAGGATATTATCCTACAACGGTTTTCAAGACCGCCGCCTTAAACCGCTCAGCCACCCCTCCATAAAAAACGGGAACTTTAATTTTATCAAAACTTCAGCGATTTTTCCAAATCAGACCTTAAGCAATACCATGCCCGATACAGGATCCAGCTCTCTTGCGGCGGTCACTCCTGTTATCTCGATTATTATCGCTTCAAGCACCAGGAACGTCTGCGCGTTCTCCCGCATACAGCCCGCCTTAACGCTGTCCTTCTTTGCATAAGCGCCGTGAAAATGGATCTTGGGCTCGTCTCCGTGCCAAAAAATCGTACCGAGTCCTACTATCTCATGGCTTTCTGTCAGTTCGCGCCAGACCGGCACAGGCGGCATCTCTTCCTTATCGGGGCCAACAACAAACCTGCCGCCCTTCATGCCGCCGATAAGATAGACCACGCCTGCCCTGATGTTCTCATTCTTTGCTATTTCGGCAAGCCCCTGAAGTATGTTGTCGTTGTCTTCAAATTTGGCGACAACCACTCTGCCTGTGCTTCCTGTCTGGTATTTCATTGAGTCCCCCTTAATCTGTAATGCGATAAAGATAAGTTTCTTTCGTTCAAAAACTCATCTTTATCGCCAACTTGGATTTAAATTTTTTGTATCGTGTTATAAACCATATCCACAGAAACGGCTTCCATGCATATAGGCTTTTTGCAGTTCCTCTTGTAACAAGGCGCACAAGGGACTTCGGCTTTGACGATAACGTGATTGCGGCCGTAAGGCCCGGTGCGCGCGGGATTTGCAGGTCCGAATATTGCGACTACGGGAATACCGAAGGCCGCGGCAATATGCATCGGGCCGGTGTCGTTGCTGACCACATACCTTGCACCCCTGATTACGGAGATCATCTCCCTGATATCGGTCTTACCTGCAAGAGATATTGCCCTGCCGTTAGAAAGCCCTGCGATTTCATTTGCGATTGCCGCGTCAGCCCGGCTTCCGACAATCAGGCTTTTTACAGGCAGCATCGCGGCAAGATGTCCGTATTTTTCGGCAGGCCAGCGGTTTGCGACCTTGCGCGCGCCCGGGACAAGTACCGCATATTCCGGAAATGAGGACTTTATACCCGAAACATTTTCGGTCTCCTTCACTAGGGTCATCGGGAACCTCACCTCTTCGCTGACGCACCCCAAGGCCGCGGCGATTTTCAGATACCTGTCCACCGCATGAATGTCTTGCCCGCCGGTAATTTTGTGCGTGTAAAAAAGCGCGCTGCCTTCTTTTGCCTCCCTAAACCCTATACGGAACCGCGCATTCGTCGCCTTTATCAGCAGGCCGCTGCGCAGAAGTCCCTGCAGGTCGATCGCAATGTCGTAAGCTTCTTTGCGCAGGCCGCCGTATAATGTCTTAAATTCCTTCACCGTTTGGGGCAGCATCCGCGCGTTTTTCCACCGGTCTTTATTGATGACCCAAAGCCTGTCGATCATCGGATGGCATTCGAGCAGGTCTTCAAGTCCTTTTGCAACCACCCAATGGATTTTGGCTTGGGGAAAACAGGTTTTCATCACATCGAGAAAAGGCAGGCTGTGCACGATATCGCCGAGAGAGCTCGGTTTTATTATCAGGATTTTCTTGGGGATCAGCTTAAGTTTAATCTGCTCCATCTTCAATTATAACCTTCACGGCCTCCCTAAGGTCTTTCACTATAAAATCCGCGTGGCGCGACTCTTTATGCTGTCCCGTAAGCACAAGCACCCCTTTTGCGCCCGAAGCCTTTGCCAGAAGCATATCGACATCCTTGTCGCCTATGACATAAGAACTTTTCAGGGATATCCTGTGGCGGGCCCTTGCTTCCAGAACCATGCCCGGCTCGGGCTTTCTGCAACCGCAGCCGTCATGGGGTCCGTGCGGGCAGTAGAGAAAATCGTCGAAGGAGTATTTTTCGAGAAAAATATTATTGACCGCTTTTGTAAACGCTTCATCTACAAGCCCTCTCGCGATTCCTGACTGATTGCTTACGCCAATAAGCATATAGCCCCTCTCTTTCAGCTCGCCTAAATGGGCGACATCGGGGAATATCTCGAAATCCTCCCATCGATCCAGATAATGGGCGTCTTTGCAGAGCGTGCCGTCCCTATCGAAAAAAACAGCCTTCCGTTGCGGGACCAAAGACCGGACCCCTTCATAAACCATATCTGCGGTAATGCCTTCCATACACCTGAGGTCCCGGTCCTTGCATGTGCGCTCAAAGCAGGGGCTGCAGTCAGCGTCCGACTTTATCACTATACTCGCCTTGCCGTGCGGACCTGTGAGTTCCGGCGAGGTCGAGCCGAATATCGCGAGCAGCGGCGTGCCTACGGCATAGGCTATATGCATGGGTCCGGAATCGTTGGAAAGCAGGACATCGCACTCGGATATTTGCGCTATAAGCTCCCTAAGGGAGTTCTTGCCCGCAGCGAGGAGTTTTTGTCCGCGGACCTTTTTGAATATCTCGTCCGCGATCGCGGTCTCGGCCTTGCCCCCGAATACTACAACGCCTCCGCCGGTTTCGGCGATAAACCTCTGCGCCACATCCGCAAAACGTCCGGGGAGCCAGCGTTTCGCAGAGCCGTATGCGGCCCCCGGATTTATACCGAGCAGCGGCCGCCCTAAGTCCGCAAAACTACGTCTGGCAGCAACACGCTCCTCTATGCCAAGGCGTATATGCGGTGACCTGTCGGAAGCATTTATCCCGATTTCATTTAACAGGTGAAGATAATAATCGATATGATGCAATTTCCTGACCGCCTTGCCGCAAGGCACCGCGTCAGTCAACAAAAGACGCCTGCCGTCCCTGCCGTAACCTATGCGCTCCGGTATTGCGGAAAGAAAAGATAGGAGGGCGGCATCGAAGGCATTTTGGAGCAGTATGGCTTTGCCGAATTTTTTCTGCCTTAACTCCTTTGCAAGCCTTAATTTCCCGCCCAGTCCCCTGTACTTGTCGTCGTATTCAAAAATAAGGTCGATAAAGGGGCTTTTCTCAAAAACTGCGGCAACCGACGGCCTTGCGAGCAGGGTTATCTCGGATTGTGGAAATGCGGCCCTCACCGCTTTTATGGCAGGGAGTGTCATGACCGAATCGCCCACCCAGTTCACGCCCCGAATTAAGATCTTTTCCGTGTTCGCCATGCAGGCTTTAGTTTAACATTTGAGGGCATTGAAGGGCATGCCAAAGGCAAGGCGGGTGTGCTAATATTAAAAATCGTCATACCCGCGAAGGCGGGTATCCAGAGCGTAAGCAATTACTTGAAAAGACTGGATTCCCGATTAAAAACTTCGGGAATGACGGCCTTAAAAAAGACTTTTTACGAGTCCGTCAATATTGCAATAGAAAACCTATATGAAACCGCTCCTGAAGATTTATCATAAGCTCTACTCGTTTTATGGCCCGCAGAATTGGTGGCCGGGAGACACACCGTTTGAGGTGGCTGTGGGCGCCATCCTGACACAAAACACCAACTGGTCGAATGTCGAAAAAGCGATCAAAAATCTTAGGTCCGAAAAAATGCTTTCTGCGAGAGCAATGTACGCGCTGCCCGTTGACAGGCTTGCCGGACTTATAAGGCCTGCAGGTTATTTCAATATAAAGGCAAAGCGGCTGCGCTCTTTCCTCGCTTTTCTTATGGAAGATTACGGAGGCAGCATGAAGAGGATGCAAAGAGAGTCGCCCGGAACATTGAGGGAAAAACTGCTCTCGGTAAACGGCATAGGCCCGGAAACCGCCGATTCCATACTGCTTTATGCGCTGGACAAGCCTGTTTTTGTCATTGATGCATATACCAAAAGGGCGCTATCGCGCCACGGGGTGCTTGAATACGATGCGTCTTATGACGAGTATCAGGAGCTCTTTCACCGCGAACTCGACGAAGACCTCAAGCTATACAACGAATTTCATGCGCTTTTTGTTATGACAGGAAAAGATTACTGCAAGCCTAAACCCCGGTGCGAGAACTGCCCCCTCAATGATATGCCTAACAGCAGCGCTTTTTAGAGCCTCTCCAACTCGTCTATCATCCCTTCGATGACCTTAAAACCGCCGAGCCAGAAGGCCTCGTCCGACATGTCTATCCCTGCCTCTGTAAGTATTTCGGAAGGGCCCGCAGCCCCGCCGTGAGAAAGTATTTTTATCAGCCGTGGCTTAAAAGGTCCCCCTTCTTCTTTATACTGCCGGTAAAGAGACAACGAAAGCAGCTGCCCGAAGCTGTATGCGTAACAGTAAAACGGCGTATGGAACAGGTGCGGAATGCAGAGCCATTCCATATTAAAATCATCGCTCACTTCGACGGAATCTCCGAACTGCCGCGTCATCGTAGACAGATAAAGGCCGTTCAAATCATCGAGGGTCTTGCCTTCGGATATCATTTTATGCGCAGACCGTTCGAAAATAACAAAAAACGCCTGTCTCATAACAGTAGCGTAAATATCGTCAATGGCCGATGCGAGCAAGTCGCGGCGTATCATCGGATCCTGCTCCTCTGCAAGGATCCGCTCGGTCAGCAGCAGCTCCGAAAAAACCGAGGCTGTTTCGGCAAGCGGCAGCGCAGGCTGAAAGGTCAAGACCGAATGCTGCGCAGCCAGCAGCGAATGCACTGCGTGGCCGAGTTCATGCGCGAGCGTTACGACCTGTCTCAATTCGCCGGTGTAATTTATGAGCACCCACGGCACCAGCTCGGGCAGAACGCTGTAACAGAACGCGCCTCCCCGCTTCCCCTGTCGTATTTCGGAATCTATATGCGTTTCCTCGAACAGACGGCGGGCATGCCTGCACATTAGAGGGGAAAACCTGTCAAAACTGTCGAGCACCATATCTACCGCTTCTGAGTATGGCATGATCTTCTCGGATTTCTTTTCGAGCGGTGCGTAAAGATCGTAACGCCTCAGCCTGCCGTGCGGGACGCCGAGCCGGCTTGCCTTTAGTCTGAAAAACCGCTGGAATACCGCGGTCTGCCCGGAACAGACATCGAGCAGCGTATCCACGACATTGTCCGGGATGTCGTTCTGAAGGTTCCGCACATTCAAAGGCGCAGCAAAGCCTCTTGCGCCTATATTTTCGCCGGCCCAGTCGCGTACCCGATACATATAAATCTGTCCGAGCACCGATGCCTCCGTGGAGTAAACCCGGAACTGCTCTTTATACGCGGCTTCCCTGACCGATGCGGATGCGCTTCTGACATAAGCCATGAGGCTGTCACGCGTAAGCCTCTTTTTTTCGCCGCCGACTTCGAGCTCAAAGACGAATTTGCTTGTTATCATGTCGTATATCGTGAGCAGCGCATTATTGCCGTTAATATCTTTCAGATTGATAATCTTCTCTTCCGGCTCGGAAAGAGTATGTTTTTTGAACAGACGCTGCTGCCTCAGATAATAGGCTTTATCGCCCGCAAAGGGGATGAGTCTTTCGGCGGCAGCGTCATCGAGCCCCTTCCACCATAGGCTGAAAAAGATAATGCGGTTGTACGCTTGAGTAAGTTCCTGTTCGAGCCTTCCCATAAAGGCGAGCGCTTCCTGGTCCTGCGTGTCCTCCGAAAACCGGAGAACGCCGTACCCGTTGAGTCTGAGGGTCATTCTTGCCGCATCTTCGAGCAAGACGAGGGCTTCTTGAAAGACCCCGGTCTCAATATCGGATGAGAGCTCAGGCCGCAAGGTTTCTATCCGGGAGACGACAGAATCCAGCTCCTTCAATGCGACTTCTATTTCAGCCCTGTCGTGAGAAGACAGGAGGTCATTCAGCCTCCATCGCGTTTCAATATCACCTTTAAAAAAACCCAAAGCTTCCTCCTGAGAACGACCCGTTAACTACAATTTGGTAGTATCCCATGACCGACACAGGCAAGTCTACAGCTTATGTGGTTTTAGCCGCGCTTTTTGGGGTAAACTAAAACTAACGGCTTTGTAAAAAATTGTCATGCCCGCGAAGGCGGGTATCCAGAGACGTTGCAACTATCTGAAAAACTGGATTCCCGATTGAAACTTTCGGGAATGACGGCCTGAAAAAAACTTTTTTACGAGTTCGTTTAAACTGTTCAAATGATATTCAAAAACATTCATCGCGATATTTTAGAGGCCATCTCGGACGGCGTATATGCTATAGACGCCGACAGGCGGATTGTTTTCTGGAACCACGGGGCCGAACGACTGACCGGACTATCACAGGACGAGGTGAAGAACAAAAATATCGACCGTGTATTTTCATATCTTGACGAGTCCGGCGCCACGCTTCCCTATTATGAGTATCCGGCCGCGCTTTGCATCCAGTCTTCAGGGCCTGTTGTAAAGAACCTTTTCATAACGCACAAAAACGGAGAGAAATTTTATATAGAAGAGCAAAGCTCGCCGATCATCAGGAACAGCAAAACAGACGGGGTCGTTTCCGTTATGCGCGACAACGCACGGGTATTCCACGCGGTCGAAAACTTTATCCGTAACCAGCGCAAAGACCGGCTGATCCCTATCTGCGCGTGGTGCAAAAAAATACGGATGGGCGACGAGTCGTGGGAGCAGATAGAGAAGTATCTGACGGACGAAGGCTTCGGGGTGTTCACGCACAGCATGTGCCCCGACTGCGCCGACAAGATATTCGAAAAGAAGGTGTATCTCGAAAGCTACCAGAACGTCTGCAAGGCGATAAGTTCGAGCATATCCCTGAATGAAGTGTTGGACCTGATAGTGACGAACGTAGTCAAGGTCATGAGCGTGAAGGCGAGCATGCTGAGGCTTTTGAACAAAGAGACACAGAAACTCGAGGTTGCGGCCCATTACGGGTTGTCCGGGAAATATGTAAACAAGGGGCCGGTAGATTATGACAAGAGCATAGAGGACGCAATGACCGGCAAGGCGGTATCGATTTACGACATAACCTCCGATACGGAAGCGAAGTATCGCGAAGAGGCCGAGTCGGAGGGCATAAGGAGCATACTTTCGATACCGGTAAGGTTCAAAAAAGAGGTGATAGGCATACTGCGGATGTACACCTCCGAGCCTGTGAAGTACAAGGACGAAGATCTGAAGTTCATGGCCGCGATCGCCGAACAGGCTGCCATCGCCATAGTGAATGCCCGGACTTTTGAAAAAACCGTGTCCCACGCAAAAGAGTATCTGAGGGTTTTCGAAGAGGTCACAAAAGTCGTAAGCTCCACCCTCAATCTTGACGAGGTACTTTACCTGATAGTCCGCAAACTGCCGGAGACTATGGATTTGAAAGGCGCTACCATCAGGCTTCTCGATGAAAGCGCGAAGCGGCTCGAACCCGTTGCAGCCTTCGGCCTCAGCAAGAAGTATCTGAATAAAGGCCCCGTTGACATGGAAGAGAACATACGCGTTGCGCTAAAAAAAGGTCCTGTAGCGATTTACGATGTGAGCAATGATTCCCGCATCCTTTATCAAAAAGAGGCCGTAGAGGAAGGCATCAAGAGCATGCTGACCCTCCCGATAGTTGTCAGGGAAAAAGTGATAGGCATACTGCGGCTTTTCACCGGCAAGCCCCGCATGTTCTCGGAAGAAGACATAGCTTTTTCAGCATCTCTTGCCGAGGTCTGCGGCACCGCTATCGAAAACGCCCGCATGTACCGGCAGCTTTCGAACAACAAATAAAGCCTGATGAGCGGCCTGCTTAAAAGAAGAATAGTCAGGAGCGATAACGGCGCATTCGCCGAAATAGAAGACGAAATCGCCGTCGAGAGAAGACTGCGGGTCTCCGTAAACGGAAAAGAAACGCTGAGCCTCTACTGCACGCCGCTTATGGTGAGAGAGCTCGTTGTCGGAATGTTCATGTCCGAGGGTATCATTACCGGCGGATGGTGCAGCGAGCGAATGTCCATAGAATACGCCGAAGACGTTCTGGTCGACATCCCTGCCGAAGGGGAGGCCTCGACCGAAGGCGCTGTGATAACCTCCGGATGTATCGGAGGAATAACCTTTCCCAAAAGGCTTTCGCTTAAAAAGATAGATGACAATTTCTCGGTCAAGTCCGAAGAGCTTAAAGAGCTTTTCCGGAAATTCCAGAACGCCTCGGAACTTTACAAAAAAACAGGTTGCATGCACAGCGCGGCCTTGAGCGACGGCTCGGACATAATATGTCTCGCAGAGGATATAGGCAGGCATAATGCGGTTGATAAAGTCATCGGCTACGCGATTTTAGAGCAAATACCCTTTGCGGGTAAGATAATGCTCGCGAGCGGCAGATTGTCCTCGGAAATAGTCTCGAAATGCGCCAGATGGGGGATACCTATGGTTGCAAGCAGGACCTCAGCCACAAGCCTTGCGCTCAGTCTGGCCGAACAAAGCGGTGTAACTGTAGTCGGCTTTATCAGGGCGGACAGATTCAATGTTTATACGCACGGGCATAGAATAGTTTAAGTTCTCTGCGGGAAACAAAAAAAGGGGCGAATCTTTCGATTCGCCCCTTTTTGCGCTTAAAGCGCGAGAGTGTTTAGAAGTTGAGCTGGATGCCGTGCCTGATGGCGTAAATGTCGTCTCCGCCCTTGTTGGTGTTGGAAACAGTATCAAAATAATCCCATGCTGCGCCAACCCAGAGGTAACCGCCCTCAACCCAATACTTCAGGTTCTTGTCGATCTGGTAGGAAATCACCCAATCGAGTTCGTTGCCTATGTCTGTAGAAGTCTTGTGGTTATTGACTGTGGTTACACCGCTGGTTGTGCTGATTCTTGCAGCCTTTGTTGCGTTACCAAGAGCAGCGGTCATGCTTGTGCCTTTTACAGACTTCAAGTTGTAGTAGCTGAGGTTGGCTGTAAGGTCTTTTGTTGCCTTCACATCAGCGGCAACCTTTATGTACCTTGTGTTGTTAAGTCCGGCATTTGCCGATGAAAGCCCGTTTGTTTCCCACTTGCCGCCCACGTTGCTGACGGTATTAGTGGTGTTAAGCCCTGCGTTTGCAGCAGTCCTTGTGCGGTACTCATACACATAGGTGTAGTGCTGCTCTGCGCCGAGTGAGGTGATGAAGCCTTTGAACTTGGTGTCATCCCTTATTCCGTCGTTGTTCTTGTCAAGGTTGTACTCATCGCCCGAGCCTTGAGCATACTCAACAGTAAGCTTCACAGGATCAATAGAGTAAGCTGCTCCAAGCATTAAAGCCAAGCCACTGAACTTCAGGTTGCGCGGGTTGTAAGTTGCAGCTGTAGCGGAACCGTTGTCGCAGTTTTTGCAGGTACCCCACTGCTTTTCGATGTCAGCATAGAAGTCAACGCCAAAGAACTTCATGTCAGCGTTGAAGCCCACGTTGTAAACGTCAGCCTGCGCCTGAAAGTTGGTGTTAAGCGCATTATTGGCTACATACGGGTTGCCGCCGGTCAGCGCATAGAAGTTCCTGTCCTTAACATAGGTAAGGTTCAAGCCCAAGGAATTGTCCTTATCGAGCTTGTAGGTTGTTACAAGGGCTGTTGCATCAGCATCGGAGGAACTGTTGGTGTTCGCGGTGACGTTAGTTGCCACACCTTCGTCAAACTTGATTCCTACCAAGCCGACATGCAAGGCCTTTGTCGGGTCAGCAAAGAGAACGATCGCGTCGTCGCCCTGCTTCATGTGGTTAAAGAAAAGGCCGCGGCCGAGCTTCAACGGCATATGACCCACCTTCAAACCTACAGGAAAGCCGAGCAGGCTGCTGTTCACATGCGACACCCATGCCTGATAGATGTTCATTGCGTTCGCCTGATAGTTGCCGGTCTGGAAAACACCCCTTGAACCGTTTCCTGTTGACGAGTCCCAAGTCTGAACGTCGTTAGTTGCGCCGCCGGTCATAAACTCGATCATACCGGTGGTGTTCTTGTTAACGTCAGCCTTAATGGCAAGCTTTACTCTGGTGTCATAGTTGGATGTGTGTTTTGTGCCGTTATCCATCCAGTTTGCTGTGTTCTCCTGATACTCGCCTCTGAACCTCAATTCACCGCCGATGGTGATCTTGGTGTCGCCTGCTGCTACGGTCTCTGCTGCAAAGGAGCTGACCGCAAGGCCGAGGACCATTGCTACTGCTAATGCTATCGCTAAGTATTTTCTCACTTCCTAACCTCCATGGTTAGTTCAGTTTGGCCCGCCAAAGGCAGGCTTGAAAAACATTGTGCTGCCGAATACTCCTTTAGTTTTGTTCCGCTCGCTACCTCCTTTCTTTTCAGGTTCCGCCCCGTACGGGGTTTTCCAATAAAGTGTCATGTTATATCATTAACAGACGCTTTATGTCAAACAACAACCGAGAGGTTTTCTTGCAAGAAATATACCTAAACAAAATTATTGTTTTTCAAATGGTTGCGTTTTCATTAAAACAGCGAGGCTGTGGCCCAATTGCAACATCCTGTGGTTATAAGGCCCAACCTGTTGCAAAATTGAAACTCCTGAAAAATTGTCTTTGCGAGCGAAGCGAAGCAATCTCTCTTTATAACTTTATAAAATATAGATTGCTTCGTCGCTTTTGCTCCTCGCAATGACAGTAGTTATGCTTCTTTACCTGCCCACAGAGAAATATCTGAATCCCGCCTCCCTCATCTTCTGCGGGTCGTATATATTCCTCAGGTCGAAGAAATAAGGTTGCTTCAGGGTTGTCAAAACCCTTTGGAGATGGAGGTTCCTGAACTGGTTCCATTCAGTGACAATGACCACCCCGTCGGCCCCGTCGCAGGCATCGTATGCGTCTTTACAGTAAGATATGTCCGAAAGCGCTTCTTTGGCGTTTCCCATGGCTATAGGGTCGTACGCTCTTATTGCCGCGCCCTCTTCCCTGAGCGCCTGAATAATCGCAACGGCAGGGGCCTCCCTGATGTCATCGGTGTTCGGTTTGAACGAGAGCCCTAACACCGCCAAGGTCCTGCCTTTTAAAGGCGTCAGCGCCTGCCGTATCTTGTCGAGCGAACGCTGAAGCTGCCTCTCATTGGCCGCCACCGCAGCATTGACTATGCCGAGCGGCACCTCATTCTCTGCGGCTATCTTGACCAAGGCACGCGTGTCTTTAGGAAAGCATGACCCGCCAAATCCCGGGCCCGCGTGAAGGAATTTCGAACCTATCCTGCCGTCAAGCCCCATGCCCCTTGCCACGACATTCACATCGCCGCCCACCTTTTCGCAAAGCGCGGACATTTCGTTTATGAACGAGATCTTTACCGCCAAGAACGCATTTGCGGCGTATTTAATAAGTTCGGCCGTCTCGACATTCGTAAGTATAAACGGGGTTTCGAGCAGATACAGCGGCCTGTAAAGGTCCTTCATTATGGCTGCCGCCTTCTCCGTGTCCGAACCTATCACCACCCTGTTGGGTCTCATAAAATCATCTATGGCCGCGCCTTCGCGAAGGAATTCCGGGTTGGAGACGACATCGAAATCAACCGCTGTCTTTAAGTTTTCCTTTACGATCTTCCTGACCCTCTTGCCCGTACCGACAGGCACCGTGCTTTTCGTAACGATTACCTTGTATTCGTCGATATTGGCCGCTATTTCCTTTGCCACGGCATCGATATAACTGAGGTCTGCTGAGCCATCCTCTGCCGGAGGGGTCCCGACAGCCACAAAAATCACCAGCGCTTTTTTGACCGCGCCCGCAAGGTCGGTCGTAAAATTAAGCCTGCCCTGAAGCGCGTTTCTTTTTACGACATCCTCAAGCCCCGGCTCATAGAACGGGATCCTGTGTTCCTTCAGATTATTTATTTTCTTTGCGTCGTTGTCCACGCAGGTTACGGAAACCCCGAACTCTGCGAAACAGGCCCCGGTGACGAGTCCGACGTATCCTGTGCCGATTACCGCTATGTACATGGGTTCTCCTTGTTACTAAGACATAACTTAACAACCGATAGGGGGTAGGAAAGGCTTTCGCCTCCCCTCCCTCCGAACCGTACAGGCGGATTTCCCGCATACGGCTCTCCCGTCAGTGGTTTCCTCATCGGGATTGACGAGCCTGAGCATGGGCTG
>SCQE01000135.1 GCA_004321915.1 Nitrospirota bacterium
GAATGTGTCCGTTATCGTTCCGAGTGACCCTTATGCCGAAAACGGCTACTATGATTTTTCGTACCGATACGGAGCTCCTCCGGGGGTTACGCTCAAATCCACCACGGTTCAGACCGTTATCACTTTTGGCGACGGCGGATCGAGAATCACGACGGAACAATTTTCCGGCAAGGAATCGTCCGCGCTCATACGGGATAACGCGAACTCCACGCTTACGTTTAACTTTACGGCCCCCCTTCCCGCGGCCTCCGTTCCTGCGCCTGCCTCTGATGCAACCTGCCCGTCGGGCAAAAGCTTCGGCTATTTACAGCATTTAAGCGGAACTTCCCCCGACCAGCCCGTTATGGAGAATGTCGAGAACAGGCTTATCATTGCAGTCCGCGGCATTGACAGCGGAGTGTACGCGCAGGAGAGAAGAGAAGATGGCGTTTTCATGGCTTTCTATCCGTTAAACGGAAAAACCTACAACCGCCCCAAGCTCGTTACGGAAGGAGGCGGCTTGTGGCTCTACGTGCAGGGCATTGACGGGTACGTATACAAAAACCGCTACACGAGTGAACGAAACTGGTCAGGGTGGGTGAGCGCGAATGCGCCGAACTCCGCGTTCGGTTCCGCGGGGCCGTCGGCGGCCGCCCTCGATAACGGCGATGTCTTTCGGGCGAACGGAACCGATCCGAATTTCAACAGCGCGCTTATCATGGAGCGGTGCCCGCCGCCTCCGGCAATGAACCTCTCGGCTTCCGTACCCGCTCCCGGATCTCAAGCAACGCTCTCCTGGTTCCCGTCTTATTTGGGCGCGCAATACTACGAGGTACGCGTTGATAACACGTATAACCCGTGGAAACTGAAAAGCGACGGCAAGCATGATGATTGCGGCAACAACTACCCCGGCGATATCTGCTCTCGGGTAACGAACACTTCACTTTCCTTCCTGCCGGACCCCGCAACGGCCTACCAATGGTGGATATATGCCTTGAATGAAGGCGGGCAGACGCGATCTATCGGCGGGCCGCGGTTCTATTCTTACGCTTCCAATCCAGCCGCGGACGCCGTGTGCCCCGCAGGCCAGAGTTTCGAGTATCTGCAGAACCTAAGCGGCACGGCTCTTGACCAGCCGGTTTTGGAGAACGTCGGAAATCAGCTTGTGGTTGTCACGCGCAGCGCTGACAATTTGGTATATGCGCAGGAACGGCGGGGAGACGGCACGTTCACCGTTCGGTATCCATTAAACGGGAGAACCAACACGCGCCCCAAGCTCGTTACGGAAGGAGGCGGATTGTGGC
>SCQE01000066.1 GCA_004321915.1 Nitrospirota bacterium
TCAGGCTTCTTTTTCGCCAACTTCTCTCTTATCTCAACCGCCCCTTCCGCTGCCTTTAACGCCTCCTCCTTACGCCCTAATTCCGAATATCTGTTGCCCAAATTGTTCAGGCTCATTGCCCTGTCCGGGTCATCCAAGGCCGAAGCCTCAAGCGCTGAAGAGAAAGACTCCAAGTCGGACGGCTTAAGATGCCTGCCAAAGTTGGCCTCGCCGATAAGACCGAGCATCCCCGAGAGTTCCTTAATGAGGTCGTCGTTCATTTCACTAAAGCACTGGATCAGTGTAAACATGCTCACAAGATCGAAGGCCGCGAATTTATCGAGCCTGTAAGCCTTGAGCATATCGTCCGCAAGACCTTTCAGTCCTTCGCCGGTCAAGGCAAAATCACGACCGAAATAAGAGGCGAGCGCCCTGTAAGGAATGGAAACATCGCCATAATATTTAAGTATCAGGAGCGAGTCCCTTATCAGAGACACGAAGTCGGGCGATAGTATGTTTTCCATAAAGACGTCCGAGACAGGGTTGTCGAGGCTGAACAGCCGCTGCGCGTCTTCGGGATAATCATTGAAATAGTTTCTGTAAAATTCGAAATAGTCCTTGAATTCCTGCAGTTCGAGAAGCCTGTTCAGATCGGCAAAGCGTTTCTCAACAGCCACTGCCAAGGAAAGAGGGTGGAATCCGACAACGCCCACAAGAACGTTGAACGCACGCTGAAAGTACTCTTTTTCCCTGTCATCCATGTCCATAAAAAGAAACCCGACCTCGGCCTGCGTGTACTCTTTTATCTTAAGCAGGTTTATCTGCTGCGGCCTGTCAGATAGCCTCAGCTTCACACGGCTCGTGAAGATAGTAAAGACATCCTTGTCATTGAACAGGTCAGACACAAAGTCTTTCCATACGGGCTTCACGAGACCCTTTTCATCCTGCATCATGCCTTCGAGGTTGTCGAGTATAAGGAGCATCTTGCTGTTCAACGCCTTCTTCACATAGGCCCATTTTTGCCTGTTCAGGATTTTGGCCGGAACAGTGGAGGCAAGCAGCTTTTCGACCTCCGCGTACTCAACAAAATCAGGCACAAGGGTCTGCAGCATCTCATTCAATAATTCATCCGGCGCGGCAATGCCCTTGTCCTTGAAGTCAAAGAAGAGCACATGCTCGAACTTTGCGTCGTAAAACATGGACAGGTATCCTGCGAGCGTGCTCTTGCCCGCGCCGCCGATGCCGTGGAGCACCAGATAGTTGGCCTTTTCTATAAGGTCCGAGGCCTGCCTTACCACGCTGAAACGATAGACATAATTCCTCGGGGGTTTGGGCGGCCTGATAAGCAGTCTCTTCCTCTGCTGCTGCGCAACGGCCCTTACCTCAAAGAGATTGATGTCAGGCCTGCCGAAGAGCACCGGTTTCCACCACTCCTCCGAAGGCCTCATCCTGCCCTTGTCGAGCACACAGCCGATTTGTCTGGTAAAGATAGTTTCGTATATGTGCTTTGCCGCCTCTGTCGCGCTCGTGTCCCTGACGGTCTGTATGTTGGCTATAACACAGGCGGACGGGATGCCCTTATAAATGTGATAGGCGAGCGAGGGCTCAAGCTCAGAGGCCTCGGCGGTCTCGCAGGCGTCGAAATAAAATAGTTTGACATTCGAGCCTTTGAATATCTCCCTGAGTTCGTCAGCGCCTATGAGCTTTTCGCGCTCGTATTTTTCTTCGTCCTCCATAAGCAGGTATCCGCCGCGACTGCCGTGGCCCGAAAAGTGGACTATGTGGTAATCCTTGCTCATGAGCCTCTGCTTGAGCGTGACCTTGTCCGCCTTTTCCTCGACGTCTATCTCCACGAGCCCCTGAGCGATGTATGCTTCAAGCGCCTTGTAGATAGCGTCCAGTTCCTTGAGCGGGTCGAAGGGCGACTTTTGATACGCATCAAGCGGCAATGAAAGGACAATCAAAATCCTTATGGGAGTACGGGCCGCCCCGGTCGTCTTGTCCAGACTGGGTATATTTCTGGCGATGGAGAGGTTGCCTTTTTTGAGGAGAAACCCCGCCCCGGTGCCGTCCCTGTTCAGGAGTTCAAAGGGGACATTGTGGATGTCCTCGAACTCCGAGCTTATGGCGATGAAAAGACTGTCGTCATTCTTCAGGCTGTCCAGACGCGCCTTGATCTTCTCGCGGCGCTCCTTAGTAGAAAAGATGTTATTGAAGATGTCGAACCCGAAACGCGCAAGCTCGTCATCGGTGAAAGACTCGTGGTTTCTGAGCTTGTGAAGGTAGTATTCGCCGAACTTATAGGCCGTGGCCTTGTCGTCGTCAACGCGGACAGTATCTTTGTCGAGATATACGCGGACCGGTTCCATTGGAGTTTAATACTGCGCCCTGTCGAGAGTCCTGTACTGAATGGCCTCAGAGACATGCTGGGTTTTTATATCATCCGAACCGTCAAGGTCGGCTATGGTCCTCGATACTTTTAATATTCTGGAATAAGCCCTTGCGCTCAATCCGAGTCTCTGCATCGCCGCATCTATGATCGCTTGCGCGTCCCCGGAAAGACCGCAGTGTTTTTTTATGTGGCGGGTTTTCATATGGCCGTTCGCAAATATCTTATCGCCTTTGAATCTTTTAAGCTGTCTTTCCCTTGCCGCCTCGACCCGCTGCCTTATGCTTTCGGACTTTTCGCCTGAACGTCCGTCCGACAGCTCTTTGTAAGGCACTGAAGGAACGTCTATGTGGATGTCTATCCTGTCGAGCAGCGGTCCAGAAACCTTAGACCTGTAACGGCTTATCATGCGCGGCGTACAGGAGCAATCGTGTTTCGGGTCCCCGTAATACCCGCAGGGGCACGGGTTCATTGCGGCCACAAGCACGAACTGCGCAGGATAGGACACCGTAGCTGCAGCGCGGGAGACCGTTACAGTGCCGCTTTCGAGCGGTTGCCTCAATACCTCAAGGACATTTCTCTTGAACTCCGGCAATTCGTCGAGAAAGAGTATCCCGTGGTGCGCGAGAGAAATTTCTCCGGGACGGGGGTATTGCCCGCCTCCTATTAGAGAAATGTCCGAGGCCGTATTGTGCGGCGAGCGAAACGGCCTTACCGCAAGCAGGGCCTGTCCTTCGTTCATCAGGCCTGCAACACTGTGTATCTTAGTCGCTTCAAGCGCTTCGTCAAAGGTCATCTGAGGAAGGATCGAGGGCAGTCTTTTGGCCAGCATGGTTTTCCCGCTTCCGGGCGGTCCTATAGCCAAGACATTGTGCGCGCCAGCGGCTGCCACTTCAAGCGCCCTCTTTGCATGTTCCTGTCCCTTTACATCCGAAAAATCATCCTCGTAAAAATGGTTTGCAGACATAGCGATACCGACATCCACGCTGTGCGGCGTTTTAGTTTTCAATCCGGCAATAAACTCTATGACCTCAGGCAGGCTGTCAACGCCGAATATGTCGACACCGCTGACAACTGCGGCCTCGGCCGCGTTTTCCGCAGGCAATATAACGCCTTTAATGCCGAGCCTTTTCGCTTCTATCGCTATGGACAACGCGCCTCTTACGGGTTTCACCTTGCCGTCGAGCGAGAGTTCGCCAGCGATCATATAATCCGAGAGTTTTTGTTTGGCTATTATCTCTTCGGCGGCAACAATGCCTACGGCTATCGGCAGGTCAAAAGATGAGCCTTCTTTACGCATGTCGGCAGGGGCCAAGTTTACCGTGATCTGTTTAAGCGGAAATTGGAAGCCCACGTTCTTGAGCGCGGCCTTTATTCGGTCTCTGCTCTCTTTTACTGCGGCGTCGGGCAGCCCTACCATAGAGAAATGCGGCAGACCTTTGGATGAGATATCGACCTCAACCTCTACAAGGTTCGCGTTAATTCCGGACACATAAGCGCTTAGAGCCTTGGAAAGCATCCCTCGCTTTAAACCTCTCATCCATATCTTTTATTATCTGCTGCCTTGTTTTACCCCATAGAGGGGCGATCAAGATATCGTCAGGGGCTGTTGCAAAAAGTCGCTGCAGCACGATATCGGGGGACAGCCTTTCTACAAAATCCACGATAAAGTCGAGATACTCATCGTAACCGAATGTGTGAAAAGGCTCTCTTGCAAACTGTTCGGCCATGACCGTATCTTTTACCACCTGCAGTTGGTGTATCTTTAAAAATTTCACAGGAAGGTCAGAAATAATCTCGGCCATCGAGAGCATTTCTTCCCTCGTTTCCGTAGGGAACCCGACAATCGTATGCGCTCCTATATGGATGCCTCTGCCCGAAGTCATATCAACCGCATCGGTGAAGGCTTTGTAATCATGCCCGCGCATCATATATTCGAGCGACTTGTCATAAACCGACTGCACACCGTATTCGATAAGTATAAAATAATCTCTTGCAAGAGATTCGAGCATCTCCAGTTTTTCTGGGTCGATGCAGTCAGGCCTTGTGCCTATTGCAAGTCCTACGACATATGGCCCTGAGAGCGCCTCGCGGTAAAGCCGTTCCAGTTCATCGACGGACGCATAGGTGTTTGTGAAAGGCTGAAAATAAACCAGAAACTTTTTGGCCTTATACCTGAGAGACAGATAATTTATGCCGTCCCGTATCTGCGTGTTAAGCGGGGTGTCCGGTTTGCATTTTGCAGGCCTGAAGCTGTCATTGTTGCAGTAGATACAGCCTGTAACGCCGAGCGTCCCGTCCCTGTTCGGACAGGTGAAACCTGCGTCCACATTGACCTTATAAACAACGGTCCCGAATTTTTCCTTTAGGTAACGACCGAAGGACCTGAATCGCTGACTCATTTTTCATTATTTCTGTTTTAACTCTGTAGTGTCAAGGAAATAAAAGATTTTGTGCAATAATTACAACGGTTTTGATAAACTATCCTTCGATGAAGATAACCAGTGTCCAGAACAGGCTGATCAAGGACCATTTGCGCCTCAAAGAAAAACCGGGCAAGTACAATAACGGGCTTCTCATCGAAGGCGTGCGGCTTATAAACAGCGCTATTTCGGCAAATTCATCCTTCCGCAAATGTTTTTATACCGAAACTTTTTTAAAGAGTGCCGGGGGCGGCCGGCTCATAGACAGAATAAAAGTTCTTTTACCTGATCCCGCTCATTACTGCTTTGAGGTGTCCGCATCCGTCATGAAAAAACTTTCGGATACAGAAACGCCTCAGGGGATAATAGTTGAATTGGAATACGTAAAACCAACCCTGAATTCTATAAATTTCAGGTCAGCTCCGTTGGTTGTCGTATGTGATGGAATCCAAGACCCCGGCAACTTGGGCTCCATAATCAGGATCAGCGACGCTGCCGGCGCCGACGCGGTCTTGGTTACCGAAGGTTCATGCAATCCGCTTTCGGCCAAATGCGTCAGGGCCACGGCAGGAAGCCTTTTTAACCTGCCCGTACTAGTTGAAAATACGACAGATATCGTGACCTTTTTAAAATCCGGAAAAATTCCCCTCTATCTTGCAGACGCACATAGCAATCATATTGTTTATAAAGAGGATTTTACAGGACCCGTCGCATTCATTTTCGGCTCGGAGGCTTCGGGGGCCGGAAAAATCCTTGAAAACAAAGCTGATTTCAGGATAACAATACCTATGAGGGGCAAAACAGAGAGCCTGAATGTGGGTATGTCGGCAGGAATTTGCCTGTATGAGGTGTTGCGCCAGAGAATGGCCCCCTTAACAAGACCTTTACGGTAAAGTTTTATTAAATAGAGCCGATAAAAAAGATATCTACAAATGTATTAAAAGAAGGAGGTGACAATAAATGGCTTACACAGTTGACACAAGCATCAATGCCGGCGCATTATCGGCTTTTATGCAGCAACAGGCCGTTGCCGACTCAGCCGCAAGTCATGCAAAAAGCATATCCGGCACAGCTCAGGAACAGGCAAAGACCGCAAGTCAAGAAGCTTCCGTGCAGGGCAAATCAGAGGCTGTTTCCGTAATTTATAAGGAAGGCACAGCTGTTTTGAAGTTTCAGGACAGCAAGGGCAGGGTCGTTATGCAGATACCGTCTGACGAATATCTGATATTAAGGAGTTTGGCTGAAGACAAAGAAAAAAAGTTGTCCATAACGGTAAGATAGTCCAGACTGTCGAAAAACCATAATACAAACCGGAGAATCTGGTGAGGGTAAATACTGCACGATTTGGCACACTGAACATAGAAGACGACAGGGTAATCAGCTTTCCGAACGGCATCGAGGGAGTATGTGCGCTTAAACGTTTTTTTCTGATCGGTTTCGAAAACCGGATACTATGGCTGCATTCCATAGACGACCCTGAGTTGGCATTCATGGCCACAGACCCCTTTATTTTCTTTCCCGATTATTCGTTCTCACTTACGGACGCAGCCGAATCTATTTTAAAGATCGAGAACGTCAAAGACATTTGCGTGCTCACATTTCTCTCTTTCAACAAATCCACAAATACTGTCCAAGCCAATCTTAAAGAGCCTGTAATCATAAACGCTACCGCTAAAAAAGCCACAAAAATAGAAATAACGAACAAGCCCTATACTACGGCAGTCCCTTTACCGCTAAGCGCGCAAGACAATTTTAGAATGGCCCACGGTTTTAAAGATGTATTTGTTAAAGTAATTCACCGTCCACCCACAACCCTATAACCTCGTAAGAGAAACCGCTCAACAATGAAGACTACGGTTGTATGCGGCCTCTTGGGCTCCGGCAAAACTACCTTCATCAAAAGGCATTTCCTGAGCAACGAACTGAAAACCGTTGTGCTTGTAAATGATTTCGGGAGCGTAGGGATCGATGGCGAGATCATCTCCAACACAGGGACCGAGACGGTCGAACTGCCTAGCGGCTGCGTTTGCTGCACTCTAAAGTTCGACCTCATAACAACGATAGAAAAAATTCTGAAAGAGTTAAAACCGGAGCGCCTTGTAATAGAGCCGAGCGGGGTGGCCTCGGTTTCGGGCATTCTTGAAGCCCTAGAAATTCTGAAGTTCAACGACATAACGGTCGTAGGCATAATCGACGCCTCGGAATTTCTGGAGTTTTACGGATCAGGAATGTACGGCAGTTTTTTTGAAGACCAGATAATCAACTCCGGGATACTGCTGATAAACAAAATTGATTTTTCGAACAGCGCCGATGTCGCAAAAATCGCAGCGACCGTAGCATGCATCAATCCTGCCGCGATAGTTTATAAGACGGTCAATACGCTTATGGATAGTGCCCTGCCGGAGGCAAAATTGAAAGCTGTCCGCAAGCCGGAGTCGTCGTTTCACTTTGGTTTTGATACGACAGCGTTGTCTTTAAAGCACGGCATGCCTTTTGACGAAATAGAAAATCTTTTCTGCGGCCTTGCAAACGGGACTTACGGAAATATCGTGAGGGCCAAGGCCCTGATACATACAAACAGGGGCGCTTACAGGTTTGATCTCTCTTACGGCAAAACCGACATTGTTCCGTTCGAAGGCGGTTTTACGAGGGGCCGTCTTGTTTTAATCGGAGAGAAGATAAACAGAATATCCTTGACCAAAGCGCTCGGAATGCCTGCACTGCATCAGACCGGCTGAATTTTTAAGGCTGCCCTGAATAATACCGCCGCGGCAATAAGCACAAAGGATGCCCCTACGAAGGCCTGAGAAAATCCGAAATGCATCGCAATAATTCCTGAAATAAGCGGACCCGTTGTGTGTCCGATGTCCATGATAGAGCCTAGCAGCCCCATTGCGGAACCCCTTACTTCCTTGCTGCTCAGGTCGGCTATATATGCGGAGGTGGCCGAGGTGACTATAGAGAGGCTCATACCGAATGCGATACTGACAAACAGAAGCGAAAGGAAGCCGCTAAAAAACGAAAAGCAGGCTATGCAGAAGGCGCCGACAAGGGCCCCGTAAAATATCTGAGGCTTTCTGCCGTGCCTGTCTGAAAACCTGCCCATGACCGGTTTTGACAACGCAAGCGTAATGACCTGCGCCGACAAAAATATCCCCACCTCGTAAGGACTGATGCCTGCGCTGACAGCATAAAGCGGAAGAAATGTTTCAAAGGTGCCGTATGCAAATAGTATTGCCGCTTCTACAAAACAGGTAATGACTACGCCCCGGTCGGATGAAACTTTTTTAAATGCATCGAGGGTTTCCCTCCAAGATTGTCTTCGCGGCCCCGGTCCGGCCGACTTAGGAAGAAAAAGGGCCATAAAAAAAGTAATAGCTCCGGCTATACCGCATATGGCATAAACAGCAACAAAACCTTCGCTGCGATCTAAAACCATTGCGCCTATGATGGCGCCTCCGATAAGAGGGGCCATAAACCTGCCTATGAGCGTTGAAGTCGAAAACCACCCCATCTTTTCGCCTCTCTCCTTGTAAAATAATTCCGAGACAAGGGCCATTGCGACAGGGATAAAGATAGCGGTGGCAAAGCCGTGGTAAAACCTGACCAAGGCCAACTGCCAGATTTGTGTCACGAAAAGGTAAAGCATCGGCGCAGTTGAAAATATTATTGATGAAAACAGCAACATCTTCCTTTTGCCTATCCTGTCCGCAAAGATTCCGGCCGGAACACTGAACACAACCCCGGTAAATGCAGAGACTGCGGACACAAATCCGACCCCGGAAGGGTCTGCTCCGAGATGGGACGCAAACAAAGGGAGCACAGGACTTTTGGATATTGTAGAGCTGAATATAGCAAAAAGCCCTGTGGCACAAAGCAACCTGAAGGGGCTTATGATCATTTGCCTATCAACCCCTGGATCTCTCTGTGATAACCGAGATAGCGCTGAAGCGTCAACTCGTTTTTGCCGTATTTGGGTATCGCTTTGAGTATCGTCTCGAAATTGGTTTCGGCCTCCAGCTCATCGCTTATAATCACTATGCCGTCGATAATTATGTCTACGAGCCTGTCTGCGTATATCACAATCCGTTCTTCAAGACTGTTCAGCGTATAGTCCTTGACCGGCAGACCGAGTTCTACGGCCTCGGACCGTGTCAGTCCGCCGCGAATATGTTTTTCCATAATGTCGGTTATTGCCTGCGGCAGTCCCAATTGCACTCCCATTTCCGCGCCGATTTTTCCGTGTTCCATAGCGTGCGTCTTGGCTTTACCGAGGTCATGAAAAAGCGCGCCCCTGCCGACAAGCTCCAAATCGAGATTTGCGCCTGTCCGTTTCGCGATCTCGAGCGCCTTTTCAGCCACCTTTTTACAGTGGGCAATGTCGTCGTCCGAAACCCCCGAGCTTCTGAGAATTTCTATATCCCGGTCCTGAATTTTGTAACCCATAGCGCCCTCCTATCTCACGCCGAAATAATCGAGAGTATCGGCGATGGCCTTCTCGAGATCGTGTTGAAGATGCTCGAATTTGGTCTTCACATCGTCATGAAGATGCCTTATATATTCGTTTCTGGCCTCCTCTCCGTACTTCTCCTCGATCATTTTTCCGTATTCGTAAATCTTCGTAAGGTCGTGGCGTTCGGCTTTTTTCTCCGGGTCATTGTCGAGCCATTCGTGAAGTTCGCGATACTCCTTCCCTGTCCTCTCGCTGCTTGTCTTGAAATGTTTCGCTACGGGCGGCATAATAGACCTCCTTTTTTATGTCTTCGACAGGTACAGCATTTCAAAAATCGCGATGCCTTTTTCGAGCAGTTCGGCATCGTCCCTTACAGCTTTCCTGAGTCCCGAGAGAATTTCTTCCAGACCTTTTGTTTCAGGGTTCCTGTATTTATCATCTTTTATATCGAGTTCGTGGACTATCTCTGCAAGCTTCCTGACAGTCTTATCTTTTATCCCGAAGGCCCTGACAAGCGCCTCGAAAGTGCAGAGTTCTCCCGCATGTGTAAATTCCCCTCCGCTTACATCAAAGCTTATCCGTCCCTTGCCGGGAGCGGTGAGGTCTTTTTCCTCAGCGAACCGAAATGAAGCGCGGGCATCTATAAACCTTCTGATGAGCCATGCCGAAGCCATCCGGTCAACAAAGGGCCTTTTGCGCGTGACCCATACCATGGCTTGATAATCCTCAGCCTTTCTTTGAGGGACCGGCGAAACGTTTTTTTTGTGCGGACCGCCTGAAAAACCTTTAAGCGACGAAAACAAGGCATTAATTCTTTTTCCCAAAACACCCCCTGCCTTTGATGAGAAAAAATCCGTTTTACGGGCTTCTTCAAAAGCCTTGGATATTCTTGCCGCCTCTCCGGAGAGATACGAAAGGTCCTTCAGGTCTGAACCTTTTTTGACGCTGTTGAGCTTTGTTTCAAGGTCGCCTACGGTCTTGCTCACAGGCAGGTATTCCCCCTCTTTCCTCCGGCTGAACAGTTCTATTACCTGCCTGTCATCCACTGAATCAATGGCGTCAACCCTTGTAAATGCGGCCTCGCCCCCCATAGCTTCGACCTCGTCCACGAGCCATCCGAAAAACTCATAGTGCTCGTCCGACATCGGAAGCATGTAAACAGCGCCCTTGAATTGCAGGGCGCCTGCCTTGGCAAGTTTTCTCCATATCTTCATCCTGTTGCTGACCGGCTTGGACGGAACGCTGTAAAAAAATAAAAGCCAAGCCCGCTGTTTTACGGATATTTTATTTCCGGCCTGTTTCTGCATTACCACCTCTAAGTTACTCTTGATACAAATGTAACACTTATTACATGCTTTGTCAACAAAAAAATTTACTCCCTTTGCCCGGCCACAAATTCCGCCCAGTCTTTCAACGCACGCCCGGCCATTTTTTCGCGCCGTTTCTTCTTGTCGCGCACCTTGAGAATGTCTTCATCCGCAGGGAGCAGTCCGAAGTTTATATTGCTCGGCTCAAAATGCTTCGGGTCTGACCCGGTAATGTGATGCACGAGAGAGCCGTGCGCGGTCGTTCTCGGGGGCAATGTTTGTACTAAATTCTTCAACTTTCGCGCCGCATTTATGCCGGCTATCAGTCCCATGGCGGTTGATTCTATATAGCCTTCAACCCCGCTTATCTGACCAGCCACATATATATTAGGCCTGCTTTTCATCGTGAGGTCGCTGTTTATGTGGAGAGGCGAGTTGATATAAGTATTTCTGTGTATACTGCCGAAGCGCATGAATTCTGCATGCTCAAGCCCCGGGACCATAGAAAATACGCGCTTCTGTTCAGGCCATTTAAGCCTTGTCTGAAAGCCCACCATATTGTAAGCCGTCTTTTCTCTGTTCTCGGTCCTCAACTGGACTACGGCATAAGGCGTTTTGCCTGTTTTGGGATCAGGCAGGCCCACAGGTTTTAAAGGCCCGAACCTGAGGGTATCGCGGCCTCTCTTTGCCATGACCTCAACCGGCATGCAGCCTTCAAATACCTTGATGTTCTCGAATTCCCTCGCCGCAACCGTGTCCGCCTCCATAAGCGCGTCATAAAACCTGTCGTACTCGTCCTTGGTCATCGGGCAGTTAACATAATCGTCCCCGCCTTTTCCATAGCGGGAGGCCAAAAATACTTTTGAGTAGTCTATGCTCTCCGCATCTATGATCGGGGCAATGGCATCGTAAAAATGCAGATGTTCGGCGCCTATTGCCGCTTGTATGGCCTGAGCCATAGGCTGTGAGGTGAGAGGCCCCGTAGCAAGCACCGCAATTTCGCCAGGCAATGAGCTTATCTCTTCACGAATGACCGAGATGAGCGGGTTTTTTAGGATCGAATCTGCGATGTATGCCGAAAAAATATTCCTATCTACGGCCAATGCCGAACCGGCCTGTACCGCCGACTCTTTGGCCGCCGCCATTATGAGCGAGCCCGCAGCCTCAAGCTCAGCCTTCAAAAGACCGGGGCCTGTCGAAATCTCTTTTGATCGCAGAGAATTCGAACAAACAAGCTCTGCCAGCATGTCTGTTTTGTGGGCCTCGGACATGCGGCGAGGTCTCATTTCAAAAAGTCTGACCCGAACGCCGCGCAGCGCAGCCTGCCAAGCCGCCTCGCAGCCTGCAAGTCCGCCGCCTATAACTATCAATTCATTCGTTTTTATTGACACAATCCAATCCTTACTGCTATAAATAATAACTTATGCTTACTAAAACTGAAAAGATTTGGATGGATGGGAAGCTCGTCAACTGGGACGATGCCAAGATACATGTACTGACGCATACTCTACATTACGGACTCGGGGCCTTTGAAGGCATTAGGTGTTACAATGCAAAAAAAGGCCCGGCGGTTTTCAGGCTCGACGAGCATGTGGAAAGACTTTTCAATTCGGCCAAGATATTTCTGCTCGACATTCCTTACACGAAAGCCGAGGTCAGGAAGGCGATACTCGATACCATTAAAGCCAATAAGCTAAAAGAGTGTTATGTCCGACCATTAGTGTATATAGGTTACGGCGCGATGGGCATATATCCCAAAGGGAACCCGATCAATCTGATGATAGCGGTTTGGCCTTGGGGCGCCTATTTGGGTGAAGACGGTCTCGAAAAAGGCATCAGGATCAAAACGTCATCCTTTATACGCAATCATGTGAATTCCCAGATGTCCCGAGGGAAAATCTGCGGTTACTATGTTAATTCGCAGATCGCAAAGAAGGAAGCGATTACCGGGGGTTATGACGAAGCGCTGCTTTTAGATGCCGAAGGCTACGTGTCGGAAGGCAGCGGAGAGAATATTTTCATCGTTAGAAATGGACAGCTTAAAACAACCCCGCTGACCTCCATATTGGAAGGCATTACAAGAGACAGCATAATGACCATAGCCAAAGATTTGGGGATAAATACCGTTGAACAACGCTTCACGAGGGACGAGCTTTACATTTCCGATGAAGCTTTTTTCACAGGCACGGCAGCAGAGATTACACCGATAAGAGAGCTTGACGGCAGGATAATTGGAGAGGGCAAGGCCGGCAAATTAACCAAAAAGATACAATCCATATTCTTCGATATTGTTAAAGGAAAAAACAAGAAATACGAGAAATGGCTGACCTATGTGAAATAAGGCGTTAAGCGTTATCTATAAAAAAAGGCGGAAACTTTTCAGTTTCCGCCTTTTTTTATTTAGCAGCTAAATTATTTCTTGTGGCACTTTGCGCAGTTACCGTCAGTTTTGAAAGCCTTTGTTCCGTTGTGACAACCAAAGCAGAACTTGTCGGTCTTATGGTCCGCCATCTTCGGCTTAGCCTCTTTCTTCATCTGGAAAACCTTTGTGTGACAGTCGTTGCACTTAAGTCCTTTGTCTGCGTGGGTCTTGCCGTCAAATGTTACTTTGCCCATAGCTCCGCCTGCAAACTCGGTGGTCTTTCCCGGAGGAACAGCCATAGCGCTCCCTACGAAAACAACCGTGATAACAACTGCCAGAATAGCTGTGATAATCTTCATGTGTTCACCCCCTTTCTTCTTTTTGGATTTATAATACAGTAGAGCAACTAATGTGCCATATGTAATGGGATTGATTTTACCACATAAAGCGATAAAAAAAACAAGCTGATCTTTTACCTTTTAGGGATTTATTCCCTATTTCGGGAAAGGGGGATAGGGTTATTGTTTCCGGACCTTTTCGTCTTTATTGCCGAAGGAATAGTCGAAAAGGTTGTCGTTTCCGAGCTCTTTTTCGCAGGCTGTTATGCACTCCCCGCAGTTTACGCAGTTTATGTCCCTCTTGGGGTTGCGCGGTTTTACCTCCATAAAGCATACTTTTTCGCAGCCCTTGCAGTCCGTGCAGCGAGAAATATTCTTCTTGTCAAAAACGAGTCTCATAGATACGGGGCTTATCCATCCGAACAAAGTCTGCATCAATCCGGCCGCGCAGACATACTTGCAGAAGAAATGGCGCACCAGTATCGAGGTTATGAACATATAGATTGATACGCCTATGATCCCGGCTTTGAGGCCGAAGCTGAACTCCCCTGACATTATCTGGTTTGCGATGCTTTTGGGCGCTATGAAAAATCCGGTAAGCCCGATGCCGACAATAGGCGGGATTGTGAGAAGTATCAACACAGCCAATACGCCATATATAAGCCTATGTCTGTCCGGCGCATGGGGACCGTTTTGGTTTTTGATAAAGAGATTTCTGCGGCCGATGATCTTCAGGCTCAGGAAATCCGCAAGCTCAAAGAGCGCGCCTTCAGGACAGAGCCATCCGCAGAAGAGCCTGCCGAATAAAAAGCCCATAAGCGGAAATACCGAAAGGACTATAATCCACGGCAGTATCGCGTTCAGAAAAAATTGAAGCGCCACATGACCCGCGCTTTTTACGGAGTGTGTAAGTATGTCCGCTTCGGTTATTCCGAGGCTCCAAGACCTGCCCAAAAGAAAGAGTTCGTGGGTGTCTGTATCATAGCGCAGTATGTCGAATACCGGCATAAGGAAGAGGAATACGAGAAAGCAGAACTGTGTGATCCTTCTTGCCGTATGTAGATTACGTGCCATGATTCTTTATAACACGGCTGGGGCAGGAGCGTGTATGAGTTAGCTCATACCAAAAATAAAGCGGAGGGGATCATGAAAACTCATCCCCTCCGCTTCTGTTAGAGGTTTCTTATGCCTTTGCCTGCTCTTTCCCGAGCTTGAAGAAATCCAGCACGAAGAGCCATGTGCCGTAGAGGAAGCCCAAGCCGAAGATCCCCCTGAATATCCAGAACCAGAGGTTATAGTTGGCTTTTACCGCCACATAATCAAGCCCCATGAGCCTTTCCATGTATGTCTGGACCATTCCCGCGCCTGTAATCGTCAGGACTATAAATACCATAGAAATGGTCAGCCACCAGAAAGAGCGGTAGCCTCTTGATGTGTCAAAGTTGGCAGCGCCCCTTATCAGCGGCAGCGTGATATAGATCATCGCCATCACCAGAAGCACATAGGCGCCGTAAAACGCGAGATGGCCGTGCGCTGTGGTCAGCTGCGTTCCGTGAGTCCATTTGTTCACCTGCGGCAGTGTATGGATTACGCCCCACAAGCCGGCGCCCACAAAGTTAAAGATGGCATGCGCCGTTGCATAGAACAGGCCGAGCTTGTTGCTCACCACCCTGTGCTCCCTCGTTGTCCTGAAGGCGTCCCAGACCATCATCAAAAGAGGGATCGGTTCGAGCGAGCTGAATATACCTCCTATCCAGAGCCAGTATCCGGGTGTGCCTATCCAGTAGTAGTGATGCCCTGTGCCGAGGATCCCTGTAAAAAGAACCAGCCCGACCTCAAGGTACATCCATTTTTCGAGCACCTCGCGTTTTGCATTGGTCACTTTCATCAGCATGAATGCAAGCAGGGCGCCTGCTATGACCTCCCATGCGCCTTCGACCCAGAGGTGAACTACCCACCACCACCAGTACTGGTCTTTTACCATGCTTTTCATATAGACCATACCCGGCAGATACATGAGCGCGAGGAATGTGAGGCCTGCTAAAAGAGTGCCCTGAATCCCTGTCCATTTTTTGCTCTTGAACATCGTCATAAAATTGATGATAAGGAAAAGTATTACCGAAATTGCTATCAGCCAGTCTGCCCAGCGCGGCGCCTCGATGTATTCCCTGCCTTCGTTAAGCGCGAGGGTGCCGAATATCAGCGTGTTTGCCTGCGGGAACAATCCCTGTATTATGTATCCCACGATTACGGCAGAGGTTGCGATTACCGTTGCCCAGAATTGCAGTTTTGCGAGCGGCAGGTTCCATAGTTCGCTTTGAGATTCTTCAGGCACAACATAATAGGTTGCGCCCATCAAGCCGACCAGCAGCCATACCACAAGTGCGTTTATGTGCAGCGTCCTGATAGTGTTGAAATTCAGGATGAAGAAGTCGGGCCAGATAAATTGGGCCGCAGCGATAACTCCTACAAGCACCTGAACAAGAAAAAGCACCACCGCAAAGGTGTAGAAGTGCTGTGCAAGTTTTTGACTTTGATATTTCATTTTATCACCTCCTATTTAAGAGACAACATATAATCTGTCAGTTGTTCTATATCCGCGTCTGATGCGCTGACAGCCGGCATTGCGGAGTTGGGGACATAGGCCTCCGGTTTCTTGAAATGTCCGAAAAGCCATTCTCTGTCCCGTTTGCTTCCCACACGGCTTATATCCGGGCCTGAGGTGCCGCCTATCCCGTTTATTATGTGGCAGTTGGAACAGCCGAGAGACTGATATACCCTTTGGCCTGCCGAAAGCTCTTTGCCTCCTGAACCTGCAGCCGCCGCGAGGATCGGTTTGGGCGGCCAGCCGTTTGTATCCACCTTAGCGATCCATTCGAGGAATGCGATGAGATTGTCCGCCTCCTCCGAAGTGATCCCGAGCTTGGGCATCGAAGCGCCCGGATTCACCGCTTTCGGGTCCATCAGGAATTTCTTAAGATACCCCTTGGGTTTGTTCTCCGCTGTCTTTGTCATGTCGGGTGCGAAGTAAGACCCGTTTCCCAAAATAGTGTGGCAGCCGATGCAGTCGTACTTGTGCCAGACCATCTTGCCTGCATCCACGCTTGCCGTTATCTCCGGCGCTTTTCTGTCTATCTGGTCCATAGTGTCGATCGTCAGCAGGACAAGAATGACAAAGAAGAAAAGACTGCCGTAAATGAACAGGTTTTTTGCTCCTTTGTTGCTCATAGACTCACCTCCATTGTCTTGTGTGCCCTGAAAGTCAAGGCTGCATTTCTTGATAAAGAATATCACCAAGCGCAGGCAAGTCGACATGATTTAGATCATAAGGGTGTTTTAGGGAAGATTGCGGTTTAATCAAAGATTCTTTTTGGGGGGACGGGGGTGCGGACTATCGTTGCGGCAAATGCGATTATCTTGTTTGCTTTGTTTACTAAGAACTAACATGACAAAGCCTCATATCTGATAGGGGGTAGGAAAGGCTTTCGCCTCCCCTCCCTCCGAACCGTACAGGCGGATTTCCCGCATACGGCTCTCCAGTCAGTGGTT
>SCQE01000067.1 GCA_004321915.1 Nitrospirota bacterium
AAAAACTATCAGACATTCAAAAAACTTACCGATGACTGGGTCGAACTTTCCCTCGCCATCGCTCGCCTACGCAAACAAAAATAGTCTATAATCTCTATGAGAACTTTGCACTGTCGAGTTGTTAAAGAAAACATTATAGACCATTTTGAGGGCAAGAAGGTTTTGCGCCACGGTTGCGGAAACTGCGCCATGGTGGCTGGAGGAACATTCGATGCGGCGGCAGCAGATATAGTATATCAATCGTTCGGCTATGCCATAGGCTGCAACGCAGTAAAATCTGCAATGGTGATCGGAAACTCAGACTGGATTTCCGAGGCTACGATGTTCCTTGCAAATCTTATAACCGGTGACCCGCTTGATCCCCAAACACAGGTCGGGTATGTGAATCCTTTAAACCTAGATTACATTGAAAAGCAGTTGCAGATTTACGGTTCACGCATCAAGGCATTGGGCAGAGAGCGATTGTCTAAGCATCAGTCAAAACCGTTGTTGATCTATGCCAATGACTACATCCCTGAATTTTTCGGACAGGAAATACCGGCATATATTCTTGCGGTAAGGTCGTGCGAGTCTATCGGCAAGGCGGTTGAGGAAATAAACTCAGGTGCAGGCAGAAACCCAAGACTTGCGGTGTCTTTCGTAAACATTGATCGCCCGAATGTGTATTCGGTTCTGCCCACGATAAAAGCCCATTCTGTTTTCATCAATGCCCCGACCACAACCGTTTTCCCCTATTATCATGAGGGCAACGATTATGCGCTGAAGCTATCAAAGAAAAAATTGCTTTGTACTGGAAGCAATGCATAAGCAACTCGATACTGATAAAACACAAAACATCCTTATAACCGTACAAGTTTTCGAGCGACTAGTTTAGCGTCAGGTCTTGCAATGCAACAAAGCGCGCAGGGAAGCCGAAACAGGCTTCCCTGTTTTTGTGTTGGAATGCTGTCATTGCGAGCCCGCTCTCATCGGGCGCGGCAATCTCAGAGCCAAAACAAGATTGCTTCGTCATTTCATTCCTCGCAATGACAGACTATCCTGCCGGTCATTCCCGCAATCCGTAAGCGGGAATCCAGACAAAAAAACTGGATGCCCGATAAAAGCCTTCGGGCATGACAGAAAAGATTTACTGACAACACAATTCAGCGCGATGGGGGTAGGTTCCTGTAGTGAATGCGGAGTTTGGCTAAAAGTTCTTTGCGAAGCGCAGCGTTAAACAGCCGTGAGTGTCTGAGGCCGCAGGCCGAGTTTCACGGCTGTAGCGGAGCGAGCATTTAGAACTTTCCAAACGCAGCCCTGAACGGAAGGAATTTATCCCTATCGCAATATCAGCTCGCTGTTTGCCACAGGGACAGTCCCCCCCCCACAAACTAATCGCGAATAATGAAGGGCTGTTGGGCCGCGCATAGGCAACTCACTTCTACGGCAGCCTTCCAATCTCGACAAGATATTTTTTAAAGAGCTCAAGCCCTGCCAGATGCTTCGGCCCAAGGCCGTAATCAATGATCTTCCAGTAATCCATTATCTCCTGATGTGTCATAAACTGTATTGCTGAGGAGGCCTCTGCTACCACTCCAAGGTCTTTAAACGCTTTTGCCTTGGCCTCGTCAAGGTCTTTCAGGAAACCGGCATAAAGAGGATTTTCTGCGGTCTCTTTTCTCGCAATCCACAGGGCGAAAACAAACGGCAGGCCTGTATGTTCATGCCATATCTTGCCGAGATCATAGACCATAAAATCTTTATTCGTTGCATAAGCCGACCCTGTCTTGAGCGCGTCGTCGCCTATCAGCATAAACGCCTCTTTGCCTGATGATTCAGGCATTTCAGAGGTGATGAGGCTGAATTGACCTAGGCCGTAAAACTTTTGCAGCACTATATCCAGAAGAGCAACCGAGGTGTCTGATTGGGATGAGACCGCGATCTCCGCGCCCCCAAGGTCATATATAGGCCTGCGTGAAAAAAGGAGGATGCTCAGCACAGGCCCGGCTGAGCTGATAGAATGGCCGGGGATTATCTCGTACAGTTCGGAATTTTTTAGATACTCGATAGATGACGAGGGGCTTATGTCGAGCTGACCTTCGCGCAACATCCGGTTTAGGATCGAGGGAGCGCCTTCCACAAACTCATAAGACGAGCAGTCGCAGTAGCGTTGCAGCGAAAAGAAAATCGGAAAGAGGTTTGCGTATGGGATTCTGCCGATGCGCAGCTTCATCCTTTTATAACCCCAAGAGGCCTCATCCTCGCTACTTTACGCGACAGCCCTGAACCGCACACAACATTGACTACATTGGAAATATCCTTGTATGCCTCCGGCATCTCCTCTGCGAGCGTCTCTCTGCCTGCGGCCATGACCACTACGCCCCTGTCTTCCATTTCGCGCCATATCTTGCGGCCTTTTGCCTGCTTTATCGCCTGATTTCTCGACAGCACCCTGCCTGCTCCGTGGCAGGTCGAGCCGAAGGTCGAGGACATGGCTTCTTCTGAGCCCAAAAGCACAAATGAGGCGCGGCCCATATCGCCCGGAATGAGCACAGGCTGTCCGATATGTCTGTACGCCTCAGGGAGTTCGGGATGTTCCGGAGGGAAGGCGCGGGTGCTGCCTTTTCTATGAACGACAACCGCTCTTTTTTTCCCTGAGATGGTGTGCTCCTCTATCTTTGCTATGTTGTGCGCGACGTCGTACACAAGTGACATGCCGAGCGCGGCAGGCGGGATCCTGAGCAGCGAGATAAAGACCTCTCGCGTCCAGTGCATGAGGCACTGCCTGTTTGCCCACGCGTAGTTTGCGGCCGCTTTCATAGCGGCCAGATACTCGCGGGCTTCAGGGCTGTTGAACGGCGCGCACGCAAGTTCTCTGTCATGCAGCGTTATACCGTACTTCTGCGCCGCCTTCAGCATTGTGCCGAGCGCTTCTGTGCATACCTGATGGCCGAAGCCGCGGGAGCCGGTATGGATCATGACCGTAATCTGCCCTTCAAAAAGCCCGAAGGCAGCGGCCGCTTTCTCATCGTATATAGAATCTACATACTGCAGTTCTAAAAAGTGGTTGCCTGAGCCGAGCGTGCCCTGCTGGTCCTTTCCGCGCTCAAAGGATTTTTTGCTTATGACCGAAGGGTCTGCGCCCTCCATGCAGCCGTGGGATTCGATGTTCTCAAGGTCGGACGGTTCGCCCATGCCCTGCTCAACCGCCCAGCGCGCGCCTTTTACGATAAGTTTCTTTTCATCCTCTGAGCTGAGTCTTATCTTCCCTTTGGAGCCGACGCCTGTAGGGATCTCATTGTAGAGGGCCTGAACAAGTTCCTTTATCCGGGGCTGTATGTCTTTTCTGGTGAGATTACTGCGCATGAGCCGGACCCCGCAGTTTATGTCGTAGCCTACGCCTCCCGGGGATATTATGCCGTTCTCCATATCAAAGGCCGCAACTCCTCCGATAGTGAAGCCGTAGCCGGTATGGATGTCGGGCATTGCCATCGCAGAACCCACAATACCGGGGAGCGTGGCAACATTGGCCACCTGCTCTATGGCCTTGGGCTCGAGCAATTCTTCGAGCGTTCTGTCCGCATAGATTATGCCGTTGGTCCTCATCCCATCCTTGTAGGCGGCAGGGATTTCGATGCGGTTTTCGTCCAAGCGTATTATTTTGTCAGGCAGCGGCATCAGCTTCTCCAAAATCAAAAGTAATATTTTTGAATATTTTAACAGTTTTTGGAAGACATGTTATTATGCAAATTATAACCGTTGTATATGGGGGCTTTATGAAAATAGCTGTGAGCGGCGCCACAGGGTTTGTAGGCAAACATCTTGCGGACAGTTTTAAATCAAAAGGTTTTGAGATTGTGCAGCTTGACAGGTCCGATTTCGAAAGCGGTTCAGAGAATCTTCAAAAAAAGATTGAAGGGGCGCAGGTTGTTATAAACCTTGCAGGAGCGCCGATAATCGGTAGATGGACGGGACCGTACAAAAAAATCCTGTATTCGAGCCGGATAAATACTACCGATATGCTTGTAAATGCTATGTCCGGGCTTGATAAAAAACCGGAACTTTTTATCTCGACCTCTGCTGTAGGCGTGTATGAGAAAGGCGGCCCCCACACCGAAAAGAAATACAGCTACAGCAATGAATTTTTGGGCAGGCTTGCGCTCGATTGGGAGAAGGCCGCGCTTAAAGCACAAAACGCAGGAATAAGGACCGTGATCTTTCGTTTCGGGGTTGTACTCGGCAAGGACGGGGGCGCGCTTGCACAAATGCTGCATCCGTTTAAGTTTGGACTCGGCGGGAAAATAGGATCGGGTGAACAGCCTTTCCCGTGGGTCCACATAAAAGACCTTGTTAGCGCCTATTGGTTTGTAATTGAAAATCAAAAAACAGAAGGAGTATATAATCTGACCGCCCCCGAAAACATTACCAACAAGATTTTCACCGAAACGCTTGCGGGGGTTTTGATGCGCCCCGCTTTTTTTACGGTGCCTGAATTTATTCTTCGTCTGAAATACGGCGACGGCGCAAAAGTGCTGATTGAAGGGCAGGATGTGAGACCTGAAAGATTGCTTGAAGCAGGATTTCAATTCCGGTTTAAAACCATCAGCTATGCCTTAACAGACCTGCTTGAAAAACAGCGATGAGATTATGGACTCTGCATCCGCAATACCTTGATCCACAAGGTCTTGTGGCCTTATGGCGCGAAGCGCTGCTTGCGCAGGCGGTGCTGCTCGGGAAAACCAAAGGGTACACGAAGCATCCTCAGCTTGTCCGTTTTTTAAGCATGCCTGAGCCCCCCAATTTTATATGCGAATATTTAAAAGGTGTGCATGCCGAAGCTGCGAAGCGGGGTTATTCTTTTGACCACGCAAAAATCTGCGGCAATGGCACAGGCGGCAAAATACCTGTCACAACCGGTCAAGTCGCGTATGAATTCAAGCACTTCAAAAACAAGCTGAAAATTCGGAACCCACAATGGCTAAATAAGATAAAAACGGTATCGACCCCTGAACTGCATCCGCTGTTTTATCCGGTTGAAGGGAATGTTGAAGAATGGGAAAAACTAGCACCTGAAAAAACTAAAAAACAATCGATATGATGAGAAAATAAGATTTATTTCCGAATATCTGCTGATATTTTTAATTATTCTGCAAAATTTCCACAAAATCTGCCTTGACTGTCCCTTAGATTTTTGTTAAAAAATAAATTAGCACTCTCTTTGGGAGAGTGCTAATGGCCTGAAAGGCTATATTATCTAATAACATCTGGCAGGAGGTGTGTGTTATGTTATGGTCAGAAGTTGAAAGGTTAGGCAGGTTTTGGGACCCTTGGCGTGAGTTTGAAAGAATGCGGCAGTCTTTGGCGCGTGCAACAGCATCCGCATCGACCGAATTTCCATTGATCAACCTGTGGGCATCGGCGGATAGCGCTACGGTTACAACCGAAATTCCGGGTATTGATCCAAAGGCGATAGAAATTTCTGTTGTCGGAGATATGCTCACTCTTAAAGGAAATCGCCAACCGGAAGAAATTACTGAAGAGGATGCTTATCATCGCAGGGAACGTTGGCAGGGACAGTTTGCAAAAAATATTCAACTGCCTTTTGGGGTTGAGTCTGACAAGGTTGATGCCCGTTTTACAAAAGGGGTTTTGTATATTTCACTCCCAAGGGCAGAGGCGGACAAACCCAAAAAGATAACAATAAAAGCTGAATAATAGAAATATAGGAGGTGAATAGATATGTCGGAATCAACAACAAACATCCAGAAAAAAGAGGCGGCAATTCCGGAAAAGGGGGAGCGTACCCGCGAGCGCAGGGTTTACTCTCCTCAGGTGGACATTATCGAAAGAAAGTCCGAAATTGTTGTTGTGGCTGATATGCCCGGTGTTGACGAAAAATCGGTGGATATAACGCTTGAGAAAAATGTTCTGACGATATATGGCACAGTAGAAGCCGAGATGCCGGAGAACCAGCGGCTGTCGGTCTTGGAATACGGGATAGGAGATTACCAGAGGTCTTTTGCTTTGTCTGATGAGGTTGACAAGGAGAAGATTCAGGCTTCGGTAAAAAACGGTGTCTTGAAACTGGTAATGCCGAAAAAAGAGGAGGTCAAGGCAAAGAAAATTCAGGTAACCGCTCAATAGAGACGGTCACTTGAAATAATGAAAGGGGGTATTGCTATGAGCATTAAAGACCTTATGCCATTTAAGAAAAAAGATGTTCCGGTTAAGCGTGAAGAAGACAATCCGATTGCCTTGCTAAGACGCGACATAGACTCATTATTCGACAATTTTTTCAGGGGATTTGCTATGGAGCCCTTGGCAGGTCATCTTGCTGCTTTTTCCCCGAACGTTGATATAACGGAGACTGATAAGGAGATTAAGGTTACTGCAGAGCTCCCCGGCATGGATGAGAAAGATATAGATGTTTCGCTCAACAAGGACATGCTGACAATTAAGGGGGAAAAGAAAGAAGAAAAAGAGGACAAGGGGAAAAATTACTACAGGGTGGAGCGCTCTTTCGGTTCATTCAGCCGTACGATTCCTTTGCCTGTTGAAATCGAGACCGAGAAGATCGGGGCAAGCTTCAAAAAGGGTGTTTTGACCGTAACACTTCCTAAGTCAGCAAAGGCGATAGATGCGACAAGAAAAATCAATGTCAAGGTCGAATAAGTGATACGGCAATAGGCTCTGACGGCTTGAAAGCGGGGAAGGCTTTCAGGCCGCCAGAAGCTGTTTTTAAAACGAACTAAACCTTCTCAATGCACCCCGTTGCGGTTCAGGAACGGGCCGTATTTTTTGTCCTCGCGGAGGATATGGTTTATCAGCCAGTCTTTGAGAAAACTCATGACATCGGTGGTTATGGCCGCTTCTCCTGTGTCGAACTTCTGTTTTAATGCAACGACTTTAGAGACGAGGTCATCGTGGATCTTTTTATGCGCCGACTTTGCCGGATAATCGTATTTTTGGAAAAGGTCTTCCTCATGCTTAAAATGCATAGTTGCATATCCTGCAAGTCTGTTAAGGATGTCCCCAAGAATGCCCCGTGATTTTCCTGTTTTCAGGGCTTCGTGCATCTCGTTGATCATAATGACAAGCTGCTTGTGCTGATCGTCTATCGAACCCACATTCACGCTGAAATTGTTGTTCCATTGAATGAATGCCTGTTTGTCCGTCCTGCCTGCTTGGTCCGCGTCAATAGTAAATCCGGCGGTCGAGACGCGCAGAGATTCTCCGACGCTCGAAAGCAGATTGACCGCGTCTATGACTTCTTCGGACATTTTTTCCATGTCGCGCGCAATCGCCGATGTCTTATCTATAGTCTGGGTCACCTCTTCGGAAGCTATGGCCTGCTGGTCAACGGCCCTCGCTATATAAACTATCTGGTCTTTTGCCTTTTGCACCGAGTCTACGATCTGTTTTAAAGAATCGCCCACTTCATGAATATACTGGGTTGCGGATTCGACCTTCTGTGATGCGTCGTTCATCGACTTTGAAGTGTATTCCGTCTCTTCCTGCACAGAATGTATCTTTGACGTGATTTCGGCCGTGGCTTTTATTGTTCTTTCCGCAAGCTTTCTTACCTCATCGGCGACAACCGCAAAACCCCGTCCCTGCTCTCCTGCGCGCGCGGCTTCTATGGCCGCGTTCAATGCCAGCAGATTTGTCTGGTCGGCTATCTCTTTTATCACGGTCACGATTTCACCTATTTCTGAGGCACGACTGCTGAGCTTGTCCACCATGCCCGAAAGTTCTACAGTTGCAGTGCGGACCTCGTTTACCGTGATTACGGCATTCGCGGCAACCTGATTGCCCTTTTCGGCTGTGGACATGGCCTCAACCGACGTGTCCGACGCTGAAGAGGCGTTTCTTGCGATGTCCGCGATGGTCTGGGTCATTTCTTCCGCTGCCGCAGCTATTTGTGAGGCCTGCGACGATTGGCTTCTCGCGCCTTCGGATGCCTTGATAGAGCTCGCGTTCAGGGTTTGAATGGATGAGAGCACGTCCGCCGAAGAGGTCAAAATGCTTTTGAGCGCATGCCTGAACGATGCAACCATTCGGTTCATATTTTCGGACAGTACCCCTATCTCATCCTTGCTGACATAGTCCATTTTTATTGTCAGGTCGCCGTCGGACATTTTGATCACATTTTGGGTAAGCTCTTTTAAAGGCCTTGTAATCATATTGGCAACCAGCCAGCCGAGAAAGGCGATAAAAGAAATAATGACCGCAATCCCGGTCCCTATAAGCTGCGCCCTGTTCCATATAAGAGAATCGATGTCATCGATATAAACCCCGCTGCCCACAATCCAGCCCCAAGGTCCGAATTTTTTTACAAAAGAAAGCTTGGGGTAAAGCTCCGTGGATGTGCCGCCCCCGGAAATGGGCTTGGGCCAGTTGTAGGTCACAAACCCCTCATTGGCTGTTTCCGCAACTTCAACAAAAGACTGGAACAGATTTTTCTTTCCGTCGGTTTTTACAACGCTTCCATCGCGCCCGGCTTGCAGGCTGGTCGAACAATTGAATTTTGAATCGTCCATGACCTTGCCGTCCAAAGCAGGCACGGTCGGGTGCATTATCATTTTGGGGAACGGCTTGTCAGTGTTATTTATCCAGAAATATTCCTTGCTGTCATATCTTAAAGCTTTAACGGCGGCCAATGACGCGGCCTTTGCCTCATCTTCGGACATTGCGCCGTTTTTCGCAAGCTCGTTGTAATGGGAGATCAGCGCATAGGCCGTATCCACTACTATTCTTATGGAATTTCTTTTTTCTTCATAGAGCGTATTTTTTAACGACATCAGAAAACCGACGGCCACGACCGATACCGACAAAATCGTTATTACCGTTATTGCTGCAAGTTTTGCCTTTGTGCTCAGGTTGGTAAGTATTGGCATTTCGAGGTCTCCTTGAGGTCAGCCTTTAGCTGCATCTTGCTGTTCAAACTGAACCCAGTTTATCCTGTTTGGGCGGCAAGTGTCAAGCTGTAATTAGCCGTTCCCTTTGTATTTGTTCCTACAAAATTGTAGCTTTGCGGCCTTTCGGACTGTTTGACTAAACCTTAACCGGAAGGGTAAAATTTTTAAATGCAGTACGCCGATTTTGTCCCCCTCCATCTGCATTCCGAGTATAGTCTGCTTGATGGCGCTATAAAGATCAATGAACTTGTGGATATGGCGGTCCAGTACCGCATGCCTGCCGTGGCCGTTACGGACCACGGCAACATGTTCGGAGCCGTAGAGTTTTATAAAAAGGCCACGAAAGCGGGCATCAAGCCGATCATCGGGTGCGAGGTTTATGTTGCGCCGAAAAGCCGCTTTGACAAAGCGAAAGAGAGCTTGGAGGCGGGCCTTTCCGAAGAGGCAGCTTTTCATCTTGTGCTGCTTGCACGGAACCAGCAGGGGTACAAAAACCTCACAACCCTTGCGTCCAAAGCGTATATAGAAGGGTTCTATTACAAGCCGAGGATAGACAAGGAACTGCTCGAACAGTACAGCGGGGGATTGATAGGCCTTTCGGCCTGCCTGAAGGGAGAGGTCCCGTATCTTTTGCAGCGCGGCATGTACGAAAAGGCGAGAGAGACTGCGCTCCAGTACAAGCATATTTTAGGCCCCGAAAATTTTTATCTCGAAATTCAGCACAACGGCCTGCCGGAGCAGGAAGAGGCCAATAAAAAACTGGTCGAACTTGCAGACGCCCTGCATATCCCGCTCGTTGCTACCAATGACTGCCATTATTTGAGAAAAGAAGACGCGAAAGCTCATAACATACTGCTCTGTATCCAGACCGGAAAGACGGTAAAAGACGAAAAGAGGATGAAGTTTACGACCGAGGAGTTTTATTTTAAATCCCCGGATGAAATGAAACAGGCCTTTCAAGACCTTCCCGAGGCCATCAAAAATACGCGTCTGATCGCAGAACGCTGTAACGTGGATTTTAAACTCGGCCAATCCCTTTTGCCGAAATATACGCCTGAAGATGAAAGCAGGCCCGAAGATTTTCTCGAAGGACACGCAAAGCAGGGGCTTAAAAATATGTTCGGCCAGAACCCGCCTGAGCATTACAAGAAAAGACTGATGCACGAGCTGCATGTGATAAAGACTATGGGATTTGCGTCCTACTTTCTTATCGTATGGGACTTTATAGACCATGCCAAAAAACTTGGAATACCTGTCGGCCCCGGAAGGGGCTCTGCGGCCGGAAGCCTTGTAGCTTACTGTTTGGGCATCACCGAGATAGATCCAATAAAATACGGCCTGCTGTTTGAGCGTTTTCTTAACCCCGAAAGAATAAGCATGCCCGATATAGATGTGGATTTCTGTCAGGACAGGCGGACGGAAGTTATCGCGTATGTCGCAGAAAAATACGGTAAAGACAAGGTGTCGCAGATAATAACATTCGGCACCATGAAGGCAAAGGCTGCGATTCGCGATGTGGGAAGGGCGCTTGCCGTACCGTATTCCGAGGTGGACAAAATCGCCAAGCTTGTGCCGGATGAGCTGAAAATCACGATCAAGGACGCTCTGGAGAAAGAGCCTCAACTCAAAGAGATTTACGAAAACAACCCCGAGATCAAGGAGCTTATAGATATAGCTCAGAGACTCGAAGGCCTGTCGCGCCATGCTTCGACCCACGCTGCAGGGGTTGTTATCGCGCCCGAACTTCTAACGGAGTACACGGCCCTTTATAAGCAGCAGGGCGAAGATATACCCGCCACCCAGTTCGACATGGGCTCCATAGAAAGCATCGGACTTTTGAAATTTGATTTTCTCGGGCTTAAAACCCTGACCATAATACATAAAACCGTAGAGTTTCTGTTAAAGAAAGATAGCGATTTCAAGCTTGCGAGTATTCCGCTTGACGATAAAGACACCTACCGGTTGCTCAGTTCTGGCGAGACGACCGGCGTGTTCCAGCTCGAGAGCAGCGGCATGCGAGACATTCTGGTAAGGATGCAGCCGGACCGTTTTGAAGACCTCATCGCTCTCGTCGCCCTGTACAGACCCGGGCCTATGGCATATATAGACGATTTCATCAAGAGGAAAAAAGGCGGGGTTGCGGTTGAATACGCCATACCCGAACTCAAGGAAATACTGGACGAAACCTACGGCATAATCCTGTATCAGGAGCAGGTTATGCTGATAGCGAACAAGATCGCGAATTTCAGCCTCGGGCAGGCAGATCTGCTCAGAAGGGCCATGGGCAAGAAAAAGAAAGAGGAGATGGAGCAGCAGAAGGAATTCTTCGTAAAGGGCGCTGTAGAAAACAATTTTCCCGAAGCAAAAGCCAAAAGGCTGTTCGAGGACGTCGAACCTTTTGCAGGTTACGGCTTCAATAAGTCCCATGCGGCAGCTTACGCCCTGCTGGCTTACCAGACCGCATATTTGAAGGCCCACTATCCTGTCGAGTTCATGACCGCATATCTGACCGCTGACATGGGCGATACGGACAAACTCGTAAAGCTTATAAACGAATGCAGGAACATGTCTATAGATATTCTCCCGCCGGACATAAATTTAAGCGGAAGAGAGTTTACCATTGTGGGCAGTTCTATACGGTTCGGCCTCGAAGCGGTAAAAGGCGTGGGCGCTGCCGCCATAGAGATCATCCTGCAGGAGCGGGCAACCGGCCCCTTTAAAGGCTTTGAGGATTTTACCGAAAGGGTCGACAATAAAAAGGTGAACAAAAAAGTGATCGAAAGCCTGATAAAAGCGGGCGCTTTCGATTCATTATTTCAAGACCCTCCTCTGTTTGCCCGACCCAAGGCCTTCTCTTTATTCTCCTCCGCCGGTAAAAACCGGTCCCTCGGTCCCGGACTCTTCGGGGACGCTCAGGAGGAAGACCAGACAAAACCTTGGGACGATACGGAGCTTTTAAAATTCGAAAAAGAGTCGCTCGGCTTTTATATATCGGGACATCCCCTTGCCCGCTACCGCCGCACGCTTTCATCCATGGGTGTCGTGCAGATAGAGCAGATCGAAGATATTTCTGAAGGCATAGAAATTTCGGCGGCCGGGATCGTGGCTGCCATAAAAACCATCATAAAGGAAAAAGGCACCACAGTCATAGTGACCTTGGAGGACGAGACCGGGACGATCGATGTGCTTTCATTCTCGAAGAACGGGAAAAAAGCGGACGGCTTTTTGAAAAAGGGCGCATTGGTCATGACAAGGGCGACGGTTTTAAAAGAAGAGAAGGGCGCCAAACTGAAATCATGGGAATTCACCGATATATCCGGTATGCAGATAACCACGAAATACGAGGTGAGTCTCGACTGCAACGATGAAGAAGAGGCGCTTTCGAACATCAAAAAGATAAGAGGGTTTCTGGCCGAATCCGCAGACGGGAATGACAATACTTTGCTTTCCTTCAGGTTTTATCTGCCGGAATATTGTGTTATCATAGCATCTCAGCTCAAACCCGGAGGGAATTTTATGGCCGGAATGAAAAAGATAACCGGAGGTTCCGTAAAAGTTTTATGAGCATATATCTTGATTTTGAAAAGCCGCTCGAGGAACTCGAGAGCAAGATAGAGGAGCTTAGAAAGCTCTCGGACGGCAAAGAACTCGATATTGCCGCGGAGATCAAAAAGCTCGAAAAAAAGGCCCGCGATCTGCGGCAGGAGATTTTTTCGAATATTACCCCGTGGCAGAAGACCCTTATAGCAAGGCACCCTGACAGGCCTTACACTTTAGACCTGATAAACCTGATCGCAAAAGATTTTATAGAACTTCACGGCGACCGCAGATTTGCCGACGACCCTGCCATCGTGGGTGGGGTGGGTAAAATAGACGGCCGTCCTATGGTGATAATAGGCCACCAGAAAGGCAGAGGCACAAAGGAAAGAATTGTCAGAAATTTCGGCCAGCCCAACCCGGACGGATACAGAAAAGCCCTAAGGCTTATGAAACTTGCCGAGAGGTTTAAAATCCCTATAGTGACTTTCATAGATACGCCCGGCGCATATCCGGGAATAGGGGCGGAGGAACGGGGACAGGGGGAGGCCATAGCCACAAATCTGATGGAGATGTCTAAAATCAGGACCCCGATAGTTTCGATAGTGATAGGAGAAGGCGGAAGCGGCGGGGCCCTCGCGTTGAGCGTGTCCGACAAGCTTTATATGCTCGAACATTCCGTTTATTCGGTAATATCTCCTGAAGGGTGTGCCGCTATTTTATGGCGCAAGAACGGGACCGAACTCAATGCGGAAGATTTTTCGAGGGCGGCCGATGCGCTGAAACTGACTGCGCAGGACCTGAAAGAGTTTAAAATAATCGACGATATTATCCTCGAACCGCTCGGCGGGGCCCACAGGGACCCGGAAAGCGCCGCAGGCAGCATTGCGGCACAGATAGGCAAGGCACTGGAGTCTCTTATGTCAAAGAGTCAGGCAAAGCTTATAGACGAAAGATACAAGAAGATACGGCGGATAGGGAATATTACTCAAACAACGCAGTAACGAATTCCTGCGGGTCGAAATCTTTTAAATCATCCACGCCTTCGCCGATCCCTATAAGCCTGACCGGGACCCCCAACTCTTTTGCTATAGCGAAGACGATGCCGCCTTTAGCGGTCCCGTCCAACTTCGTAAGCGCGAGGCCTGTGACGCCTATCGCCTCTTTGAATATTTCCACCTGTCTCAGCGCGTTCTGCCCCGTAGTGGCGTCCACAACGAGGAGAATTTCCTGAGGCGCGTCCGGCATCGATTTTTTGATTACACGGCCCACTTTTTTCAGCTCTTCCATAAGCTGGGACTTATTGTGAAGTCTTCCTGCAGTGTCTATTATAACGAGGTCCGTACCCCTGTGCTTTGCTGCCTCAACAGCGTCAAAGGCCACGGCAGCAGGGTCGGAACCGCTCTGGTGCTTTATTATATCCACCCCGGCGCGTCCGGCCCATATGTCCAGCTGTTCGATGGCGGCGGCCCTGAAGGTGTCTCCTGCGGCGATAATTACCGAGTTCCCTTGCGAGGCGAAGCGCGAGGCCAATTTTCCGATGGTGGTTGTCTTTCCGACGCCGTTTACCCCTACGGTCAATATAACAAAAGGCTTTTCTCCGAAAGGCACGATAGGATGCGGGTTGCCGAGCATTAAGGACATCTCCGCCTTGATGCATTTTTTTACGTCGTCGGCTGTCTTGATCTCACCGCTTTTGATTTTTTTTCTGAGGAGGCTGATGATTTCATCCGTTGCTGCAGCCCCGACGTCCGAGGTTATCAGCACCTCTTCGATGTCTTCGATGACCGATTCGTCGACCTTCTTCTGTAAAAGGACGGCCTCGACCCTTTCGACAATAGAGTTGCGGGTCTTCGAGAGACCTGTTTTAAGCCTGTCTAAAAAACCCACTTATATCAGCGGTTGAGCGTGACGTTAAGCGCGTTCTTTTCCTTTGTCACGTGAAAACGGGATGGTTTGAGCATTTCTATTTTGATAGACAGAGTGTGCTTTTCTTTCTTGTCTTCTTCTATCTTGATATCGCCGACATAAGACGACTCGAATTTCACCGGCTTTTCGAGCTTGTTTACTGCAGGCTTCATTCTCAGGATAATGTAATTCTTGTCCCCGGACGTTTCTTTGACCGCGTTGTACTTTATCATTCCGTCCAGATTGGGTATATGGATCGAAAGCGTGGATTTTTTCTTGGGCTCCACAAGCGATATGCTCGTAACCTCAAGAGGGCTTTTTAGCGCTTTTGCCTCTGTTTTTTTTTTACTCGAATCTTTTTCCTTCTCTTTTTCTTTTGTTTTGGCTTTCTTCTCTTTCTTCGCAGACGGCTTAGCCGCTGCCGGAGCATCAGGCGAAGGCTTGTAAGTCGTCATCGCTTTCCTTGCCGCTTCTGCCTTGTATGCCCCCGAATCGATAGGGGTGGCTATTATCGAAAACGCCTCGGATTTGTTGTATTGCACCTCGACGATCGCGGTGCCGTTTACGAATTCGGATGCCGGTATTATTCGCGGAATAAGCGTCCCTGAACCGGTTGTGTTCAATTCGACATCAGGGCCCACCTGATTGTAATTTCTTATCACATGGTTCAATTGGTTATAGACGGTAATCTTTATTTTGAACTTCTGCCCCGCCACTTCGGAATCCGGGGTCACTATTTCAAAGCGCTCGAAAACAGGGGCCGTGACTTTTACGACTTCGCTGGCGCTTTTGAATCTGCCGTTCGCGTCCTGAATAGCCAAGGAGATATTTTCGGCCATATCGTATCTTAGGCTGATCTTTGCCTGACCGTTAACAAAATCGTATGCGGGCAGTGCTGAGGGGAAAGGCTTGATCTTGCCCGAAGAGGATATTTCGACGCCGTAGCCTGTAAGCGAGTAGTTTGTCACGACATTGCCGAAACGGTCGAGGGCCACCATTGTAAAATCGAACGGCTCTCCCGCAATTACTTCTTTGGGTGTGAAGAGTTTGAAGGAACTGACAGGACCGTTTACGATCTCGATCTTCTCGCTCGTTCCGGAGCTGCCCGAAATGAGGTCTTTGACCTCCATCTCGAATACGCCAGCTTTTTCGGACATCAAAGATACCGAACCCACACCGTCTTTCAGGTCGGGGATAGCGGCCGAAACGGCTTTAGGCTCGGCCTCGCCTTTGAAAATCAGGTTCAGGTTTTTGCCCGGGATCAAGTCGGTCAGTTTGTTTCCGAAAGCGTCTTTAGGCGTAATTTTGACATTGAAGACCTCTCCTGCGAGGGCGATCGGCCTTTCGGCAAGCACGGCAAAAGAGGAGAGTTTGTTCGGGACAACGGTCAGGTCTTTCGTCAGCACGGGGATCGGTTTGTATATCTCACGGATCGAGATGGTCACGGTTTCGGCAGTCTTGTCCGAAAGTGCAAACGAGAACGCCCCGTTTACAAAGGACGAACTCTTAAAATTGCCCGGGGCAGCTACTGCAGAGCCGCTTACGTTTATCTGGAATTCCTTGCCGCTTTCGTTAAAGTTTCCAATCAGATTGTTGAGGGAGTCCACAGCCTGAATGGTTATCTGGGTGCTTTCTCCGGTTGCGATTTTCTCCGGAAGCGTAACGTTGAAGTGGCTGAACTTGCCGGGCTTAATTTTTATCTCGCCCGCAGCCGCGCTGAACGGGATGGCTGACGCGAGAACAAGAAGCGCAAGCAGCGCAAGTGAAAATACTCCTCTCCTCGACTGTATCATATTGAAACCCCCTCCTGATTTTTTGGTTGATTTTTTTAAAGAGTATATCATAAAGCTACTTAATTTGTGCATTATTATAGCACGCAGTATAGTAGCACATCGACTTAAAAAAAACTATAGAAGCTTTGCCTTTGCATTATGTTTCTGTTAAACTTATAACTTGATTCATGGTGTAAGCCGGAGGATTAAAGAATGTCCAAGAGACTGGTTTTTGTATGCGTTAAAAAAGATATAATTCAGCCTATCAATTTCTCGCTCAAAGAGCTCGATAAGCTGATAATCGTAAAGTATTTCGATACGACCAAGCAGCTCGGCATGACTCTGGCCGACAAGCAGAACTGCAATGTCCTGATACTCGATTCGGTCATGGCCGACGAATCTACGCTCGGGTTTGCGAGGGAGCTCAAAAAAGACCTGCCCGCGCTTAAAATCTTGCTGATAGCCTCCTCAGGCACGACCAAACAGGAGCTTGTAGCGATAATTCAGGAGAAAACGGCAAGCGGCGTTCTGGTGAGGCCTTTCACCGGGGAGCAGGTGAGCGATTACATGTACAAGCTTTGCGGCCTTCAAAAGCCTTCGGAAACGCCTTGGTACATGCAGACCGGAATGAAATAAGCCTTCCTTAAGGGGGCCTTGTGAACGTTGTAACATCCCGCGAAATGGCCGGCATAGACCGGCTGACAATCGAAAAATTCGGCGTCCCCGGGCATGTGTTGATGGAGCGCGCCGGAGTTGCCGTTGCAGAAAGGACAAAGGAATTTGCAGGCCCAAAAAGGATCCTCGTGGTTTGCGGGGCCGGCAATAACGGCGGCGACGGGTTGGTAGCCGCAAGGGAACTGCATAACTCAGGGCATAAGGTCAGTGCGCTTGTATTCGCAACTGAATCGGGGTTAAGTCCAGACTGCAAACTGCAATTAAAAATCGCAAGGACCTTTGGCGTGCCTGTTCGGTCCACAAAGAAACTGCAAAGCATGGACCTGCACGGCGCGTTTGTAGTTGACGCGCTTTTCGGCACAGGCTTAAGCAGGCCGGTTACCGGCAGTCTTGCGGATGTTGTGTCTCTGATAAACAGGTCCTCGTCTCCGGTTTTGGCCGTAGATATACCGTCAGGAATCTCGTCGGATACCGGACAGGTTTTAGGCTGCGCAATTGCCGCGGATTATACGGTGACCTTCGGGCTCCCGAAGCGCGGGCATCTGCTTTATCCGGGCGCGGAACATACAGGCAGGCTTTTTGTCGAAAATATCGGCTTCCCTTCAAGCCTGCTTTTGTCTGACAGCCTTTCCGTAAAAACAGTCGAGGCGTCTTGGGGAAAAGAGTTGCTGCCTGAAAGAACGCGGTGTTCGCATAAAGGCGATTACGGGAATGTTTTAATTGTCGCCGGATCTAAAGGCAAGACAGGCGCTGCGCTGCTCGCTTCTAAGGCATGTCTGAGGTCCGGAGCAGGCCTTGTCACTCTTGGAGTGCCTGAAACGCTTATGCAGGTTTTTCAGTCTTCGGTAAAAGAAGAGATGACAGTAAGCCTTTCCGACACAGGGCATGGAACGCTTTCATCAAAGGCTTCGGATTCAGTCCTTGCTTTTGCCGAGCACAAGGCCGATTTGATCGCCATAGGGCCGGGTATCGGGGTCTCCAAGGACACACAGGAAATAGTGTCAAAGCTGATAAAACGCTCGCCTGTCCCGCTGGTGATAGATGCGGACGGGCTCAATTCGATTACTGAAGCCAAAAAGATATTGAGAAATTCCAGGTCCCCTGTGATACTGACACCGCATCCGGGAGAAATGGCAAGGCTTACGGGTGATAGTGTCGCCGACATCGAGAAAAGCCGGATAGACTCGGCTGTTTCATTTTCCAAAAAGACCGGAGCGTATGTTGTGCTTAAAGGCGTGCCGACAGTGACTGCAACGCCGGAAGGCAGGGCGTATATAAACACGACCGGAAATCCGGGCATGTCCACGGCAGGCTCCGGCGATGTCCTTACCGGAATGCTCGCAGCTTTGCTTGGACAGGGACTGAATCCCGAAGAAGCTTCGATATTAGGCGTATATCTGCACGGCCTCGCGGGTGATCTTGCAGCGGCAAAATCAGGGGAGCATTCGCTCACAGCCTCGAACATAATCTCTTTTATTCCAAGCGCGTTCATCTCTTTGAACAAACAGAATGCCTGACTCTCTTGTTGTCCCGCCCAACATAAGCGGGCCTAATGTTTCGGCCTTCTTTACGACTAAATCTTCATCAGCCGACATGAACAGGCTTTTGAAGATATCAGAAACCGAAAAGGCATATGTCCCGATACAAAAACATACGGACAAAGTTGTTGTGGTGGACCATGACCTCGAACCCAAAATAGCCGACGCTGTTATAACCAACAGGCCGCGGATACTTATCGGAGTTCAGGTTGCCGATTGCGTGCCTATTCTGATGTATGACGGCAAAAAGAAGGTGGTCGCCGCTGTGCACGCAGGTTGGCGCGGCACTGCGGCAGGCATACTCAAAAACACCCTGAACGTGATGGCCGACAGGTTTTATTCATCGCCTGCCGATATTTTTGTGGCCATCGGGCCGAGCATAAAAGGCTGCTGCTATCAGGTCGGCCCCGAGGTTGTAGAAGGCGTTAAAAAGTCGACCGGCGAGGGGACTTATATCATCGAAAAAGGCGGTAAATACTGTGTTGACTTGGCCGGCGCAAACAAACGACAGGCCTTGTCTTGCGGCATACCCGAACAAAACATCCGGATTGCTGCGGACTGCACCTTCTGCCTGCCCGAAAAATATTATTCCTACCGGTTTGCAAAAGGCACGACCGGCAGACAGTACGGCCTGATAGGGATGTTGTAGAATAGAATGAGTGTTTTGTTTGGATGAGTATGATTTTAGTGGTCCGCGGAAACCAGAGATGGATTTTAAATTTATATACTAAGAACTAACATGACAAAGCCTCATATCTGTCATCCTCGGGCTTGACCCGGGGATCCAGTATTTTCAAGATATTTCTGGATTCCCGCCTTCGCGGGAATGACAAATCATGTGGCAT
>SCQE01000068.1 GCA_004321915.1 Nitrospirota bacterium
CGCAGCCATACGCAGTTGTTCTTTCGCTTTTCTCGGCAGACTTCGGCCATCAAATATCTTTTTGCATCTCATTCCTCATATTATACACCAATGAGGCTTAGTTTGTGAAGACATTAGTAATCAGCAGAATTAATGAACTCACACAGAAAATCAAGCCGACAGACAGCTTTATCCTCTTTGTAGCAGGTCATGGAGTGCTTTTGCAGAACCAGTATTACATGCTGACCTCTGACTATGACGGTACGCTTGGAGAAAATAATATGATAAGCTCCAACGAAATAGTCGAGATGTCCAAAAAAATAAAATCGCTAAGTCAGCTTTTCATCTTTGATACCTGCCATGCGGGGGGTGTTGACTACATCGTAAGCGGCTTATACGATGCCCGCATGTCAGTACTTGCAAAAAAGATGGGACTTCATATTTATGCCTCTGCAAATTCTATTCAACAGGCAATAGACGGATACAAGGGCAATGGATTGTTTACCTACACCCTGCTTGATGGCTTGAATAACAATAAGGCAGCAGACAAGAACAATGACAAGAACAATGACAAGAACAATGACAAGAAGGTCAGCCTTGTAGAACTTGGGGAGTACTCAAAACAAACCACATCGGATATTTCAAAGAAACTCGGCCATAGCCAAACGCCGCTGATTATTAACTTCGGCAAAGATAATCCGGTTTATAATTTGAAATAAAAACTATACTGACAAACCGCTGACGTGTACACAAATGAAATCTTTTGAGAATAAATATCTTTCAGAACTTGCAATCCCTCATCATCTAATCACCATTATTCGTCAGATCGGGGAATACAAGGGCAAGCAAGACCTTTACAAAAAGCAGGCCCCTGAGATGCTCGAAAACCTCCGGCATGTTGCAATCATCCAGAGCACTGAGTCCTCCAACCGATTGGAGGGCATCACCGCTGATATTCAGCGCATCAAGGAGCTTGTTGAAGATAAGACAAAGCCCGCCAACCGGTCGGAAGCGGAGATAGCAGGATACAGGGACGTATTGAGCACCATCCATTCAAACTACGAACATATTTCGTTCAGCAAATCCGTGATCCTTCAGTTCCACCGCGACCTTATGAAGTATTCCGGCAAGGAAGGAGGCCGGTGGAAGTCCGCTTCAAATGAGATTACCGAGATTCTTCCTGACGGCACAAAAAGAATACGTTTCGTCCCTGTTGCGCCGCATCTAACGGCTGATTATATGAAAGAGCTTCATGATCTTTATGACACGCTCGAAAAAGAAGGAGACATTGATCCGCTTATCCTCATAGCACTTTATGTCCTCGACTTCCTCTGCGTCCATCCGTTTCTGGACGGCAACGGCAGAATGGCAAGGCTTATCACCGTGCTTCTCCTTTATCGTTACGGGTATGAAGTCGGCAGGTTTATAAGCATTGAAAGGGTCATAGAGCAGACGAAGGAATCTTACTACGAAACACTCCAGACGTCATCTCAGGGATGGCACGAAGGAAAACATGATGCGCTACCGTGGGTGGAATACGCGCTCTCGACAGTCCTTGCGGCGTATAAAGAATTCGAGACACGCTTTACGCGCATATCCTCAGGGCGCGGGAGCAAGACCGATATTGTACTAAACACCATAGACAGCATTATCGGCGATTTCTCCGTCTCAGACCTGCAGAGTGCATGCCCTGACGTAAGCATTGACATGATACGGCACGTCCTTAAGAAGCTGAAAAAAGAGGAAAAGGTTATATCTCTGGGACAGGGGCGCGCCGCACGTTGGAGAAAGATAAAATAGGCAACAGGATTTAATTAGATAACAATACGGCAGTTATTACCCAGTTAAGGCGCATCATTACCTAATTGTTCGGAGGAATCACACCGAAGAGCGGAAACCATGGACAGCGACCGGATTCCCATGTATAAGGTAAAGACTGGATATACCATCCCCAAAGGCAATGGCCACGGAACGGGGCTCTGTCTTGCATTTTTGCATTTAACTTGCTTTAAAGCCCAACTTGCCTGCCGCCACCTTGAAAACCTTATCTCCCTGTCTGAACGTTTGCATTAAGGCTTTTTGCAGGGTATAATAGTAGTACCTGATTAAGTACTGAAAGGAGTGCTAATATGAATACTATAGCGGCGCAGGAGATCAAGAGAAAAGGGATTTCGGCAGTTGATGAAGCTCTCAAGAATGGCCCTGTCCATGTAATCAAGAACAATCAGCCGCAGTATGTCGTGATAACTGAAGAGCGGTATCGCGATCTTATCGATGCGGAAGACGAGGCGTTCACAGAACGCCTTAAAAAATCCCTGAAAGATGTGAAGGAAGGAAGGGTTTGGCGAGGAACAGCAGAAGAACTGATACGCAAACTGGAGCTTGAAGACTGAGGATGTATACCCTCCACTGGACGGCCTATTTTACCCGAGCTGCAAAGAAGTTTGCTAAACAACATCCGGAACTGAAGAAGAATTTGGCAGAGATCCTTCGCGATCTCGAAGAAGACCCTTTCCAACCGCACCTTGATCTGCACAGCCTCGGAGGGAAGCTGAAAGACATCAAAGCTGTCAGTCTCACGTACAAATACCGGATTGTGCTTACCGTAATAGTCACTGACAAGGAAGTCACTCTTCTTGACATCGGCAGCCACGACGAGGTCTATCGGTGAAAGAATATCTGGCACAGCCAAAAGAAGATGGACGATCTATTCGGTGTTGAAGTCAATACGATCAACCACCATCTGAGGGAAATCTTTAGTTCCAAAAAATTATCCGCCTGTTGACAATCCAATAAGTTTTAATCATAATTAAAATAAACAATAAATGGGGCATAAGTTTTAATCATGATTAAAGAATATATCAAGAGGCCTTTATATCTGAACAGGGTGCGTCCTTTTATGAATAAGGATGTCATAAAGGCGCTCGTGGGGCAGCGCAGAGTGGGGAAAAGTTATCTCCTCTTTCAGATAATCGAAGAACTTGCCGCATTAGGTTTCAGCAAAGAGCGTATTATCTACATAAATAAGGAACTGCATGAGTTTGAGGCTATCAAGGATTATAAAGATCTATTGAAGCATGTCAAAAAAGCGTGGAAAGGTAAAAAGAAGGCTGCTGTTCTTATAGATGAAATTCAGGACATCTCGGAGTTTGAAAAAGCCTTGCGAGACCTTCAGGCGCAAGGCCGCTATGACATTTACTGCACAGGAAGCAATGCGGATCTGCTTTCGGGAGAACTTGCAACTTATTTGTCCGGCAGGTATGTAGAAATAGAAGTCTGCAGTCTGTCGTATCCGGAATTTTTGCTCTTCCATAAGCTTGCAGATTCGGATGAATCGTTGTTGAGCTACATAAAATATGGAGGACTGCCCTATCTGGTCAATCTCGATCTTAATGAGGCTGTGGTATATGATTATCTTAAGGGGATAAACAATACAATACTTTTTAAAGATGTGGTTCGGCGCTATAGCATCAGGAATATCGCCTTTCTTGAGCGTCTTGTGGAGTACACTGCAGACAATGTCGGCAGTCTTGTGTCCGCTAAAAAAATCAGCGACTTCCTAAAATCACAAAAGACAAATATATCTCCGAATGTAGTGCTTAACTATCTCTCTTGTATAGTCAACGCCTTTCTCATATATAAAGTGCGCCGCTCCGAGATAGGCGGCAAGCGTATCTTTGAGATCAGTGAGAAGTATTATTTTCAGGATTGTGGGCTTAGAAATGCCATTTGGGGCTATCGTCCCTCTGACATAAACAAGGTGCTTGAAAATATGGTTTATATGCACCTTCGGGTGATGGGATACGCTATAACAGTCGGAAAAATCGGGGCCAAAGAGGTGGATTTTGTCTGTGAAAAAAGAGGCGAGCGGCTTTATGTGCAGGTTGCCTATATTATTCCGGACAAAAGGGCGAGAGAGCGGGAGTTCGGCAACTTGCTGGCTATCAAAGACAACTACCCTAAAATTGTTACATCAATGGACAGGTTTATTGCCGGAACCGAAAAAGGCATTCAACATATGCATATTGCCGATTTTTTAAAAACCTCATTTTAGGCAAAACAGCGCTTTAAGACTGGCCGAAGCAAAATAGAAGTGCATAAAAATATGGAAGATGATAAATTTATAAGTGTGACGGATAGAGATATGGCTTCGCATGATTTTCTCAGGGACATAAAGATAGTCCAAAACGAAAACGGCTATCGTTTTTCGGTGGACGCTATTCTGCTCGCGTCTTTCGTCAACATTCCGCGCGCAAAGATGATTGCGGATTTGGGCGCGGGTTCTGGTGTAATCGGACTTCTGCTCGCCCGCGAATATCCCGATGCTCGGATTTCTCTCGTAGAGTTGCAGGACACTCTTGCGGAAAGGGCCGAGGAAAACATCGCCCTGAACGAATTGCAGCAGAGGGTCAAAACGGTGAGGGCCGACATAAAGGATATTGCGTCAGTTGAGTCGCCGCTGCCGCATAACTCGTTCGACATGGTCGTTTCGAACCCGCCTTTCAGAAAACCGAAGACCGGCCTTATAAGCCCTGAGGACGAGCGGGCGGTTGCGCGCCACGAACTGAAGCTTGAACTCAAGGACCTGCTTGAGGCCGCCTCGACGCTGCTGAAACATCACGGAAGATTCTTTATGATACATCTGCCCGAAAGGCTCGTCGAGATACTTAGGTTTATGGAGCGGCATGCGCTCGAACCCAAGCGTGTGAGGACGGTCCATTCATATTTGCGAACGGAAGCGAAGATGGTTTTGATAGAGGCCGCTAAAGGCGGCAGGACAGGATTGAAGATCGAAAACCCGCTCGTTATCTACAATGAAGACGGAAGCTATACCGACGAGATGAAAGAGATATATAGGATTAGTTGACTTTCGGCTATTCATGCTTTAATTTAAACCTATGCCTGCATACATCGCCAAACGTCTGCTTTTAATGCTTCCGCTGATATTCGGGATTACGCTGATTACATTTACGGTGATACATCTTGCTCCCGGCGGCCCTGTGGAGGTCGAGACCGAGATGTCGCTCAAGGCTTCGGCGCAGGCAAGGGAGAACCTCAAGAAACTTTACGGCCTCGACAAGCCGCTGCATGTGCAATACCTCGAATGGCTTAAAAGGTTTGTGATGCTGGATTTCGGCAAGTCGTTCGTCGACAACAAGAAGGTTGTGGACAAGATATTCGAACGAATCCCTATAACGCTTACGATAAACATGCTGTCGTTGTTTTTGATCATTGCGATTGCCGTGCCTGTGGGGGTTGTTTCCGCCACAAAACAGTACTCGCTTTTCGATAAGCTGACGACCGTGTTTGTTTTCTTGGGCTTCTCCACGCCAACCTTCTGGCTTGCCCTTGTCCTGATGATAATTTTCGGAGTAAGCCTCGGACTGCTTCCCATATCCGGCATTCAGAGCATCGATGTTTCCGGCATGAACTATTTTGAAAGACTCATCGACTGGATAAAACACCTCATACTTCCTGTCGGTCTGAGCGCGTTCGGAGGGATTGCCGGACTGAGCAGATACAGCCGTTCGAGCATGCTCGAGGTCATAAGGCAGGACTATGTCAGAACGGCGCGGGCCAAGGGATTGAAGGAATCGGATGTGATAATCACACATGCGCTGCGCAACGCCCTTATGCCTGTTGTCACGATACTCGGGCTTTCTGTGCCGGGGCTCATAGGCGGCAGCGTTATTTTTGAAACCATATTCGCCATACCCGGAATGGGACAGCTTTTCTACGCCTCTACCATGTCGCGCGACTATCCTACGATTATGGGCATACTCGTTATCGGCGCGGTCTTGACTCTTGTAGGCAATCTTATCGCCGACATTTCTTATGCGTTGGTCGACCCGAGGATACGGGTGAGCGGGGATAAGTAGCTTATGAAATCATACCGCAAAGAGCTTTGGTTTAATGTTCCGGCGAGAAGAGGATTTGTAAATATCACCCCTCAGGTGGAAGAATGCCTGAAGGAGAGCGGCATAAGGGAAGGGCTTGTGCTCGTAAACGCCATGCATATAACGGCTTCGGTATTTATCAACGACGACGAGTCAGGGCTTCATCACGACTTTGATGTCTGGCTCGAAAAACTCGCGCCGCACGAGCCGGTTTCCGCCTATCGCCATAATACCGGCGAAGACAATGCTGACGCGCATCTGAAACGTCAGGTCATGGGCAGGGAGGTTGTAGTCGCGGTGACCGAAGGCAGGCTCGATTTCGGGCCGTGGGAGCAGATATTTTACGGCGAGTTTGATGGCAGAAGAAAAAAACGGGCGCTGATAAAGATTATCGGGAAGTGAGAAGGGCTGCATGTTCAAAATAATCTGGAACAGGTTTAAAAGAAATCGCTTGTCTGTGGCCGGTCTGGCGGTAATAGCCTCACTTGCGCTGGCCGCGCTGGCCGCGCCGCTCGTTTCTCCGCATTCACCTACCAAGATAGACGTCTACAATGTGCTTGCGCCCCCCGATGCCTCACATCCGTTCGGCACTGACGAACTCGGCAGGGATGTTTTTTCGAGGATGGTCTGGGGCAGCAGGGCGTCGCTTAAGGTGGGTTTTATCGCGGTCGGGATAGCCATAGCCATCGGGACCTTTATCGGCGCTGTAGCAGGTTTTTACGGCGCAAAGGTTGACGCGGTCCTCATGAGGTTTGTCGACATAATGCTCGCTTTTCCTACGTTCTTCCTGATATTGGCCGTGATAGCGGTTGTGGAGCCGAGCATATCCACCATTATGATCGTGATAGGCCTTACCGGTTGGATGGATGTGGCGCGGCTTGTGAGGGCTGAATTTCTTACCTTGAAAGAGCGCGATTTTGTGTCTGCGGCGCGCGCTTTGGGTTCAACGGATTCGAGGCTTATCCTCCGCCATATAATCCCGAATGCTCTTTCGCCGGTTTTTGTGGCGGCCACCTTCGGTATAGCCGGGGCTATACTCACGGAATCAGGGCTCTCTTTTCTGGGGCTTGGAGTGCAGCCTCCGGACCCGAGTTGGGGCAATATGCTCACCTCCGGCAAAGACAACATAACGGTCGCATGGTGGCTTTCCCTTTTTCCGGGCGTTGCTATTCTGGTTACTGTTTTGAGTTACAACCTTGTGGGGGAAGGCTTGAGGGACGCCCTCGATCCACGGCTTTGGAGGGGCGATGAATGAGGCAGATCCCCGACGTTCCTGATCAGGACAGGGCCAAGAACAATATAGAGGCCTTTCTTTCGGCGTATCCGGGCCATTCGGATATTGTTGATGAGCACATCGAGAAGATTGCGCTTTTGTTCTCGAACAGCCAGTTTCTTGCAAACCACAGCCTTATCTATCCTGAAGACCTGATAGATGCCTTGGGGTCTTTTAAATATCCGACGGCCGTTCAAACATTGCGCGGCGATTTAAAGGATTCCTTTCTCAACTGTTCTTCGGTCAAAGAGGGCATGAAGGTCGTCCGCCGGTTCAGAAAAAAACATATGCTGTCGCTTACGCTTAAGGACCTGTTAAGAACATGCGATATGCAGGAAGTTATGCTCGAAATGAGCCTGCTCGCGGATGTTGTAATAGAGGGATCGCTCAATTTTATAGAACCGTTTATAGCTGAACGCTATGGCGCTCCCGCGAACGCCTCGTTTGTGGCTCTGGCCCTCGGCAAGCTGGGGGCGGAGGAACTGAACTACAGTTCCGATGTGGACCTGATCTTTGCTTATGCCGAAGATTGCGAGACCACAGGGATATCTACAGTGCAGGGTGTGACCATAAACCGTATAACCGCATCTGAATACTATGCGAAGCTTATAGAGGAATTGTCGCGCTTTCTCTCTCTGAATACCGAAGACGGTTTTGCCTACAGGGTGGACCTGCGACTGAGGCCTCAGGGACAGAAAGGGAACCTTGCCATGGCGCTTTCAGGGTATGAGGAATACTATGAATCTTGGGGACAGCTCTGGGAGCGGGCCATGCTGCTGAGGGCAAGGCCTGTGGCTGGAGATATGGAACTGGGCGAAAGGTTTTGCGATGTGATAAGCCCCTTTGTTTACAGGAAATACCTTGATCTGGACACGATAGAGGAGATCCGCAAAATGAAGGCCCAAGTGGAGCATATAAAATCCGGCACCTTGAGCAGGGACATAAAGCGAGGCTACGGAGGCATAAGGGAAATAGAATTCTTTATCCAGATATTCCAGCTTATTTACGGCGGAAAGGAACCCCATATCCGGGAAAAGAGCACGATAAAAGGTCTGCACAAGCTGCTCCAGAAAAGGTTTATCGGCTATGAAGACTTTAAACGCCTTTCGGACAACTATATTTTTTTCAGGACGTTAGAACACAGACTGCAGCAGATGAACGACTTGCAGACGCATTCTCTTCCTTCAGGCGAACATGAACTGCAGGTGCTTGCGCTGAAACTCGGGTATAAGGACAAGGAATCGTTTGCCGGCTCTTTAGCATCGAGGCGCAGCAAGGTCAGGGAGATTTACGATTCGCTCCTTGAAAAAAAAGGTGAAGACGGAGAGAAGCAGGCCTCTATTTTGAGCAGGGTGTTCTGGGATATTGAAAGCCCGGTCGAAAACCTTCTTGCCGACGAATTGCGGAAAAGCAGGGTATCTGAGGTGCATAGGGCGATGCATTGCCTTATGCGGATCAGGAACAATATAAGTTCTTTTCAGACCATAAAGGGACGCAGGCTTCTCGAAAGCCTTGTCCCTCAATTTGTGGACGATGCGATAGAGAGAGAAAACGCGGATGCGGTCCTCTCCCAGCTCGTAGATTTTTCATTGGTATTGGCCACTAAAGAGTCGTATCTCGAGGCGCTGGCCCGGAGGCCCGGAATAGTTTCAACCCTGAATTTCGTGTTTGCCCACAGCGGATACATTTCGCGGATAATAATGCAGAGCCCGGAATATCTCGAGTCTCTTGTGGGGCATGAAGTCAAACTCAAGTTGTTCGGGGAGTTGAAGAGCGAGCTTGCAGCTCTTATCGAAAAACAGGGTATGACTAACGCAATAAGGTTTCTCAGAAAAACGGAGGAGGTCAGGCTCGGAATTCTGTATTTGAACAACAGCATCGGGGTCAATGAACTGGTGAGTTCTTTGAGCCGTACGGCCGAGGCAATATTCTCGGAGCTTGCCGCTGTTTTATCGCCTGATGTTGCGGTGATCGCGTTCGGCAAATTCGGCGGAAGGGAGCTTGCCTTCAACTCGGACCTCGACATAGTATTCGCTTCAGATTCCGACCCTTCATTGGAACGGATCAAATCCGCAGAACGGCTTCTTAAGGTCTTTACATCGTATACAAAAGACGGAGTGGCTTATCAGGTCGATACCCGGTTGAGGCCTGAGGGCAGCAAGGGGCCTCTTGTCGTCTCGATAGAAGGCTTGAGGAAGTACTATTTCAATAATGCCCACGCATGGGAGGTGCAGGCGCTTTTAAAGGCGAGACCTGTTGCGGGCAATAAAGGGCAGTCCGCTACCGGGCGGCTTTTTTCTGGACTGAGAAGGGACGTTCTTGTTCGGCGAGGCAATGAAATCAAGATCGAAGAGCTGCGTCGCATGCGTGAGAGGATAGAAAAAGAGCTTGCGGATTCATCTAAAGGGTTCGATCTTAAGTTGGGGCAGGGCGGACTCGAGGAACTTGAGTTCGGGATCCAGTATCTTCAATTGAGACACTGCGATAAACATCCGGAACTGCTTGTTCAGGGAACGGTGAATGCCCTGAGGAGACTCGAAAAGTTCAATGTGCTGGGAAGCGCCGATGCAAAGGCGCTTTGCGATATTTATCTGTTTTATAGAACAGTGCAGTCGCTCATGAGGCTTCAGGAGGAGTCGGTCTTGAGTCCCGGCAGCGCTTCGTTCAATGGCATAGCCGGTTTTCTTGGAACGGACGGCGACGGGTTTGGCCGGGAAATAGAGAAAAACAGATTGAAGGTCTCGGACTTCTGGAATTCTTTAAGCTGACGCAGTTACAAGGTTTTTGCCGGTTTCGTAAGCATCGGTCAATGCTGTCGGATGGTTCAAGATGTGTCCGAACGCGTCTATGCCGAGATAGGACAATGTTTTATGCTCGGGTACGCTTACTGTCCTGAAAAAGGCCCTTGCCGAGGCCTCGGCGCATTTGATGCCTTCCTCTTTTTTCATCCCTCCTACAAGCAGTAGAAGGCCTTTTCTGCCGTAAGGTCCGGCCGGTATCGGTTTTTTCAGCAGGTATTTTTCGCACCAGAAGGCTTGGCACCGGTCTATCATGATTTTTGTCTGGGCGCTCAAGGCAAAGAAGAAGATAGGCGAAGCGAGCACGATCCTGTCGGCTTCCCGTATTGCGCTGTAAACGGCCGTCATCTCATCGTCGAGCACACATATCCCGCTTTCATCGCATCCGCCGCAGTTGAGGCACGGGGTCATTGACATGGAGGCCAGCCTGAAAAGCCTCACCTCGGCGCCGGACTCTTCCGCCCCCCTGACAGCGCTTTTAAGGAGCTGGTGGGAATTGCCCTCTGCGCGAGGGCTTCCGTGAAACGCTACGACTTTCACGGCCCGCTCACCTCACCTTTTCAAAGGCGTCTTTGGGCGCATTGCAGATCGGGCATTTCCAGTCGTCAGGAAGCTGTTCGAACGGCGTTCCTTCGGCGGCCTCATCGTATTCGTATCCGCAAACAGTGCATCTCCACATGGTCTTTCTCCTCTTACGTTTATTGGTTTAAAAAGTATTACGGCAAACCACAGAGGGACAGAGACAAGCTGACACATTAAAAATATTTTGCTCTGTCTTTTCTGCGGTCAAAACTTGGCGTGATATTCTTTTACCTTTTCGGCAAAGGCCTTTCCGTACTCATAGCATTTCGTTTCGTCATCGAGCGAAGGCTTGAAGAGTATCTGAAGTCCGGGCTCATGCGCTTCAAGCCCCATACGTTTAATCTCTTCGTACGCTTCTTTTACGGCCCCGCCGCCCCAGCCATAGCTGCCGAATGCGCCGGCGATCCTGTTTTTAGGCCTGAGACCCCTAAGGTGCGTAAGAAAGTGCGCTACGCTCGGATACATTATGTTGTTGAGCGTCGGGGTCCCGATAAGGCAGCCGCGCGCCTTCCAGAATTCCTTTATGGCCACACTCATGGCTGACGCCCTGAGTTTTATCACTTTGCAGTCAACGCCTGCGTCTCTTATCCCCTGCATTATGGGCAGCGCCATCTGTTCGGTGCTGTGCCACATTGTATCGTAAATAATGGCCACGCTTAAAGATGCGGTGCCGTTTGCCATGTCCAGATATCTTTGTATGGTTTTTCCGGGATGCGCTCTCCAGATTATCCCATGGTCAGGCGCGATTATCTCGATCTCGAGGCCCAGCTTCCGGATCTCTGCTATTTTAGACTTTATTAATTGACCGAAAGGCATGAGTATATTCGCATAGTAGTCGGTTACCGCGTCGTCGAGCTCCGACATCGATTCGCAGGTCACGAATTCGTCGTCGAATCTCACGGAAGAGGCGAGGTGCTGTCCGAAGGCGTCCTGACTAACCAACACCTTGTCTTCTTTGATGTAGGTCATCATAGAGTCGGGCCAGTGTAGCATAGGGGTTTCGAGAAACATCAGGGTCCTCTTGCCTATACTCAGCGTGTTGCCTGATTTGACTATGTTTATGTTCCATCCGGACAGGTCATGAAACCGCTCGAGGCCTTTTTTGCCTTTTTCGGTTATGTATATCTTTGCATCGGGCGCAAGGGCCATAATGTCTCCTATGCCCGAAGCATGATCGTTTTCGATATGGTTTATTACGATATTTTTAATTTTCGCAGGGTCAATAACGCTCCGGATGTTTTTTATCGAGACGTCGATGAAATCCGATTTTACAGCATCCAGAAGCGTTATCTCGTCGTCCATTACAAGGTAGTTGTTGTAAGTCGTGCCGCGAGGTGTTTCGTACCCGTGAAAGTCTCTTACCGCCCAGTCAACGGCCCCCACCCAATAGATGCCGTTTTTTATTTCTACAGCTTTCATGCAGCCTCCTATATTTTGCAGTTAAGGAACATTCTATAAAAAAGCGGCTGTTGAAATCCACAAAGGCTTTTTAAAGAATTCAACAGCCGCTTTATATCGTTGCTACTTTTCGAGCAGCGTCCTGAAGGTGTTGTGATGGTTCTCCTCGTCCGAGAGTATCTGTTCGAAGAGCTTTTTTGTGGTATAGTCGTTTTCTTTGTCCGCCAGCTTTATTATTTCTCTGTAGAGTTTTATCGCCTCTTCTTCAGCTTTTTTGTCGAGCTTAAGCATTTCTGTAAGGTTTTTGCCGATGTTGATGGGTCCCGGCTGCGTGGTAGGCGTGCCTCCGAGGTAGTCGAGCCTTTCGGCTATCAATTCCGCATGGAGCATCTCCGCTATCGCGATTTGTCGCAGTATCGGAATTACGGCTTGGGCATTTATGCCCCGTGCCATAATATGCTGCCACATATACTGGATGCTCACCTGCATTTCCCTCGCTATCGCATCATTAAGTTTTTTCAGTAGGACCGTGCTTGCCATTTTAAAGCCTCCTAATTTTTATTGTTTCTAATCCGGCTATTTGCCGAAATTTTTAGACAGATAACCAACTATGGTTTCGGCCTCGTCATCGGACAAATCGCAGCCGTTTCCGCGCATTCTTTTCACGAGTTGGGTCCATTCCGCTTTTGTATTGCGTTGGGAGCGCGGGTCATCGAGGGAATGGCATTGGCTGCATTTTTGCTCGAACAGCTTTTGGGGCGTTATTTTTTCATCGCCTTCCGCTGCCGGGGGGATGACGCTGATAAAGGTTGCAGCGCAAAACGCTGCCGCAAGCATTACGGATAATGTGCAAACCTTTCGCTCTCTCATAATTGTTTCTCCCGTCAGTGTATTATATTTTCTTTGCTGAACAACTTAAAGCCGCACATGCAGCATTTCGTCTCGTCTTCATCCGTCCAAAGCTCTACCTCGTGAGCGCAAAAAGGACACGTAATCTGCATTGGAAAGGATTCGCATATGGAATGGAAGGCAAATCTGACTTTGGCGTCCCTGTTCTGTTTTTGCCTTCCCGGATCTTTCATATCGGCCCCCATTTTTCCATACCCATATCCTATTCCATTATTGATTGTAAGTCAACGCCTGACTTGTCAAATTATAAAGGGCATAAACTTTCCGTGCTATGATTCAAATCATAATCCGACCTAGCCGGAGAGGGTATAATTTAAGCAATGGAGGCCTGTTATGGGAAAGAGACCCGAAGATATTAACGAGGACGACCTGAGGGCCGCGCTGAACGAAATAAAAACGTACGTCGATGTGACCGAAGCGGACCTGAAGGTCATCTATGAAAAGGCGTTGAAACATGCCCGCGAGCGTCTTACATTAGAGATTCCCGTAGGTTCGGTGATGACGAAAGATGTGTTTACGGTCATGCCCGGCTCGGACATACGGGATGTTGCAAAGCTCCTTTCTCTGCATAGGATAAGCGGCATTCCTGTCGTTGATGCAGACAACAGGGTTGTGGGCATAGTGAGCGAGGCCGACATCCTTTCGGGTATGGGGCTGAATAGAGATCATGGGTTTAAGGACGTTCTGCGCCATATGGTCGGCATCCCTCTGCCGCACGCCAAGTCCGGAGGAAAGGCCGGAGATATCATGAATGCTCCGGCTATAACCGTCAGGGCCGAGGACGATATTCGCACCGCCGCTAAAATTCTGGATGAAAAGAGGATTAAACGGCTTCCGGTTACGGATGCTGAAGGCGTATTGATCGGCATAATATCGAGGGCCGATATAGTAAGGGCCGCCGCAGCATGATGCGAGGTTATTTTTTAAAAATGAAGGGCGGCGGCAAGGCGCCTCCCGGGGTAGGCCTTTCGGAGCATCTCTGGTCTTTTGCCGGGTCCGCAATCGGCATAGCTCTGTGCGGATATCTTTCCTCCATATATTTCGAGCCGAGGGACATGACGTTGATCATAGGTTCGTTCGGCGCATCGGCGGTGCTTGTTTACGGAGCGATAAAGAGCCCTCTGGCCCAGCCGAGAAACCTTATAGGCGGGCATGTTGTTTCCGCCCTTGTCGGTGTCCTCTGTTTTAAATTGTTCGGCGAAACTTTGTGGCTGGCTGCGGCTGCTGCCGTATCTTCAGCCGTAGTCATAATGCTCGCGACAAAGACACTGCATCCTCCGGGGGGCGCAACCGCTTTGATCGCTGTTTTGGGGGGCGACAAGATACATGATCTCGGATTTTTGTATGCGGTAATCCCTGCCGGTGCAGGGGCACTTCTTCTGCTTTTTGTGGCACTGCTCGTAAATAATCTAAGCCGCAACAGGCGTTATCCTGAATACTGGTTGTAGATCTGTTTTTCGCGTAATAATCGTATGGTCGGACGTATTGGAATTAAGGCCGGTAAAGTGGCTTATTTATTGACAATGTTTGGATGGAGCGGTTAAAATTTTAATAAATAAAGGCATTCGGGAGCGATGAATGTTTGAAAAGTTCACAGAGAGAGGCCGTAAGATAGTCATATACGCCAAGGAAGAGGCTGAGAGGCGTAATAACGACTATTTGGGCACGGAACATATTCTGCTTGCGCTTCTTCGCGAAGAGGACGGAATACCATCCACGATAATCAAAAAGATGGGGCTTTCCATCGATGAGATCAAGTTCGAGGTGGAAAAGAACCTTCCGTCCGGCGGAAGCGTTCTCACGTTTGGCGATATACCCTTTACCCCTAGGGCGAAAAAAGTCCTCGAACTCGCCATAGAGGAGGCAAGGCTTTTAGGACACAATTACATAGGCAGTGAACACCTGATGCTCGGCTTGATAAGGGAGGACGAGGGCATTGCAGGCAAGATACTCAGGAACCTAGGCGCAAATCTGCTCGGGGCCCGGCAGCTTACTATAAACTTGGCCATAAAACCGCAGTTTCAGCAGACGCATCAGAAGGAGCGCAGGAGGTCGACCACCCCTGCCCTCGATGAGTTCGGAAGGGACCTTACCCTGCTTGCGGTCGAGGGCAAGCTCGACCCCGTGATAGGGCGGGAGGACGAGATAGAGCGGGTTTTGCAGGTACTGGGCAGGAGGCTCAAGAACAACCCCGCTATAGTAGGCGATCCCGGAGTAGGAAAGACCGCCATAGTCGAGGGGCTCGCGCAGAAGATAGTGTCCGGAGATGTGCCGGACAGCCTTATAGGCAAGCGGATCATCTCTCTGGACTTGGGATCTTTGATCGCAGGGACCAAATACAGAGGACAGTTTGAGGAGCGTCTCAAGGCGGTCATGCGGGAAATTTTACAGTCCGAAAATATTATTCTGTTTGTCGACGAATTCCATACGCTGATAGGAGCGGGCGCTGCCGAGGGTTCTGTTGACGCTTCCAATATGCTTAAGCCTGCTTTGTCGAGGGGCGAACTGCAGTGCATAGGCGCTACCACACCCGACGAATACAGAAAATATATAGAGAAGGACGGGGCACTCGAAAGGCGTTTCCAGCCCATATATGTTCAGCCCCCCACAGTCGAGGTTACGATCGATATACTCAAAGGAGTACGCACCAAATATGAAAGTCATCACAAGGTCAAAATAAGCAATGAGGCCATTGTAAGCGCGGCAAAACTGGCCGACAGGTACATATCGGACAGGTTTTTGCCCGATAAAGCGATTGATGTGATAGACGAGACCGGTTCGCGCCTGAAACTTAAGAGGGCCACGATGCCTCATGAGTTGAAGGACATGGAATCGGAGCTTATGCAGCTCTCTAAGGAAAAGACCCTTTATGTCAGGCTCCATGATATTGAAAAGGCGCAGCAGGTAAGGGAACAGGAAGACAGGCTTAAGAAAACATACGAGAACTACTATAAGAAATGGAAAGATGCCGTCAATAAGGACGCGCCGTTGGTAGGGCCGGACGATGTTTCCTATACCATTTCGAAAATGACCGGGATACCTCTTTCAAAACTTGAAGAGACCGAGTCCGAGAAACTGCTGCGCATGGAGGAAGAACTGCATGCGAGGATAGTGGGGCAGGATGAAGCGGTCAAGGCGGTTTCGCGCGCTATAAGGAGATCTCGGGCAGGCATAAAAAGCAACAAGAGGCCTATCGGTTCGTTTTTCTTTTTAGGGCCTACGGGTGTCGGCAAGACGGAACTCGCAAAGGCGCTCGCAACCCTGATGTTCAGCGATGAGAGCGCCCTGATAAAGATAGATATGTCGGAGTATATGGAAAGGTTTGCCGTATCGCGCCTGACCGGAGCCCCTCCCGGATACGTAGGGTATGACGAAGGGGGCCAGCTTACGGAAAAGGTGCGGAAGAGGCCGTATTCCGTAATACTGTTTGACGAGATCGAGAAGGCCCATCCGGATGTCTTTAATATGCTGCTCCAGATACTCGACGAGGGCGTGCTTACGGACAATTACGGCAGGAAGGTGGATTTCAGGAACACGATAATTATAATGACCTCGAACCTCGGCGCGCGTATTATCGAGAAGGCCACGCCGCTCGGTTTTTACAGGGCATCGGTATCGGATGCATATGCGAAGATCAAGGATAATGTCCTGTCCGAACTGAAGAAGACATTTAATCCCGAATTCCTTAACAGGGTTGACGAGACTGTGGTCTTCCATCCTCTCGAAAAGGAGCAGCTGCTTTCGATTATCGATCTGCTTGTGGCCGAAACCAACAAGCAGCTCATAGAACACTCCCTTGCGATAGAGGTTTCGCCTGAAGTTAAAGAATGGCTTCTAAACAAATACTACCAGCCTGCATACGGCGCAAGACCTATGCGGAGGGCCATAAGCCGCGAGATCGAAGACCTGCTTTCCGAGGAGATGCTCAGGGGCAGTTTCAGAAATTCCCCTGTTGTGAAGGTGGTTTTGATAGACGGCAAACCTGCCTTTGCCGAGTTGCAGGATCAGGTGCTTGTGTCGGTCAACTGATTTTTTCTGCAGAACTGTAGGGTCCCCTGCCATAACGGATTTTTGACCGCTTGGTTCTTGTTGCTCAAGAGGAGGTTTGATGAAAAATAAGGGCTTTGTTTTAGGAGTAATTTTTGCAGTAGGCTTGGCTGCGGTGTTATTGATTGCAACGAGCGGAGAACAAACTCCCCGGAAGGCCGCAATAGGTGTTGAAGCGCCTAAGTTCGAGCTGAAGGACATTACAGGAAAGACGTGGCGGCTTGCAGACCTTAAAGGCAAGGCTGTGCTGCTGAATTTTTGGGCCACATGGTGCGATACATGCAAATCCGAGAACCCCTCGCTCCAAAGGCTTGTCGTTTCAGAATGGAACAATACCAACTTCATGGCCTTATCCGTACTCTTTAAGGACGATCCGAAGAATGCGGTGGAATATGTAAAACAGACCGGGTTTAACCTGCCTGTATTGATTGACGACAAGAAAATATCGGCAGCGTACGGCCTTACAGGCGTTCCTGAGACTTTTCTCATAGATAAAAAGGGCGTGATCGTAAAGAAGGTGATAGGTCCGGTAGAGTGGGACGCCCCTGATGTAAAAGCTTATCTGTCCAAGATGTCGGCCGATTAATCCCTATGGGTTTGCCTCGAAATCCTCACAGCGTTCTTTTTTTCACGGGTATGCTTTTTACGGATGAGGGAATTTATGATGCGGCGCTGACTAAACTCGAGGATTTTTTCGGCGAGGCAGTTATGGAGAGCGCCCCGGTCCGCTGGGACTGTTCGGCATATTACAGGGAAGAGATGGGCGAACCCATCTTCAGGCGTTTTATCTTCTTTAAGAACCTAAAGTTTCCGGATTCTCTCGCCGCAAGCAAGCTTTTTACAAACGGTATCGAGGCGTCTTTTTCGGTGGACGGCAGGCGGAAAATCAATATAGACCCGGGCTATATGCATCCTGCCAAGATAGTCCTTGCCTCAACGAAGGACTATTCCCATAGAATATATCTGCGTGACGGTATTTACGCAGAAGTTACGCTGCTTTTTCAGAAAGGCAGATTCGAGTCTCATGTAAACACTTACAGGGAATTTCAGGAAGAACGCAACCTGAAGACTTTTTATATGGCAAGAAGACTTTACTTTTTGCTAAGGGAAGGCCAGAAGCAGACTATTTCTCCTTCTTAGGTATCGAGTTGATGTCGATGCTGATGGCCTGAAGGAGAAGCTGCGCTCCGAGTATTATCGGTAATACTGCGAGCATAATTGTTCCCAAAGGCCGCGCCACCGAAGAACCTATGCTTCTTAACCATTCGACAGCGCCGAATATTACGCCGAACATGAAAGTGGGAAGTCCGATCAGCAGGTAGACAGACGCCATATTGAAATCATAAATGAAATATTTGAAGGCAAGCCTAAGAAACAGCCCTTTAATGATTTTCTGAGGGAATATGAATATTATTTTTTTGATCTTGAGCGAGCTGTTTTCCTTCCCGTATTTTGCCGGTATGCTGATGTCCTTCACAACCGCATTTACCATGTTCAGGTGAATAAGCATGTCCGACTCGAAGAAGTAGCCTTTGGATATCTTGTCGGGATCCAGTTTTTCCAATGCCCTTCTGTGTATTGCCGTATAGCCGTTCGTCGGGTCCATTATGTTCCAGTAACCGGATGACATCTTCAGGAGAAAAGAGAGGATGCTGTTGCCGAAGAACCTTATCCAAGGCATGAATTTGAGCGCGGTGAAATCTCTGAAACGGTTGCCCTTTGTATAGTCGGCTTCGTTCTCCTTGAGAGGGGTTATAAGGTTTTGCATGTAAGAGGCGTCCATTTGTCCGTCGCCGTCAATTTTGACCGCTATATCGCAATTCAGTTCAAGGGCTTTTTTATATCCGGTCATCATGGCCCCGCCTACGCCTTGGTTGCGTTCGTGATAAAGCACGATGAGGTTTTTCCTGCCGGTCGCTTCTGCGGCTTTTCCTGAGGATTCGGGGCATTTGTCGTCGACGACAATTATATGGTCTACGTTGTCCGGTATGGCAAGGATGACATCCTTTATGTGGGCTGCCGTTTTGTAAGAAGGAATGACCACCGCAATTTTAGTATTGTCCGGCAAATTGCCTCCCGCGTTTTATCTGATATAATAACCTAAGAAAAATCTTTTTCCGCAAGATTTCTCCATGCGTGTTGCATTTTTGGCCGCATATGATATGATAAAAGAAAATAAGGTTCAGTTGCCATGAAAATATTTTTTGCATTCCTAAGTTTATTGGTTTTCCCGGTTCTGTCATTGGCCATAAGGTCCAATGACTGCAATATATGCCATGAACCGCATCAGGGTTTTATCATAAAACGCGACGTCACAGAACTCTGCAGGGATTGCCATAAAGAGAGGGTAGCTGCCGGCGAGCACAGGGTTGATATGGAGCCCAAGATGGAGGTGCCCAAGGCGCTTCCCCTTAAAAAAGACGGCAAGATCACCTGTATAACATGCCACGATTCTCATTCCAAAGAATATCTTATGCTCAGGTATAAGCCGGTAGAGCTCTGTTATAAGTGCCACAAGAAGTGACTTTGTTTTAAGAAATTATTGCGGATTCGGTCTGCCCTGTGTGCTTCTTTTGTATTTTTCACCCATGTATTGGAAAATACTAACTCTTTTATTGAACTCGTCCGAGACGTATATCTTGTCCTCCTCGTCGATGGATATTCCGGCCGGAAACAGGAATTTGCCGGGCTCCCATCCGGAGCCCCCGAAAAACATCAGTATGTTGCCTTTCTGATCGAATATCTGGACATTGGCAAACGCGGCATCGACCACGTAGATATTGCCTTCAGAGTCTACGGCCACTCCGCGCGGTCTGGCGAACATGCCTAGCCCGTCGCCGATCTGTCCGAATTTCGAGATGAATTTCCCGTTTGAGTCGAAAATCTGGACCCTGAAATTCAGGCTGTCGGTCACATACAGCTTGTTTTTATTGTCGACGCAAATATGGGTCGGCGCGTTGAACTCCCCGTCTTTCTCACCCTCTTTTCCGATCTCGAAAAGAAAATCGCCTTTTTTGGAGAACGCATAGATCTTATGGTTTTTCTGGTCCGATATATAAACCTTGCCTTCTTGGTCATTTACCGCGATCCCCGACGGTTTTGAAAATTGCTTGGCCGTACCGAAACTGAAAAGGTATTTGCCGCTTTTTTCGAACACCACGACCCTGTTTTGTCCGCTGTCCGTCACATATACCCTGTTTTCATTGTCCGCAGCTATTCCCATCGGCCGTACCAGTTTACCGGGGCCCTTATCGGAACCGATAAAATGAAAGTTTTTGGTTTTAGTGTCGAACACGGCGACTACGCCGCCCAGCATCTCGGCGACATATATGGTGCCGTTTGAAGAGAAGACACCATAAGGTTTCATCAGGGCAAAACCCCTACGCTGTTCCCCTAAAAACGCATCGAGGATCTTTTCCTGAGTGCTTGCCTCTTTGATCTCGAGTTCGGAACGCAGTCCGCGGACCCATTTTATCCTAGGCTCATCAGGCGGCTTGGGCCAGAATATATCAGGTTGCGGCGTATGTTCAGGCGCAGACATGCAGGCGTAAGACAGGAGGAGGGAAGCTGCGAGAGCTAAGAGGAAACCTGATTTTCTTGAATTTCCGATGCTTCTTTCCCGGGACATGTGCGATATTACATCAGGCCGAACTTTTGCATCTTGTACCTGAGGGCGTCTCTCGATATGCCAAGGAGTCTTGCGGCCCTAGTCTGGTTTCCCTCGACGATCTCGATCGCCTGCGCTATAAGGTCCCGCTCGACGTTCTTCAACGAAATGCCTTCCGGCGGAATGTTTATCGATGAAAGTTTTTGCGCAGCAGGCGGTTGGGCCATGCTGTCGACTATTTCTACCGGTATGTGTTCGGGATAGATTATATCGGTATTTTCGAGGATGCATATTCTCTCGATTACGTTTTTCAGTTCTCTGGCGTTTCCGTACCACGGATAGGTGATCAGGAGCTTTTCGGCATCCGGAGATATGCCTTTCAGGGTCTTTTTGAATTCTTTGCTGAAGACCTTGATGTAATGCATGGCAAGGGGTATTATGTCTTCTTTCCTTTCTCTAAGCGGGGGTATGAAAATCGGTATGACCTTAAGCCTGTAAAACAGGTCCATTCTGAAGTTGCCCTCTTTGACCGCATTTTCCAGATCGACATTGGTGGCCGCAATGACCCTGAGGTTCACGTTTATGTCTTTGAGCCCGCCGATCCTCTTAAAGGCCTTGTCTTCGATGACCCGCAGCAGTTTTGCCTGAGTGGCCGGCTTGATGTCTCCGATTTCATCTAGGTATATGGTGCCTTCGTTGGCGTGTTCGAACAGTCCGCTTTTTGCCGCTTTTGCGTCGGTAAAAGCGCCTTTTTCGTATCCGAACAACTCGCTTTCTATAAGGGTTTCCGGGATGGCGGTAGCGGTAACTTCGACAAAAGGCTTGGAGGCGCGGGCGCTGTAGTAATGTATGGCCCTCGCGATGAGGTTTTTACCGGTGCCGCTCTCTCCTTGGATAAGTACAGTGTTGGCGTCGCTCTCCGCCACTTTTTTCGCAAGGCCGATCATGTCCCGCATGGGCTTCGATACGCCTATTATATTGTCGAAGCTGTATTTATCGTACTGCTCTCCCCTCAGATAACTGACCTCTCTCTTAAGGTTGAGGGTTTCGAGGGATTTTTTGATGAGGACCGATATCCTGTTTAAATCGAACGGCTTTTCCACAAAATCGAAAATGCCCAATCGCATGGCCGATACTGCGGTTTCTATGTCGCCGTGCGCCGTTATCATGATTACGATGACTTCTTTATTTATATTTCGCAGTGTTTCGAGCATGTCCAGACCGCTCATTCCCGGAAGGTTTATGTCGAGAATAATAATGCCGGGGGCTTCGGTCTTGAAAAACTCCATTCCTTGCTCGGCGGAATCGGCCGTTATTACCTCATAACCCTCTTTTTCGAGATGCTGTTTAAGCGACCATGTTATGAATTTCTCATCGTCTATTACAAGGATCTTAGACTGAAACAAAAGGCCTCCGGATTAGGGATTTATTTTTAAAGGAGTGTTCCTTACAGGTAAGTATACAGTAAAAACGCTTCCATCTCCAAGAGCGCTGCTGACCGTTATCCTGCCGCCGTGCTCTTCTATTATGCGTTTGCATATGGACAGGCCGAGACCTGTGCCGACCGTTTTCTTAGTGAAAAAGGGCTCAAAGATCTTTTCAAGGTCTTCAGGCGCTATGCCTTGCCCCGTATCGTGGAAAGATATCACAAAAACCTTGTCGCAGCCGGTAATCCCGAGCGTATCTTTGAGTTTGGAACATTCCGTCTCTGACGCATGGACCGAAACCGTACCTCCGCTGTGCATCGCGTGCAGGGCGTTTACGGTGATGTTCATGAACACCTGCTGCATCTGGTCCGGATCGACAAGGATATCAGGGAGGTCTTCCTGAATCTTCAAATCGATTTTTACGTTGAGCTTTCTTGCTTCGGGGTAGAGGAAGAACAGGGCCCTGTCGAGCACTTCGCTTATTTTTGTGTGTATATACCGGGGGGCCTTGGGCTTTGCGTAGCTTAAAAGATCTTTTACTATTTTATCGAGTCTTGTCACCTGATTCAGTACTTCAGAAACAACCTCTTTTTGGGGGTCGTCGTTTTTCATTTCGGCATGGAAGACCTGAACGGCGCAGCTTATGCCTGCGAGCGGGTTTTTTATTTCATGGGCTATACCCGATACTATTTGTCCGAGGGACGCAAGCTTTGATGTCTGTTCCATTTGCTGTATGTGGCATATTTCGAGGTTTTGCTGCGCGGACTGCAGGGCGTCGATCATCTTATTGAAGGAGTGGGAAAGGTATCCGAATTCATCCCCGCTGATTTTTTTTATCCTGACCGACAGGTCCCCGCCCTCAACCGTCTGCATTACTCCGGTGAGCTTGCGCAGAGGCAAGCTGATAAGCCGCTCCCCGACTATTATGAATATGACCGTTATTATCACAAATCCAAGCGCGAGTCCTAAGAAATGCCTGTACGTGGCTTCTACTATGGACTTGTGGGCCACCGAGAGCGAGACCTCAACATCCAGAACGCCTAACACCTTATGGTTCGGCGGGTGGCATTTATAGCAGGCGGGCTTGTTAAGTATCGGGGACACACGCGTCGCAAATATGGTCCCTTTTTTATTTATGACAAAAGGTTCGTTGCGCTGATTTACAAATTTATTCCAGTCTTCATGATATATCTGTTTACCGATGTCCTTGATGTCCGCCGAAGCTATTATTTTGCCGTTAAGGGGATGGAATATGCGCACCTCGTCAAGCTCCGGATTGGCTTTGGTGATGTCTTCAAGCAGGTCCTGAACGTCTTTCCACCTGTTTTCGAGCATCAGGAGCATGATGCTCTGTTTCAGCATATCGGACATCAATGCCGCTTTTTCTTTTTGCGTGGCGATAAGCCTGTGTTCCGTGTCCTTTACATCCGAATAGACGATAAGGAGCGTTATCACGAATACTGCGACCAGCGCTATGAACGTGAGTTTAAACCGTATGCTTTCAAAAACCTTGAGTTTCATTTCTTATGACACACCTGACAGAGTTGGAACATTGTTTGTACGTCCTGCGAAAAAAGCGAGCGCGAATTTGCGGCGTGCGGCGTATGGCAGCTCTTGCAGGAGAAGTCCGCACCGGGACGCAACAGGTCCGGCTTGTCTTTCATGGGGTGTCCTCCGCCGGAACCGAATCCGGTAAGAACATGGGTGCCTGAAGCCCTGTCCTCATGGCATGTGGTGCAGAGTTCCCAAGGCGCTTTTTTCAGCCAGAACTCGTGATTGGTAGCATGCGGGTTGTGGCATATGGTGCATTTGCCTGTGGCTGTGGGGCCGTGAACGTATTTCTTTTTCTCCCATGCTTCTTTGCGGTCGGTATGGCACATAAAGCATAAATCCTTATCGGGTTTTTTTGTAAGGTATTTGGAAGGCCTTGAGTCTTTTTCATGGCATGTCAGGCATTCCCACCGTGCGGAAGGCCCGTGTACGTTCGAATATACGTTTATCTTTTTATGGCAGGGATAGCAGACCGAATCCTTGATGTTCTGCGGAATGTTGTCCGATTCCTTTACCTTCAGTCTGTGGCAGGCCACGCATCTTTTTTCGGATTCATCGGTATGAAACACCTTTTTTTTGTATTGCGACGGGAGCGCGTTAAAATTTTTGGATATGTCCAATCTGTAGAATACGGTTATTTTTTGTGTTGCTACTGTGGTTGAGTCTTTTAATCCTATCACCACTATGTCGTTTGGGCCGTTGTCAAGCTTGACTGTCTTTGAAAAATATTTAGCGCCTTTGACATTCGGCAACGAATGCTGGCTTCGCGGACAGCTGGCCGGAAAATTCTCTTCCAGAATAATGCGGTTTAGCTTGAGTATGGCCCTCTGCTGCTCGTCTGTAAGCGAGGCGAATTGTTTGTGTCTGAAGCTTTCCGACTCCTTCACCAATATTTTGCCCTGTTCGGAAAGCTTTATGAATTTCTTTTTTATAAGAAAGGTCGAATAGAAGTTCGGTTTTCTCAATATTTCATTGAGGCGCTCGATGGTGTCCTCGGCGTCCTCGGCAGGCTTCAGGTCAAGATTTAACTCTTCCTGCGCGATGTCTTTGAGCAAGGACTTTACGGAAAAGTTGTTCTTGAATTCGTTTTCGTTGAACTCGCGGGCCTCCTCGGAGAATACGCTTCTGCCGTTTCTGACTATGTCCAACGAGGTAACGTCACTGCTGTTGATAATTATTACCACCGAAGCGAGTTCCCCTTCGACTCCGGTCAGATCAACAGGCTCTATGATCGAGAAGTAAGGGTTGGTGTCTGCATGCAGGGAATTTAGGCCGGCAAGGGTCAACGCCAGCGCTGTTAAAACCATGTAAAAATTTTTTTTGTTCAATATAAAATGTTTTATGCGCGGAGGCATTTCATTTGCCGATCTTCATCTTCATTTCGAGCGCTTTGCGGTAATCGGTCGCCGCTTCCTTCTGCATTTTATTTAAATCGTAAACTTCAGCCCTTAAAGCGTATATGTTTTCTTCGAACGGATTCAGTGAGAGCGCCTTCTCAAAATTAACGAGAGACTCTTTTATCTGCCCGTTTTTCCCGAGCGCATAGGCGTAATAGTAGTGCGAAGGCGTGTAGGAATTCAGGGCGGAGGCCCTTTCGAGTATGGCGATGGAATCTTTGTTCCTGCCCGCTTTTATCAGCAGATGTCCGAGTTCCGTCATGACGGCCACGTTTTCCGGCTCGATGTTCAAGGCTTTTTTAAGTGTTTCTTCGGCATCCGCGGTCTTGCCCTCGATCTCATATAATTTTGCAAGTTCGACATAAGCCAGCATGTATTTGGGATCCTTCTCTACGGCTTTTTTTAAAAAGGGATGTGCCATATCGTATTTCTTCTTTGCGATAAAGCCTTTTGCTAGGTTGGTGTCGGCTATGGCATCGTGGCGCGGTTTGTATTTTTGCACCACCTTTTTTCGCGGCTGCTCCCCGGCCAAGGTCATAAGATAATCTATCAGGTCTTCGGTCCCTACAAGCGGCAGCCCCGGCAGTTCATAAGCTATTTTGCCTTCCGAAATTACAATCGTGGACGGAAGCGCGATCGTATCGTAGCTCCTGAATGTTTTCAACCCGTCGTCGAATACGACTGGAAAGGCGATAGCAAGCTCCTGCGCGATTTTTTTTACGGCCTCGATATCGTCTTTGGAAATCACCTGATTGTTGGCGTTTATCGCAATAATTTCTATTCCTTTGTCCTTGTGCTTCTTGTAAAACTCATCGAAGCGCTTAAGCGCCTTTTTGGAGTTTGCGCTCCATGTGGCCCAGAAAACCACAACGACCGCTTTTTTCTGTTGCAGGTTCTTAAGCGAAACATCCTTGCCGTTTAGGTCCGCAAGCGAAAAATCGGGCGCCTCCTTGCCTATTTGGAGCATGGCCTGAGCGTTTGCCGTGTGGATGCAGAACGGGGCCATAAACATCAGCAAGATCATTTTCAGGAAGAAGATATGTCTTCTCATGCTTATCTTTTTCCTCCTTTAAATGTTCTTATGCCCTCTTTGAAGTGATGTATGGCCTTTTCATAAGCGCCCAGCTTCTCATAAACAAGGCCGAGCGCATAATGGGTCATGGCAGGATACGGGTTCAGCGTAAGCGCTTCCTTTAATGTCTCTTCTGCGCCTTTCAGGTCGCCCTTGGCGTAAAGAACGAGACCGATGCCGGTCCTCGATGTGCGGAAACGGGGATTGATTTTCAGTGCGGCATTAAATGAGTCCAGCGCCCCGTCGTAATTCTTCTTCTTGAGCAGCACATAGCCCAACTGGTCATGCACTTCTGGATAGTTCGCGTCGGACTTGACGGCTTCGGCGAGAAGTTCGGCTGCGCGGTCGTAGTTCCCGCTTTCATACAGGACCACAGCTTCTTTCAAAAGGGACGAGGCTTTTTGCCTGCCTTCCGATGCGCTTGCCGGAAATGACAGAAACATGATCGAGCAGGCAAGAAGAGACAGGTGTAAAAACAGTCTGCAGGCCTTGCGATAAGACATGTATGTCATGGCCTTTTGCACTTATCTGTTTTTGACAGGGTTGTCCCTGTTGTACTCAAACTTCTGGTGGCAACCCGGCAGGCATGAGCCGCCTTTTGCCGTTTTCGAAAATCCGACCGGGAGTCCCCATGCTCCAAACGGCACCGCATTTCTTATATGCTTCGGATTGTTCGTGGCATGCGCATCATGGCAGGCCCTGCAGGTACGGCCTTTGTCGACCTTGTTCACATGTACAAAATGCAGGTTTTGCTCTCCGTTTCTGAACCCCGTAAGGGTTTTTGTTTTTGCGTCGAGTACGAGGGTTTTCTCATGGCAGTTAAAGCATAGCTCGTAATTTTTAATATCGAACGGCGCATAGAAAACAGGGGGATAATATTTTCTGAGTATCCTGTAGTTGTCCGACCCGTGGGTGTTGTGGCATCCGGAGCAGTCCTTTTGCTGTATCGGCCCGTGATGGTTTTTGTTTTTTTCGAGATATTCCTGCATATTTATGGTTTTGCTCAACTGCTTGTTGTGGCACAAGTTGCAGGAGTCGGCAGGTTCCCTTGTAAGCTGTTTCACATAGTCGGAGACATGCGGGTCATGACAGGCCAGACATTTTCTGTCGGTTTCGAGGCCGCCGTGTTTTACCTTAACGCTTTCGACCCAGTCTTTTTTGTCCTTGTGGCATGTAAAGCATAAATCTCTAGACCCGTCCTGACTGAAATTGAATTTGTAGTCCCCCGAATGCGGACTGTGGCAGTTAATGCATTTCTCTTTTACGGGTTTGTGTGCGAACTTTTTATTTTGGAAGGACTGGGCCTTGTCCGTATGACAGATATAGCAGACATCGTTCCCGACTGCGTTCAGCATTTTCGGGAAATCGGTCTGGTGCGGGTTGTGACACATGGCGCAGCCGCCTACGGCCACAGGCCCGTGAACAAATTTGCCGGCCGCTATTTTTTTGTCATGACACATGAAGCAGAGTGTCTGTCCGTCTCCGCGCAGCATGAATTTGTAGGAAGACTGGTGGGCGTCATGGCAAAGAGTGCAGTTGCCTGCCTTTACCGGACTGTGCACTCCTTTTTTTACGTCGAGGCGGTCATGGCATTTATAGCACAGCTCGGAAGAATTGGTTATCGGCGCGAATTTGGGGTGCTGCCCTCTGGTGCCTTGCTGTATATGACAGGCATCACACTGTCCAACGGCCGCGGGGCCGTGCACGAATTTCCCCTTGCCCATATTGCTGTGGCATGCGCCGGTAACGCAGGAGCCCGCTGCCTCGGCGTTTCCGACCGGCAGATTGTTTCCCCAAAATGCGCATATCCCCAGAACAATTGAAATTGCGACAAAATACATTACACAGACCCTAACGGCTTTTAGCTCTCTCCCATGCATGACAGCCTCCCCGGACATATTTATGAATTTCAGTATGTGTTAAGTTATAGTTATGAAATTTTAATTGTTGCCAAAATTTTTGTCAAATGAACAAAAACCGCATACTTAAGAATATTATCGCATAAACTATAAATCCATTGACATCTTATAGCATATAAACTGCAATATATATAAGCGGTTTTTATGCGGCGAGAAACAAACGGCGGGGCTTAAATATAAATTGTGAGGTGCATATGGAAGAATTCAGGGACGTAACGGTCGTAAAAAAGGCGAATGTTTATTTTGACGGAAAGGTCACGAGCAGGACGGTCATCTTCAGGGACGGCTCGAAAAAGACGCTCGGCGTGATGCTGCCCGGCGAGTACGAATTCAACACCGCAGACAAAGAGCTTATGGAGATAATGTCGGGCGAACTCGATGTGACTATTGCCGGACAGGCCGGAAACAGGGCGATAAAGGGCGGGGAGTCCTTCGAGGTGCCGGCAAATTCAAAATTCAGTATGAAGGTAAAGACGCTTACAGACTACTGCTGCTCGTTTTTGAAGTAGCCGCTTGACCTGATGCAAAAAAGCAGAATATTGATAACCTGCGCTAAAGGCGCGGTCCCTTACCTTCAGGAGGAATTGGTTGCGCTCGGTTTTCCTGTTCTTGCCGAGTCGGTTGCGAGTGTGACTACGGAAGGCGCGATGGAAGATGCGATGAGGCTGAATCTGTTGCTTTGCACAGGCCAGCGAGTGCTCTATCTTATCAAGAAAGTTGTCGCAAGAGACGCAGGAGAACTATATAACGAAATTTCAAAAATCGCTTGGGAAGACAGGATAGACGAAAACGGCTATATTTGCGTGACCTCGACCGTTGACAATCCGGACATCAAAGATTCCCGTTTCGCAAATGTTAAATGCAAAGATGCGATAGTGGACAGGATCAGGGAAAAGCGCGGGCAGCGGCCTGATTCAGGGCCGGAACAGGACAGAACGGTCATAAATCTCTATTGGAAGGGCGACGACTGTTCCATCTATTTCGACACATCAGGAGAACCGCTTTCAAAGCGAGGGTACAGGAAGATCCCGCTCAAGGCGCCTATGCAGGAAACGCTCGCCGCGGCTGTGATCAAGGCGACCGGATGGGAAGGCGGCCGCAATTTTATCAATCCCATGTGCGGCAGCGGCACGCTTGCGATAGAGGCCGCTCTTGCCGGCCTCAACAGGGCGCCCGGGATATTGAGGAACAACTACGGCTTCATGCACATTAAGGGGTACGATAAAGCGCTCTGGGACGATTTGCGGGCGACCGCGAAAAAAGCGGCAAGGAAGAACATACAAGGCAGGATAATCGCAACGGACATACGGGAAGAAGCTGTCGAAGCCGCGAGAAAGAATGCGACCACAGCTGGAGTGGAACATCTCATCGAATTTTCGGTCTGCGATTTTTCGCAGACGGACGTGCCGGAAGGCGGAGGGGTTGTGCTGCTTAATCCCGAATACGGCGAAAGGATGGGCAAGATCAACGAGCTTGAAGCCATATACAAAAACATCGGAGATTTTTTCAAACAAAAATGCGGCGGTTATTCCGGATACATATTTACCGGCAATCTTGAATTGGCCAAAAAAGTCGGGCTGAGGTCAAAACGAAAGATACAGTTTTTCAACGGCGCAATAGAATGCAGATTGCTCGAGTACGAGCTTTATGCGGGCAGCAGAAAAACAAGACAGGAAACAGGGGAATGAAGGTCCATATCACAACCCTAGGATGCCCGAAAAATACGGTTGACTCAGGCCATCTCAGCCGGGCTTTTCATGCTGAAGGCTTTGAAATTGCGGATGATGAACGCGGCGCGGACATACTGCTCATAAACACCTGCGGCTTTATCAAGGATGCCAAGGAAGAATCCGTCGAAGAGATCCTCAGGATCTCAAAACTCAAAAAGGGCGGCAAAAAACTCGTTGTTTTCGGCTGCCTCGCCAAGAGATACGATGCCGAATTACGGTGCGAAATACCGGAGATAGATGCGCTTTTCGGTGTGGGGGAAGACGCACGGATAATCGAATACTGCAAACAGACAACAACTACAAGGGGCGAGGGGCATGGAGCAAGAGGCGATTCAAAAAAAGCCCTCGTCTTCTCAAAAGCCGGAGAAACAGCCCATCCTGCGCCGTACGCCTATCTTAAAATAGCCGACGGCTGCGATAAAAAATGCACCTTCTGCGCCATACCGTCGATTCGCGGCAGGTTCAAAAGTGTCAGTCCCGAAGCCGTTGTGCAGGAGGCAAAAGAGTATGTAGAAAAAGGCGTTAAAGAGCTTATCCTCGTGGCCCAAGACATCACAAACTTCGGCAAAGATATGAAAAAACATACTCTCGTCTCGCTGCTGAATGACCTGATTTCGATAAAAGGCGATTTTTTTATAAGACTGCTTTATTTGTATCCGACCGAAATAACGGGCGAGCTTTTGAAATTGATAGCCGTCTCGGACAAAATCCAGAAATATCTCGACATACCGCTTCAGCATTCCGAAGACAAGATGCTGAGACTTATGGGGCGCAGGGGCACGAGAAAAGACTATATCAAGCTGATCCGTCAAATTCGAAAGACCATACCCGGCGTTGCCTTGAGGACCACCTTTATCGTCGGCTTTCCGGGCGAAACCGAGGACGATTTTAACGGCCTTGTTGACTTCATAGAAGAGTTAAGGTTCGACAGGCTTGGCGTTTTCAAATACTCAAAAGAAGACGGGACGCCCGCCGCAAGGCTTACGCCCAATGTCCCTGAAAAGATAAAAGACAGAAGGCTCGACGAGATAATGACACGGCAGGCGGTCATCTCGCTCGAAAAAAACAAAGAGTTGGCAGGCAGGACCTATAGGGCCATAATCGACGAAGTTGATCGTGACGCGGCCATAGCAAGGCTTTACTCGCATGCGCCGGAAATAGACGGGGTCGTCATAATCGAAAAACCGGAGCGTCAATTAAGACCGGCCTCTATAGTCGATGTCGAGATAACCGAGGCCTACGACTACGACCTCAAAGGCAGGGTTGTTTAGTCCGCTGATTTTACTATTCGCAAGCCGACATAATAGCCGTAAGTCGGCAGATACCAGTGGCGGAATGTGGTGCGCGAGGTCCTCATATTAAAGCCCCATGAGCCGCCGCGAAGAACTCGGGACTGTCCGGTCCCCGGACCTGTCGGATTGTTTCTCAGGCTTTCGCTGTAGTAGTTTTCGCCGTACCAGTCTTGGCACCACTCCAGTACGTTGCCGGTCATATCGTATATCCCGAGTCCGTTAGGCAGTTTCATCCCTACAGGGTATGTTTTGTTTCCTGAGTTGGACAGATACCATGCCACACTGTCTATGTCGCCGCCGCCTGAGTATTTCTCATTCTTCCCGCCGCTGCGCGCAGCATATTCCCATTCGGCCTCTGTCGGCAGCCTGAATTTATCGGTTCCGCTTTTTTGGTTCAGTCTTCTTACGAATTCTTGAGCGTCGTTCCAACTGACCTGCTCGATGGGACAGTTGTCGCCGCAATTTTTGAAATAAGAGGGGTTGTTTCCCATCACGGCCTTCCATCGTCCCTGTGTAACCTCGTACTTGCCTATGTAAAAGTCATTCACACATGCCTCGTGCGCGGGCCTTTCGTCACTGTCCCCGTCCCCGAACATGTCTCCCATCTGATAACATCCGCCGTTGACGAATACGAACTCGCCCGCAAGTGCGTCCGCCTCTTCCTGTTCTTTCTTTATGGCCTCTTCCAGCCATTCAGGGCTGAAGGCTATTATCCTGATGTCATCGATGCCGACCCGTACTTCTTCATGGACCTCTTTTTCGTGTCCCTGCACATCGATTTTTCTGACCCTCTTTTCTGTGATGGCCGCGTCTTTGCAGCGCTCCGGCTTTAAAGAGGCCGCCTCAAAATCATTTTCGTTTCTCAACGCCCCCTTACCCGGTTCAGGGATGACATATTTGATGTCTTCCCACCGCAGGTCTATCGCTTTTACTTTCGTCTCATATCTTATTCCCTCCTCTTTGTATCCGCCGCATTTCGTGTTAAAGCCGTTGAAGACCATTTCCATGCGCGCTCCGCTTTTCATGACCAGCCACACCTTAACCACTTTTGGAGGTTCATCATATGTCCCGGGAGCATCGTCTAGGAGCCTTCGTGCGATCTTCTTTGTCGACTTCAAAAGCTCGTCAACGCTGCATTCGCATCTGTATTCATACGTATAACCGGTTTGTCCGGTTTCTGCATTTATGATCGCAAGCCTGATATGATAGGCGCGCCCTTTAAGGTTCAGAGAGCCTATCGCAACGCTGTCCGCTCCCAAAGCCCGTCCCATCCCGCTTGCACAGGCTTCTGAAGAGCAGGCTGTTATCTTCAAATTTTTCTCGACCGCCGTTTTATTCATATCGGTGCGATTCAGGACTTTATATTTTTTTAATGCTCCGAACTCTTTTCTCAGGCTTTCCGCTACTTGGCGGGACAGCTTTTTATCGACGCCTATAGCTGCAAGGTCAAAAACAGCGAGGGTCTTTGGGGAATGGGTGTTTTTTTCGGATGCAAAAGATACGGCGGTGAAGAGGATGATAAGTATGAGAGAAGATACGCCGGTTTTAGCCAATCGGCGTTTTCCTGACTTTGACTTTCAGTCCTTTGACTTCCGTTATAATTACACTTTCATCTTTTGCGATCCGCTCATCAGAGTATGCGGACCATAACTCGCCGTGGACCATGATCATTCCGTCGTGAGCGGTGATATTTGTTTTTGCCGTTCCTTCAAGCCCGACAAGGCCTTCCTGTCCGGTGACCGGCTTGGTCTTGTATGCCTTATACGCAAGCCTGAAGGTGAGCATGAAGAATAGCGCGGTGATTATGGCCGTGGGCAGGATGAGCGAAAGCGAAACTTTGAAGAACGGCAGTGGAGAATCGAAGAGCATCATAGAGCCGAGGACAAGACAAAAGACGCCTCCGACGGTCAGCATGCCATATGAGGTGACCTTCACTTCGAGTATGAACAGGATTATCCCCACGAGTATCAGAAGCATGCCCGCATAATTGACCGGCAGGGTCTGGAAGGAATAAAAGGCAAGGATGAGGCATATCGCGCCTATGACACCCGGAGCCACTACCCCCGGATTCGTGAGCTCGAAAAAAAGTCCGTAAAAGCCGAGCAGCATGAGGATATAAGCCACATTAGGGTTGCTTATCAGGTCGAGCACTTTGCTCCTGAACCCCATCTCGCGCTTGGTCATTCTTGCGTTTGCCGTCTTGAGCGTCATGTTCCCGGCTGCGGTGGTAACCTTCCTGCCGTCTATCTCGTCGAGAAGCGACGGGACATCGTCGGCAACAATATCAACCACGTTCAATTTTAACGCTTCGCTTTCTGTGACCGATACGCTGTTGCGCACCGAATCTTCCGCCCACTTCGCGTTTCTGCCGGACTGTTTAGCGATGGTCTTGATGTATGCGGCCGCATCGTTGGTCGCTTTTTCAGAGGTCACATTGTCCATTTTCCCGCCGACCGAAACAGGATGCGCCGCGCCTATGTTCGTGCCCGGGGCCATTGCCGCAACATGCGCCGACATTGTGATAAAAACCCCTGCGGAAGCGGCGCGGGCTCCGCGTGGCGAGACAAATACGATTACCGGAACTCTGGACGCTCCGATGTCCTTCACGATGCTTCTCATGGAAGTATCAAGCCCTCCGGGCGTGTCGAGTTCTATTAGAAGCGCGGCGGCATTCGTTTCTTCCGCTTCTTTTACAGCCTTGCCTATGAACTCGGCGGACACAGGGTTTATCACGCCCGCAACCGTTATGTGAAGGACCTCTGCGCTTAAAGCCGGACTTGCGGGAAAGAACAGGAATATAAGCGGAAGAAACAGCAGAAAGATCAAGGCAGGGAAATAGGAAAAACGTACCATATGAAATTATAGCACACGCTATACCCGATTAACGGCCGGTTTTTTTTATTTGACCCCGTTTGCTTTTTTGTCCCGCTTTATCGTATCATTTAATTGAGATTTAGTCTCAGTTTAAATTGCTTCGAATCTGCACTGAAAGGAAACATCAAGTGGATTGCCATTCCCCCAAAGGCAAAAAACAGACGCAGGGTCTCGACAAGATTGCGCTCATAGGCAATCCCAATGTGGGCAAAAGCGTCATTTTCGGCCTGCTTACGGGCAAATACGCTACGGTGTCCAACTATCCGGGCACGACCGTGGAACTCACGCAGGCCAACATATCTTTCGACGGCAAGCGCCTGCTGCTTATAGATACCCCGGGGGTGAACAGCCTCATCCCTATGAGCGAGGACGAGAAGGTCACGCGCGACATTTTGCTGTTACAGGCGCCTTCGACCGTTATACAGGTGGGGGATTCTAAAAACCTTAAAAGGACCTTGCTGATAACGCTCCAGCTTGCAGAGATGAAACTGCCGATGCTTCTCGCGCTTAATATGATAGACGAGGCGATGGACAGGGGCATAGCCATAGACACCGCAAAGTTGGGAGCGCTTCTCGGGACTGACGTTATAAGCACCATAGCTCCTCAGAGAAAGGGGCTGAAAGAACTGAAAGAGGCGATGCTTGCTCCGAAGCGTCCGGCGCTTGAATTCTCGTACCATCATATTATCGAGGAGCACACAGCCAAGATAGCCGCTCTTTTGCCTGAAACAGGCATTTCAAAACGCTCGCTCGCGCTGATGATTTTGTCCGAGGACCTGAGCCTCAGGGATTGGATGAAGACGCACCTTTCGAGAGAAACGCTTTCCGAAATAGAAGGGCTTATTCATGCCTGCAGCCTGTCCTTTAAAGAGCCTGTGGGCTATGTCATAAACAGGACCAGAATAGAAAAGGCGGAAGAGATTGCTTCAGCGGTCGTCAAGAAGACCGCCTCGGAAGGGGGCAAGGCTTTGGCTTTGTTCGGCAGGCTGAGCATGCATCCTGTTTTCGGGGTTCCGGTGCTGCTGGCTGTGCTTTACTGCGTTTATCAGTTCGTGGGCGTGTTCGGCGCAAAGACGCTTGTGGACTTTGTCGAGAACACGGTATTCAACGGATACCTCAATCCGGTTTTTAAAACAGTGGTCGAGGCGGTCATGCCTTTTGAAATAGTGCGCGAACTGCTTATCGGAGATTACGGCCTTATCACAATGGCGCTGACTTATGCCATAGCGATAATATTGCCTATAACAGCTACTTTCTTCTTGGCCTTTGCGGTTCTGGAAGACAGCGGATATCTGCCTAGGCTGGCGATAATGAGCAACCGCGTTTTCAACATAATGGGGCTGAACGGCAAGGCCGTGCTTCCTATGATACTCGGTCTAGGCTGCGGGACCATGGCTGTCATGACTTCGAGGATTCTGGAGACGAGGAGAGACCGTATCATCACTACATTCCTGCTTGCGCTTGCCATACCTTGTTCCGCGCAGTTGGGCGTGATTTTAGGCATACTCGGAGCTCTTCCGTTTAAGGCAACGCTGGTGTGGTCGGGAAGCCTTCTTTTTGTCCTCTTTACCGCCGGCTTTTTGGCCTCTAAGGTGATCCCCGGAGACAGGACCGAATTCTTTTTGGAAATACCGCCCATAAGGGTCCCGGCCATTGCCAATATCCTGATTAAAACCGCCGGAAGAATAGAGTGGTATCTTAAGGAAGCGGTGCCGCTCTTCATGCTCGGAACTTTCATACTGTTTTTGTTTCATAAGCTGAATCTGCTGGATAAGCTCGAACGGATAACCTCTCCTGTGGTGGTGAACCTGCTGGACCTGCCGTCCCGGACAGCAGAGACTTTTATCTTGGGGTTCCTGCGCAGAGACTTCGGGGCGGCCGGCCTTTTTAAGATGTTTCAGGACGGAACTCTCAGTCCTGTTCAGGCCATAGTAAGCCTTGTAACGGTCACTCTTTTCATACCTTGCCTTGCCAGTTTCTTCATGATCATAAAAGAGCGCGGCCTGAAAACCGCGGCAGTTGTAAGCGCGATCGTCTTTCCCACGGCTTTCCTTTTCGGAGGGGCGCTGAACTGGATATTGAGGGCCTTCGGGGTTACATTCTGATATGCCGAATAAAAGATTCAAAAAATTCCTGTCGGTCAAAGGCTTTAAATTCACAAAAGAGCGCGAAGAGATTTTTTCGGAAATAATGCTGATCGAAGGGCATTTCGACCCTGACGAGCTTTTTATAACGATGAAAACCAAAGGCTCGAAAGTTTCGCGCGCCTCTATCTACCGCACCATCCCGCTTCTTGTGGACGGCGGTCTTATCGAAAAAGTCGAGATGACCGACAGGCACGCTCATTATGAAAAAAAGCCCGGAAAGCGCCACCACGACCATATGATATGTTCGATATGCGGGAAGGTTATAGAGTTTTATTCGCCTGAACTCGAGAAACTTCAGGAGAGTATCTGCCGCAAGGAAAAATTCAAGGCCCTGCGCCACAGTCTTGAGATAATGGGCCGCTGCGGCGACTGCGGATGACACCAAATGTCGACAAGGCAAGATTCCTTCCGTTCAGAAGCTGCGTTTTGACGGTTCTAAATGCTCATTCCGCTACAGCCGTGCAACTCGGCCTTCGGCCTCAAACACTCACGGCTGTTTAACGCTGCGCTTCGCAAAGGACCGTTTCCAAAACTCCGCTATTCACTCCCTGAATCTTGCCTTGCCTCCAATAAGCATGACAGCGGGTTTGCCTCATCCGTCGGAATTGAACTATAATTTTCAGCATGTTCAGCGTTCTTGAAATCACACTGCTGGCGTTTGTTTTGAATATACCGTTCGGATATTTCAGGACCCGTTCGAAAAAATATTCTTTGAAATGGTGGCTGTGCGTCCATACCCCTGTACCCATCGTAATCTTCGCCCGGCTGGCGCTTGAGGTCGATTACAAATTCATCCCTGTTTTCATAGCGGCATCCATAGTCGGGCAGTTCATCGGCGGAAAGATAACTTTTAACGTATGATAGCTGCGTATCTCATCGGACCCGGAAAGATAGAGTTCAGGGATGTCCCGGAGCCGGGGCCTGATAAGGGAGAAGTCGTAATCAAGATTAAGGCCGCGCTTACCTGCGGGACCGACCTTAAAGCATTTCAGCGCGGGCACCCGATGATACCTATGCCCGGCCCTTTTGGGCATGAATTTTCGGGCATGATCGCAAAGACGGGGAAGGGCGTTAAAAAGTTCAAGGAGGGCGACGAAGTCATGGGGGTGCACAGTGCGCCCTGCCGCCAATGTCTCTATTGTTCGAAGAAGCTCTACAACCTCTGCAAAAACATAATGAGCACCAAGGTATTAGGCGCTTATGCCGAGTATCTGCGTATACCGGAACATATAGTAAAACAGAACTTTTTTAAAAAACCGTCGAATTTGACTTTTCGGGAAGCCGCTTTTTTGGAGCCGCTTGCCTGCGTGGTCCACGGGATGTCCGGCCTTAAAGTCGGGAAAAACGATACGGTCCTGATCATAGGAACAGGGCCGATAGGCCTGCTGCATCTGTTGCTCGCAAAAAGCAAAGGCGCGAGGGTCCTGATGGCCGGAAGAAAAAAAGCGAGGCTAGATTTTGCGCTGGGCCTCGGAGCCGACGCTGCGGTCGAAGCCGGAGGGCTTGAAAACGCTGTAAAAGATTTCACTGCCGGAATGGGAATGGATCATGTTTTTGAGTGCACAGGCCGGCTTCAGGTTTGGGAGAGCTCGCCTCGTTTTGCGCGGAGAGGCGGCACGGTGGTAATGTTCGGAGGCGTGAAAGGCGGGACCTCCGCAAGCTTTGATACATACAGACTGCACTACGACGAGCTGATGATTAAAGGCGTTTTTCATTTTACACCGGCTGATGTTAAAGAGGCGTTCTCTATCATATGCGCTGGATTGCTTGTGAAGAGCCTGATAAGCGGCTCATACGGATTGAATGAACTGCCTCTTGCCTTGAGTAGGCTGGGCGAGGGCGACGGCCTTAAATTCGCGATAGAACCGGAGAGGTGAGTATGAATATTAAGAAGAGATTATCATTCATAATTTTTGCACTTATACTTTCAATTTGCGCTGCTTCAAATATTCAGGCCGCAGATAATAAGGTCAAAGTTGTTTTTTTCTACGGGGAGGGCTGCCCCCACTGCTCGCTCGAAAAGCCTTTTCTCGTCAGGATGTCCGTGATGTATCCGGAGATCGAGGTGGTCTCTTTCGAGATATGGAAAGACAAAGAAAATGCAAAACTTCTGTCCGAGGTTGCCGAGGCATATGGCGTGAAAGTTTCGGGAATCCCGGCAACGTTTATAGGCGATTATGCGCCGGTCATAGGATATATTTCCGATGAGACGAGCGGTAGAGAGATAGAGAGTAAAATAAAGGCCTGCATTAGAAAAGGATGCCCGGACCCTCTTCAAAAGCTTAAAACGCCTCTTTCCCGTCCGGCACAGGAACAATCTACAAAAGTAAATATTCCGGGCATGGGCGAGGTCGACGCTTCAAAGATGGCCCTTCCTGCTCTGACCGTTATTTTAGGCGGGCTCGACAGCTTCAACCCCTGCGCGTTCTTTGTGCTGTTCACCCTGCTCGGAATTCTGGTCCATGCGAAGACGCGGAGCAGGATGTTCATAATCGGCGGGGTCTTCGTCTTTTTTTCGGGCTTTATATATTTTCTCTTTATGGCCGCTTGGCTGAATTTCTTTTTGTACATCGGAGAGTTCAAGGCAGTAACCATAGCCGCAGGCATCATCGCCCTCGTTATCGCGGCAATCAACATAAAAGACTTTTTCTTTTTCGCAAAAGGCGTATCTCTTTCGATACCCGACAGCGCTAAACCCAAGCTTTTCGATCGTATGAGGGGCCTGCTGAAGGCCACCTCAACCGCGTCCATGCTGTTCGGCACGATCGTTCTGGCTGCCGCCGCAAACACATACGAACTCTTCTGCACAGCCGGATTCCCTATGGTGTTTACGAGGGTGCTGACGCTTCACGGACTGACCACATTTCAGTATTACCTCTACCTTGTTCTCTACAATGTGATATACATAATACCGCTCGCCGCAATAGTTTTTACATTTACGATGACCCTCGGAAAACGGAAGCTTACGGAACGGCAGGGTCAGGTGCTTAAGCTCGTTTCGGGAATGATGATGCTCTGTCTCGGAGCTGTGCTTCTTATAGACCCTTCGCTTTTTAACAATATCGTTGTGAGCGTCAGCCTGATAGCCGTCTCTCTCGGAGCGGCTTGGCTGATTGTGCTGATAACCAAAATGGTCGGTAAATGAAGGCCGCAAGGCTTTACAGTTTCACCGATATAAGGATCGAGGATATCCCTGTTCCTGATGTGGGGCCGCGCGACGCCCTAGTAAAAACCAAGGCCTGCGGGATATGCTCCGGCGATGTAATGCCGTGGTACATCGAAAAAAAGGCCCCGCTCGTTATAGGGCATGAGCCGTCAGGTGAGATCGTTGCGCTCGGAAGCGACATTCAAAAAAGCCGCTTCAAAATCGGCGACCGCGTGTTTATGCATCATCACGCCCCGTGCATGAGATGCCGCTGCTGTGAGCGCGGAGACCATGTTCAATGCGATACTTGGCGCAGCACGAAAATAAGTCCCGGAGGCGTATCGGAATACATACTGGTCCCGGAGACCAATCTGTTCAATGACACGTTCGGCATACCCGATACCGTGAGTTTTGAAGACGGCTCTCTGATCGAGCCTGCTGCTTGCGTCTTGAAATCATTGAAGCGTTCGAGGCTTAAAAAAGGCGACACAGTGCTTGTTATCGGGCTCGGCGTAATGGGACAACTGCATGTATTGCTCGCTAAGGAATTCGGCGCGGCTAGGGTAATCGGCGCGGATATGGTTTCTTTCAGGATCAAGAAAGCACTGGAATTCGGCGCTGACCATGCGATAGATGTCTCAAAATCGGAATTGGCTGCTGAACTGTCGAAGATGACCGGCGGCAGGATGGCGGATGTCGTTATCGTCGGTCCTAACAGCGCAGCCGCGATGAAACAGGGGATCGCGTCCGCTGCGGCCGGAGGAACAGTCGTGCTTTTCACCCCCGCAAAGCCTGACGAAGTATTGTCTTTCGATCCGAACGATTTTTATTTCAGGGATATAACGCTCACAGCCTCATACTCCTGCGGCCCGGACGATACAAAGGAAGCGCTCGGTTTTATAGAGAGAAAGATCGTGAGCTCCGAAAAACTCGTGACGCACCGTTTTAAGATAGAGGATGCTGCAGAGGCTTACAGGCTTACGGTCGAAGCGCGCGACTCGCTGAAATGCTTGGTGGTGTTCGAGTGAGATATATCTTGAAGACTATTTTTCCGGAGTTCAATATAAACAAGTATCCGTCAGCCCTTCATATGCTGATATCGGTTGTGGTATCTATGTTTGTCGCAGAGATCATGACCAACCCGGGGATTTCCCGATTGTCTTAGATTTGTTCAAATGATATACTAAACCTAAATCTCAGACAATGGAGGAAATCATGAAAAACAGGCGCTTTTTTATTTTTCTGGCAGGGTTGGCAATCTTGTTGCTTCCGCTTACAGCGTATTCCGAGGAGGTCCTTAAATTAAACGGCTCCACTACTGTCCAAAAGCGGATTATGGAGCCGGGCAAAGAGGCTTTTGAAAAGGCGACCGGAATAAAGCTTGTGCTTGTGGGCAACGGCACAGGCAGCGGCATGGAAGACCTCGTCAAAGGCAGATGCGACGCGGCCATGGCATCGGAAGAAATGGCCGACGCTATTTCGAGCATGAAGGCTGCATCGGGCACCGAAGCCCCTGCAGATCTCAAAGGACATACTATTGTATCCGACATCATAAAAGTCATAGTAAACCCGTCCAATACAGTCAGCAAGCTTTCTAAAGATCAGCTTAAAGCGCTCAGCACAGGCAAAATCGCAAGCTGGAACGCAGTCGGCGGACCTGAAATGTCTGTAATCGTGGTCACATCACATGCGGGTTCGGCCACAAGAAAGGTGTTCCAGAAGTTGATGATGGACAATGCGCCGTATGCTCCGGGCGCCATAGAAGTTGAGACCACAAGGAAGGAAATAGAAACGGTCAATCTCTTCCCTGAGGGTATCGGCGCGGTGAGCCAAGGTTTCATAAATTTGCCGGGGAATAAAGATAAAATAAAGGTGGTTGAAACGCCCGAAATAAGCAGACCGCTTATGGTCATCACAAAAGGCGATGCATCTCCGAAGGTCCAGAAACTTCTCGACTTCTTCAGGGGAGAAGGCAAAAAATACATTAAAGACTAACTTGCCGTAGAGAGGTCAATCGGTAGTGGGGGGGGGAGCTCGGATGACGATCAAGAAGAAACTGTATCTGAATATGTTCGTGACCATTGCGGGGATTGCGATTATAGGGGGCTTCAGCATTATAGGAATGAAGTTTGTTCACGGCAATCTCTCGATGCTTACCGAACGCTCCACCCCGTATCAGTTGAAGACGGTCGAACTCCAGCGGGCGATGCAGGAGCATACATCAAACCTCCTGAAGGTTGCGGCTTCGACCTCAACGCAGGATTTCAGTTCCGTAAAGGCTGAAGCTGAAAAGAGCCTTGCGGATGTTAAAAAGACTGCTGACGATCTGAGCGCTTTCAAGGCCGACCGCGACAGCTCTTCGGAGATAAAGGCCGATGAGTTGGCGGGCATTACCTCTGACATGTTCAGAACAACGGAGGACCGTCTGAAGGCTGAGGAAGGGGCAAAAAACGCAGACTTGCTGATGCAGAACAGGCTGAAAGAGGTCTCGAAGCGTTTGGCCGAGCTCGACATATCAATCAAGAAACTACAGAAGTCTTCCGTCGGACAACTCATGTCTTCCTCGGAAAGCGCCCGCAAGATGACCACCAAGGTGGGGATACTGCAAACTCTGAATCAAGCGCTCAAGGATGCAAATGCAGGGTTTTTAGAACTCCAAGCGGCACGAAGGGTCTCTGATGTCCTTGTGGCAAACAACCGTATAAACGGCGCGCTTCGCACTGTCCAGTCAAACGCAGCCAACCTGAGGTCTTTCGGGGATAATGATCTGGCAAAGAGCCTTTTGTTGGGCGCATCGGACATGCAGAAGCTTCTGGCAGGCGCTAACGGAATTGTTCAGGCCAAGAAAAATACCTTTGAAGACGATGCTGTGACCGCTGATTCGGGGCAGGTCATTTTTGACAAAAACATGCCTTTCGCCAAACAGAGTCTCGGCAACCTTGTAGTGCTTATACAGGACGAGATCGAAAAATCGGGCGATAAATTCCAGTCCGAGAACGCTAATTTCGACTCATCCTTGAAAGGCTCCACTTCCGCCGGCGACATACTACTTATAAACAGCGAGCTTACGGCCCTCGGTCTGAATATAGAGGGGCTTATCGGCAGGTTGTTCAGCGTTCGAAGGCTTCAGGACCTGAATGCGATGAACGCCGAACTGAAAGGCAGGTTCGAACGGTCTGCTCTGCTCGAAAAAAAGCTGACGGATTCGCTGTCATCGGCAAAGAGGACAGAGGAGGTCAAGCTTATAAAGGCGGCAGGCAGTTCCCTGTCGGATATAAAGGGGCTGCTCTTTTCCAAGGATGGGGTAATCGAAAAACTGCACAGGGTTTTGAGCGTCAATGAACAGGCCTCCGCCCTGAACGAGAAGCTCAAAAATACGGTCGCCCAACAGCGCGAAAAAGGCAAAAAAGGTATGACCACGGCGCAGGAGGCGCAGGAGAAGGCGATAAAATCGGTCAACAATATAGTCAGCACATATCTGGTCAGTGTGGGCGTTATAAGCTTAATTACGCTTGTTATAGGCATTTTCTTCAGCAAGACTGTGGTAAGTTCCATATTGACCCCTGTGCGCGAATTACAGGACCTTGCCGAAGGTTTCGGTAACGGAGACTTCAACAAGCGCATGGACGAAAAGAGGAAGGATGAGTTCGGCGGTCTTGCCGTTAATTTCAATCAAGCCACACTAAAGCTAAGCGGAATAACCACACAGATAAGGGACTCTATAAAAAAGTTGTCTCACGATTCTGAGGAGCTTACTGCCGTTTCAGAGCGTTTGAGCGGCGGGTCTTCCAAGCAGGCCTCGCAAACCGATCAAGCCGCCACTGCGATGACGGAAATGTCGCAGACCACGATAGACATGGCGCGCAACGCCTCGGAAACCGCTCAAACCGCAGAGGTGATGAAAGACACCGCGCTTCAGGGCAAAGGCGCTGTTGACGGCACCGCACAGGAGCTTGAACGCTTTGCTGAAATGGTCAGGAAGTCGGCAGAAAAAGTCGAATCTCTCGGACAGAAATCTTCAGAAATAAACAACATAATAACACTCATAAAAGAGATAGCTGATCAGACTAATTTATTAGCGCTGAATGCCGCGATAGAGGCGGCCAGAGCAGGAGACCAAGGCCGCGGGTTTGCGGTTGTGGCCGACAGCGTAAGACAGCTTGCGGAACGGACAACGGTCGCGGCCGACGACATAGCCAAGACGGTGAAGTCCATGCAGGGCGAGGTAAAAGACTCTGTGGACTTCATGCATGAGCAGAGGGGCTCTATCGTAAAGGTGCTCGCCGATGTTAAAAATACGCTGGCCTCTATGGGCATGATAGTTTCTAATGTCGAAACGGTCACTGACATGATACAGCGGATAGCGACCGCAACCGAAGAGCAGTCTTCCACCGCGTCGGAGGTATCGCACAACATGGAGAACATTTCCGTCATAACAAGGGAGCTTAACGGGTCTGTCGAAGGGATACGCCGCGCTTCCGAAGACCTTTCCAAACTCGCTTCGGATTTGAGTTCGACTGCAGCGTGGTTTAAGACATAATAGAGGACAATTATGGCCATGCGAATTGTTATAGCAGATGACCATTGTATAATGCAGTTGTTTCGGCTGACTATAAAAAAAAGGCGGAAAGGGAAGGCCCCTTTCCGCCTTTTTAAAGAACGATTAAAACATAACTTCGAGAGTCAGATAGATGTTGTCCGCGCTCTGTATCGGGCGTAAAAGCGAGTTTGAATTTGTGGTGAGTTCGCTGATCTTCTTAGGTTCTCCGAGCCAGAAGCCGCTGCCTGTGTACTCGAAGTTATATTTCTGATAGCCCAATCTTGCGAAGGCCTTGCCTCTTTTGGCGATGGGTTTCTTGTTCAGCTCCTGAATCAGATAAACCTCGTAGACCGAGCCCCTTGTGCCGAGCTTGCCTGTCCACATATCGTCTGCAGCAGGAGTAAACGCCATCCAGTATTTTGTGCCGCGGTTGTACTCGGCTCCGATTTTCGTCAGTGTCGGTTTTATGTCATACCGCGCGCCCAAGTAGTAGGCGCTGCCTGTCCTTGACCTCTTGAGGGTGCTTCCGCCTCTCGCGTCCGGATCGTACAGGAAGCCTGCAAGCGCAGCATTTTGGTTGTAGTATATGCCGCCTGTTCCGTTGTCAGAATAGAAATTGCCGCTGTACATATTGTCGTTGGGGTCGGTGGTGCTGACCGCAAAACTTCCGAAAAGGTTCAGGTCTCCGAAGCCGAGTTTCTCGATCTTTCCGGATACCACACTGCCGTACCATGTGAGGTCGCCGATATTTTTATTGGCGGCTCCGAGGCCGAACGGGTCGCTGCTGCCCGGATAGGCGAATATGTCTTTGCCTTTCTGCCACTGCAACTCAACATGTAAATTGTCGGTGTCATAGGGTACGATGTTTAAGCCGTAAAACTGGACATCCTTGAACCTGTTGCTGTAATTGCCCTGCTCGTAAAAGCCGCTGTCCATCCCTTTGCCGTAGCAGAACTTCGCATACGCGCCCGGAAGGATGTCTATATCGGGGGCCACGCCGAGAGTAAGACCGTCAAACGCATAATCCACAAGCAGTCCCGGCACGCCTGCGGTGCCGCTTTTTTCGAGGTTCTGTCTGATATTTGTCGGGATGCCGCCTGTCGAAGGCCGCCTTCCTACCGAAAACCATACAGGAGCTCCTCCTATATTGCTCCATGTGGCATAAGCCTGATCGACCCTAAGAGTGTTGTCGGTCGGAACATGCCCTAAATTGCCGTCCATCAATACGAACCTGTCGGCAAAGAACGGGCTCTGGTCTATTGCGCTGTTGCCCCATGTTTTGTACATGAGCAGCCGGGCCTTGACCTGAATGTCCTCTGTCGCCTTGGCCACCATGTTCAGGCCGAACCTGTTCGTGAACAGGGAATCGTTCTTGGCGATATAACTGTTTGTCTGTCCCGAACCCAGAGCCGCTGCATAAACCGCGGCTGCAGGCGAATAATAACCCGGGACCGTTGCGGTGGCAGGCGTCAGTGCGCCCATGGTGCCGTTGGCTATCCTTGTCTGAACGTCCCGTTGCATGGTCCCGAAATGATAGTGATTAGCCACCTTGCCGGTCAGGTAGTCGCTCCTGAACCTGTAATCCCCGCCGAGTTGAAGCCACGACGCACTTGCGGAGTCCTTGGAATCCTGAGACTTCTTTTCGACGACTGTGATGCGCTCTTCCTTGTCCGCATCCTTCTTCTGCATGTCCTGCAACTGCTGTTTCATGTGTTCCAGTTGTTTCGAGAGCGCCTCGATTTTCTGGAGCATGTCGCTCTGGTCCAGAGCAAATGCAGGGATGGGGAGAAGAAGGGAGAGCGAAAGGAGAACTGCAACAAACTTCCTGATACGCATAGTACACCCCCTATTGATTTTTATTACATGAATAATAATGTAAAGCAATTAATAAAATCAATAGTCTATTGATTGCGAAACTATATCAAAACATGTCCGGCAGGCAGGAACGCGCCCCCCCGGGGATGCATCACCGACAACTCCGGCTGCGGCGCTGTAGATTTGGCCTAAGCCGGTAATTCCGGGGCTTTTATTGACCTTATTTGGCTTTTGTTATTAAAATATCCCCATGAATAAAGACAAAACCATATTTGAGATGCAAGCGGAAATCTGCAAAGTCCTGTCCAGCCCGATGAGGATAGAGATCCTCGGCGCGTTAAAAGACGGTGAAAAAACAGTGACCGAACTTGTAGAGATCCTAGGCACACAAAAGGCAAATGTTTCGCAACACCTCTCTGTTATGAGACATAAAAACATTCTGAAGAGCAGAAGGAACGGGGTGAATATCTACTACGCCATTGCGAACACAAAGGTCATTCAAGCATGCACCCTCATGAAGGAAGTCCTCGCTGAACTATTGACTGAGCGCAGCAAAATGGCCGGTATGATCCGTAAGGCGTAGCTCTACCGGGTGCGAATGGAAAGTGATAGACCCGGTTTAGCTACGGCAGATAATAAATCCGGATCTGTTAAGGGACAACGACGCCGGTTTATTTCCGCATGAAAGAAGTATTTATAATATTTGTTACTTTATCGTGCTTCGGTCTCTTCCACAGCGTACTGTCCCGGGAAAGCGCTAAAATAGCTGTTGCACGTTATGCCGGGACCGCTTTTGTTAATGCCTTTTACAGACTTATATACACTATTTTCAGCATTGTTACGACCGTTATCGCCTTTGCTGTGGTTCGCCGGCTTCCGGATGTCGGTCTTTTCAACACACCGGTATGGCTCGTGTGGCCTATGCATCTAATTCAGCTGGCCGGACTTCTTTTTGGCGCCTCGGTCTTCCGTGTGCTTGACCCATGGGAGTTTCTCGGGTTCAGACAGGCATGGAGTTTTATTTGTCGCCGCGAGGGGGATGAAGGAAAAGTCAAAGATATAGAAGGGCTCTCCCGGACAGGTCTGGTCACAGTAGGTCCTTATCGGATTGTAAGACATCCGTTATATGCGGCCGGGTTGATTTTTTTCACTTTCGGGCCGGTCATCACCAGAAACCGGCTCTTTGTAACTATTCTTGCGGACCTTTATTTTGTTTACGGCGCTTTGTCCGAGGAGAGGCGCATGTTGAAACGCTTTGGCACGGAATACCGCGAATATATGAAGAGAACACCACGGTTTATACCTTATTTCTGATTATCTTTCGGGACAATAATTCCTCGTTATTTGATAAGCCTCGAAACCTCGTTTAAAAGCGCCGCAACATCGAACTTCACAAGGTAGCCGTCCGCGCCGACGCCTTTGGCCTTGACCCTGTTCTCCTCGCCGCTCAATGAGGTGTTGACTATTATCGGTATGCCCTGAAGTTTCGGATCGGCCTTCAGGTTTTTGCAGAAGGTAAGACCGTCCATTTCAGGCATCTCCACATCGGAAATTATAAGATTTACATAGTCGGTTATCGGGTTGTTGCCTATCTTGCCTAGAAATTCGTGCAGAGTATTTAATGCCTGAGCCCCGTCAACCGACTCTATTACGGTAAGACCGGCATTTTCGAGGATGTCTTTCAGTATCTTTCGCGCAACGCTCGAATCGTCTGCGATAAGCACATTCCCGCTCAGTTTTTTATGCCCGGATTTACCGAGGGCGTCAAGAGATATTTCTTTTTGAGAATGCAGGGACCCTATGTCCGCTATGACGCTTTCGAGGTCGAGGATGAGAAGGAGATGGCCGTCTTCTTTTTCGTCGAGCTTCGTAACTCCGGTGACCCTGCCGCTGTGTTTGGCCTGAAGGAGAGCGGGCGGAGGTTTTATCTGGTCCCATTTGATCCTGCGGATCCTTTCGACCTCATGCACGATCATTCCGGTCGTGGTGCCCATCATTTCAAGCACGACCACCTTGGGTCTTATTTCCATGTCGTGAGGTGCGGTCAGTTTCATCCATTTGCCGAGGTCCACTATAGGTATGACCTCTCCGCGGACATGGGCCAGCGCTTCTGCGTAAGAAGGCATGTCAGGGACCTTAGTTAGTGTAGGCATAGGTATTATCTCACGAACTTTAGCGACATTGACGCCATAGTCCAAAATTTCGGTGACTCCGTCGAGGGTTGCGTTGTACATCCTGAACACTACAAGTTCGAGTTCGTTGCTGCCGACCTTTAAAACCTCCGGCATGGTGCTGGTGCTTTGTGCCATATGTCCTCCTGAAATGCCTTAAATGCCCTATTTGCCTTGGTCTATAATTATATGCTCAACGACCGGGTTTTGCAATTTTTATCAGGTCTTTTTCATGGCTTCGTCAAAAAGCGAGCTGAGGTTTTTGGCTGCTCCGTAAATGCCTCTCAGCGTTTCGGCCAGTTCGCTCTTGCCTGCCTGTTCGGCCTTTGCGGCCCATTCCCGGTAAGTTGCGGCGTGCTCGTCGTTGTGCTCTTTCCAGTGGTGCAGCAGGTGATTAAGTTTTGCCATGTCGTCCATAGAAGTGCTCTCCTTGTTTATGCTTTGTTTTTGAAGAGATAGAGGCAACTCAAGATTGTTTCCTTCAAGCAAGGCTTTGTTCGACAGTATCGCTTCTGCGGGGCCGTCGGCCGCAACCCTGCCGTCCTTTATCACGATGCATCTTTTGCAGACATCCAGTATCAGGTCAAGGTCGTGTGAGGCCACTATCTTTGTGTGTTCGAATGCCTTCAGCAGCTCAATGAGCTGCCGCCGGGATTTGGGGTCGAGATTTGAAGCCGGTTCGTCCATCACAAGTATGTCCGGCCGCATGGCTATGACTGTCGCGATCGCCACAGCGCTCTTCTGGCCGGACGAAAGGTGGTGCGGCGGCTTATCTTTCAATTTAAGACAACCGACAGTATCGAGCGCCTCCTCAACCCGTTCGGCAATCCTGTCAGCGCTTATTCCGAGATTCAGCGGGCCGAAGGCGACGTCATCGAATACGGTGGGCATGAAAAGCTGGTCGTCCGGATTTTGAAAGACGAGGCCGACTTTTTTCCTTATGTCCTGACGGGTATGTTTGTCTAGCTGAAGGTCTCCTACGACTATGCTACCGCTGGAGGGCAGGAGATGGCCGTTTATGTGCATGAGCAGCGTTGATTTTCCCGCCCCGTTTGCCCCGACAATGCCGACAGATTCCCCGTGAGATATCCTGAAGGAAGCGCCGTTAAGGGCCGATGAGCCGTCCGGATAGCGGAAATGTACATCTTTAAATTCGACAAAGTGATGGCTCATGAAATCATCCCGTCGTCCATCTGCCTATAAGCGTTGTCAGGTTAACGACCCTGAATAACAGGATGAGCCCGACGCTCGCAAAAATGAACAGGATGTCGGACATAGTCAGGGCATATGCCTTCGTGGAATATATCTTCCCGTTAAAGCCCCTTGCGAGCATCGCATTGTAAACACGTTCCGCCCGATCCACTGTCCTGATAAATAAAACGCCTATAAGCGGCACGAAATGTTTTATTCCCTTTCCCCTTTTGTTAAATGACCGCATGTCGCGGGCACGGACTATTTTCATCGCTTCTTCCATCAAAACGAAAAGATACCGGTAAAGAAAAAGAAGCTGGGCCACAAAGGCCTTTGGTATTCGGAGCTTTTGCATCGCAAAGCAGATGCCGGGGAACGAAGTCGTTGCAATGAGAAGCAACGCAGCGCTGATCGTAAGTGAGAACTTGAGCATTATGGAAACAAATGACATCCATCCGCGACTCACAGTAAAGCCAAGGAAATTAAGCGCCGGCTGGCTGTCAAGCAGAGGGTTGAATATTCCGATAAAAACGGCAAATGGAGAGACAAACAATATTTTTTTCAGTATGAACCGAAAGGGAATGTCACCGAGGGTAAGAAATAATACAGGGAAAATAAAAAACGGCAAAAGCCCTGTGACGGCGTATTTAGGAAAAGAAACAACGGCGACGATGAACATGAGCGACGAGATCAGCTTTATCCTCGGATCGATCCGGTGGATAAAGGTGTTCTGATAGGAAAGCCTGTCGAGATAACCTAGGTTAAAGAATTCCGTGTCGAACATTATTTTTTATGTTACGGCAGAGAGGCTGGAGTAATCGCTGCCCGCGCCTTTGTCCGCCTTAATCTTACCTCTGGATCAGGTCTTTTTTTTCACAGCCTTGATGCTGAATCCGATAAGGAGGATCATGCCGATTACGATGCCCGAACCGACCATGCCCGACAAGGATTTGCCGGACTCGACGTTTGGCCAGACCTCGGCTTTTTCCCCTGCCCCGGCGCTTTCCGTTTTTTCTCCGGTTTTTCTGAAACTATAATCAGGGAGAAAAGAGGTGGCTTCTTGCACCCTTTTCAGCGAATGCGTTATGCCCTGTGGCTGTTCCGGAAGTTCCGGCTTGCCGAAAGTCTTTTCTATGGACCATTCAAGGCCGTCCGGGTTTGCAGAAGCAAACCAAGAGAGCGTTCCGCCGGTCAGCAAAGCCGCAACCGATAAGCCGACCAAGACATTTCTAAGCGATACTCCGGCGGCAATCGGGCGGGTTGAAAAGGCGCTTTCGATGATCTCAGGCCGCGCAGATTTTATGAAATTTATGACCCCCGCCGTTACAAAACCTTCGACTATCCCTATGCCTAGGTGAATAGGCTGCATCAATAAAACGAATGTGTTGAAGGGCAGTTCGCTCCGGCCCGACAGCAACGTCTGAAGGACCACTGAAAAAGCGCCTAACTGCAGACCGACCACCCCGCTTATCATTGCGGCGGCAGTAATCCGTCCGGACGTGGCCCCTGAACCGGCTAAAGGTTTATAAATCAGCGGATAGGCGATGAAGCAGGGGTATATGCCGAGGTTCCAGATATTGCATCCGAGCGCAAGAAGGCCCCCGTCTGCGAAGAAAAGGGCCTGCACCGTAAGGACCGAGGCCATGACTACAAACGCAGCGTAAGGGCCGAGCACTATAGAAAGTATCATTCCCCCGCCGAGATGTCCGCTCGAACCTGTAGCAGGAATCGTGAAATTGATCATCTGCGCTGCGAATATAAAAGCCCCTAGAACACCCATAAGCGGGACCATTTTTTCGTCCATGGTCTCTTTCAGCTTCTTGGAGCAATATGCGATTGCAGCTAAAGTCCCTGCCCAAAATGTTGCTCCGGCTGCAGGTGAAAGTAAAGCATCCGCCATGTGCATAACTATTCGCCCTTTTGATCCTTATTGGAAGCTTACGCCCATTTTCATAAAGACCTCATCGTTCTTTCCGCCCATAATCAGTTTCTGTGAGGGATGCAGTCTGTAGTTGGTGTGTCTGTATTCCGAGGCCACAAAAGCTGAAAGGCCTTTTTTCTCGTCTTTATAGAAAGTATATGTCCCGCCTGCGCTGTATCTGTTGTCCACAGACCATGTCCTCGATTTTTCGGCTATTCCTCCGTCATCGAAGTCCTCGTACCTGACCGCTAATTCAAGCGGGTCTGTAACACTGTAAGCTGCTCCCAAAACCAGTATCCGCTCTTTGAAGCTGTCGCTGAACAAAGCGCCGGCTGTTGTGTCCCAGTACCTCTCTCTGCTCAATGCCTTCATATACTCCGCCTCGACGGTCAGGCCCTTTATGAAAATGCAGTTGTATTTTGCGTTTAAGCCCATGGTAGTATTGCGCTTGCTGTGGCCCGGCTCCGATATGTAAGAGGCTCCGAGTGACAGGCGGTCTTTGAACGGGCTAAACTGTGCGGCCAGAATGTACGAGTTGACCTCATTGGTCTGCTGTGCAACAGGCATGACACTTCCGGTGGATGCCCTTCTGATGTTATTGTTTGCGTTTGTTTCGTCAAAAAGCCTTGACTGAAATAGATGCGTCTGGTGCTCCTCCCCCTTGTAAGCCGTAGCGGACAAATCCAGATCCAGAGGCCCGGTAACGCCTACGGTCAAGCCGACCTTTTTGGTCTCGTAAGCGTCCTGAGTCATGGGGTCGGTCACAAGATGGTTGTAAAACGCGCCGAAGGGCTGCGTGCGCTTGCCCACAACCGCATAAAGCGGAAAGCCCTCTTTCTTTGCGGTGATTATGGCCTGATCGACTTTAGTGTCTTCGTTGTTGTTCGCGTTATTGACGCTGTCGCCTATCCACTCCGAGTTGAGCGTTATATTTGTGGTGAGCCATTCGTTAATGCCGGCCTGCAGGCCTATTTCGGTCTTTCTCAGATAGAGGTCAGAGGTTGAATCGTAGCCTGTATTCCCGAACGCCATGTTCCTGTGCCTTCTCCACCTGTATTCGCCTTGGACCGTGCCCGAGAATTTTAGGCGTTTGGCCCATTCGGCCGCGTCGGATTCTTTCTTCTTCTCGACCTCGGCAATGACCTCTTTTTTAATCTCTTCTTTCATCTTTGCGCTCTCTTCGCCTTTTGCGGTCTCTTTGAGCTCTTTTTTCAGCTCCTGATATTCCGCCTCGGTTATAACGCCTTTCTTGATGAGCAGTTTGAGTATAAGGTCCGCCTCGCCGGCGAAAGAGAGTGAGGCCGCAAACAAAAAGGCGGCTGCCGTAAGGATCGATAAATATTTTTTCATTATGCCCCCTGAAATAAAAATGCCACGAACGCTTGGGGACCTTCAGATCCGCTCGCCTTCGTGGCTTGACTGAAAATTTATCAAATAGGGTCTTGCTTTGTCAAGGGACCGGCAAAAACGATTACATGACCCGGACAGTCGCTATATTGATTGCTCGTTAAACAAGATACTGTAAGAAGATATTCCTTTTGAAAAAGTCCTGTTTCTCGGCAACCCATAATCGGATTTGCTGCGATACTCTCTATCATATTTATACACCGGCTGAAGCTCGAGATAATGAGGCCCGCCTTCTTTTACGGTTAGGCTAAACTCTTTTGAATACTCGTCTTCAGGGAGTCCGATAAAGAATTTATGCGTACCGGCTGAAAGTATTATCCTTTTATAAAGCTTATATTTTATACCGTCACCCGCTTCAGGATTATTTGATTTGTAGCCATCGGCATACTTCGGAAGGTTATCCTGCATCCCCTGAGACTTCCATGTTACTGCTTGACCGTCAATGTTAATCACAAACGGATATTCCGGCCGCAACCCTTCTTTTTTAATAGAAGCTTTGATTATCAATATCGCCTGTCCTTTTTGCACTTGCCCTTCTTCGGCAAATACGTTTGTCTTGGCGCTTTTCGCTTTTTCTAAAATCTGACCCTTGCCTGACATGTCAAAACCATAGCTAAGTGTTACGCAAAGAACTACCGCCATAAAAGCAACGCCGATTCGTTTCATTTTGTCCCTCCATATCTGTTGTATTGTATTGCCGTTTATTTTCATAATGGATTTTAAGCGTTAATCGCTCCCTTTCCTATTTTGATCGCCTGCTGCACATTAAGGACATATATTTTGCCGTCGCCCCTAATGCCTGTATAAGCGACCTCATTAACAATCGAAATAAGCTTATCGGCGAGGTCGTCATTGCAGAATATTTCTATTCGTGCATAAGGCGCAAAATCCAATAGACTGTCTATTTTGCAGGCATGTTCCTGTCCCTCTCTTCTGCCAAACCCCTTTACTTCAGAAACGCTGATACCCCTTAGCCCTTCAACTTTTTGAAGGGCCAAGGTGACATCCGACAACTTGTGAGGCTTGATGTAGGCTATGATTTCTTTCATCTGTTCTCCTCCTATTTCATAACGGTTTCTTCTTCGGGATTTATAGCAAACCAGCGGTATAATGACGGTATAACTAAAAGCGTAAGGGCTGTTGATGTAACAAGCCCCCCAATCACTACCGTTGCAAGAGGACGCTGGACCTCACTGCCTGTGCCGCCTGACAACACCATAGGAATCAGTCCAAGCGCAGCCGCCAGCGCAGTCATAAGCACAGGCCGCAGCCTCATGCAAGCGCCCTGAATACAGGTTTCATCCATAGGCATTCCTTTCCTTAAAAGTTGATTCAGGTATGTAACAAGGACCATGCCGTTTGCAAGGGCGATACCGAAGAGGGCTATAAAGCCTACCGATGCGGGCACAGAAAGGTTCTGCTGCGTAATCCATAAGCCCACCACGCCCCCTACGAGGGCAAGGGGAATGTTGAGCAATATCAGAAACGAGTTCTTCATCGAATTGAACGACGAGTATAGCAGCAGAAAGACGATCAGCAGCGTAACTGGGATTACAAGGGTCAAACGCTTATTGGCCTCTTTCTGCAACTCGAACTGTCCGCCCCAACTCATGAGGTATCCGGGAGGAAGTTTGACTTTGGCATCTATCGCCTTCTGCGCATCCTTAACAAAAGAACCTATGTCACGGTTCCGTACATTGCACTGAACGGTTATGAATCGTTGGTTATGTTCGCGTGTAACCTGTCTCGGTCCGATGAGCTCTTCAATCTTTGCCAGTTCGGACAGAGGGACCCTTGGGCCTCCGGGCGCAGGAACAAGAATATTGCCGATAACCTCCGCGCTGACTCTTGCCTCAGGTGCGTATCGGACAAAGATATCAAAGCGCTTTATGCCTTCAAAAACCTGCCCCGCTTTGTCACCCCCGACAGCGGTACGAATGATCTCCTGAACATCCTCGACATTTATCCCATACCGTGAGATAGCCTGACGGTTTATTGTAATGCGGAGCTGAGGCGTTCCTGACACTTGGTCCTTCTGCACATCGGCAGCGCCCGGCACCTTCCGTATAACCTCTTCGATGGCTTCAGCCTGCTCCTTAAGCTCCTCCATGTCCGGGCCGAATATCTTTATTGCGAGGTCAGCTTTAATACCGGTAAGAAGTTCGTCAACCGCCGCCGCAATCGGCTGAGTGAAGTTGAACTGGACACCCGGAAAGTTTTCGAACTCCTCGCCCATCTTAAAATACAACTCTTCAAGACTCTTGGCGGATGTCCATTGATTTTTCGGCTTAAGCTCCACAAAGGCCTCGGCGCTGTTGACAGGGTCTGCATGTGCTCCTACTTCTCCCCTGCCGACCCTTGTAACAACTCTTTTTACCTCCGGGAATTTTGACATAAGTCTTTTCTCAAATCTGAGCATAGTATCTCTCGACTCTTCGATTGATATTGAAGGGGCCATTGTTGCTCGTACTAGAAGGTCTCCCTCGTTCAGCCTCGGCACAAATTCCGAGCCGAGCAGCATGTATAATAGACAGCCAATAACAAGAAGGCTTGCAGAGAGAATGACCGCTGATTTAGGGTTCCGAACAAAATACGACACAGCGGGTTTGTAATGCTTTAGGAGCCGGCGCAGAACAAACACCTCTTTGTGCTCCCCGGAGGTTGTCGGCTTTTTCATAATAAGGCTTGCCAGCACAGGCACAAAAAGCACAGCAAAGATCAGAGAGCCTAACATCGCATAGGACATTGTTTGCGCAAGGGGTTTGAATGTTTTCCCTTCAACTCCCTGCAGCGTAAAGAGAGGCAAAAATACTATTACGATTATTAACAGGGAAAACAGTATCGGTCTTGCCACTTCAATGCAGGACCGGGCCACAATATGCATCGTTGGCTCGTTAGGATCTGCATCCCTCAGATGGCTGTCTATATTTTCGACCATGACAACAGCTCCGTCAACCAACAACCCGAGTGCAATGGCAAGTCCGCCAAGAGACATAAGGTTTGCCGAGATGTTGAAATACCACATAAGCAGAAATGCAAAAGCCAGAGAAAACGGGATTGCGGCAAGTACGACAACGCTGGGTCTCAGACCTCCGAGCATGACCAGCTGGATAATGACTATAAGGATACCCGCCTCGATAAGCGCCGTGGTAACTGTCTGAATGCATTTCTTCACAAGAGTTGCCTGATCATAATACGCAACGACTTTTACGCCTTGAGGAAGCACCTTGTTGATCTCTGCCATTTTTGCTTTCACATCGGCGATGACCGTAGAGGTATTTGTCCCGATAAGTTTAAGCACCATACCGACGACAGCCTCTCCTTTACCGTTCATTGTGGCAAGTCCTCGACGGATTTCGCCGCCTATAACAATTTTCGCAACGTGGCTGAGGAATACAGGAGTTCCCTTTTTGGATTTCAGGACGATAGCCTCAAGATCGCTTATCTTCTCCGCAAGCCCTACCGAGCGGACAATGTATTCTTCTGCGTTTTTGACTATGAACTGAGCGCCTACATTAGAGTTGTTGGCCTTAATTGCCGCTATCACTTCTTTGAGAGAGATATCATATCTAAGAAGGTCCTGCGGCCGCACCTGAACATGGAACTGTTTGACTTCGCCTCCAAGCGAAAGAACTTCTGTCACGCCCGAGACTGTCTGGAGGTTAAACTTTATAAGCCAATCCTGAATCTCTCTCATCTCTTCCGGAGATCTCTTGCCTGTTTCGTCTTCCAAAACATAGAAGAGTATCTGTCCGAGCCCTGTGGAAATCGGCCCCATTTCCGGCTTGCCGAACCCCTCGGGTATTTCTTCACGCGCGTGCTGCAGCCGTTCGTTTACGAGCTGCCGTGCAAAGTATGTATCCGTTCCATCCTTGAAGTAAATATTAACGACCGACAAGCCGAAATTCGATACCGACCTGATTTCTTTAAGCTCGGGGAGCCCTGCCATTGCAGCCTCAACAGGATAGGTGACATACTTTTCGACCTCTTCAGGCGCAAGTCCTTCTGTCTCTGTAAAGACCTGAACCAGATTCGGCGTTACATCAGGGAAAGCGTCAACGGGAAGCTTGATATAACTGTAATAACCGGCTGCAAGGATTAGTATGCCGAGCACCCCCATAAGCAAACGGTTCTGTAGAACAAAGTGTATAATTTTCTGCATGTCCTGACCTCCCGTTTAGTGGTTGCTATGTCCGTCGCCGAATGCGCCCTTGGACATTTGGGCTTTGAGCGTAAAGCCGCCCTTGGCAACATATTTCTGCCCATTCGCTAAACCCGAAATAACTTCAACATGGGTATCGCTGCTTCTGCCGAGCGTCACAACCTGCGGTTTAAATCCTTCTTCCGTCTGCACAAAGACTTCAGATTTGCCGCCTTCTGATGTGATTGCTGTTTTGGGTATGAGCACCGGTACAGACACCTCAGCAACCGCAAGTTTAGCCGTCACAAAAAGTCCCGGTCTAAGAAGGTCTTTAGCATTCGGCAATACAACCCGCGCAATTGCGGTCCTTGTCTCCTGTCCCGTCACCGGAGATATATAAGAGATTGAACCTTTTGCATCCGGGATTCCACTGCCTGCTGAAATAATCACATGCTGTCCTTTTTTTACATGAAGCATATCTTTTTGATAAACGCTTATATTCACCCATACAGAACTCATGTCCGCTATTACGAAAGCTGCGGTATCGTCCTTCAGCGCTGCACCCAAGGAAATATGTTTTTCTATTAGTGTGCCGCTGAAAGGAGCTTTCATTTCATAGCGGGTAAAGCTCATATTGGACTGCGTGGGCAAAGCTGACAGATCCTGAGCGGTAAAACCAAGGGCGTAAAGCTTTTGCTCCGAAGATCTCAACTCGATCTGGGCTTCGGCAAATGCCTTTCCGGCATCGAGGTAATCGAGTTCCGGAGAGATTTTCTTTTTATAAAGCGTCTCCTCCCGCTTCAGGTTGGTTTGCGCTATCTCCATTCGCTTTAGGGCAGTAAGGTATGCGGCTTTTGAATCGGACATCTCTTTGCTGTCAAGAACCGCGAGAACGTCGCCGGCCCTAACTTGATCGCCAAGGTTTTTCGATACCGTTCTGACAACACCCGACACTCGGGGGACAATACTCACTAACCTGTCCGCATTCGGGGTTATCTCTCCGGGCAGCTCTATCTGTACAGCCATTCTTCCCTGTCCGGCTTCTTTAATCTCTATGCCGAATTCTTTTATATCATCGGCATGCAGTTTGACTATCTTCTCGTCATCGTGGCGCTCCTTGTCTTCCTTGTGATTCTCTTTAGATGCTTTTTCAGGCGAATGCGCCTCTTTCTTTGCTCCTGTGGCCGAATATCTAAAGCCTATGCCGGCCATAATAGCGGCCGCTATTATAAGGACAGCGATGTATTTGATTTTCATATCTGTCTTTCCTCCAATTTCTATTGCCCTGACTGATGGATGTTTGGGCCCGCGCCGGTCAGTCTTTCTATGTCGGCAGCGGCCTTGCTGTATGAGACAAGAGACTCGATGTACTGTTTTTTAGACTCAAATAAAGTTCTCTGTGCATCGAGAAACTCAAGGTGGCCGAATTTCCCGTATTTATAGCCCTCATGTACAGACTCATATGCCCTCTGTAGAGAAGGCAGTATTTTGTCTTTTAAAGCAGCAGCCTCCGACATCGCCCCTGACAAAGCCAGATAAGCATCCGCCAGCAATGTCTTAGTTTTTAGATGTGCCGCTTCCCGCTCCTTTTTAGCTTTTTCAAGCCTGTTTTCGGCTTCGGCCACTGCGCCGCTGTTCAGATTGAAAAAAGGCAGAGGCACGGACATGCCAAAAATTAGAGCGGTTTCTTTTCCGTTAAAACGTTTAATCCCTCCACTTATAGATGGGTCGGGTATTCGATTTGCTTTCTCAAGAGACAGAGCAGCTTCTCGTTGAGCAATTTCCGTATCCCATTTAATTACATCAGGATTTTTGTTCGCAAGCGTTTCGATTTGTTCAAGTGACATATCAGAAGGTCCAACCTTAAGCTGATAGTCCGCTTTTGAAAAAGGTGTTCCGCTATCACCAAGCGCAAAAGCCAAACGCTTTCGTGCCGCAATAAGTGAGCCTTTAGTGCGCTCAAGTTCAAGATTTGCTTTTGCCAGCTCAACCGAGGCTTTGACCTCATCTATCGGGGATGCTTTGCCTGCCTGTACCCGGGCCGATGCCGTGTTAAAAGAGTGTTCGGCAAGCCGATATAGTTCTTCGGATACTATTAACTTTTCCTGCGCAGCAACAACATCAATGAACATTTTTGTGGTTTCATTTATAACATCAAGTTTCTTTGCTTCATAATCCCAGCGTGAGATATCGCGGTCAATCGAAGCCGCCCGGACTCTCTTTGTGCGCTTTCCCCCTAACTCTACCTGCTGACTGACCGACCATGAAAATTCGGCCTCAACAAAACCTTGACGGTCTCGCGAACCTCCGAAATTGTCCATTCCAAATTCGAGCTGTGGGTTTTGTAATACGCCTGACTGCACAATTTTAGCTCCCTTTGCTTTGACCTCAAACGAAGCGGCCGCAAGTTCAGGATGCTTTTCGATGGCTATAGTGATTGCCTGCTCAAGCGTTAATTCTTTTGTTTCAGCGGCAACGGGTGATATGACCATGAGTACGATGAACAAAGCACTCGCAACAGGATAAAAAATTCGACCCATAAAATATAAACCTCCTTAGGTGTTCTATCGAATAAAGACGGAACTCCTGCGCCAAATAAAAATGCGCAGGAAAAGGAGGATTCTCAGATTAGAAGAATGACCGAATGTAAAGAGGAGAGAGTCTTATGATGTGACGATACCTGTGGAATTAAAAGCCTGCTGAAATATTCTGCATGATTTGATGACGACAATACCGGAGATGCTGAAATAAGCGGAAACGTTTGAACGTAACGCGGAGCATTATTGGTATGCGCCGTAGCGCTGATAAACTGCACATCCTTGCAAGGGCCGCAGGCATCGTTTTCCATCCCTTCAAGCCGTGACCCGGCGCTCTCCCCGTTACATGCATCGACAAACTCTATTGCAACATGTCCGTCATTGCCGAAACAGAGGAGAGTCCCTTCGGGACCGAAGAATGAAGCAAAGAGGAATAACAACAGCATAAATACCGTTGATAATGTTTTAATACGTGTAACCCCGTTCATTTAATAACCTAACGCAATTCCGGACACTCCGTCAAGGTATGAATATTCGGTGCGAATATTATTGACTTTAACGTCCGGCGGATTTAGGCTAAAAGATATGCCGATCGAACTGATCAAAAAAATCCTGAACAGAAACAAAAAGCGGTCCGAAAGCGTGGCCTCGGTCTTAGGGGCGCTGACTGAGGACTACAAGGTCTTTAAAGACATGCTGTATAACCAAAGCAGCATCGACTACGTTATATTCAACCGGGAGCGCGGGTTTTTCATGGTAAACCTGCTGCACGGCAAGGGCGATGTTTCCTGCGACGGCAAGAACCTTTTGATGAAAAAGAAGGTTTGCTCGGACATAATACGCAAAACCCTGCAGGATGTGTTCTGGTTGAAATCGACTATCAGGGAACGCATCGGCATAGACGCTGCGATAACACCTTTTGTCGTGTGCGAAAACGCGAGGGTCAAACTCGACACGCCTTTTGCCGGCATAAATGTCATAGAAAGCGGCGCTCTGCGGGGGGCCATGCTTACGCCCTTAAAAGAAGAGCTTCCTCAAGGGATGCTTGTTTTACTGAGGGAGTTGTACGTCGGACAGAATCTCAGCAGCCCGACCATCTGAAACTAACCGCGTCCCATCACGTCCTTTATCAAGGCCGCAATCTCCGCCGCTTGATAGGGTTTGTGCAGGACAGCCTTAAAACCGTAGTTTTTATAGTTGACCATGACCGGATTGTACGAATAACCGCTGGAGACCACGGCCTTGATTTCAGGATCGAATTTGAGCAGCTCTTCGAGCGTTTCCTGTCCGCCCATCCCGCCGGGTACGGTAAGGTCCAGTATCGCCATATCGAAGGAGTTGCGCGATTCTTTTGCGCTTTTGTATGCGTCAATCGCCTCTTTTCCGTCCCGGACAAAAACTATTTCATACCCGTTTTTCTTAAAGAGGATGGCTGCGACCTGTCCGATCATCTCTTCGTCGTCCATCAAGAGCACACGCCCTGTTTTGGGGACCGGGGTTTCGCTGATCGGGGGGGCGACGGTCGGGGTTTCAGGTGCGGCGGCAGGCAGGTATATCGTAAATGTCGAGCCTTTTCCCTGCTCGGATTCCACTGCGATGTGCCCCTCGTGGTTTTTTAAAATCGTATAGCAGATTGCCAAGCCGAGCCCCACGCCTTTCTGTGCGCCGAGTTTTTTTGTCGTAAAATAAGGACCGAAAATCTTTTCCATATTTTCTTTCGATATCCCCGCCCCTTGGTCGCTGATGGAAGCTTTTACATAGTTGCCCTCTCTTAACGGCAGATTGCCGGACGCTCCGAGATGGAAATTTTCGGCCCTGACGCCGAGTGTCCCGCCTTCCGGCATGGCCTCCCTCGCATTGATCGCGAGGTTGTGCACAACTTCGCTTATGCGGACCGTATCTATCTCTACCGGCCAAAGGTCTTCGGGAATATCGAACTCCGGTTTTATATTGGAGCCCGTCATTGCAAAGGTGACCGAGTTCTTCAGTATGTCCGAAAGCGCGGCCCTTTTTTTGTCTTCGTCCCCGGCCTGAGAGAAGGCGAAAAGCTGCTTTGTCAGGTCCCTCGCTTGCAGCGACGCGCCTTGGGCCATCTTAAGTATTTCGTAAAGTTCGTTGTTCCTGTCTGTCGAATCTAAAGCGAGCGCGATGCAGCTCATTATTCCGGTGAGCAGATTGTTGAAGTCGTGGGCGATCCCCCCGGCAAGCACGCCTATGGATTCGAGGTTTCTTGTCCTGAGCATCTCCCGCTCCATCTCTTTGCTCAGCGTGATGTCTCTGAACGCTGTGACTGCGCCTACTATCTGTCCGTTCTCGATGACCGGCGTCGAAATATATGACACCGGCAGCATGGTCCCGTCTTTGCGCGTAAATACATCGTCTTCGGCGAAGCGGGGACGACCGCTCGACAGCACACCGATAACAGGACATTCATTTCCGGGCAGGGGCCCCCTGTCCGTTTTCTGAAAATGAAAGATGTCATGGACATTCCTGCCGAGCAGCTCCGTTTCTGTCCATCCTAAAAGCTTCTCGGCCTCGGGGTTCATAAATACAAGTTCGCAATTTTTGTTAAGGACGTAAACGCCTTCTCCGAGCGCTGCGGTTATGTCCCGCAGCTTCTTTTCGCTTTTTCTGACCGATTCTTCCGCTATGGCGTCGGGGCTGTTGTCGTAAAGTTGGCGCAATTTCCGTCTTTCGAATTCTACATTGGTCAGGGCATTTTTCAGAATGTCTTCGCTGTCCTTTTTTGTTGCCAGAAGCTGCGTGATAACGGCCGTGCAGACGGTGATGCAAACTATGAAAAAAAGGCGGTAATAAAGTTCGAACCCTCCGGGGTAGAGTCCGAAAAACAGAAGGTCTGGAAATGTCCCTTTATTGAAAACGAATGAGTCTATTAGAGAATCGATGACCCAGAAAGCAAGGCCGAACAAAAGCGCGACCGATAAAGGTCTATATTTGGGGGACAATGGGGCCATAAAGAAAATTATACAAGCTTATTCTTAATCAGGCAATTTTTTTAATGCGACCGTGGTCGATGCGCGTTTATTTCGGGGAGGGCAGGTTCTCTTTGAGGTAATCTATGAACGCCTGATACAGGCGGGGCAGGGGGCGTCGTCCTGAAGAGGCTACATACAGGGTGCGCTTCATTTTTACGCCTCGGATGCGAACTTCATCGAGCAGGCCGGCTTTGAGGTCGTCCCTTACCGCAAACCGCGAAATAATGGCCGCTCCGAGCCCTGCTTTAACTGCCTCTTTGAGCGAGTCTGTTGAACCCAATATGGCCACGACATTAAGCGCCCGGATGGATATTTTGTGGAGCAGGTGCTGTTTTTCCATGCTTTTACGGGCGTCAGACTCTTCTTCTCTCATCAGGAGCGGTATGCGGAAAATCCCGAGCGGTGATATTATTTTTTTTGGGAGGTAGCCGGGCGCGGTCACCAGCACCATTTCATCGTCTATGGAATGCAGGTAGTTGATGCCTTCACGCTCTTTACGGTCTTCGACAACGCCGATAAGCAATACGCCTTTTTCGATCTGCTCGTATATGTCGCCGGTGTTTTTTACTATAAGCTGGAAAAAGACCTTCGGGTAAAGTTTTCTGAACTCGGCCGCGACGTACGGCAGCATGTAAGAGCCGGGCGAACTGCCGGTCCCGATGGTAAGCAGCCCCTCGATCTCCTCCTGTTCGGTTTTCCCGAAATCCTCTTTCAGGTCTTTCAGTTTGAGTATCAGCTCTTCGGCTTTATTGTAGAGAAGGTCGGCCTCTTTGGTCGGGATGTTTTTCTTGCCGTTGCGGTCGAAGAGCTTGACGCCGAGGTCGTCTTCGAGCCGCTTGATATGCATGCTTACCGTCGGCTGCGTCAGGTGCAGTTCCTCCGATGCGCGGGAGAAGCTGCGCGACCGGTACACCGAAGAAAAGACCTGAAGCTGATAAATGTCCATTATGCGATAAATCGAACGGGGACAAATCCCGATGAGATCTGTCCCCGCGCTTTATTGAATTTTTTACATCTTTCCGAATTTTGCCATACTTTCTCTGTAAACTTTGCAGAACTGGTCGTTGGCGGCGATCGCTTTTTTCAGTACGGCCCTTGAATTCGGCAGGTCGGACTGGTTTACGACAACATGCACGCTCTTTTCGAACGCCTGCATATTGTCCATCGTAGTAAAGTTTTTTCCGAAAAGCGCGAAGAAGGTGGTCCTTCTGGCGCTCATCGGCATTTTCTGGATATGGGCCAGAAACTCGTTGTTGTCGGGAGTCGACCCTGCAAAAGATTCGCTTATCACAACTACATCGTAGCGGTTGAACTTTATCTTGTCGAAGGCGTCGTCCACGTTCGGCGCTGTATCAACGGCGTATTTGAGTTCGCGCAGTCCCGAGGCTACGGCCTTTTGCGCGTCCTGATTGTCGTCGCAGATAAGCGCGGTCTTGGCCCCTTCGTCGTACTCTTTAAGTATATCGTCGATTTTTTCTTCAGCCATGTGATAACCCCCTTATCTTGACCCGAGCTTGACCTTCTTGTCATAGCTCTTGTCGATTTTCAGCCCTTCGATATCGGTTGTTTTTTCGCCCTTCTTGCTCTTTATAACGTCTATGCCCCTGCCTACTACAGGCTTGTGCGAAGCGTAAGCCATGGCGGTCTCTTCGGTGATGACTTCATCTTCGAACAGTTGTAAAATCGCCTTGTCGAAGGTCTGCATCCCGTAAGAATCGCCGGTCTCGATGATTTCGTAAAAGGTCTTGCCTTCCGACTCTCCGTTCAGGATGGAGTCTTTCACCCTCAGGTTTGTTCTCATGATCTCTATGACCGCGACTCGGCCGCCGCCGACCTTGGGCAGGAGTCTCTGGCTTACTACCCAGCGGATAGTGTCCGCGAGCCGTATCCTGATCTGTTTTTCCTCGTCCTTGTCGAACATGCCGAGGATCCTGTTTATGGTCTGTCCCGCGTCTATGGTGTGCAGCGTCGAAAGGACAAGGTGTCCTGTTTCTGCCGCGGACAGGCCGATCTCGACCGTTTCCCTGTCTCTCATTTCACCGACGAGGATGACCTTCGGGGCCTGACGCAGCGCGGCCCTCAGCCCTGTGGCGAAGGTGTCGAAGTCTATTCCCATTTCCCTCTGATTGAAGGTCGCTTTTATGTGGGGGTGCGCGAACTCGACAGGGTCTTCGAGTGTCAGGACATGCACGGATTTGTTTTCGTTTATAAGTCTCAGCACCGCTGCCAAGGTCGATGACTTACCGCTTCCGGTTGCGCCCGTGACCAGCACGAGGCCGTTCTTTTCTTCGCCTATGCCGTTCAGCGCCTCAGGCACCTTTAAATCTGCGAGCGTAGGTATTTGCGTCGAGAGTTTTCTTAAGATGATCGAATACTGTCCGCGCTGAGAGAATATGTTGACCCTGAATCTAGCCTTGCCCGGCAGCGAGTACGAACTGTCGCAAGAACCTTCGCTGACGAGCGTTTCGGTCAGCCTTCGGTCCGAGTTGATGAGGTTCATAGCGAGGATCTCGTTTTGAAACGGCGTCAGCGCCGGTATCGACAGCTTGTCGAACGTCACAGGCACAAGCTGTCCGGACGACTCGACCTGAGGCGGCTTTCCGACCGTTATGTTCAGGTCCGACACGTTGCCGTGGCTGTCGAGCATGGTGCCGAGTATGTAATCCAGTTCCGCTTTTCTCATTTAATTCCTCCCTTCCGAATTTGCTTCTTAGTTCTTACTTTTGACTTCTCCCTTTTTAAAATTCCGGCGGCGGCGTTTTTAAGAACTGCACGAATTTGCTCTTGTCTATGCATTTGTCGTAAGCCTCTTCAGGGCTTATCCATCCCTTTTTCAGAACATCCATAATAGAATCGTCCAGCGTCTGCATGCCGAGCTTCTTGCCCGTCTGCATGGCGGACGGCAGCTGATGGGTCTTGGACTCTCTTATCAGGTTGCCTACCGCGTAGGTGCAGACCAGTATTTCCAAGGCGCAGCACCTGCCTTTTTTGTCGACCCTCTTGAATAGGTTCTGGGCTATGACCCCTTTTAAGGCCTCGGACAGCGTTGTCCTTATCTGTGCCTGCTGATTTGCGGGGAAAACGTCTATTACCCTGTCAACCGTTTTGGCCGCGCTGGTCGTGTGCAGTGTGCCGAAGACAAGGTGGCCTGTGGCCGCGGCTTCAAGCGCAAGCGCAATGGTTTCCAAGTCTCTCATTTCACCTACGAGTATTATGTCGGGGTCTTCACGCAGGGCGCCTCTCAATGCGGCAGAGAACGATCTGGTATGCTGCCCTATCTCTCTGTGGTTCACCACGCAGCCTTGGCTTTTGTGGACGAATTCTATCGGGTCTTCGACGGTTATTATGTGGTCTTTTCTGTTTTTGTTCGCATGGTCTATGATTGCCGCGAGTGTCGTCGATTTGCCGCTGCCGGTCGGGCCTGTGACCAGCACGAGCCCTTTGTGGAGCATAGCGAATTTTTTGCAGATATCGGGAAGGCCGAGCTGCTCGGCGGTAAGCACGTTACTCGGGATTTCCCTGAAGACCGCGGCCACGCCGTATTTCTGACGGAAGAAGTTTGCGCGGTATCTTGCGAGTCCCGGTATTTCGTAGCCGAAGTCAACGTCGCCGGTCTCTTCAAAGGTCTTCACCTTGTCTTCCGGGGCTATCTCGTACAGCATGCCCTTGAGTTCGTCATTTTCGAGGATCTTGTAATCGACCCTCTCCATTTCGCCTCTGACGCGGAGCACCGGTTGCGAACCGGAAACCATGTGAAGGTCTGAGGCCCCTTGCTCGTTCATGAGCTTGAAAAAAGCGTCAATTTTTGCCATCTTGTTCTCCCTCCGGATTTTTTTTAGCGGCCACGCAGTTATTGCTATTCAACATATCAGACGGCAGTATGTTTGTCAAGATGACGTTTGCCGTCGTTGTTGTGGAGTTTGCTTTTATATCTATTGCCTATCAAGCTCCTCACGCACTATGCGGAGCAGGTCGTCCGGCTTTACCGGTTTGGGGACAAAAGTTACTGCATTCTCCAAAAGGCCGCCATGGGTGAAAATATCCTCGGCATACCCGCTCATGAATATGGCCTTAATGTCAGGACTGAGTTTCAGTATTTCATCAAAGACCTCTTTGCCGTTCTTCTTCGGCATTATGCCGTCAAGAACCACAAGGCTTATCGAGTCTTTGTTTTCTAGGAATTTCCGTATCGCATCCTCCCCGTCCACTGCTCCGATGACTTTATATCCGTATTCGCACAGCACGATAGTAGAAAGGTTTCTCAGAGACGCGTCATCTTCTGCAACCAGAATCGTTTCTGTTCCTCCTCTGACCTGCAAAGCAGGGCTTGTCCCGATTGTTTCGGTCATCTGATTTGACAGCGGCAGGAAAATCTTAAAGACGGTCCCCCTTCCAATCTCGCTGTAAGCTTCGATATGACCGTTATGCTGCCTCACTATCCCATGCGCCACAGCAAGACCGAGGCCTGTCCCCTTACCCACCGCTTTTGTGGTAAAGAATGGTTCGAATATATGATAGAGGGTCTCTGCGTCCATACCGCAGCCTGTGTCCGTGACGCTGATTTCCGCGAAATCAGAGGGTTCGGAGCATGAGGTCTTTTCAACGAGCATAGGACCCTTCACCAGTTTCGTTTCAATAGTGAGTTGCCCGCCCTCAGGCATGGAGTCACGGGCATTGGTCGCGAGGTTTATCAACACCTGATCTATCTGACCTGCATCCGCAAATACTACTAGAGGCTTATTGAAAAGCTCCAGCTTAATGTGTATATCTTCCCTGACAAGCCTGTGCAGCATCTTCTCTATACTTTTGATGACCTCATTCAGCTCGATATGCTTCATGTCGAGCACCTGTTTCCTGCTGAAGGCGAGTATCTGGTGCGTAAGCGCCGCGCCCCGCTGTCCTGCCGACAGAATCTCATCCGCATAATGGGCCAGCGGGTCGGAGCTGTCCATCTTCATCCGGAGCAAACCCGCATAGCCGACTACGGCATTGAGCACGTTGTTGAAATCATGCGCTATCCCGCCGGCGAGCTGCCCTATTCCTTCAAGCTTCTGCGCGTGCCGGAGCTGGTCCTCAAGCCTGCAATGCTCGGTGATGTCCTGAGCAGTGCCGGACATATATAACGGTCTGTTTTCAGGATCGCATATGAGTTCACCGCCTCCCCTGATAAAACGGACGGCGCCATCGGGAAGAACAGCGCGAAACTCCATTTCCCCGGGCTTTTCCCCTGATGCGCATGCCTTTATCCATGCCCGCATGGCAGACCTGTCATCGTGGTGTATAAGCCCGATAAAAGACTCGACATCCGGAGTGAAGGTTTCGGGCGAGACTCCGTAAATCCGGTACATCTCGTCCGACCATAATATCGGCCCGGACATATCATAGCTCCAGTTGCCGAGCTTCGCCATTTCCTGCGATTTTTTCAACCGCGCTTCGCTTTTGCGTAACGCCTCCTCTGCCTGTTTGCGCTCTGTGGTATCGTGGATAATGGAATGCAGTATCTCTCTTCCTTTAGCTTCGATCCTGCTGCTGAACACCTCTACATCCCGCACCGAGCCGTCGGCCCTCCTGTGGCGGAATTCAAAATGGTTCCTTTTTTGCGTCCTTACCTTTTCGATCTCCTTCATGAGCTCGTCGTCCGGAAGCGTATTGATCTCCTGAATCCTCATCTGCCTGAGCCGCTCGCGCGGCCAGCCGTAGAACCGCACTGCCGCATCGTTAGCATCTATGATGCTTCCGGTATCCGGGTCTATCATCAGTTTGACGGCGGAATGGTTCTCAAACAGGTTCCGGTAAAGCTCCTCGCTCTTTCTCAGCTCCTGTTCGGACCTCTTGTTGTGAACAAACAACAGACCTGTTGTGCTTAAGAGGATCAGCAGTACGATAAAAGTAATTATAGTCCCGATCTTAAAATACGACTCTTCGAATATCTCGTCCTTATCGACCTTGGCGACCATGAACCACGGCGTATCGGGAACATGCCCTGCATATGCCAGCACGTCGACGCCGCGGTAGTCTCTTGCATCCAAGAAACCGGCATGACCTTGGACCGCTTTTACAACCTCCGTTTCTTTGTCATTGAGCGAATATCTATGGCTGAACGCGGGCCCATCGAGATGCCTCAATTTATTTAGGACTATTATCTCATCCTGCTCTCTGCGGGCTATATATGTTTCCGAAGTCCTGCTCGAGGTGGGCCAGAACTCGATTATGGGGTAAAGAAAATCCTCGGGACTCATCTGGAAGATCATTACGGCAAACGCGGAACCGTTCTTGTCGGTGAGCGCTGAAACAAAATTGATCTGGAGCACTCCATGGGCCGAGCATCTGTATATGTCGGTCGAAAAAGACTTTTGTTGCTTTACGGCCTGCTTGGCCGCTTTTACAATGGACGTGTCCACATGCTGCAAGGCCTTGTCCGTGGAAGCTAGGAGTTTCCCTTTTATTGACGAAAGGATTATGTCTTTGTATCCGTGTTCGGCTTTTATCTGGTTCAGGTGTTTAACGAGCGCGGCCCTGTCGCCCGGGCCTTTGCCGTTCAGGTATTTTTTTACGGCATCGATAAGGAACGAATTTTTAGATATGACGGCAGCGTCATTTAATTCGTCTTTATGCCATTCGGCAATCTGCTTCATCTTCAGTTCTGCGATCGCCTTCAGTTCGTTTTCTTTCTCCTGCCGTATGGCCTTTTCGCCGTGGCGATAGTAGAAGTATCCGGACGCGGCAATTAGGACGCTGAGCGCCGCTATAAAAAAAACAATATGGGTTTTATTGAGATTTTTATCCGGATCAGTCTTCATGATGATGGCCGTCTGAAGGCGTAATAAGGTTGCATCAGCCCCCCCTGAATTATTAATGTTATCAATTAGGATTACCGAAGTCAACCACGCTGAATTTGCCTTTTTGCATGTTTGTCAAGGCGGATCATCGATCGGGTTTTCTCTTTCTTGCATAAAAACGGAACGGTCGGCTAACATAATAAGTTATGCTTGGAATACTCAATAAGTTGTTCGGGACTAAGAACGAGCGGGAGCTGAAGAAGCTGCTTTCGAGGATCGATGCCATAAACGTTCTCGAGCCTTCCGTATCTTCTCTTACCGACGATCAGCTCAAGAACAAAACAGCCGAGTTTAAAGACCGCATTTCCGGCGGAGAGACCCTGAACGATTTGATGAACGAGGCCTTTGCCGTTGTGCGCGAGGCTTCAAAGCGTTGTCTCAATATGAGACATTTCGACGTGCAGCTTATCGGAGGCATTGTCTTGCATGACGGCAAGATTGCGGAAATGAAGACCGGCGAGGGCAAGACCCTTGTGGCCACTCTTCCTGTATATCTCAACTCGCTCGACGGGAGGGGCGTCCATGTTGTCACGGTAAACGACTATCTCGCGAAGAGGGACGCCCAGTGGATGGGCATTCTATACAATTTCCTCGGCCTGTCCGTAGGAGTTATTCAGCATGACTACTCGTTTCTGTACGATACGACGTATCTGTCCAACGATAAGAGATACAACCACCTCCGGCCCTGCGAGAAAAAGGACGCTTACGGCGCGGATGTGACTTACGGCACCAACAACGAGTTCGGTTTCGATTATCTGAGAGACAATATGAAATACGATCTCTCCGAATATGCGCAGAGAGAGTTGAACTACGCGATAGTCGACGAGGTCGACAGTATTTTAATAGACGAGGCCCGGACCCCTCTGATAATTTCCGGTCCTTCGGAAGAATCGACCGATAAATATTACAGGGTAAACAAAATACTCCCCTACCTGAAGGTGGACGAAGACTTTAAGACCGACGAGAAGCTCAAGAATATCGTTATAAACGACAGGGGAAATTCGAAGATCGAGAACCTGCTCGGCGTGGGCAATCTTTACGAGCCGGCCAATTTCGAGTGGGTCCATCATGTGCTGCAAGGCCTTCGCGCGCACCATATGTTCAAGAGGGACGTCGACTATGTCGTAAAGGACGGCGAGGTCATAATAGTTGACGAATTCACCGGCAGGCTGATGTCCGGAAGGCGCTGGAGCGACGGGCTGCATCAGGCCATAGAAGCCAAAGAGAATGTGAAGATAGCGAGCGAGAACCAGACCCTTGCCACGATAACCTTCCAGAACTATTTCAGGATGTACAACAAACTTGCGGGCATGACCGGGACCGCCGATACAGAGGCCCACGAGTTTGCCCAGATATACAATTTGGAGGTTGTCGTAATCCCCACCAACAGACCGATGATAAGGGACGACGCAGCTGACATCGTCTATAAAAACGAGAAGGCCAAATACAATGCGGTCATTCAGGAGATAGAGGAGTGCCACAAGAACGGCCAGCCTGCTCTGGTCGGGACCATTTCGATAGAAAAGTCCGAACTGCTTGCCCAGATGCTGAAGAAAAAGGGTGTCAGGCATGCGGTGCTCAACGCCAAGTTCCACGAGAAAGAGGCAGAGATCGTGGCGCAGGCCGGAAGGTTCGGCGCTGTTACGATTGCCACGAACATGGCGGGAAGGGGGACCGACATAGTCCTCGGCGGGAACCCCGACGGGATAGCCCGCGAGCTGCTGCTCGACAGACCGAATTTTACAGAAGAGGACTATAAGTCCGCTTATGAAAAGGCCAAAGAGATATGCGCAAAAGAGCGCGAACAGGTCATAGGGGCCGGAGGATTGAAGATCATCGGCACGGAGCGGCACGAATCCCGAAGGATAGACAACCAGCTGCGGGGAAGGTCGGGCAGGCAGGGGGACCCCGGTTCGTCGAGGTTTTACCTTTCCCTCACCGACGACCTGATGCGGATATTCGGCTCCGACAGGATAGACAGTTTGATGAACCTGCTCAAGATGGACGAGTGGGTGCCTATCGAGAACAAGATGGTAACAAAGGCGATAGAGAACGCGCAGAAAAAGGTCGAGGCCCACAACTTCGACATAAGAAAGCATCTGCTCGAATACGATGACGTCATGAACAAACAGCGGAGCGAGATCTATAAATTCCGCAGGGACGTGCTGACAGGCGAAAATTTGAGGGACAAGATATTCGATATGATAGAAGATGAGGCAGACGGCCTTGTTTCCGTTTTCTGCAGCGAAGACTCCGGGTATGACGAATGGGATTTAAAGGGCCTGAGCGATGCGATTTACGGGGCCTTCGGCATAAGTTTGGATATCCCCGATACGGGCAGCGCAGAAGCGCTTTACGATCTGGTGGCTGCGAGGGCCAAAGAAGCTTATGAACGAAAAGAAGAGGAAGTCGGTCAGGACGTAATGCGGTACATGGAACGTGTGGTACTCTTGCAGATTATAGACACCCAGTGGAAAGACCATCTTCTGGGCATAGACCATATAAAGGAAGGCATAGGGTTAAGGGGCTATGCGCAGCGCGATCCCCTCGTCGAATATAAAAAAGAGGCCTTCAATCTTTTCTCGGAGATGTCGCAGAGAATAAACTCCGAAGCGCTCATGAGGCTTTTCAGGATACAGATAAAGAGCGAGACCGAGAATGAGATGCGCGAGCGTGAACACCGCCTTGTTTTTAACAGGGGAACGGAGGGCGTTAAACAGCCCGCACACAGCGATAACAAGGTCGGCAGGAACGACCCCTGCCCCTGCGGCAGCGGGAAAAAATACAAGAAATGCTGCGGGGCAAAGTAGGGAGTTTATATCGGACCCGTGGCCCCCTGTCTTATTGCACTATTTTTGTGCAGGTTTTTCTTGTCCCGGTTATTTTCTTCTCTGCCCTTTCTGCCGAAGCATCTACAGTCCTGAATATTTCGAATGACCGCCATTCTTACGATTTCCCCGGACACCTCGAAGTTTTTCTTGACGAAACAGGAAAATTCACCATAGAGAAAGTTTCATCCCCTGAAATGGCGTCGTCGTTCAAACCCATTCCCGGCAATCTGACCGGGGGGTTTACTGACGGGGCCTACTGGCTGCGGTTCACCGTCCAGAAAACTCAGGGTGCTCCCCATGAGTGGTGGCTCGAGGCCGGCCCCCCTTTTCTCGACAGGCTGGACCTGTACGAGTCGATCGAAGAAGGTCCTCCCTATTACAGGCAGCGCAGCGCAGGGGCAATAATGACTAAGGCCCTGCGGGAGGTGGACCACAACCAGTTTGTTTTTATTCTCGATCTGCCGGATGACCTGCCCCGGACTTACTATATAAGGCTGCAGACAACGTCTTCGGCATATTTGAACCTTACCCTTTGGCGACCCCATGAGTTTATCGAGGCCGCTTCGATAAAGTCTTTGCTGCTCGGTGCGTTTTACGGAACGATGATACTCATATGCATCGTGTGTCCTTTTTATTGGTTCCTGACCAAGGATGTGTATTACCTCGGCTTTATGGCGTACGTTGTTGCGCTCACATTCTCTTTTTTAAATGTCAACGGATATGCGTACAGGTTCTTTTTGCCTTATTATCCTCCAATAGCCCCATACTTTAACGGCCTCGTAACTTTTTTGGCCATAGTGATTTTTTCTTTTTTCTTCTCCCGTCTTTTGCGTATAAACGTATATTTCCCGCGCCTTCAGAAGTTTTTTGACGTTTGCGGAGTTCTGGCAATAATTTCTATAGGATTCGTTTTTGCGGGCCGTTACAATCTCGTGGCCCCGAAAATGCAGCTTCTTGTAGTGCTGCAGACCCTTATTATGCAGGTCGCAAGCATAATTATTGCGAGGCGCGGCTATAAGCCTGCGTGGTTGCTGTCGATAGCTTTTTCTATTACGACCGCGGCCTTTATGATGAACGTTTTGCGGAATCTGGGGCTTATAAGCCATTCTTTTATCACGAACTGGGTGTTTCAGATATCGGCGTTGACCTATGCTGTCTCTATTCTTATGGCAATGGCCATGAAAATAAGGATAACGGAGCATGAAAAAAGCGAGGCGCAGCAGCAGGCCCTCGATATTGCGCTGAAGGCCGAGAAAGAGCTTGAATCGAAGGTCGAGGAAAGGACGTCCGAGTTGAATGCGGCGAAAGACGCGGCAGAAGATGCAGCGAGGGTCAAGAGCGATTTCCTCGCCAAGATGAGCCATGAGATACGCACCCCGCTGAATGCCATAAGCGGTTTCACTTCCCTCGCCCTTCAGAAAAAACACGATTGTATGCACAGGGAGTATCTCGAAAATATCAATGCGTCTTCCGGATTGCTGCTCAATCTCGTCAACGATATTCTGGATTTCTCTAAGATAGAGGCGGGCAAGCTGCAGATCGTTTCGAGTGATTTCAGGCCGAGGGAGACGCTCAAACGTGTCGTAAATGTGTTAAGCCCGCTGGTGTCAGCTAAAGGACTGAAGCTTACACGGAATGTAGCGGAGGACGTGCCCGAATATTTGAGCGGGGACCCGGCCCGCCTGAAACAGGTGCTGCTTAATCTGATCTCGAACGCCGTCAAATTTACCGAACATGGGGACATAAATATCTGTGTCAGGCGTATTAGTCCTGACGGTATTTCTCCGGTCATACTTGAATTTTCGGTTTCGGACACGGGTATAGGCATTTCGGAAGAAGAGATGCCTGCCCTCTTCGAGCCTTTTTCCCAGATAGGAGATGCCTTGTCCCGCAGGTACGAAGGGGCAGGCCTCGGATTGGCGATATCCCGTGATATCGTCAAGATGATGGGTGGAGATATAGCTGTCAAGAGCGTGGAGGGGGAGGGCAGCGTATTTATGTTTACAGCGGCATTTATGCCTGTGGCCGCCAAGGTTGCGGAAAAGGTTGCTTTGCCGGACGAAGCCTGCAGGGCCTTGCCTGTGGGCGGAAAAATTCTTATCGTCGAGGACAATAAACTCAACCGGCAGGTTGCTGCGGGCTTTCTCGCACTCGCAGGAATAGCCGCCGATGAGGCGGAAAACGGGCAGGAGGCGCTCAATAAGCTCATCTCCTCGGCAGATACATACGATGCTGTTTTAATGGACATAAGCATGCCCGGAATGGACGGTTTCGAGACCACAAAAGCAATACGGGCATATGAGCGGTTTAAAAATATTCCCATTATAGCCGTGACAGCGTTGGCTTTAGAGGGCGACCGAGAGAAATGCCTGAAGGCCGGGATGGACGACTATATTTCTAAGCCGCTCGATGAGAGCGAGCTTTACAATGTCTTGTCCAGATGGGTAAAGTCTTCGCCCCTTTGTGCGGAGGCCGGGCAAGCGCTGTCCGGCACGCGTGAAAGCGGAGGCAATATCAGGGCCATAGCGTTGAAGATATTTGTGGAGGATTACGGCCCGGCTGTGGAGGGGATACGTGAAAAGCTTAAGACCGGAGATATGGACGGCGCGATCCGGGCGGCCCACTCGTTAAAGGGGGCGGCTTTGCAGATAGAGGCGGAACGGCTGCACAGGGTCGCCGGTGCATTGGAAGCCGCTTTGAAAGCCGGCAATGTGACCGACGGGTTGCTCGATGAAGCTTCAGCCGCCCTCGCGGAGGCGCTTGAAACGGCCAGACGAGTTATTGTCTGTCCACGGTCTGAGTCAGAATGAGGCGATAAGCGAAAGCCATGCGGAGCTTCCTTCGAACCAGTTTCTCGCATTGAACTCTTTGTAATATTTTCCGGTAACGGTATGGTTTTTGTCGTCGTAACGCAGGTGCTCGCCCCGCTGCGGCAAAAAGTCCTCAAACGCGTCCCTGCCTCCGAGTACGTAGGTCGAACCCCCGCCTTCTGTAGCAAACGCATTCGCCGGGAATAGAAGCAATGAGAGTAAGAGCGTTGCAAACAACGGCAGCATGGCAAGAATGATATAATAAAAAATGCGTCCGGGCAAACCTATAATCCTCGTTGTTGACGATGAGCGGATGTTCCGCAGCATTCTAGAGACCGCGCTCAAGAATTCAGGGTTCAGCCCTGTCACGGCGTCCGGAGCGCAGGATGCGCTCGACGCACTAGACGCCCTGCCTGTCGATTTGGTCATCTCGGACATGATGATGCCCGGGATAGGCGGTATGGAACTGCTCGGCATGGTGAAGGCCAAACGGCCTGAAATCCCCTTTATTATTCTGACCGCGCACGGCAGCATAGAGGGGGCTGTCGAGGCCATCAGAAACGGCGCGTTCGACTATATAACCAAGCCGATAAACGAAGAAGATCTCGCGCTCACCATAAAAAGGGCCTTGGATTATTCGATGCTCAGTTCCGAAAACGAGCAACTCAGGAGCCGCTTCAGCGAGAAGTTCGGTTTCGGTTCCATTGTCTACCGTTCGGCCGCCATGAACAGGATCGTATTCCGCGCAAAGCAGGTTGCGGCCTCGCCCGATACTACCGTTGCGATATACGGAGAAAGCGGGGTGGGCAAAGAGGTGATAGCCAATGCCATACATTATTCGGGAAGCAGGATGAGCGGCCGTTTTGTGACCGTCAACTGCGTTGCGATCCCCGAGACACTGATAGAGAGCGAGTTGTTCGGCCACGTAAGGGGCGCGTTCTCGGGAGCGCATCAGGAGCGGAAGGGCAGGTTTGCCGCAGCGGACGGAGGCACGATATTCCTTGACGAGATAGGGGACCTTCCGGTGACGGCCCAAGCCAAGCTCCTCAGGGTGATAGAGACCCAGAGCTTCGAGCGGGTGGGGTCCAACGAGACCGAACGTGTCGATTGCCGGATCGTCACCGCTACCAACCGCAACCTCGAAACGCTTGTCGGCGAGGGGAAATTCCGCGAGGACCTTTTCCACCGCATTAACATCTTTCCGATACACATACCGGCCCTCAGGGACAGGGAGGGCGATGTCCCGCTTTTGGCGGAATATTTTCTGGACCATTTCAGACAGCATTTGGGCAGGAAGGCGCCGGGCATATCTAAGGCCGCGATGGATATGATGCTGCTGCATACTTGGCCGGGCAATGTGAGGGAACTCAGGAATTGCATGGAACATGCGGTCATATCCGCGGACGACCAGCTCATACGTCCGGAGCATTTGGGCATAGGGCAGGAACCAAGGAAAAATGTCAGAAGGCACGGCATGATCGAATACAATCTTTCGTTCCCGGCCGGAGAACTTTCGCTCGATGCGATTGTCGACAAGGCGCTTCAGACTACGCTCCAGCGTTGCGGTGGAAATAAAAGCAAGGCCGCAGAAATGCTGAAGGTCAACCGGAAGATGTTCTATAGGGGTAAAGAGTGACTAAGTCGTAAAAAGTCGTCATACCCGCGAAGCCTGTCCCCGAATGTAGTAGTCGGGGAGCGGGTATCCAGAGCGTAAGCAATTACTTGAAAAGACTGGATTCCCGCTTACCCTAAAAAAACATCTGCCACAGATGTATATAGGTTACCGGCTTTGTTCTGATTCGGGACTGCACAATCACTCTTTAAGTTCCGCCTAACTCTATGGTTTAAAATAATTATTTCCTGCTATTATCTTCTTTGTTTGCAATGCCGCATTGCGCTGTCCTGTTTTGGGACAGTGCCGTCTTGGATGTTTCTATTTTTTGCGGTCGCAGTATCATATTGAAAAATAATATAAAAATCCAGAGACAATCTTTTATTTGGTCCTTAGAAAGGACGCAGCTAATGCATTAGAAAACCAATGTCCATTTAGAGGACGTTCCCGGATCTCCCGCTTTATGTAAAACCATTGAAATATAATGATAAAAAATCTGGCATCTTTCTTGTAATAAATAGCAGTACAATTTTATATAAGAGGTGCTGGAAAATGGCAATTAATTCGATTAGCATGGGACAAAAAACATCTATGGCGTCTGCATATTTACCGCGAGGTTTAAAGTTCAATGTCTCTTCGATCGGCAAAGGCGGGTATTCAAAGGCGTTTAAGTTCATTAATGCCGCCTTCAATTTTATCTTCGCCCTGTTCTTTATCGTCTGCTCTCTGCCCCTGTTTCTGGTCATCGCCCTGATAATAAAACTTCAGGACGGCGGTGAGGTTTTTTACAGGGGCGTCAGGCTCGGTATCGACAAAAAACCTTTTATCATGTACAAATTCCGCACACTTGTCCCTGACGCCGAGAGGGTGATAGGGGCGGAACTGCTTTCGCCCAAGCACAGGCTCGAAACCAAATTCGGCAAGTTTTTAAGGGACACGCGGCTCGACGAACTGCCGCAGCTCATCAACGTGCTTAAAGGCGATATGGATTTTGTGGGGCCGAGGCCCGAGAGGCCGTTGATCTATGAGCAGATATGCAGGCACATAAAAAACTACGACAAGCGCTTTATGGTGCGGCCGGGGTTGATAGGGTATTCGCAGCTCTTCACTCCGCACAGCGCGCCCAAGGAGATAAGGACGCTCATAGACAACCATTTCCTCGATGTGCAGCAGAATTTTTTCTTCGAAGTCGGGCTGATGTTCTTTACGATGATGATCGTGCTGCGGAAGTTCTCGACGAAGCTTTTACAATATTCGGTCAAGGCAGTCCGGGCGCTCGCTTCAGGCAGGAAGTACGAAGAAAAAAGGACTGCCGAGAGGGTGATGCCCGATTACGCAAAGGTGAGCGTCGGCGAAGCATTGGAAGGCGGGCGTCTTGTAAAGTGCTGCGAGGCTTCGCTTGTCGACATAAACCACGAGGCGTTCCTCATCAAAAGCAGCCGGAAGCTTCCCTCCGAAAAGATATTTTTCGAACTCGAAACCGGACGCAGATCCAAGGCGAACAAGCGGTCCAAGATCAAGTCCGCCTTGTGCGAAGGAGAGGTTTACAAGGAAATGCCGCCTTATAACGGCGACGGGGAATGGTCTTATGTCGTCAAGTACAGGCCTGTCAGCAGGTTTAATTTTTATATCGTACACCAATATTTTCTGCGCGAAAGCGTTGCGGTCTGAATAAAAAAGAGAGGTGATCAAATGGGACAAGATTCGGTCGAGAGGATAATCGGACGGCTTATAACCGACGACGGTTTTAGACAGCGGGCCCTTAGCTCATTTGAGCTTGCGTGCATAGAAGAAGGCTATGCGCTGAGCAGCGAAGAGGAATCTATTTTGAAGGGCATTCTCAACCCGGATGTTTATAAAAAGATAATGATCGTATCGGACTTGTTGGACAGCAACTTAAAACGCTGCGACCTGAAGAACGGAATTGGAAATCTGGTTTTAAGCGAGGAGCTTTAATGTTATTACGGTTTTCCCTGCGGTGTAGCGTACGGTCCTGAGTCTTCGCCGAACCTTACCCTGCCGGTCCAACGGCATACCGGCCCTGCATAATGCGTAACAGTCCTTTTTCGGCTTGTTTGCTTTTACACAAACTTTACAAAAATTAACCGTAACTTTACCGTTCTTTCAGGTAGTCTTTATAAATAGACCTGTTATCAGATATATCCGCATCTATGGCAAAAAAATCTCAGTTGTCTCAAACAGATGACGCTCAGTCAAGCCGGTTTTTTAAGCGGGAGAGACTGTTTCGCAAACTCGACAGCGCAAGAAAGAAACCCATTATCTGGATATCCGGGCCTGCCGGATCAGGCAAGACGACCCTTTTGTCCGGATATATCGAATCCAGAAAATTGCGTTCTTTCCGGGGCCTTAACGACCTTTCCGAAGGACCTTCCGTCTATTCCGGCATTCCGGACAAAAACAGTATTGCCGGACCGTATCTGCTGATTTTCGACAATTACCATAATGTGCCTTATTCCTCCGATTTACACCGTTCCCTTAAGGCGGACCTTTCCAATATTCCGAAAGGGGTCAATGTTATATTTTTGAGCAGACACGAGCCCCATCCTGTCCTTCTTGCTGAGGTGGTGAGCAACGGCACTCTGATAGGCTGGGACGAGTTAAGGCTTAACTACGACGAAACCAAAGAGTTTTTGTCCGCAGGCGACCGTTTCGGAGATGACGACATACTACGGCTGTACAGAAAGACGGACGGCTGGATAATGGGGCTTGTAGCCCATATCGAGCATAATGAAGGGAAGGAATATTCGTCCTGTAACGAAGATATTTTCTGTCCTGATGAAATAGCGGACGCCTTTGCCGGAATGTTTGCTAAACTGGATTGTTCTTTTCGCGAATTCCTGTTGAAAACCGCGGTATTCAGGACTATGAGCGCTGCAATGGCCGAACGTCTGAGCCGAAATCCGCACGCCGAGCAGATATTGTCAGGTTTATGCAGAAGGTCTTTTTTTATCGAAAAGGTAGACTCCGGATATTGCTGCCAGCCTCTGTTCAGGGAGTTTCTTCTGCAGCGTGCGAGGAAAGAATTCTCAGACGGCGAGTGGACCGAAATATCTCACAGCGCAGCCCGGATATTAAGCGCAGCCGGGCGGGAAGGGGAGGCCGGAGATGTTCTTATAGGGCACGGGTTGTGGGACGCTCTGGCCGGATTTATCATCGATGCCGCTCCGGCCATGGCGGCAAAAGGCCGTCTTGAAGCTGTATCGGAATGGACTGCCGCGCTTCCCGAAGACTATTTCAGCGCTGATCCTCGCCTTTTATATTGGAAAGGCCTGTCTGAGGCCGATAACGGCGGGGTGAAATTTCTGGAAGAAGCCCTGAAACTCTGTTCCGCCTTGAAGGACAAAGAGGCAATGCTGCTTTCTTTTCTGGCCCTTAGCGATATGTATATTTCTTCGTCCGAATTCAGCCGTGCGGAAGGATTGATTTCCTTTGTAGAGACGGGCATGAGGAACGATCCTTCTTTTTCGGTTTCAGGGTCTTTCGGGGACGCGGTCATGAACCTTTTTGTTTTGATGAGCGTGAACAGGCCGGACCATCCGGACATCTCTTTCTGGGAAGACAGGGCGTTCGTATCGGTCCTTGCGGGACATAATGCCGATATTAACCGCAGATTGAGCGCCGGCGTTAATTTGTGCCGTTATTACCTCTGGATCGGGGACTTTTCGAAAGCGGCCTTCATCAGAGGTTTTCTGATCGACCATATCCGTATGGACGGGGTCTCAAGCAAGGTCCTCGGCTTGTTCGATGAGTTGGAGGCCTTTTATGACTTGTTCGTCGGGCCTACTTCCGCAATTATCATAAAGTCGCTCGGTTTATTGCAGGGGCCTGAGGAGAAAGGGCGCATCGGCCTTCTAATGCATGGTCTGGCAGCTTCCATCGAGGAGGATGACGCGCTTTCTTTTGACAGGATTTATCAGCATCTGTCCTCTCTTCTCAACAGCGCCAAAGAATCCGAATTGGCTTATTATCATTATCTTCTGGCATGCAGGGGGCAGATCAACGGAGACCATGATAAGGCGTTTTATAATCAGTCTTTGGCGCTGAATCTCCTAGCAAAATCCGGACGCAGGCTTGAAGAGCCGTTATTTTTCATTAAAATGGCCGAGATACAGTATGAGAGAGGGGTTTTCAGCGATGCTGATCATTTCAGGCTATCGGCACGGGAGGCAGCATGCAGGATGAACAGCAGTTTTTTTGAGCACCTGTGCGCCCTCCTTGACCAGCATGTTTTGTTCGACCGCGGCGCCGGTTATGAGGTAAACGATTGTTTGAATAAAGCTATGTTGAGTGTGAGGGCGCAGAAGCTTTTGGGGCTTATCTGGACCAACCACGCTTTTATGACGCGGATTTGCATGAAGGCCCTTCAGTCGGGCATCGAAAAGGACACCGCCCTCGAGGTGATCAGAAAGCGAAGACTCATGCCGGATACGCCGCCTCTCGATGTCGAAGAATGGCCCTATCCGGTAATGATATATGCTCTCGGCAGGTTTGCCGTGATAAAGGATTCACTTACTCTTAAAGGCGCCGTTAAGCTTCAGTCCAAGCCTATCGCGATGATCAAGGCCCTTATCGCCTTTGGCGGAGTTGACGTGTCCAAGGCCCAGATAATAGACGCGCTCTGGCCCGAGGCCGACGGCGATTCTGCTGTCACCTCCTTTGAATCCACGCTGCATCGCCTGAGAAGGCTCATAGAAGATTATAAGGGGATTCAGCTTTGTGACGGACAACTGTCTCTAGACCCGCGCTATTATTGGGTTGACGCATGGGCGTTCGAGCATATGGTCGGGAAGGCCGATGCCTCATGGCAGTCCAGCCGCAGCGCCGGCCATAAAAATCACGATGCCCTTAATGCGGCGCTGGGCCTGAGCGAAAAGACGATCAACCTGTATAAGGGCGCTTTCCTTCCGGCTGATTCCGATAGTGCATGGACCATTTCAAAACGTGAAAGTCTGCGTAACATGTTTGTGTCTTCCGCATCGAAGCCCGGAGAATATTGGATTTCGGAGGGGAAATGGAAAACGGCCGCAGACTGGTTCCGGAGGTGCATCGACATAGACGGGTCCGCAGAGGTGTTTTACCGGCGCCTTATAAGCTGCTATAAAAATCTGGGTCTGAATATCGAGGCTGATAAGCTTTACGGCCGTATGCAAGCGGTCCTTTCAGGAAAGGTCTGAATAAATAACGGCCCGGCCCGGTATTGTTCTTCTCCTTTACAGCAAAAAGGCTTATAAATCAATAGCAGTAAATGTTTTGTTAACACGAAAATGTAAGCTTATTGTAAGCCCTGCCGGATTAAAATTGAATTATTAAAAAAGCTTTGCTATAAGGGCGAAGCAAAAAAACAGAATACGGAGGGCCTTGTTATGACAGCAAAGAAAGATCTTACGGGTATCGGCGCGAAAATGGGTTTATTGATAGGGGGCTTGTATTTTCTTGTTTACGGGCTTATTCCTGCGGGATATATCAGTACGATGCTGGCCCTGTATATTGCCGGAAGCCCGTTGGGCGGAAGCTTTATGGCAGGGCTTATGGCTATGGTGTTTTTCGCCTCTGCCGGGTTTGTTTCTATGATGACGGGCGGCATAGCAGGCGTATTTGTCGAAAGCATGATAGTCCTTTACAACAGAAAGAATGCAGCTGGAAACGTTAACGAACAGTTCAGCCCTATAAAGGCATAACCGAAAAGAGTCGTAAAAAAAGGGGAGCGGAATTCCGCTCCCCTTTTTTTGTTTCTGAGGAGCGCAGGCGGTTTATCTGCCGGCCATAAGTTTTTATTATCACAGCTTAATCTTATTGAATATTGCCTGGTCTTTTCGTTAAAGTAAATATTCTTGCATTTTAACAAATCCAATCAGGAGGAAGCATATGGCTGAAACCGTAGAAATCAGATGGCACGGCAGGGGTGGACAGGGGACGGTCACCGCCGCAAAAGTTTTCGCCGACGCATGTCTCAGCGGCGGGCGGCATGTACAGGCCTTTCCCGAGTATGGGCCCGAAAGGTCGGGGGCCCCGCTCAGGGCCTACAATAGGGTCAGCAGTAAGGAACTCAGAATGCATTGTCCTGTCCTGCATCCGAGTATCGTTGCAGTTGCCGATGCTACTCTGCTGGATGCGATCAATGTGACCGAAGGCGCCCCTGATAATGCGACCTTTATAGTAAACACAGCAAAGGATCCCAAAGAGATCAGGGCAAAGATAAACGCCAAGGACGGACAAAAAGTTTTTACTGTGGACGCCACAAAAATCGCAATAGAGTGTTTTGGCAGACCGATGCCGAATTCTCCGATGGTAGGAACGCTTGCAAAGATATCAGGCCTGATGACGCTTGAGCATATACTCGAAGATGTAAAGAAGAGCTTCGGCAAGAAGTTTTCACAGAAGATAATCGACGGCAATCTTGAAGCCACAAAAAGAGGTTACGAGGAGGTAAAAGAGGGATGAAACAAAAGGGATGGAAAGAACTTAAACCCGGCGCTGTGGTCACCGAACCCGGGAGCGCCTTGAAATTCAAGACAGGCTCGTGGAGGGCGTATAAGCCTAAATGGGTGCCTGAAAACTGCATTCAATGTCTGTTCTGCTGGATTTATTGCCCCGACATGTCGGTACCTGTTAAAGACGGCAAGAGGGGCGATTTCGATTATGACTACTGCAAGGGCTGCGGAATATGCGCCCTCGAATGTCCCGGCAAAAAGGGCAATAAGGCGATAGTCATGGAAGAGGAGGGCAAATAATGGGAAAGATAGTTGCTGTCACCGGAAACGAGGCGGTTGCCGAGGCCTTTAGGCAGGTCAACCCCGATGTATGCGCCGCTTACCCGATAACCCCTTCGACCGATTTGATGCAGAGGTTTTCTAGTCTTGCCAATAACGGAAAGGTCAAGACCGAGATGATCCTCGTAGAGAGCGAGCACAGCGCGATGAGCGCGTGCATAGGCGCATCGGCAGGAGGAGGCAGGGTCATTACGGCCACCTCATCGCAGGGTATGGCGCTTATGTGGGAAGAGCTCTTCATAGCTTCCGGTTCCCGTTTCCCTATCGTTATGGCCCTTGTGAACAGGGCCCTGTCCGCGCCCCTCAATATTCACGGCGATCATTCGGACGGTATGGGTGCTAGGGACTGCGGCTGGATACAGCTTTGGTCGGAGAACGCCCAAGAGGCATACGACAACGCAATCCAGTCGTTCAGGATTGCGGAGCATCTAGACATAAGGCTTCCTGCAATGACCTGTATGGACGGTTTTATAATCAGCCATTCCATCGAAAGAATAGAATATCTGGACGACGCGGCTGTAAAGGACTTTGTCGGAGAGTTCAAACAGACCAACCCTCTGCTGGATGTCGATAATCCGGTGAGCTACGGTCCGCTGATCCTGACCGATTACTACATGGAATACAGGAGGGCGCATGCCGAGGTCATGTCAAAAGTCAAGGGCGTGGTCCTCGATGTTGCTAAGGATTTCGAAAAGATTTCGGGCAGGAAGTACGGACTTTTTGAAACCTACCGTCTCGAAGACGCGGAGATAGGCATAGTCGTCCTGAATTCGGCTGCCGGCACCACAAAGGATGCAATAGATATTTTCAGGGACAAGGGCATAAAGGCGGGACTTTTAAAGCCGAGGCTCTTCAGGCCGTTCCCGTACGAAGAGGTCGGCGAAGCGCTTAAGCACCTGAAAGCCGTTTGCGTGCTAGACAGGGCCGATGCCTTCGGAGCCTCCTACGGGCCGCTCTTTATGGAGATAGCATCGAGCCTTTATCAATACGGACAGAGACCGCTTATGATGAACAAAATTTATGGTCTCGGCGGAAGGGACTATATGCCTGATCAGGCCGAGTATGTGTTGAGCGACCTTGTCGAGACAGCAAAATCCGGAAAAATAAAAAATATCAGAGAATATATCGGAGTGAGGGAATAGCCATGTCAACACAAACACCGTTAAGCCTAAAAGAGCTTTCGAAAAAAGAGATCCTTCTGACCGGCGGCCATCGTATGTGTTCCGGATGCGGCGCTCCGCCTGTGGTGAAGATGGTGCTTTTAGCTTCCGAGTATCCCGTGGTTGCCGCCAATGCCACCGGCTGTCTTGAGGTGTCCACCTGTATATCCGAATTTACGGCATGGAAGATCCCGTGGATACACAATGCGTTCGAAAATGCGGCGGCCACGCTTTCGGGGGTGGAGGCCATGTACAATTCGCTGAAGAGGCAGGGCAAGATTGACAAGGAGATAAAGTTCATAGCCTTCGGCGGCGACGGCGGCACTTATGACATCGGATTCCAGAGCCTTTCCGGCGCAATGGAAAGGGGCCACGACATGCTCTATGTCTGCTATGACAACGGCGCCTATATGAACACAGGGATACAGCGCTCAAGCGCTACCCCGTTTGGCGCCGACACAACCACATGTCCGGCAGGAAGCTCCATGCCCGGAGGGAAGAAGCAGCAGCGCAAGGACCTCACAAAGGTGATGGCTGCCCACGGCATCCCTTACGTGGCGCAGGCCTCTCCGAGCCACTGGTCCGACCTTATGAAAAAAGTTAGAAAGGCGCTCGAAATAAAGGGGCCCAAGTTTATGAACATAATCGCGCCCTGCAACCGCGGATGGAGGTCCCAGACCAACGATGCTATTACCCTGAGCAGGGTTGCTGTCGAGACCTGCTACTGGCCCCTTTATGAAATAGAAGACGGGGTCACGAGGATAACCGTAAAGCCGAAAGAGAAGAAGCCGCTCGTTGATTTCTTGAAACCTCAGGGAAGGTTCAAGCATATGTTCTCGCCCGAGAACGAGGCGATGCTCAAACAGGCCCAAGAACAGATAGACAGACAGTGGGAAAAGCTGCAGAGGGAAGAGGAGTGCACTGCGCCTAAGAGTTAAACGGATTAGTTTGCGATTCAACCCGCAATGCCGTCCGGCATTGCGGGTTTTTTATGGGTCTGCCGTAAACGGCTTCTTTTTTTAGTTGTACCTGTTATGCTACATTTATTGACTATTTCGTGCGCTGAAAGGAGAACCTTGACCGGCAACAGCAATCAGGTATTCGACAAGTTCAAAGGCAGGCCGATATTACCGTTTATTCTCATACTCCTTATAATTTCTTTCGGCGTGTCGGGCTATATGGTCTTGGAGGGGTGGGGTTTTCTGGATGCCCTGTACATGACCATCATTACTTTAACCACGGTCGGTTACAGGGAAATCCACCCCCTTTCCGTTAAGGGAACGGTTTTTACTATAGTCCTGATAATCGGAGGGGTGGGGAGCGTTCTCTATCTGCTGAGCATAGGGGCGCAGGTCATTCTTGAAGGCGAACTACATTCAGTTTTCGGGAGGAAGAGATTGGAGAAAAAAATAAGGCTTTTAAAAGACCACTATATCATTTGCGGTTTCGGCAGGATGGGAAGGATCATATGCAGGGAACTGAATGAAAAGAAGATACCCTTTGTCGTAATCGAGAAAAGGTCCGACAGCGTGGTTGATGCCGATGAGACCATCATATTCGAGGGCGATGCGACAGAGGACGAGGTCCTCAAAAAAGTGGGCATAGAGAGGGCAAAGGGGCTTGTGTCCGTGCTGCCGACGGATGCGGAGAACCTGTTCGTGGTTTTGAGCGCACGCGGCCTGAACTCCGATCTACTGATTGTTGCGCGGGCCGGAGAGGAGGGCTCGGAACAAAAGCTTTTCAGGGCCGGCGCAGACCGCGTTGTATCTCCTTATCACATAGGAGGTCTAAGGATGGCCCACACCATACTGAAACCCGCGGTCATGGACTTCATAGAGTTTGCCACAAAGAGCGGAAATATAGACCTGCAGATGGAAGAGATCACGGTAAAGGAAGGCTCTAAACTGGCGGGTTTGACGCTCGATGAATGCGGCATAGGCAGGGACCTCGGCATTATTGTGGTGGCCATAAAAAAACTGAACGGCCACATGGCCTTCAATCCCACGTTCAGGACGATTATAAAGGCCGGGGATACGATGATAGCCCTCGGCGAGACGTCTAGGCTGCAGACACTTGAAAACAAGGCGTCAAACAGCCGTTGACGATGAGAGAACTTCTTAATAAAGTCTTTCGTTTGGACAGACTTGAACCGAAGCGACGCTTTACCCTGCTGCTCATCCTTATTTACATACTCTCTTTTCCTCTGGTCATGGGCTTTTCCTATTTGATCCTCAAACAGAACGCTATAGATCACGTATATGAGACCGGCAGGCTCTATCTTGCCTCGATAGAGGCTGTAAGGCATTATGTGTCCGAAGAACTGAGGCCTCGGCTTCAAGAAGAGCTCCCCAAGAAGTTTGTGCGCGAAGGCATGTCCCGCTCGTATGTCGCGGGCGCGGTAGCCCGTCAGGTAATGACCGATCTGCCGGGGTATAAATTCAAGCATGCCTCGCTCAACGCCCGTAGCCCCAAGAACAGGGCGGACAGCTACGAAGCGGATATGATAAGACAGTTCTTGGAGAATAGGGACCTGAAAGAAAAGAACGATTTGATCGAGAGGGACGACGGAAGATTTTATGTGATAGCCCGGCCCGGCACAGCCGTAAAAGAAAGCTGTTTGTCGTGTCACAGCACGCCTGAGGCCGCGCCCCGCGAAATAATCGAGATATACGGGGCCGAAGCCGGCTTTTATATGAAGGCAGGAGAGCTTGTGGATGCGATGTTCGTTTATATTCCGGTGGGTGTTCCTCTTTCGGCTGCGGCCAAGACCGTCACCTATTTTATGGCTATATACACCGTATTTTTCGGGACAGTCCTGCTTATAATCAACAAGCGTTTCGGCTGGTTCTATACCCGAATAGAATCGGACAACAAAATGATAGAAGAGATAAACAGCGAGGTGCTTAACCTTAACAGGGAGATCGAAGATATCGTTGCCGAGCGGACCATGAGCATGGTCGGACTCAGGGTCGCGGACCGTGTCAGAAACCCCATAACGGTGATAGGCGGACACTGCCGGCAGCTGCTCAAAACGGACATCGACGACTACGTAGGCGGCAAGCTGAGAGACATTCTCGGCGAATGCAAGAAGATGGAGAATATGATAGCGGACTTCGACTCGCTGCTCAAGAGCAAACGCTTTCAGTTCAAGCGCGAAGACATGAATGATATCGTTAAATCCACGATAGCCCTGCTCGAAAAGCCGATGAAAGAAAAAAACATACAGTATTCGGCGCAGCTTTATGAAAAGCCGCTTATGTTCAACGCCAACAGACAGCTCATCCGGATCAGTCTCAACCATATTTTCAATAACGCTATAGACGCTACTCCGCAAGGCGGCATAATTGCAGTATCCACAGGCATGAGGGGCGAAAAAATCTATCTCAGAATTTCGGATTTGGGCGCGGGAATAGCGAACGACGATATCAATAGGGTGTTCGAGCCTTTTTACAGCACCAAGAGCCGCAGCGGCATGGGCCTTCCGCTCGTAAGACAGATAGTGCTCGACCATATGGGAGAGATAACCATCGACAGCAAAGAGGGCAGGGGGACGACCGTAGAGCTTATTTTTCCCACGCGCTGGCGCGAACAGGACATGGACGCTCCCAATAAGGCCCAAGCCTTATAAACCTGTCGCTGTCGCATCGATATGGCGCTTTTGCGCTGCGGGATTTTAAAAAACTGTTGACATGTTTTTTATGGAGTTGATATCTTAAAAAACATACGCAGTGAATAAATATTTTCTATTTACAGCCGATAAATTCGATTGCTATAGACAAGAAAAGGAGATTCCGGAATGGCTTCGGTAGGTTCTGTTACTTCTACATCGGCAGGGGCCGAGATGCTTAATTTTCTAAAGGGAAAAAGGGTGGAGGGCAATAACTCCCATGCGCCCAAAATGCCGGAACCTGTAAGGGTTTCGATTTCCGAAACCGCAAAATTGTTGGCAGCCAAGCATGAAGTGAAATAGTCCTTTCCTGTACAGGGGAGGGTGTTGCGCATCGTAAACTGGGTTTTTTCAGGACGCGAATGAAAAAGAAGTACCTGCGGATTTTTCTATTGCAATCTGGTCCCGCACTTCCTGCATGCAGGCCTGCTCAGATCGTTGCCCAAGTATTTGTTACATGAAGGACATCTCCAGTTTACACGACTGAACCCGATAAACGCTGCGATAACGATGACCTGCGCCCCGAAGACGGCATCTTTCGAAAACTCTCCCAGAACCGTGGGACGCTTGTAAAGCATGGCAAGAAAGAATACAAGAAAAAGCGCTACTCCTACGGCTAGGAGTTGACGTCCGCGACGAATTCCGAAATCCTGCATGATCTGTCTGTTGTCTTTTGTGGGCATGGCTGCAATCTATAGCGCGAAAATTTCTATTATTATACCGCCTCCGCCGGATATTTTCAAAAAGACGGGCCCTGTAAAAGTCCGACAAAGGTCGCGAGGATTGACGCTTAAGCTGTACACATAAGTTTTGCGTGCGCTTCGGCGATCAATGTATTATCGCTTTTTTTCCGCATCGCCGCATCCGCTTCGATAAGCCTTCCGGCCCTTTTTTTTACCGAAGCATAGACCGTGGCCTGCTCATCGACTTTAAGGGGATTTCTGAACCTGACCTTGATCTCGGCCGTAACAGGAGTATCTTTTTCCGACATCGAGGCCTGTATCATGGCCTCATCGAGAACAGCCGAGATTATGCCCCCGTGGACTATGCCGGAATACCCCTGAAGCTCTTTTGAGGGAATGAATTCGGCTTCTGCAGCATCGGGTTTGCGGGCGAACAAGAGTTTCAGGCCGATAGTGTTGTTCTTTCCGCATACGAAACAACAACCGTTGTCCTGAAATTCTGTTCTCATGATCTAAAGAAAAACAAAAATATATGAAGGCTTAAGGTTATTTGTTCATCATGTCGAGGAATTCTTTGTTGTGCTTCGTGCCTCTGAGTTTGCTCAGAAGGAATTCCATGCTCTCGACGGTGCTGAGAGGGTTTAATACCTTCCTGAGTATCCACATTTTGTTGAGCACGTCTTTGTCCACCAAAAGCTCCTCTTTTCTCGTTCCCGAGGCATTGATGTCTATTGTGGGGAATATCCTCTTGTCCGTGAGTTTTCTGTCGAGATGCACTTCCATGTTGCCTGTGCCTTTGAACTCTTCGAATATGACGTCGTCCATTCTGCTGCCTGTGTCCACAAGCGCGGTGGCGATAATCGTAAGGCTTCCGCCTTCCTCGATATTCCTCGCCGTGCCGAAAAACCTTTTCGGTTTTTGAAGGGCGTTCGCGTCGATTCCGCCGGACAGCACCTTGCCGCTCGCCGGAGTGATTGTGTTGTAAGCCCTCGCAAGTCTTGTGAGACTGTCGAGCAGTATGACTACATCTTTTTTCGTTTCTACAAGTCTCTTGGCCCTTTCTATGACCATCTCGGAAACCTGACAATGGCGCTGCGGCGGCTCGTCAAAGGTCGAGCTGATAATCTCTGCCGTATTTACCTGTCTTTTCCAGTCTGTGACCTCTTCCGGACGTTCGTCGATCAACAGGATCATCAGATGTATCTCTTTGTGGTTCTTTTTTATGGCCTTCGCTATTGACTGCAGGAGCATGGTCTTTCCTGTCCTCGGGGCTGCGACCACGAGTCCTCTTTGACCCTTGCCTATGGGGGTTATCAAGTCCATGACCCTCATCGAAAAGTCGCTGCCGTCGTATTCAAGCTGCATTTTTTCTACAGGGTAGTACGGTGTCCTATTGTCGAAAAGCGCCCGGCTGACGTTATTTTCAGGCGTTTCACCGTTAATGTTCTCTACTTTTAGAAGCGCGAAATAGCGCTCGCTTTCTTTAGGTGGCCTGATCTGGCCCGATACGTAATCGCCCGTCCTGAGAGAGAAGCGTCTTATCTGTGAGGGGGACACATATATGTCGTCAGGGCTGGGCAGGTAGCTGTAATCCGTTGCGCGCAGAAATCCGAAACCGTCCGGAAGTATCTCGAGCACGCCGGCGCCGTACACGTTGCCCGCCTTTTCAACTTGCGCTTGGAGTATCGAGAATATAAGCTCCTGCTTGCGCATTCCCGTAACGTCTTCAACCTTGAGATCTCTTGCAATCTGCGAAAGAGTGTCAACGTTTTTTTCCTTGAGTTCCGAAATAGAGATAAAGTTTTCCATAGTGTTATGTTCCCTCGCTGAAATAAATACCTATCGAAAGGTTTGCAAATTGCAGATTATATACGTCGGTTTTGTTTTAATCAGTGATTTGTTTTTACGGTTACTCCCCGGTCTGGAGGGTTTTTGTAGAAACCTTTGTATAGAATACACAAAGCCTGAGCCTTTGTCAACGAAAATTTCGGCGTCGCATAGAACAGCTGTTACGGCGGGACCGGCAGCGTCTTTATTTGGAATTCATTTTTATTGACACCGCCTTCGGCCAGTTGTAATATTAAATACCAATTTGAAATGCCGGAGGGTAGAAATTTATGACATACCGAGATATAAAAACGGCCTGCCTGTTCTTTTTCGTCTGCCTCGCTTCAGCAATGTTTTTGATTGCCGCTCCGGCGCACGCAAGGGAGGCCAAGGCCGGGCCGGAAGATGTGATGCAGAAAGACGAAGAATCTCCGGCAGTAACCGACAAATTCTTCGACCGGAACTGGAAACTCTATTTTTCCAAGGACTCTTTCACCTACTTCTACGATACCAATAGCGTGCTGAATCCTGCGGAAGGTTTCGTTTCCGTATGGACACAGAAGCTGGAGCAGAAGCTGGTCAAGGTGGAGGCCTTAACGAGCATTAATTGCGCCGATAAACAGTACAGTCTTTTACAGGTCACGGTGCTTGAAGGTGAGCATGTGAGGGCCTCTATCCTGAACAATCCGTGGTTGACTGTTAAGGCGTTTTCTGCCGAAGACGCGCTCCACAGCGCACTGTGTAAAGGCCTTGTTGCCGCAAGGACCGAAAAGGCGGAGTCGTCTTCAGCCGGGCCTGTCGGGAAACAGATATCAAAAAAAGACACTCGCGGTTATAAGGCTTACGGCAAGGAAGAAAGAGGCCTCCTCGTTTCCTGCAGTAAAAAAGACATGAAGTCCTGCAGAGCTTATTACAACAGGTTCATCAAAAAGAGCGTCCCGGAGTAAAAGACACTGAAGCAGTATTCACTTTTTGCGGACGGGCCGGAGCAGAAAGAAGAAAAGGGCAACGCTGCAAAGAAGACGTCCTTTTTGTCCTTAGGGCGACTGTCCGAGCTTTCATTTGACATAGAGTCGACAGGCAGCGGTCCTCTAAGCGACACCATTGTAGGCATAGCGCTTTGCAGGGAGAAAGGCAAGTCTTTTTATGTGCCTGTAAGACATAATAATGCCCGCAATGTGGACGGGGCTTTAAGCATCCTCAAAATTCCGCTCGAAGACCCTGCAATCCCAAAGATAGGCCATAACCTCAAGTTCGATATTCTGATGCTCAGGGGCGAAGGCATTTCGGTAAAAGGCAAGCTGTACGATACCATGCTGGCGGCTTATCTGTTGAATCCCAACAAGGCCAACCACAGCCTTGAAGATACCGGCATCGAATATCTGAACCACAGAAAGAGACCGTTCAGCGAAACGCTCGGCAAGAGGGGATCTTTTGCGGATGTTCCTCTGGATGAAGCGACGCCTTATGCGGCGGAAGACGCCGCGCTCGCTATGGAGCTCAAAGAAATACTCTTCGAAAAGCTCGATTCCGAAGGGCTCGGAGGACTATATTTTTCTCTGGAGATGCCGCTGATCTACATCCTCGCGGACATGGAGCAGGCGGGAGTGCCGGTTGACATCGAAAGGCTCGGCGAGCTTTCAAAGGAACTCGAAAGGGAACTCGGCATAATAGAATCCGGGATATACGGCATATCCGGAGAGACCTTTAACATAAATTCTCCCAAACAACTCGCACAGGTGCTGTTCGAAAAGATAGGCCTAAAGCCGACAAAAAAGACAAAAACAGGATATTCTACGAGTGTCGACGTGCTTGAAGAACTTGCAAATCAGCACGAGCTTCCCCGGCAAATCCTTAATTACCGGACTTTCCATAAACTCAAAACGACCTATGTTGACGCGCTTCCGAGGCTTGTCAATAAAAGAACGGGCCGCATACACACTTCCTTCAACCAGACCATAACCGCAACCGGCAGGCTGAGCAGCAGCGAGCCGAATCTTCAGAATATTCCCGTTCGAGGAGATTGGGGCAGGAAGATAAGAGAGGTTTTCATAGCCGGCAAAGATTGCGCCATAGTATCGGCGGATTATTCTCAGGTGGAGTTAAGGATACTTGCGCACATGAGCCGGGACAGGGGATTGATTGATGCCTTCATACATGACGCGGATATACACACCAATACCGCCGCCCAACTGTTCGGCGTAGCCAACGAGTCCGTGACCCCGGACATGCGCCGGGTTGCAAAGACGGTCAACTTTGGAGTTATTTACGGCATCAGCCCTTTCGGCCTTTCCGAAGCCTTAGGCATATCCCCGAAAGAAGCAGGGGTTTTCATCGAGCAGTATTTTGCCAAGTACGGCGGGGTAAGGGATTATATGGAAGAGACTATCGGCAAAGCGAGGGCCGACGGGTATGTCACCACCCTGCTCGGAAGAAAAAGACCTCTTCCCGATATCAACAGCTCCAACAACAATATAAGACAGCAGGCCGAGAGGTTTGCGATAAATACGCCTATTCAGGGCACTTCGGCAGACCTTATAAAGAAAGCGATGATAGCAGTCTGCGCTAATCTTGACCGTAACGGCTTGAAAACCCGCATGATCCTCCAGATACACGATGAACTTGTATTTGAGTCCCCGAAAACAGAGATTGATACGGTTGTTCCTCTTATTAAAGACGGGATGGAAAACGCGCTCCAGCTTTCGGTGCCGCTTAAAGTCGATATAGGCTGGGGCGAAAACTGGGCGAAGGCGCACTGATTTCGGATACTCCAAGCCTGTTGGCAGTTTTGGAAAAGGTTGTTATATAATTACCTCCACAGCCTTAACCTCATCCGGGGGAGAAGATGACTAAAAAAGAGCTCGCCGAAAAAGATATAAAAGAACTCAGATCTCTTGCGAAAAAAGCGGGAATAACCGCTAAAAGGGACTGGACGAAAACAACCTTCGCAGAAGCCCTTTTCAGGAAATCAGCCAAGCCTGCCGCAAAAAAAACAACAAAAAAAATAGTCGATAAGAAAAAAGCGCCGGACAGGGCAAAAAAAACAAAGCCGAAAAACGGGCCGAAAACAAGGCCGAAAGCAAAACCAGAAACAAAGAAAGACGGGAAGAAATCAAAGACTTCCGTAACAAAGAAAACAACAACTAAAAAAGCCCCTGAGCCGCGCAAAAAGAAGGTTGTACGTAAAGAGCTGAAACCCGCGATTTCTAAAAGGCCTGCCGTTAAAAAAACAACAAAAAAATCTTTGCCGAAGAGGGATGAAAACATAGTTATGGTCATGACCGTCTCCCCCGAAAGAATTTATGCTTATTGGGAGATTTCCGAAGAGAGCTTCTCGAAGCATGAGGGCAGCCTTTACCTTAAGGTGATAGATATAAAAAGCAAAGATTCGTTTCTGGTCCCTGTGTCGGACAGGGTGGATGAACATTTTATTGCTGTAAGGCCGGGCGGGTTCTATGTGGTGGAAATCGGAGCAGTCGGTAAAAACGGGTTCTTTTCTGCGATAGAGAGCTCACCTCGTCCTCAGCTGCCTGCACATTTCACATCGCCAACAGGAACATCATCAATTTCATCAGCCTCCCCAACATCAACCTCATCCCGGCATATCCGTAAACGTAGGATTGCTAGGGTTGCTGCCGACGGAAGCATAGTTTTTTCTGAAACGGAGCAGGATTTGCCGGCCTTTGATTTTCCTGACGAACTCCAGCCGTTCGGATCATATTAAACAAGACCCGAAATGCTTGAATTTCTGATAAGCAGGGGATTCGGGACTATTCTGGATTCGCTTAATGACGGCATTATCGGGGTCGACGGAAACTGCATAGTAGTGCTCTTTAACAAGGCTGCCGAACGCATTACAGGCCTTAAAAAAGAGGATGTAATGGGGAGGTGCGCTATCGATGCGATACCTAATACGCGCCTTCCGTTTATCGTCAAAAGCGGCGAAATCGAAATGAACCGGCAGCAGAATCTTGGACATACCGTAATCATCACAAGCCGGATTCCGCTCAAGGACGAAAAAGAAAATGTAATAGGGGCCATAGCGGTGTTCCGGGACATCACCGAAATCAAGGATTTGACAGAACAGGTTTCAGGGCTTTGGAGATTGCGTACTCTGCTGGAGGCTATAATCGAAGCTACCGAGGACGCGATTTCGGTTGCGGACGAGAACGGCAACAATATCATAGTAAACTCGGCATACACAAGAATCACAGGCTTTCCTAAGGAGGCGGTAATCAACAGGCCGGTCACTACCGATATCGCTGAAGGCGAAAGCATGCATCTTCAAGTGCTTAAGACCGGCAAGCCTGTGAGGAATGTGAGAATGAAGGTGGGGCCTGCAAAAAAAGCTGTCATAGTCAATGTGGCCCCGGTAATCGTGGAAGGCAGGATCTGCGGCAGTGTCGGGGTGATCCATGACATTTCAGAAATTATTTCATTGAACGAAAACCTTGCTCAGGCAAAAAAACTTATAAGGCACCTGAAGGCCGACTATACATTGGATGACATAACAGGCAAGAGCCCTGTTATCGAAATTGCGAAAGAGCATGCGCGGCGCGCGGCCGAAACTCCGGCCACGGTTTTGTTGCGCGGCGAAAGCGGCACCGGCAAAGAGCTTTTTGCGCATGCGATACACAATGCGAGCAGCAGGAGCAGAGGACAGTTCGTAAGGGTGAACTGCGCTGCGATATCCGAAGACCTGCTCGAAAGCGAGTTGTTCGGCTACGAAGAGGGCGCGTTTACCGGCGCGCTTAAAGGCGGCAAAATAGGGCTGTTCGAGGAAGCGACACGAGGGACGATCTTCCTCGATGAAATAGGAGAGATAAGCCTGTCTCTGCAGAAAAAGCTCCTCAGAGTGCTTCAGGAAAAAGAGATAGTAAAAGTAGGCGGCACCGGTCATATAGCGGTTGATGTAAGGATTATCACCGCCACCAACGCAGACCTCGAACAGAAAATAAGGGAGAAATCCTTCAGGGAAGACCTTTATTACAGGCTCAATGTGATTCCGATACATATCCCGCCTCTGAGGGACCGCAGGACCGATATACCGCTTCTTGTAGAGCAGATAATTTACAGCCTGAACCAAGAGTTCGGACGGGAGGTGCAGAATATTTCGAGCGCTGCACTGGAAATACTGATGGACTACAACTGGCCGGGCAATGTAAGAGAACTCGAAAATATAATCGGCAGGGCGATGATAAACATGAAGTATAAAGAAACCACCATTGAGGTGGAGCATCTGCCTCTGCTCGGATGTGAAAAAACAAGCCAAACATTTTTAGTCGATGAAAGCAGGCCTGTGCAACCTTTAGCTCAGACAACGGCCGAGGCGGAGAAGGCGGCCATTATCAGGGCTCTGAAGGAAACCGGCGACAACAGGGAGAAGACAGCGGCCTTGCTCGATATAGCTATCAGAAACCTATACTACAAAATCAGAAAGTACGGTATAAAATAGTCCGCCGATGGATTCGGACAAAAAGCGTTTTATACTATATCTCGCAGTTTTCTTTGTTGTCTGGACCGTAAGGACCGTCTTGCTTATGCCGTATGTTGCAAAGACCTGCCTTGGACCTTTAGCAGTTGAAGGCATAAGGAACCTGACCAAAATAGCTATCTGGCTTGTGCCGCTGTATTTGTATCTGAAATTTTCCGAACATAGGCGGCCGTTTTCTTATTTAAAGCTCGATGATTGTATCTTACGCGGCGTCGGGTTCGGCATGGCCGCAGGAACAGCGTTCTTTGTCTTTCGTTTTATGGCGGGCATTTTTTCAGGGCCGGACCAGTTTTTAAAAACGCCCTTTATCGGACATATCGTAGGAGGGGTTGTCTTTGCGGGCATAATAGAGGAGCCGTTTTTCAGGGGCTTTGTGCTGCAAAAACTTGAAGGCTTTACATCGTTCCGGAAAGCTAATTTCACGGCCTCTCTTCTCTTTGCTTTAGCGCATATGCCGAGCTGGCTTTATCACGGAGACCATAATATTTTTACCGACGGGCTGAAGGTATTGGTATTCGGACTCTTCCTAGGCTGGCTCTTTAAAAGGACAGGCTCTCTCTGGTCTGCGATAGTTTTCCATTCGACCTATAACCTTGCAACGCTGGTGGTGTAGGAAACCATGATTTCACCCGAAGTTATGCAATAATATCGACAATAGTCATTGTAATGGAGTGAGTATGAAAAAACTTACGAGGATAACCTTTGATCCCGAAGTAATGGGCGGCAAACCATGCATCAGTGGAATGCGTGTTACGGTCGGTATGATAGTAGGAATGATCGCTGCAGGCCATTCCAGAGAAGAGGTATTGAAACTCTATCCTTATGTGGAGTTGCAGGATATTGACGAGGCACTTTCGTATGCGGCATGGAGTTCCGAAGAGGTTGAATTTCCCTTTCAGGCGGCATGAAGATCCTGATTGATATGTTGCATGATTTCAGGAAAGAACTTGAACAAGGTGCGCTTATCAGTTTAGACGAAGATACGGCGCGTGTAAGGGTTTTGCCGCTATGATTCTATGATTCAGCCGCATAAAACTCCAGACAGAAGTCTGGAGTTTTATTGTTTGCAAGATGTTTTGAATTGAGAGATAATTGCAAAACTTTCCTGAAACCTTGACCCGCAGAGCAAGTTCGTATGTTGAGCGTTTCTAACGGTAATAAACTATAAGGTATTGATAGTCCTTGCATGTCTGCGTAGAATTATGCAAAATGTAGAAGAAATATATAAATGAATGTTAGGCGTGGTGGAGGCAAAGCAAAATATGGGAAAATACATATTATGTCTTAAAGAAAAAGATAAGCTTACCGCTGAGCACATCATTCCTGTCACGCTTGGCAGTAATTTTGTGTTATCAAACTCTAGTTGTAAAAACTTCCATGCACAACGCAATAAATCCTTAGAACAGCTGTTCCTAAAAGGATCAAATTTTATCGAAAATTATACGAGCACAGTGGACTTCGATAACAGGGGTAAAAAGCGAAGTGTGGCGGTTCATATGATGGGGGAGTGATGTTGTTTGGCCGAGAACGTCATGGATAGTGTGTATTTTTTTGTTGATGAGACAGGCACTGATAAAAAGTCTAAAATAATTGCTTTTAGTCTAGTAATATTGAACAATCCTGATAACATAAGAACATCAATAGCGCATCTTAAAGAAGATATTCTGCATGATCCACGGCTTAAGACCATACCGTCCATTCAAACCCTAGCTGATAAAGGATTCCACTATCAGGAAGACAGTCGTGAAATACGTAGTGAATTTATTAAGATGATTGCCAAGTTGCCCTTTGACGCATATGTTTGTTTTATCAATAAAGATGACATTAAGGGTTGTGAAATTGATTATAAATCTCTCCATGGGAAATTATTGGGTAGATTGTTGTTCGATAGGCTTAGGGATTATAAGTCTCAAAAGATGTATATTACAATCGAAGAGTCATCATTAAAATCGACGGAAATAAAGGGTATCATAAATAACAGTATAAATAATATTTGCAGGGATAGAATAAAGATTGCCATTGCTCCTCAGATATTCATAAGCAGTAAAACTGATAACTGTCTTGCGATAGCCGATTATATATGTGGCGTATTTAAAGACTACTATCCTCAATTAAGCACAAAAGGTTCTTTTATGACCCGTAACTATGACGACCTGAGGAGCAAGATTAGAGTTGTACACGATTTTGTCAATGATGTCTTTTATACAAGACATAAGCCTCTGCCCTAACTGACTTGAATTTCAGCAAAAATATGTTCTAAGGTTAGTTGTGGGCTTTGGGATGTAATCTATTGGATACGAGTTCGTATTCGCTTAGGAGTGTTAACTTCCGAATTATAGTACCCCGAAAAGCATAGAATTAATCACAATAGGCTGACCCAAAGAAGCGGCAAATCAGATTATACTATCTCCTTCAAAGGCATTTTGAAAATAAGAAAC
>SCQE01000136.1 GCA_004321915.1 Nitrospirota bacterium
CCGAAGCCGGCCGCCAGAAACAACAGCATCGTATTTTCGGCATAGGAATACAGTCTTAATTTCAGAGGCGAAATTATATTTTCGCTGATGTAAGTCTGAAGCCTGTTGTATTCTATCCAGATGCTGATTGAGAACAGCATAAGCACTACAACTGTGTCTATCATTCTTTCAGCAATTACAGTACCGAAGGACTGCGTTAGTGGAATTTTTTCATAACGTTTTAAGATGGTGCAGCGAAGTACTTCTCCCAGCCGGTTAATGACCAGATTTCCCAGATAGCCGATCATCACCGCATAAAAGATGTTGCTCAGTTTTGGATGCAGGTTCATCGGTGCAAAAAGCATCTTCCATCGTACAGCCCTGCTCAAATGGGCTACGATACCCAACAATACAGAAAGTGCAACCCAAATGTAGTTTGCTTCCGAAAGTGCTCTGTGGATTTGTGCTTTGTCATCTTCGGTGAGACCTCTAACCGCCAGCCACACCAGAAACGCGCCTAATGCAAGAAAAACAAGGAACTTTATTGCCGAAAGGATATACTGCTTCAAGAGAGGGTTCAGGGTTTAAGGTTCAATGTTCAAACAACCTTGAACTTTGAACAAGGAACTATTTGAGTTTGTTGGTGTTGGTATCCGGAAATACAAGTTTGGGCTTAAAGGACTTTGCTTTTTCAAAATCCATATCAGCATACGACAGAACGATTACATTATCGCCCACAGCGAATTTCAAGGCAGCCGGGCCGTTCATACAGACGATTCCTGAACCGCGTATTCCTTTGATCACGTATGTGATGATGCGCTCCCCGTTCCTGTAATTCAGCACATGCACCTGCTCGTTTTCTATCAGACTGGCAGCGTCCATCAGGTTCTCGTCAATGGTGATGCTCCCAATATAATTCAGATCGGCTTCGGTTACCCGTACGCGGTGGATCTTTGATTTTACAACTTGTATCTGCATAGGAAAATAATGAGGGACGAAGGTATGCAATTATATAAACGAGAAAAGGGCTTTTAAATAGGAACATTGTCTATGAGACGAACCGAACCGACTTTGACAGCCATGCAGGCCCTGAGCTTCTTTGCTTCTTTCCAATCTTGTACCGGCAACAATGTTTCCGAATTTACTATTTCAAAATATTCC
>SCQE01000114.1 GCA_004321915.1 Nitrospirota bacterium
CTCGTGGAGGATCTGCGCGAACCCGTCGATGCTGCGGAGCGGTGCGCGCAGGTCGTGGGAGACCGAGTAGCTGAACGACTCCAGCTCGCGGTTGATGGTCTCGACGGCCTCCCGCTGCCGCCGAAGGGTCTCGTTGAGGCGAAAAGACATCTCGAACGGGGAGAGGAGCTCGTATAGGAGATCCGCTGCGCGATCGGCGAATGGCCCGCGATCGGCGGGCGCCGCCGACACGATGCAGGCTTGGACCGCCGCCCGATGTAGGACGGCCATGTCGAGCACACCGAGACCATCGACCATTGCCCGCCGGCCGAGCTCGTAGGCGCGGCTCAGCGCGGGCTCGTCGTCGGCGGCGACGTATCTCTCGAGGATCGCGACGTACTCGCGCCCGAGCGCGTCCATCGTCTCGCTCATGGCGCCTCACCGTGATAGCGCGCGACGACGACGTGTGCGTCATCGGAGTCCCTCGCAAACCGAGCGAGGATGCACTCGGCGATCTCCTGCGGTCCCCGTTCCCTGTCGAGCCCCGTGGCGAACCCGCTCCGGATGCCGTCTGTCGCGAGGATCAGCGTGTCGCCGGGTGACACGGCAAGGGTGTTCGCGCGGAGCGGTGGGAGCCGGAAGCCGACGACGCCTGCGCGGACGGCGAGCGCTTCGTCGGCCGCTGCCCGCGAGGTGCTCCTGCGCAGGAGCACCCCCGCGACGTTCCCCACGCCGATCCACACCATGGACGAGTCGCGGAAGCTGAAGCTCGCGAGGCTCATCACTGCCCCGCGAGTCTTCCGGAGCGCCTCGTGGCACCGCTGAACGAGGTTCAGGAGCGAATCGCTCGCTCGCGCTTCGAGGAGCGGGACAGCGGTGATCGAGGCCTCCGCGGCGTCCGGGCCGTGCCCGAGGCCATCCAGCAGCCCGACGAGCGCGCCGCCGGGGAACGGCGCGACGACGTGCAGGTCGCCGGACACCACATGGAGTGCGCGACCGGCCCAACCCCACTCGACCGCGGCACGCACGTCGGGGACGTTCGTCATCGGAGCCACTTCTTCATCGTGATGGTCGTCCCCACACCAACGGTCGAGGTCAGCACGAACTCGTCCACCACCCGCCTCGACCCTGGCAGCCCGACGCCCAGACTCTTGCCGGTCGAGTAGCCGTCCCGCATCGCGAGCTCGATATCCGGAATGCCAGGTCCCTCGTCCCTGGCGACGATCGAGATACCGGAACGCCCAGCGTCTTGCACGCGGGTGAGCGTCATTCCGCCGCGGCGCGCGTAGCTCACGATATTTCGCGCAATCTCCGAGATCGCCAGCGTGATAAGCGTCTGCTCGGTGCCCGAGAACCCGACCTCGCGCGCCAGCTCGCGCCCCCGCTGCCGCGCGGTGACGATGTCGGCGTCGCGCTCGATGGCAACGTGCACGTCACCGGACATGATGGCCCCTCCGTTCCAGCACCGCGCGCAGGTGCGCGAGGCCTTCCTCGAGGTCGAGGGCGGTCGAGACATCCTCGAGGCTCAGTCCGAGCTGCACCATCCCGAAGGCCACCTCGGGCTGGATGCCGACGACGACCGTGTGAGCGCCGCGCAGTCGTGCCGTCTGCGCGATGGAGCGCAGCGTGCGCGCGGCGAAGGAATCGAGAACGTCGAGTACCGTAACGTCGAGGATGACGCCACGACTCCGATGTCGGCCCACTTGCTCTGCCAGACGATCCCGCAGCTCGACGAGATCCGAATCGGTGAGCGCGACCTGAATGGAGGCGACGAGCACGTCCCCTTGCTTGAGGATCGGAACGGCCATGACGTCAGCTCGCCAGAGGGGCCGTGGGTGCGACCGCGCTGGCCTGGAGCACGCGATAGCCGAGGATCTGCTCCGCTTCTTCCATGCCGCCTTGCAGGTCTCCGACGGTGTTCAACTTGGAGAGGTCGATGCCGATCGCCGCGAGCGACTGCGCCACGTCGGCGCTCAACCCCGTCACGATGACCTCCGCACCCATGAGCCGCGCGGCGGTCACCGTCTGCAGGATGTGGTTTGCGACCTTCGAGTCGATGGTCGCCACACCGGTGACGTCCATGACGACGACCTTGGCGCGGTTTTGGCGGACGGAGCTGAGCAGACTCTCGGTGATGAGCCGAGCCCGGAGCGTGTCGATGATCCCTATAATGGGGAGTAGGAGCATCCGGTTGCGGACCTGGAGCACCGGCGTCGAGAGCTCTCGGATCGCCTCCTGCTGCTGCCGAATGACGCGCTCGCGCTCGAACACGAGGACATCGACGATGAGGGCGATGTCGAAGAAGGCGACCTTCTTGAGCGACATGAAGCTCTCGAACCGTTCGAGCGACGCCCTCTCCGGTTGCTTCATGAGGTCGACGCCGATGTGCTTGAGCAGGTGATGGAAGGCACCGAGGAACGCCCGTGTGTCGAGGCCCGCCGCGGCATACAGCGAGGCGAGCTCGAGGCGTTGCTCGGCGTAGAGGAGCCCGTAGTCGCCGCCCACCATCGCGACGATGTGCGCCCTCTTAAGCTGCTTGGCCCGGTCCAGGAGCGCGACGCTCGTGAGAAGCGGACGGGCTTCCTCCAGGCGTGACAGGTGGTCGAAGAAGGTCTTGTTGTAGTCGTCGACGTGGGCGACTACGGCATCCTTGATCGCCTCGATGTTGGGCAGATCCGAGGGCTCGAAGCCGACGGCCTTCATGCGCCGGTCGATGTTCGCCTCGTCGAGCCCCATCTCGTGCACGAGCGCCTGGGATCGGCCTTGCTGCATTGAATCACTCACGTGTCCCTCTCTTTCCTCATGGTCATCGGTACTTGCGCCCGCGTTTCGCGTATCTCTTGGGGTGCTGGCAGGGTCAGGTCTCCACGGACCACGTCTTGATCGCGTCGTAGACGTGGCTGACGTGTTGCTGCGTCAGCCCCAATTCGTTGAGAAATTCCCCGGGATCGACCGCTTCTTGTCCCGGCAGATAGGTGAACCCGGCGCGCAGCGCGATGGCCCACGATGCCAGGACGAGATTGCGTGACGTCGACTGGTCTTTCGGTTCCGGGTGCTGGGCCGGTCGATGATGATGTCCCGCCATGCGCAGGACCGATGGCGGGAGCTTCCACGAGGTGGCGAGGATCGCGCCGAGCTCCTCGTGCATGCCCTCGATCTCTGCGGCGAGTTGCTCCAGCGTCACGGTGGATGCGGACTGCCCCTGCATGCCGGGGAGCAGGCAGACGCACAGAAGCTCGCCCACGTTGTGGAAGAGCGCCATGAGGCGGAGCTCGTCAGGTTCCGCAACGCGCAGCATCTCACCGAGCGCGGGGGCGACGCGGGAGGCCACGATCGCGTTTCGCCACGAGCTCTTCAGGATGCTCCGGAACGGCTCGCTCGGGGCCGCAAACTGCCCCTTGACCGTGATCTCGAAGGCGATGGCGATGACGGCCCTCGAGCCAAGTCGCGTGCACGCGTCGCGCAGCGACGTGAGCTCTTTGCCTCGCGCGAGGACCGCGGAATTGGCGCTGCGCAGAATTCCGGCGGCGAGACCCCCGTCGCGCGTCACCGTGTTGACGAGATCCTCGAGGGTCCAGTTGTCGGACCGCAGGAGCTCCGGGAGGCGCGCTACCCTCGGGTCGAGAATCGGGAGCCGTACCGTTCCGGCTTTCAGTCTCTCGAGGAGCTTGGAAGCCGCGGGACGGAGGTGCGGGATCGGTGCTGCGCCCGCCGTGGCCGCAGCCGCGGGCGTGCCGGGCCCGCCGCGGGGAACCGCGGTGCCGCGGAGCGCCGAAGGCGCCGAACGGAGATCCTTGGCTCCTGCGGTCGAGCCCTGCGCTGCGGCAGTCACCTCGAGGTGCGACCTCCGTTCTGCGTCCGCATCGGGCTGCGCGCGCGCAGGAGCCGGCGCAACGGGGGCCGTTGCCAGGCTGGGCCGAGACTCGCTGGGGTTCTCGCGAAGAGCTCGGCCCAGTGCCCGGTCCAGCGATGCGGCGAGATCCTCGATGCGAAAGGGCTTGCGCAGGAAATCGGCAGCGTTCTCGTGCCAGACTCGCACCACGTCGTCCATCTCCGCGGTGCCGCTCACGACGATGACCGGCACCCTCATTCCGACGCGGTGGAGTTGCCGGAGGATGGCGTGGCCACTTCCGTCGGGCAGCTGCAGGTCGAGCAGGAGCGCTTCGAACCCCCCCTGTTCGAGGAGCGCGATCCCTTCGACGGCGGTCGGCGCGATCGACGGTCGGTAGCCGAGCTCCGACAGCCAACGGACGAGAGCCTTGGAAAACGGCTCGTCGTCATCGATGAGTAGGACCTTTGGAAACTCCAGCTTCATGACCCTCCCTCGAAGCAGCCGTCCACCTAATGTGCGCGTCCGGTGCCTTGCGCTCGTTCCGCGCCGAGGCTGAACGTGGCCTCGGTGCCGAGCTTTCCGAGCGCCGCGACGTACTCGGACAGCTCGGAGGTGGCTCGCTCCGCGTTCGAGCAGATCCCCGTGAGGCTCGCGACGACCTCCACACCCTCATGGATCGTGTGCAACTTGGTGAGAGTTTGCCGCGCCGAAAATACCTCCATCGCTAGCGTCGAGAGCGGCGTGTTGATGTCGTGGACGACTTGCCGCAGCACACGCGCGACGTGGGGCCGAGCGTCCGCGGGGATCGCCTCGAACAGCGTCTCGAACTTTGCCATGCCGGTCATGCTTCCCTCCTCATCATGACTAGGACTCCCAAGGGGCTTCCCAGCTCGTTTGCACCGCCGGGAACGGCGGGCCCGGCTTCGCGAAGAGATATCCTTGCAGCAGCTCGCATCCGAGGTCGATGAGTGTGGCGCGCTCGTCGACCGTCTCCACCCCCTCGGCCAATACGGTGATCGGCGAGCGTCGCGCCATCGCTACGAGCGCGGCGATGATGTCGCGCTTGAGAGGTGCGCGATGCACGTCGCGCACGAGCGACATGTCGATCTTCACGACGTCGGGACGCAAGGTGATCAGGCTCGCCAGGCCCGCGTACCCCTCCCCGAGGTCGTCGACGGCGATGCGGAAGCCGTGCTCGCGGAGGATCCGGAGATCTTCGTCGAGCTTGGGTCCCCCCTCGAGCGAGGCGCGCTCGGTCACCTCCAGCACCACGCGTCGGGCCAGCGGCAACAGCGGCTCCGCGACCTCCGCGAGGAGATCCGCGCGCAGCTCCGAAGGGTGGAGGTTGACGAAGATGGCGTCGAGGCAACCCGGATGCTCCAGCATCGTCGCGGCCACCCGCGCGCGGACAACACGGCCGATGTCGTTCACGCGCCCCAACAGCTCGGCCGCCGCGAGCAATCGCGGAGGAGACGAGAGCGTCGGTTCGTCGCAGCGCAGGAGCGCCTCGTAGCCGAAGACCGAGCTGTCGGCGCTGCGCACGATCGGCTGAAATGCCATGCGGACCCGCGTCAGAGCGCGGGCGAAGCTTCGCTCGGTCCGGGGCATGTCCGACACGAACTCGTTGCCTCCGAAGCGGGCCGCGAGGAGCTTCGTCCGCAGACGAGCGATCCGACCGGCATCGACGGCACCACGTACCACCCGCAGCAGCTCGTGTGGGGGGAAGGGTTTCGGCAGGTACTCGTGCACCCGTCCGCGGAGCGCCTGCGTGGCCGATTCGAAGGATGGCGATCCGGTGACGATCACGACGGGCAGCTCCGAGTTGGCGCCCCGCAGCTCGCGAAGCAACTCGAGACCGCTCCCATCGGGAAGACCCACGTCGGCGACGAGGGCATCGAGCTCGCTGTCTTGCAGCGACACCCGCGCCTCACGAAGCGTCCCCGCGACCACGACGTCGAAGCCGGCGTCCCCCAAAATACGCTTGGTCGCCGCCACGAACGCCTCGTTGTCCTCGACGACGAGTACGCGCTCCCGGCGCGACGTCGGACCGCCTCCTACGGCGCTGCTCGCAGCGGGGCGCGCCAGGGGGGGGCGAACGGACGGGCCGGCGACAGGCCCGGAGGGCTGCCGAGTCCGCGAAGACAGAAGTTCGAGGAGCGCGTGCGGTTCGATGGGTTTGGACAAGACGGGGAACGCTCCGCTCTCCACCAGTCGCCGCCCCGCTTCGTCCGTCGCCCCACCGGTCAGGACGACCACGCGCTCGCGAAGCTCGGGCCGTTTTTGCGCGAGCTCCTCGACGAGCCCCGCTCCGGAGCCGTCCGGAAGCCCGAGATCGCAGAGGATCAGCAGCGGGTCGCAGCCACCCTCGACGTCGAGAGACCGCTTCGCCGCGGCTACCGTCGCGGCTGTCTCGACCGCGTGGCCCGCGGTCGCGAGCAGGCGGACGAGCGCCCTCCGCGCCGCTTCGTCGTCTTCGACCACGAAGACCAAGGACCGAGCGTGGACTTGCCCCTCCATCGCATCACCAGGGCGCTCCGTGCCCCCCTCGTTCGATCCGGCTCCCGCGTCCGCGAGCACCTCTTGGACCTTCCGCGTGAGATCGACCCCGATGAATGGCTTTCCGAGAAAGTGCGTCCCCGCGTCGAGCATCCCGTGGTGCACGATCGCGTTATCGGTGTAGCCCGACATGTAGAGGACCTTGAGCGTCGGCCGAGTCTTCACAAGCTCCCGCGCGAGCTCCCGGCCGTCCATCCCCGGCATGACCACGTCGGTCACGAGGAGCTGCATCGGGTCGGCATGTTGCGCGCACAGCCGCAGCGCCTGCTCCCCGTTCGCGGCCGCGAACACCGTGTAGCCGGCCGCTCGGAGGGCCCTGGTGGCCACTGCGCGCAACGCGTCCTCGTCCTCGACCACGAGGATGGTCTCGGACCCAGCGGGGCGCCGCGAGGCGCCTCGAGCGCTCGAGTGCCGGCCAACCGTCGCGGTCACCGAAAGCTCGCGGGGCAGATAGATCTTGAACGTGGTCCCTCGACCCGGTTCGCTGTAGACCCAGACGTTGCCTCCGCTCTGCTTCACGATGCCATACACCGTGGAGAGGCCGAGCCCCGTGCCCTTACCGAGCTCCTTGGTCGTGAAAAACGGCTCGAAGATCTGCGCCCGCGTCCGTTCGTCCATGCCGCAGCCGGTGTCCGTGATCGCGAGCTGCACGTAGGATCCCGGCTTCACCGCGACATGTCGCGTCGCGTACTCCTCGTCGATCTCGACGTTCGACGTGTCGATGGTGAGCTTGCCCCCGTTGGGCATGGCGTCGCGCGCGTTGACCACGAGATTCATGAGCACCTGTTCCATCTGGCCCGGATCCGCGCGGACCACGCCGAGGTCTGGCGCGAGCACCTGCACGAAGTCGATGTCCTCACCGACGATCCGACGAAGCATCTTCTCGAGCCCCGCGGCGATCTCATTCAAGTTGAGCGGCACCGGTTGCAGCACCTGCTTGCGGCTGAACGCCAACAGCTGTCGCGTCAGCGCCGCCGCGCGTTCGCCAGCGCTCTTTACCTCGAGGAGATCCGCTCGGAGTGAGTCGCCCTCCCGCATCTCCGCGATGGCGAACTCGTTGTAGCTCAGGATCACCGACAACAAGTTGTTGAAGTCGTGGGCGACGCCGCCCGCTAGGCGCCCGATGCTCTCCATTTTCTGGGCCTGAAGGAGCTGCGCCTCCAGGCTGAGCTCGCGTGTGATGTCCCGTTTGACCGCGACGAAATTCACGATCGCGCCGGTCGCATCGCGCATCGGAGCGATGTTTGCTTCCTCGGTGTAGTGCGTCCCGTCGCGCTTCCTGTTGACGAGCCGCCCGCGCCACGGCTTCCCACTGGTGATGGTCTCCCACAGCCCGCGGTAAAACGCCGCGTCTTGCGCTCCGCTCTTCAGAATTCGGGGGGTCTTGCCGAGCGCCTCGCCCCGCGCGTAGCCCGTGATGACCTCGAAGGATGGGTTGACGTACTGGATGCGCCCCCCGGTGTCGGTGACGACGATCATGTCGGTGGCGTGCTCGATCGCGCCCAAGAGCCGCTCGCGCTCCGCCTCGGCCCGTCTCAGCGCGCGACGCTCGGCGGTCTCACGGGTGGCTCTGTGCACGGCCGGTCCCAGACGAGCGAGGCGCAGCTTCAGCACGTAGTCCGTGGCGCCGTGGTGCAGGGCCTCGACCGCGTTGTCCTCCCCCAGCGTCCCCGTGACGAAGATGAAAGGTACCTCGGGACGCTGCTCCCGCGCCAACGCCAGCGCGGACAGGCCATCGAAGGAGGGGAGGCCATAGTCGGACAGGATCAGATCGAGCTCCGGGTCCCGGAGTGCAGCCGTGAAATCGGTCTCGGTCTCGACGCGCTGCACCGTGCACTTCAGTCCCTCGCGACGCAATTCGCATAACGTCAGCTCGGCGTCGGCGTCATCGTCTTCGAGATGGAGGATGCGAAGTCCCTGTTTCGTGTTCATTCGTGCCCTCTCGTGCAGACGTTGGCTTCGCGGAGCGAGGCGAGGCGCAGCAGCGTCACGCAGCTCTCACCAGACGGGCGATGGGAGCCGTCCCCACGCAAGGTCAAGGGGGGGGACCGTCCGGACAGTGTCCGAACGTCCGGACGGAGACGATAGGACACAACATGGAAAACCACGGGGAGTCCTAGGTTGTAGCTTCGGGCGGAGTGCACGGTGGGTGTCATCGCGCAAACAGCGTGCCAGTGTGCGAGGCGCCAGCCGGATCCGTTCTGGTGGCCGTGTCGGCGTCAAGTGCGCACCGGAGAGCATAAAAACAACGGGCCGCTATGTGGCTTGAGAGGGTCGTCTTGGGGCTCGAGTAGCAGTGGAACGAAAACTATAATCGGCCTGGTGACCACGAAGGCGTGCGTTTTGGCCATCTTTCACGGGAGGCCGGAAATGACGCCGTGACGCGTGAACGGGGAGGCTGGTGCCCTCGCAGGCTCGGGCGTACGCCCGGAGGATGAAGCGTGCCGCGATCTATCTGCGAGTCAGTTCCGAAGAGCAGACGTACGAAAACCAGCGGCCCGACGTCGAGCGCGTCGTTCGCACCCGGGGCTACGAGCTCGTCCGGACGTACGAAGAGCAAGCGGGCGCAGCGAAAGCGCGCTCGGCGTTCGCGCGGCTGATGGCCGACGCGCACCAGGGCCTCTTCGATGTGCTCGTCGTGTGGGCGTTCGATCGCTTTGGGCGCTCGATGACCGGCAACATGCAGGCGGTGCTCGACCTCGACCGCCGCGGCGTGACGGTTGTGAGTGTCCGCGAGCCCTGGCTCGACACGCAAGGCGCGGTGCGCCCCCTGCTTATCGCGATTTTCAGTTGGGTGGCCGAGCAAGAACGCGAGCAGCTCGTCGCCCGGACCGTTGCCGGAATGGCGCGCGCCCGAAAGAAGGGGGTTCGTATCGGGAGGCCCGAAATGCCCATCGACAAGGCACTCGTGCGCGCGCTCCACGCGCAGGGCGAGTCCGTTCGCCAAATTTCTCAACGGCTCCGCGTGCCGAAGACGACTGTGCATCGCGCACTTCGCCGTCCCGAAAGGGGTGGCTCGGAAGAGCCGACGCAAGTGTGCGAGATTCCGTAGGCAACCTGGGTCGTCCCGCAACGGGTCCTTTTCGGCGGGTTGCCCATCGAGCATCGCGCTCCGCCCATCCCTTAAGACGTTCTTGAACCGCAAATTCGTCGAGACATTCGAGGCGATTAACGTTTTCGTTCGACTGCTACTCGACCCCCAGACGCGCCGGGTAGGTGCCGGCGATCCAGGAAGCGCTTGCTTGTCTCTCAATTGAGATACAAGCTACGGTGAGGGTTCGATCATGGCTGCTGCACCGACGACGATGCTCCACGTTCGGGTAGACGGGACGCTGAAGGAGCGGGCGACCGAGGCGCTCGAGGCGATGGGGCTGACGATGACGGAGGCGGTTCGTCTGTTCCTACACCAGGTGGTGGTCCGCCAGGAGTTGCCGCTGGAGCTCAAGGTTCCGAACGCCGAGACGTGCGCGGCGATGCAGGAGGCTCGGGCGATGATGGCGTCTCGGCGCGAACGCTTCGCCAACGCCGGCGAGCTCCTCGATGGCCTCGAAAAGAACCGCGGCAAGTAAGCGCAGCAAGCTTCTGCTGGCTTCGGACTACACCAAGTCCTTCGCCAAGGACTGGCACCGGCTTTCCGAGTCGGGGCGCTACGACATGGTTCGCCTCAAGGCGGTCATGATGCAGCTCGTGGCGGGCGACGAGCCGCTTGGGCCGGAGTGGAAGGACCATCCGCTCAAAGGGGAGTGGGCCGATCATCGCGAGTGCCACGTGGGGGGCGATTTTCTGCTCATCTACCGGGTGAGCGAGACGGCGATCGTGTTCGTGCGGGCGGGGACGCACTCGGAGCTCTTTGGGTAGAACGCGTCGGAGCGAGGTTCCCCCAGGCCGACACCGAACGCCGTAGGCCCACCCGCATCTGGCCGTAGTCCAATTGACTACGGACGGCTCCGGCTGCATGCTTCGACCGTGAAGGTCCGCGGCATCGAATGGGACGAGGCGAAGCGCAGCCATTTCCGCGAACGCGGCCGATGCACCGCGGGCCAGGTTGAAGACGTGATTCTTGCTCGCTGCCACCGCACCCGCGTGAAAAGCTGGCCGCTCACCGACAAGCATGCCGTGAGCTACCTTGCCTGGCGAAAGAGCACCGCGCGATGACCGCCCGAGCCAAAAAGCCGTGGCCGGCGGGCAAGCCGATCCCCTCCTTCGCGAGCCCCGCTGAAGAGGATGCGTTCTGGCTGTCGCACGACTTCGAGGACGGTCCCGCCGCGGACTGGGAGGAGCTCACCTACGAGCCGCAAGCGACACGACGCCCGCGGGCCCACGTCTACCGCGTACGTCTCGACGATCAGGAGATGGCCAAGCTCCAAGCGCTCGCCAAGGCCCGCGGTGTCCCCGCCTCCGTCGTCCTGCGCGAGCTCGTGCGCGACGCGCCTACCGCGGCGCGACGGTGAGCCCTCCCACCACCACGAAATGCAGGAGATCGAGGGCTGGCCTGAAAATGTGTGTGAAAACACGGCCAGCCTGCATGACCAAAACTCACACGCTCGCGGTCACCGGGCCACGATCGATCGCTCTTGCTCCGTTGCTACCGGATCTCCGTGTCGATCAGCCGTAAGGATACATCCCCGACTTGATCCCCTCGAGCTTCTCGAGCAGGAGGTCGTGCTTCTCTTCGTCGAACATGAGGTACTCGAGCAGGTACTGCTGAATCACCATCTTTCGCCCCTTCATCAGCGTGAGCGCGGCCTTCACGGTCTTGACCATGTCGCGCTCGACGCGGATGTGCTCCTCGATCGACGACCACACCTTGGCGAGGTCATCGGGGCTGAGGGTGACCGTGCCTCGCTGCAGCGAATCGATGACCATCTGCTGAATTTTCGCGTGCCGCGCCGAGTCCGTTCCGATGATCTCGGCGACCATCTTGATGAGTGCGTTGTCCGTGGATTGAGCGAGCTTGTCCCCGAACGCCACCGCGGAGGCTTCCGTCTTCTGCCAGGTCTTGAGCTCGGTGACCAAGTTCTCCTGGAGTTCCTTCGTTGAAATGTTCGCCACGTTGTCCTCGCTTGCTTTGTCTGGGGGGTGCGTTCGCTTCAAGGGTCCGACGGGAATTTCTCGTTCGTCTTCATAGATCCCATCCGCTGCCATTTCCACCATTGAGGCGACACTCTATGCAATTTCATTTCTCCTGCGACGACTTACGGCAGTGCTAGAAGGCCTTGCTAGCCCCATGGAAAAGCACTCCTGCTACGATCTGGCGGACTCCGAGCACATGCTCCGCTGTGTCCAGGAACAGTTCGAGCACTACCAAGAGCTTCTCGAGCAGAATGGCCGCGTTTTGGCTGTCATCGGGGACATGGAGGAAAAATCGCTGGGCGAGTACCTGTTCGACCTGAACTACATCCGCTCGAGCCTGGAACAGGTCCGCAGCTCGGTGCGCGAAATCATCGAGAAGCTGATCGTGCTCGGCGGTCAGGAGTACGAGTCGCTGCGCCTGGCCTATTCGACCATCGATGCACAGCTCGCACAATTGCTCCCCGGCGAACGTCCCATCGACAAGACGCCCTACGTCCTCTGGTTCGAGTCGCTCGGCCGCGGCGACGCCTTTGCCGTCGGAGGCAAGAACGCACAACTCGGAGAATTGCGCCGCATCGGGCTCCGTGTCCCCGAAGGGTTCGCGATCACGGCGTGGGCCTACCGCTGCTTTCTCGACCACAACGACTTGCAAACGAGGATTCGCGAGCATCTCGAGAGCGTCGATGTGCGCGACTACGATGCCCTCGTGCGCGTGAGCGGTGAAGTCAACGCCATGGTTCGTTCCGGCAGCGTCCCACAGGATGTGGCCGACGCGATTCGCGAAGGCTATGAGGAGCTCGTTCGACGCACCGGGAGCGAGGCCGTGGCCATTCGCTCGAGCGGCATCGGCGAAGACAATCTCTTCAGCTTCGCCGGGCAATATGCGACATTTTTGAACGTCCGACGCGAGTCGGTCATCGACCGGTGGCTCGACGTCGTGGCGAGCGAGTTCACGCCGCAGGCGATCTACTACTTCCTTAGCCACGGGTTGACGGAGCCCGACGTCGCCATGCCGGTCGGCTGCGTCTCGATGGTGGACGCGGCCTCCAGTGGCGTCGTCTACACGCGTGATCCGGTGCATCCATCGGACGATTCGCTGCTGATCCACGCGATCCTCGGGCTCGGAGAGTCGCTCGTCGACGGTTCGCTGACCCCCGACGTGTTCGCGGTGTCGAGAGCGGACGGCTCGATCTCCAAGGCATCCATCGCGCGCAAGGAGACCCGGCTCGCGATGAGCGGTGACGGGGGGACGGCGCTGTGCGACGTGGACCCCGTCCGCGCGTCGCGCTCGTCGATATCGGAGGCCGTGCTGTTGCAACTGGTGACGTGCGGCTTGGCCGTGGAACGTCACTATGGGCGCCCGCAGGACATCGAATGGGCGACGGACGTCGAGGGGAGGCTATTTCTCCTGCAAACCCGCGCCCTTCAGCTCGTTCGGCACCGCTGCGCCACCGACGTTTCGTTCGTGGTGAGCGACGCCGACGTGTTGCTCAGCGGAGGGACCACCGCCTGCCCCGGCGCCGGGTTCGGGCCGGTCGTCCAGGTCATGACCGAACGCGATCTTCGCAACGTGTCCGATGGCTCCGTCGTCGTGGCGCTCAATCCGTTCCCCGGATTGGTCATCACCATGGGCAAGGCGCGGGCGCTGATCACCGAGGTCGGAGGTGTTGCGAACCACATCGCGACGCTCGCTCGCGAGTATCGGATGCCGACCGTCGTGGGGCTTCGCGGCGCCACGCAGCTAAAACCGGGGACGGTGGTGACCGTCGACGCCACGGGAGGTCGTATCCTGCGTGGTGAGAGGCCCGACGTGCTGGCGTCGCGCCGCGCAGACGCCGTCAACTCGTTCGAAGACACACCGTTGTTCCAAGGATACCGGCAGATCCTGGCGCTCATCGCACCGCTGCACCTGATGGATCCGTCGGCGGCCGAGTTCACGCCGCAACAATGCCGAACGATGCATGACATCACGCGATTTGCGCACCAGCGAGCGATGGACGAGATGTTTCGGCGCGCGACCCGCCTCGATAGCGCCGCGCAGCTCGGTTTGCAGCTGTCGAGCACCTTGCCCATGCGTGTCAGTGTCCTGTTCCTCGATCGCCCGATAAGCACCATGGGCGACAACGGCACCATCGGAGAAGACGATCACGACTCGTTGCCCATGCAGGCCTTTTGGAACGGAATGAAGCGCCAAGGCTGGCCGTCCAAGGGTCGAACCTCGAGTCCGCTGCACTCCGGCTTGGCGACCCAGGGGCACGGGCGCCCAGTGGACGGGTATTCGGTGAAGAGCTACGCGGTGCTCAGCACGACCTACATGATGTTGTGTCTGCGCATGGGGTATCATTTCACCACCATCGAGTCGATGTGCGCCGAGCAACCGGGCAAGAACTATATTCGTGTACAATACAAAGATGGCGGGGCGAGCCTGGAGCGGCGGATCCGCCGGATCCGGCTCATCGCCGAGGTGCTCACGCGGCTACGGTTCGATTGCACCGCCCGCGCCGACTGTTTGAACGCGTTTTGTTCGTGCTTCGAAGCACCGATCATCGCCGAGACGCTCGGCCTGCTGGGGCGTCTCGTGATGATGACCAAGCAGTTGGACATGGCGCTGTCGAGCGATTCGGTGACCGATTGGTATATCGAAGACTTTCTCCGACAACTCGGCCTCAATCGCCGGGCGACGTCGTGATCGAGCCCGATGCCACCGTTCCCGGTGTGTCGCGACGAAGCCGAGCGTTTCTCGCTGTGCCATGGGAGGGTCTCCGCGTATAGTACAAGCCTTCGTTTTTTGCGGATGCGGCTGACGGGCACTCAAACCACCGGAAGAGGTTCATGTTCACCGCGATGACGAAGGCGGCGGTCCCAGCACCGAGGAGCACGCGATGAGCCACCTACTGGCTGTGGATGATGAACCCCATATGCTCCTGCTCTTAGAGCGGATCGTGGCCGAAAAGACGCAACATCGCCTCACCACGACCAGCAACTCGCTCGAGGTGCCGAGGCTGCTCGAGCAGTTGCCCATCGACGTCGTCATCAGCGACATGCGAATGCCTGGGCTCAATGGCCTGGACATCGTGAAGCTGGTCAATCAACGGAAAACCTCCGGCGCGGTCATCCTGATCACCGCGTTCGGTTCCTTGGACGGGGCGACGGAGGCCTTCGAAGAGGGGGCGTTCGGCTATCTCACCAAGCCGTTCAAGAAGGAGCTCCTGCTCTTGACCGTCGACCGCGCCCTTGCCCATGTGGCAAGCAGGCGCGAGGCGAAAGAGCTGTGCGCGGTGTTCGATCGCGAGCCCTTCGCCCTGGCGAGGGAGGGGTTCGAGCGACTCTATGTGCGGAGATTGCTGCAACGTGCTGGCGGGGATTACGAAGTGGCGGCGGAGCGAAGTGGCTTGTCGTTGGACAGGCTTGCGATTCTGGCCGCAGCAGGCTAACAGGGGCGCGCGGCCTCATCGACCGGAGATGCGATGTTGGACCAGGAAAACAAGGCGAAGGGCATGAAATTTCGGCGCGCGGGCGACCTGATGGTTCCGCTCGACCGGTATCCCCACCTGCCGTATTGGTTCACGCTCCGGCAGGCGGTCGTCGCGATGTTGAGCTCGGAAGTCGACGTTCGCGGCAGAAAGTCGCTACCCCGCGTCGTGCTCGTCTTCGATGAAGAGTACAGCCTGCTCGGCTTCGTCCGTCGGCGTGACATCCTGCGCGGGCTCGAGCCCGCGGTCCTCGCCAACGTGGACGTGGGTGAAAGTGGCGAGGTGCTGGAGCAGCAGCTCGCGCGGTTGTTCGATGACGCAAACTACGAGGGAGCGACCACGGGGATCCGCGAACGAGCGGAAAAAGCCGTGCGAACCGTGATGCAGCCCATCGTCGCGACGGCCGATTGCGAGGACCACATGATGAAGCTGGTCTTGAAAATGGTGAGTCACGATCTGCATTTGCTGCCGGTGCTTCGCGACGGCAGTGTGGTGGGTGTCGTCCGAACCGTCGACATCTTCGAGGAGCTGGCGCAATACGTGTTGTAGGTGCGCGCGGCGAACGACGATTTGCAGCGCAATTCTAAGGCATAAGCCCAATGGTAGTTCGTTTTGCGTCGACGAAGGACAACCGAGGCTCGTCGTCGACGTCGAACGTAGCGAGTTGGTCCGCGTTCGAGGACGACACGCGTCGTCCTCGGGTCTGCGTAGCGCACTGAGCCGGGAGATCCCTAGACATGGTCGGGTCCAGTCCTAAGCATCGCCAGTCGACTGCGGTGCACCGGGTTCTACGAAGAGTCTTCCCGTTCTTGAGTTGGTTCGACCGGTACTCGCTAGGGCACCTGCGTGCGGATCTGCTCGCAGGACTGACGGTGGCGCTCGTTCTGGTCCCGCAGTCGATGGCGTACGCGCGGCTCGCTGGGCTGCCCGCCTACTACGGACTCTACGCGTCGGTCCTTCCGCCGATCACTGCGGCGGCGTTTGGCTCCAGTCATCAGCTCGCGACGGGGCCGGTGGCGGTCGTATCGCTGCTGACCGCGGCGGCGCTCGAGCCCATGGCGACCGCGGGGAGTACGTCCTTCATCGCCTACGCCGTGGTGCTGTCGGTGCTCGTCGGGCTCTTTCAACTGAGCCTCGGGCTCTTCCGCCTAGGGATCCTCGTCAACTTCCTCTCCCACTCCGTGATCACGGGCTTCACCAACGCCGCCGCTCTGATCATCGCGACCTCGCAGATCGCCGAGTTGTTCGGTGTGACCATCGACAAGGGGGACCACCACTACGAGACCGTGTATCGGGCGGTGGCAGAGGCGGTTCGCCATACGCACTGGCCCACCCTCGCGCTCGCCGTGATGGCCATCGCGATCATGGTGACGTTGCGCAGGATCAACAGGAAAATCCCCGACGTGCTCGTCGCGGTCGTCGTCGCGACGCTCATCTCCTGGGCGACGGGCTTTCATCACGACGCCGTGGTTTCGACGGAGCGAATCCAGTCCTCGGAGCTCCGAGCGAACGTGGACACCTTCAACACGGCGGTCGTCGCGACGGAAGACGCCGTGTCGAAGCGGGTCGAGCTCGCCGCGAAGGCGCGGCAAGCAGAACGGGCGACGGGCAAGCGCTCACGAGCCTACCTGGATCTCGAATATCTCCAGAATCAGGCCGACCTCGACGTCGGGATGAAGACGGACGGCGTCCGGCAAGCCCGACTGGCCCTGAGCTCCCTCGTCTTCGAGCGCCCAGCGCAGGCCGGCGGGGCGGTGGTGTTCGTGCAGCGAGGTCATGCGGCGCCCGGCGCTTCGCGGGATCGACGCTCGTGGCGACTTCGCGTGGGCAACTCCAAGCTCGACCCGAACAAGCTCGCGCTGAGCAGCGGAGGGGCGGTCGTGGGCGAGATCCCCAAAGGGATCCGCTTTGCGGCGCCCTGGCTCGACCGCAATGGGCGCCCGTTTTCCTTCTGGGCGATTGCGTCGACGCTCTTGTCCACCGCGATCATCATCTCCCTGCTCGGATTCATGGAGGCGATTTCGATAGCGAAGGCCATGGCGACGAAGACCAGCCAGCGCATCGATCCGAACCAGGAGTTGATCGGGCAGGGCCTAGCGAATCTCATCGGCTCGGTCGCGCAGGCGTATCCGGTGTCCGGTTCCTTCTCTCGATCGGCGGTCAATCTTCAGGCCGGCGCGCAGACCGGCATGTCGAATGTCTTTAGCGGCCTCGTGGTGCTTGTGGCGCTATTTTTCCTTACGCCGCTTCTTTATCACCTGCCGCAGTCCGTACTGGCGGCCATCATCCTGATGGCCGTCATCGGGCTGGTGAATGTGCATGGGTTCACGCACGCGTGGAGGGCCCAGCGCTATGACGGCATCGTTTCCGTCGCGGTGTTCGTGTGCACACTTATTTTCGCCCCGCATCTCGACACGGGGATTCTCATCGGCGTCGGGCTGTCCGTTGGGTTGTATCTCTTGCGCAACATGCAGCCCGACATCGCGCTGCTCTCCAAGCATCCGGACGGGTCGTTCCGTAGCGCCTCGCGTCACAAGTTGTCCGTATGCAAACACATCGCGGTGATTCGCTTCAACGCGTCGCTGTTCTTCGTGAATGTGAACTACCTCGAGGAGAAGATCCTCGAGCAGATCGCTACGTTGCCCGAGCTTCGCCATGTGCTCATCGTCGGCAACGGGATCAATGAGCTCGATGCGTCCGGTGAGGAGATGCTTTCCATCTTGGCGGCGCGGCTTCGCGAAGCTGGATACGAGGTGTCGCTCAGCGGGCTAAACGATTCGGTGCTCGATGTGCTCAGGCGCACGCGGCTCTACGAACGGATTGGCGCCGATCACCTCTTCCGTAACGTCGCGCAAGCCATCGAAACCTTGCATGGCAGCACACACATCGGTTCGAGCGAGGTCAACTGTCCGCTCGTTCACGCGCCGTTCAAGGGGATTCCGGCCGCCTCCGGGCTCAAGGTCAACGCCGAGATCCTCGGCGGACCGCCGGGCGCAAAGCGAGAGCGGCACTAAGGGTTCCTCCGCCGGATTCTCATCCCGGGTCGCCGCACTAGACGGTTTTCTGGGGGGCGCCGCGCCCACGACCCGCCAAGGCGAGGAAGACGATCTTGGCGACAAGATGACAAGAACGCTAGCCATCAAGATGGCTAGCGAACATGATGTCTAGCAAGCAAGTCATCGATCGCGCCGGTCAAGAGCAGTTCGACCGTTCGCCCGGTGTTGGCCGCGAGCACCTTCAGCCGGCGTCGCGTGTCCTCGGTTACCCAGCACTGCACCTGGACCTTGCCAACCCGGCTGCCTTGCTTCGACCCCTTCGTGGGCCGGGACGACCCATCGACGGCGGGGAAGCGTCGTGGTTCGGTCGCCACGTGGACCGGATCGGGCTGCGGAATCGCTGCGTCGGCGAAGGCCGCAGGATCGAGCGAAATCGGCTTCCTTTTCGCCGTCGTCATCGTGTGCCCTCCTTGGTGACTCGATGGCTAGATGGCAAGCCGACAAGCTGACAGACCGTCTGGTAGAGCCGCCGGACCTCCTGCGCCGCCTTGCCACTCGGCTCGTACTCGGCGGCAGACCGCCCATCGATGATCGAGTGGTGGAACGCCGCGCGCCGCCCGAGCCCCCCGTCGAGCACGTCGACGCCGAGGCTTGCCAGGGTGCGGCGCGCTTCGTCCTGCAACGTCCCCTGGGTTTCGATCTGCGTCAGCACGACGTGAGGTTTGCGGTCGCGGATCCGGCACAGGCGGATGCTGTTCGGGATCGCTCGCAGATCCATCACGGACGGACGGCACGTGATGAGCACCAGGTCGGCGACCTCGACCGCCTCGGCCGCGTTGCTGTCGGTCTGCGCGGCGGTGTCGATGAAAACTAACTCCACGCCTTGTTCCTGCGCGACCTTGAGCAGATTGGCGATCCCGGCGGGATGCGTGGGCTGCACCACGAGCGTCTTGTCGGCTCGCGCGCGGTGCCAAAGGGTGGCGGACGCCTGCGGATCGAGGTCGACGACGAGCACGGCCCGACCGTCCCGATGAGCGGCGACGGCGAGGTTGAGGAGCGCGGTCGTCTTTCCGCTGCCCCCCTTTTGACTGATCACGGCAATGATTTTAGTCATCTAGATGATTCATTCTCTAGTCATATAGATGGCAAGATGGCAAGCCCTATCGGCCTCGAAGCGGCGCTTTTTGTCGCCCCACTCTAGTGGGATGGCCCATGGCCAACGTCGCAAAAGTCAGCATCACCTCGGGTTGGAAGCGCTGCGCTGGGCGCGTGAGCGGGCAGCGACCGAGGGCCTCCCGCTCTCGAACGTCGTCTCGCAGGCGCTCCGTGCGCAGCGACAGAACGCGGCGCTCGCTCTGTCGCTGACCTCGACGAGCTGGGGCGCCTGCGTCAGCGCTTCGCCGCGGTGCGGCTTTTCGCGGCGTGAGCGGCGACATGGGTGCTAACTAGAACTAGCGGCAAGGCGTGAGCGGGTGCAGAGATGGCGCAAACTCAGAACGAGGCCGACGGCGTTACCGAGATAGAGAGGGGAGCGAGCCAATGACCAACGACGCGACGAAGCGGCGAAAAAACACGGCGGTTGTCCCACCCCCGGCGGCCGCACCAGTGGTCCGTCCCGAGCCCGACGCTCCGGCAGAGCTCATGGCCGCTATTCGACGTGCCGAGGAGGCTGCCGAGGAGGCGCAGGAGCAGCGCGAGGCCGCGACGGTCTACCAGCTCCCGTTCTGGCCCGACGATCGGCGCACCATGCCGACCGATTTTCTGACGTCGGCTCTTTTTGCTGCGATTCATCCGAAGGATGCAAGGCATCTTGAAGATGAAGAGCTCGTGAACTTGAATGGCTATAAAATCACGTTTCGCGGCAAACGATTGAGCCAAGTTCACGCCGATGTTTGGCAAGGGATTATGCACCTTGCAAGACAGTTTCCTCAGGGGACACAAGTACGGTTCAGAGCGCGGCACTTTCTTCGCTTGATTGGGCGCCACACGGGCAAGTCCCAACGCCGGGAACTTCGGCGATTATTCAGCGAACTCTGCGCGACCTGCGTCGACATCCATGACACCCGCAACAAACAACGTTTTTGGGGCTCATTGCTGCCAAATGGAGCGGCGCGTGACGAGGATGATGATACGATGTTTATCCTCGAAATTAATCGCGATTTAGCCCGCGTTTTTAATCTTGGTCATGTTTCGATCGATTGGCAGCTCCGATCGAAATTAAAGGCAAAACCTCTTCAGTCGTGGCTCCAATTGTACTTTGCAACAAGCTCACGACCCGTGGCGGTCGCGGATCTCCATCGTCTGTCAGGAAGCGTCGCTCCCATAAAAAAATTTCGGGTCAATCTTCGCGTTGCACTCGAAGAGCTCGCGGCCGCAGGCGGGCACGCCGCACAAATCGCGGACGGCGACGTCGTGCGCTCGGTTGCTGCGCTGCCCGAGGGGGCGGGG
>SCQE01000069.1 GCA_004321915.1 Nitrospirota bacterium
CTCTGTTCTTTTGTCTGTCATTCCCGAAGTTCTTAATCGGGAATCCAGTGTTTTCAAGGTGTTCTGGATCCCCGGGTCAAGCCCGAGGATGACGACTGCTTACTTTATGGACAGACTCTAAATATGCGTCGGCTTGCGTAATCGAAACATAACAGTTTTTACATATTTATGTAACAATTGTCGTTTAAACTTGTAGGTAGGCTGTGATAAGGAGAGAATATGGGCGATATTAAAGTTCTTTTCGTATGCGTTCACAACAGTGCCCGGAGCCAGATGGCCGAGGCTTTTCTCGATGCGCTCGGGCATGGTGTTTTTAAGGCCGAGAGCGCCGGACTTGAACCCGGTGAACTTAATTCCGTTGTGGTTGATGTAATGCGTGAAGCGGGCATAGACATTGCCGGCAATAAGACAAAAAGTGTTTTCGACTTATACAAACAAGGACAGCTTTTCAATTATGTAATCACAGTATGTGATGCTGCCGGTTCGGAAAGATGTCCGATTTTCCCCGGCGCAGTCAAAAGGCTTCATTGGAGTTTTGAAGATCCGTCTTTAATTGAAGGCAGCTACGAAGAAAAACTGGAAAGGGTGCGTAAGATAAGGGACTCCATTAAGTTGAAAATAGAGTCATGGCTTAAGAGTATTGCCGGCAGGTAAATCAAATCATTTTCCCGTCATTATATGACGGATTTTCGGATTATACATCACGCTTTGAATGAATTCCTCTATATTGGTCCTCTCCGGCTCATAGTTGATGATCACGCTGCCGTTCAATAGGTTGTGACGTATATCGCGGATTCCTGCCGGCGCCGGAATCTCGGCCACGTTTTTCAGCAGCCGGACCAGTTTCGAGTCGGAAAGTTCTTTTATTGACGGGACTTCCATACTGATACGGCCCGGAATGTGCTCCAAAACTTCAAATGTCTGCATGTCTCGACCTCCTGATAATTATTTTTGCTCTTAGTTTAGGATGCGTCTCACAGTTTTTTTAAACTCTGCGGCTTCCTGACATTCCGTGCAGTATGCTGCAAATGGAATAAGGTTTAGCCTGTCTTCACCGATTTCTCCGTCGCACTCTTCACATCTGCCGTATGTGCCCTGATCAAGCCTCTCAAGCGCGTTGTCTATTCTCTTGATGATATCTCTTTGGTAGGTGAGCCTCCTGAATGTCAAGTTCTCGTGCTGGCAGAGGAACGGCATAGAATCATCGTCGATGTTTTTGCTGAGTATGTGCATATTTTCCCCTGATATGATGTTTTTGAAACCTCTTGCCGAGTCTGAAATCATTGCCTGCTTTTTCGCATAGAGCAGCCGCTTGAATTTTTCTCTCCGCGTGTTTAACATTTATTCTCCTTTCACTATTTGCCGCGTATGTTTGTATAGTGGTTTTTTATTAAGCCCTGCATTTATCGCAAATTTTCAGGTCTTATTTTAATTCGGACGAACAGTCAGTTCTCCAGAGACAATTAGCTTGGCTGCAACTCTCCTGCATATCAAAACAGGGGTTACAGCCCTCATACACTTGGATTGCCCTTATTAGCTCAGTCTTCTTAAGGTTTGAAGTTTTTACTCCCATTTCTCTGCCTATTTTCCTTATCGCATCGAGTTTCATGGCCATTCCTCCTTTCTTTTAAAATCTTAAGAAATAGAATATACGATTGTCGGTTGCAGTATCATTACAGCAGCATTAAATTTCAGTTGTGCGCTTTAGGTTTTTTTTATTCATTTTTAATAGACGTGTAATACTTGCGTAATGCGCTGATCGTTATCATTATGGATGCAACATGCGAAGAAGCTCATATGATAAAGGACCCAACTTACCGCCTGCTCTCGCTATATGAAAAAAAATAGTCAAAATACCGTTCTTGCCCTGACCGTTGCATATTTTTTTGTAGAACTGGCAGGAGGCCTCTATTATCACAGTCTGGCGCTTATAACCGATGCCTCTTTCATGGCGCTTAATGTCAGCGGACAAATCATCGCGCTGTATATTGAAAGGCTTTCCAAGCGTCTTCCTGACAAGAGCAGGACCTTCGGATATGAGCGCGCAAAGGTTTTGTCCGGTCTTTTTAACGGTCTGCTTGTGGGCTTTTTGGCCTTCTACGTCGTTATCGAGGCCTATCAAAAAGTGATGGTTCCGGAGCGTCTTGAAGCGGACAAAATATTAATGATTGCAGTCATCGGTCTTTTTGTCAATGCTTTCGGATTGCTAAAGCTGTACAGGCATGCGGGAGACATAAATATAAAGGGCTGCGTATTGCTGATTTTAAACGATACGTTAGGCTCGATAGGGGTCATTATCTCATCCATTATTATCCATTATACGGATATGTATTTCCTTGACCCGTTGACAGGGGTTGTTGTCGGATTGTTGGCCGCGTATCCAACGTATTTTTTAATCAAGGACAGCGTACATATCCTTATGGAAGGGAACCCCGCAAAGACGGACAGCGATGATGTGATGCGCCTTCTCAAAGATCATTTCGACGATATAACCCATGTTAAGGACATCCACATATGGGCGCTGTCTCCCGAAAAGGTCATTCTGGCGGCGCGGGTGCGGACTTCGGGACAGACAAATAACAGGAAAATTATACGGAGCATGAAAAAACTGCTCATGGAACATTTCGGTTTTTTCGATGTGTACATAGAAGGCTATGAGGCGGAGAGGAACACGGCAAAAAAAGTCTCAGACCGGAATGCGGCATTGAAAACGTAGTTCTTAGTATGTCTCTGGCGGCTGATTACTTCGAACTACGACACTAATGGCCCTTCGATAAATTAAAGTTGTTTTAATATCCATGTAACATCGTTTTGTTATTCTTCTGTGATAAGCGAAGGAGGAGTTGTTCCATGTGTCTGGTACGCGCAAATATATCAGTTCCTGACAGCCTGTGTCCTCATTACGACTTCGAAGTCAACGAGTGCAATGCTGTATGTAAGGAGTTGGAAATAGATTTTTGGATGAAAACGAAATATTGCGCCAATGAAGACTATGCCTATTGCTCTGTATTTGCGATAAACAAGTTAAGGCTGAGAAAGTGATTGAGGCTTTAACATATGGAATACGCAATGTCCGGAATTGATACCGTGATGGTCCCTACGACTAAAGGGGCCCGTAATGCGGCAATACCAAGCGGAATAAATATTCCGTAAAATAGGAGGACTCAAATGACAAAGAAAGTTGTAGGCGGCAGACCGGAAGAAAGTATCGGGAGGGCGGAAGCGACCGTAAAGGACGGGGTAATAAGCAGTCTCAATGGTATAACCGAGATTGAGGCGGGGATTGTGGATCTGGTCAGGAACACTGTTTCCCAAGCTTTAATGGCTGCAGGGTCTGTGGCCTCTGAAACTATTACAATCACCAAGGATGTTGTCAAAGGCGCTATACAGGCCACCGAAGAGGTCGGCACAGGGCTTATTTTGAGCACAAAGTGCGTAGCAAAAGGTGTTGTTATGGGTGTTGCCGATGTAGGCGGAGATGTTGCGTCGGCTGCGACCCAGACGGTAAAAAGTTCTGTAAAGGGCGCAGCCGATGTCGGGGCCGATGTGGCGCTTGTTGCAAGGAGGGCGGTTGACGGCGTTATGGTTGCGACCAAAGAAATAGGCGGTAATGTCGAAGAGGTAGGTAAAAGCGCTGTAATCGGCGCCATCGAAGCAGCCGGTGCGATCAGCAATACTGCGGTGAAAGCAGTAAAGGACATCTTGGTTGGGGTTGTGGAAGGTGTAAAAGAGATATCGGTCACGGCACTGCCTAGTCGGAATACACGTGAATGATTATAATAAAGTAGGTCAACCTCAAAATAGATTTTAAGAGGAGGATTTGGGTATGAGCATAGAAAAAGCTTTTCATGCCATAGAAGAGGCCATGGGACACTGTTCTGCGCTCCGCATGGAACTTAACGAAAAAGTCTCGGCATATGATAAGGGTGCGCTTTATATGCGGAGCTTTGAGATGATAGACCTCTTGGAACGCGCGCTGGTTCGGGCCGGAGAGGAAATGAATTCTGTATCCAAAGGCTGAAGACTGCAGCTTGGCTGCAGTCCTTAACCGGTGAGGAGTTCCTGTATCGCGCTTACAAGCTGGGCGCTATTAAGCGGCTTTCTCAGATATTTTTTTATGCCGATGCGAGCCGCTTGTTCTTCTCCTATGGCATCTCCAAACCCGGTGCAGAGAATAATCGGCAGTTTAGGGGCAATTTTCAAGATTTCCGAAGCAAGTTCGTTTCCGCAAAGATTAGGCATGATCTGGTCGGTAATGACCAGATCATATTCGGTTGGCTGTTCTCTGAACCTATCGAGGGCGACAAGGCTTTCATTATATGTTGAAACTTCAGTAGCGTCCGGTTAAGAATCGAATAGATTCAATTGGTTACAATTCGGTTCAATGTTCATACTGTAATCCGCACTCGCAAAGGCTTGCTGCAAGGGCATCTTCTCGAAAGCAGTGACC
>SCQE01000070.1 GCA_004321915.1 Nitrospirota bacterium
TTCGATGATCCCTTTAAAGTCGATCGAAGAGGTGTCATGGCCTTCATGAAAATAGGCGAGCAGGGCGATTCGTCTGAGCAATTGCCGGATAAGAATATCGAACTCAAGGTCAAGCACGAGGTCAGCGTTGCGAACTACTCTTGTCGGAGTTAGGAATTCGAGGGTAAGCAGGGATTTCCGGCTGCAATCATCACAAATGGCTTCAAACGGTATAGCGCATGTAATTTTTGAGAACGGATCAATAACTTTGGTTTCCGAAGAGTAAATACGTTTTGAATCAGCAGACACTTTTTCAAGGAGATATTTGCCTCTGCCTTTGCCGATGCCTATTCCACCCAGTTCATTGAATGTATAAATGAAATACGGCAGGTATTCGAGCGCCCTGCCTACAAGTACCAGATTGAATTTTATGACATCGTTAGGCGTATAAGCCCGCTTGCGGTCAACTGGCGGTTCAATTATGAAGGGGTGTGGAGCCGCAGTATATTTTTTCATCACTTTAGTTTCGGCGGGTGGCGGCGTTTCAAAAACATAGGAGTAGATGCATTTTTCTTTGAGCAGGCAGTCTTTGCAATCGTTTTTCTTTAAAGCGCAAACTATACGTCGAAAGACATTCCCGAACCCGCCCCTGAATGTGGAGCCTTTGTAAGCAGGCAGAATTATATTTTCTTGAGGTTTTAGGACAAATTCAAATGACTGGTAGTTGACGCGCATAAATCTCCCCTGCCGGATATTAGGGATAGTCTAAATCACAGCAGCCTTGCTGTCAACGAAAAATTAGGTGTTCTGGAAGATACGGCCGGCTTACAGGTCTTATTTATGACAGGGTGTCGGTATAGGTTTTAAGTCTCTCGATGCTTTTCATCACCCGCTCAGGATTATGGGCCTCGATGGTGTATATGCAGTCTGTCCCTTTTATCTCCGAAAAGAACCTCGTGAAATCGAAGCTGCCGTCTCCGATAGGCAAGTGCTGGTCGAAACTCTTGTCGTTATCGTGGAGATGGAGTTCCAAGAAATATTGTTTGAGGGCAGACAGCCATTCGTCGAGCGGGACTTTTGAGAACAGGTTGAAGTGGCCGGTATCGAAGCATATCCCGAAGTTGGCGGAAGCCATCTCTTCGACGAGCATTCTAAGATTGGACGGTTCTTCTTCGAATATGTTTTCGATTGCGATTTTTACCCCTATGCTTTCGGCCCGCGTGTTGAGAGGCCCCCATGTCTCGATGCTTTTTTCGAGCCATAGCCTGACGTTCAGTGCGTATTTCCATTTTTCATAACCCGGATGAAAGACAATGCATTTGGGACGCAATACTTCCGCTATGTCGAGGACTTGGTTGAACCTCTGCATGGTTGCGGCCCTGACGCCCGAGTCAATCGCGCCCGGAGAAAGGTCGAAAAAAGGCGCATGGAATGATAAAGACGGCGAATGGACAAGGCTGTTTTTAAGTTTGTCCAAGTCTTGAACGGAGATGTTGTCCAGAGATTGTCCGCTGAAATATATTTCAAGGTTGATCCGGTTTGCAATAATAAAGTCCAAGTATTCGCTTATTTTTTCATAAGGAGCATGGACGTGCGGATCAATCATTTTGTTTGGTTGATGTCGCTTCTTTGCTTGTCTTGGCTTCCGATGCGCTTTCGGATTTTGGTCCGCTTTTGGTTTCCGTGGAAGTTTCGGTCTTTTTGTCGCCCGCACACTTGTCTGTCTTATTTGTGGTCTTGTTCTTGTTGGAAGCGTAGTCGGTCACGTACCAGCCGCTTCCTTTCAGTACAAAGGAGGTGTTGGATATGAGCTTCTTCATATCGCCACCGCATTCCTCGCAGGTAGTAATGGGCGCGTCGCTGAATTTCTGCATCACTTCAATGGCCTTGCGGCACTTTTGGCATTCGTACTCATATATAGGCATAATATATCTCCTTGTGACTGACGGCTTCTTAAAAGCTGACAACCTTTAATATAATAAAGCCCGGATATTTAGGTCAATATTATTGACATTTATCTGAAAAAGCTGCTTTAATATTAATTCCTAATTTTAACGGAGGTGAATACTATGCACGCAGTTATAGAGACGGCAGGAAAGCAGATGAGGGTCGCTGCCGGAGATAAAGTTGTTCTGGAAGGGAAGATCGGCGTCGGGATGAGCGAGTTGGTGATCGATAAGGTCATGGCCGTATCGGACGGCGATAATATAAAGTTCGGTTCGCCGTATCTTGCCGGAGCGAGCGTTAAAGCGGATATAGTAAGCAGGGGAAGGCTCGACAAGGTAATCGTCCTGAAGCATAAGGCCAAAAAAGCCGGAAAGAAGATGACCGGCCACAGGCAGGACACAACCACTCTGCAGATCAAAGAAATAATCGGAGGTTAATCATGGCACATAAAAAAGGGGTCGGAAGCTCAAGGAACGGACGCGACAGCGAGTCCCAGCGGCTTGGAGTAAAAAGATTCGGCGGGCAGGTAGTGCGCGCAGGCAACATACTTGTCAGGCAGCGCGGCACAAAGTTTCATCCGGGCAGCAATGTAGGCATAGGTTCCGATGATACGCTCTTCGCGCTTATTGACGGCGTGGTAACCTTCGAGAGAAAGGACAGGACACGCAAGAAGGTCAGCGTGTATCCGGCCCAGCAGGCACAGCACGCAGCGGCTTAGGTCCAAACATCCGTTTTCAAATACAGGCGGTCTGTTCAGTCAGACTGCCTTTTTTATTTTATGAGATTTATCGATTATGTAAACGCATATGTTAAAGCCGGTGACGGAGGCCGTGGATGTGTCAGCTTCCGGAGGGAGAAGTATGTGCCGCGAGGCGGACCCAACGGGGGAGACGGCGGACGCGGAGGCCATGTCATTATCCGGGCCACAAAGGACCTGAATACCCTAATCGACCTCAGATATCAGCGCGAATACAAGGCCCAGCGTGGACAGCACGGCAAGGGCTCGAACCAGCGCGGAAGCGACGGCGAAGACATGGTAATAAGGGTCCCTGTCGGCACTATAGTCAAAGATGAAGGCACAGGCTCGATTATCGCGGATTTAAGCGTGGACGGATCGGAGGTCATAGCTGCTAAGGGCGGCCGCGGCGGGCTCGGCAATTCCAATTTTGCCACCTCGACGAGGCAGGCGCCTAAATTTGCGCAGCCGGGCGAGCCGGGAGACGAGCTGGTCCTTTCCCTTGAACTTAAGCTTCTTGCGGACATCGGTTTGATAGGTCTTCCGAATGCGGGCAAGTCGACATTGATCTCGGTCATATCGTCTGCCCGGCCTAAGATAGCGGACTATCCCTTCACGACCCTCGTGCCTAATTTAGGGGTCGTCAAGCTGGAGGATTACAGAAGTTTTGTCGTTGCCGATATCCCCGGCCTGATAGAAGGGGCGCATGCCGGTACCGGCCTCGGGTTTCAGTTCTTGAGGCATATCGAGAGAACGACTCTGCTGCTTCATCTCGTAGATATTTCTGATATACTAACAAACGATCCTGTCGAAGAGTTCGAAAAGATAAACAATGAGCTCAGGCTTTATAACCCTGAGCTTTTGGAGAAAGAGATGGCGGTTGCAGGGACAAAACTCGATCTTGCGCATGACAGGGAGAGGTTAAACAGACTTTCAGAGCATTGCAAGATGAAGGGGATAGATTTTTTCCCTCTCTCTTCCGCCACCCATGAAGGCGTGGTGGAGCTGGTTTCATATCTTGCGGACAAGGTGGAAAAGGGCCAAAAAGCATGAGCAGGATAGTCGTTAAAGTCGGAAGCAATATTCTGGCAGGCAAAAAGAGCGGACTTAATCTTGAAAGGGTCTGCGCCATAGCTTCCGATTTATCCAAGCTGCTCGATGCGGGCCATGAAGTCGTTATGGTTTCTTCAGGGGCGGTCGCCGCAGGAATGAGCAAACTCGGACTTAAGGAAAAACCCAAGGAAATATGCCTGAAGCAGGCAGCGGCCGCAGCAGGACAGTCCTCTCTTATTCAGGCTTATGAAAGATGTTTCGGCGAGTATTCGAGGAAGGTCGCTCAGGTGCTTCTCACAAGGGACGATTTGTCGGGCAGGGCCCGGTACCTGAATGCCCGCAATACGCTTATAACGCTTCTCGAGTACGGCATAATCCCGATAATAAACGAAAACGATACAGTGGCCACCGACGAAATAAAGTTCGGCGACAATGACCATCTGGCTGCGCTCGTTTCGGGTTTGATAGACGCCGACCGTCTGGTGATCCTGTCGGATGTCGACGGACTTTATCCAGAAGACCCGAAGAAAAACAAGGCGGCCAAGATAATACCTCTTATCGATTCGATAACCTCCGGCATCGAGAATATGGCGGGAGGTTCAGGGAGCGCAGTCGGCACCGGGGGAATGTATTCGAAGGTACTCGCCGCAAAGAAGGCGGTCTATTTCGGCGTAAGGGTCAATATAATCAACGGCAGGAAGAAGGGACTGATAGTTTCCCTGCTTTCGGCCAAACAGCATGGGACCGAATTCGTCCCTCAGGACAAAAAAATATCTTCCCGCAAAGGCTGGATAGCGTACGCTGTCAAGCCTAAAGGGAGCATAGTCCTAGATGACGGGGCGGTCAATGCGCTTTTGAGATCCGGCAAAAGCCTTCTGCCCTCAGGAATAGCGGGGGTTGACGGAGTTTTCGATACAGGCGATGCCGTATTCTGTCTCAGCCCGTCCGGCAGGCGCATAGCGAAGGGCATTGTTAATTATTCCTCTCTGGACATAGAAAAAATAAAAGGCAAAAAAACGACGGAGATAGAGCCTGTTCTCGGATATAAATATTCTGACGAAGTAATTCACAGGGACAATCTGGTGGTGTTGGCCGGATGAGGTCAATTTGACTGCGTCCCGTTATTTTTTTTAGCATAGATTAAGCAATAGGGAGAGGCTGTCCCTATATTCCCCCTCTAATAATGTTTATGAAAAATGAACTGATTCCTATTTGTTCATGGTGCAAAAAGATACGCCTGAACGACGAGTCGTGGGAGCAGATAGAGAAATATCTGACGGACGAAGGCTTCGGGGTGTTCACGCACAGCATGTGTCCCGACTGCGCCGACAAGATCTTCGAAAAGAAGGTGTATCTCGAAAGCTACCAGAACATATGCAAGGCGATAAGTTCGAGCATATCCCTGAACGAAGTATTGGACCTGATAGTGACGAACGTGGTCAAGGTCATGAACGTGAAGGCGAGCATGCTGAGGCTTTTGAACAAAGAGACCCAGAAACTCGAAGTTGCGGCCCATTACGGATTGTCCGACAGGTATGTGAACAAGGGGCCGGTAGATTATGACAAGAGCATAGAGGACGCGCTTAAGGGTAAGGCCGTATCTATATACGACATAATGTCCGATTCGGATTCGAAATACAGGGCGGATGCCGATGGGGAGGGCATAAGGAGCATACTCTCGATACCGGTAAGGTTCAAAAAAGAGGTGATAGGCGTACTGCGGATGTACACCTCCGAGCCTGTGAAGTACAAGGACGAAGATCTGAAATTCATGGCCGCGATAGCCGAACAGGCTGCCATTGCCATAGTGAACGCCCGGACCTTCGAGAGTACGGTATCGCGGGCGAGAGAGTATCTGCGTGTATTTTATGAGGTTTCGAGCGCTGTCAGCTCGGTCTCCAATCTTGACGATTTGCTTAATCTTACGGTCCGGAAAATACCGGGAGAGATGAAACTGAAAGGGGCCGTTATAAGGTTTTTCGATGAAACAGGCACCAGTCTCGATATTGTCGCAGCCTACGGCCTGAGCGAAAAATATTTGCATAAAGGGCCTGTTGATATGGATGCCCGCAGCAAGGCAATACTGAAACAGGGGCCTATCGTGATATACGATGTTGCTTCCGATCCTCGCGTGCTTTATCCAAAGGAGGCTGTAGAAGAGGGGATAGGCAGCATGCTCACTTTGCCGATCGAAGGCAGGGGCAGGAAGCTTATAGGCATATTGAGGCTCTTTTCCGACAGGCGTAGACATTTTTCCGAGGAAGACATAACCTTTTCCGCATCGCTCGCCCATATCTGCGGACAGGCCATCGAGAACGCCCGGATGTACGAGCAGCTCAAATCCGACGGGCTTATGATGATGAACATGCTGACCGGAAGACTGAAAACAGGTTAAGATAAACCGATTATGCTCCAGAAGATAAAGACCAAAAATTTGCGGATCGGAATGCATGTGATACTTCCGGGGGCATGGATAGACCATTCTTTCCTTCGCAGCCGTTTTACCATAAGGTATAAAGACGAGATACAGAGGATAATCGAGAGCGGTTTCGACGAAATTTCGATAGACACCTCTATGGGCATACCTTTTACCGAGGCTGAAGAAGTGGCGCACGGCAAAGAGGACATGAAGCCGCCCGAAAAATGGGAGACTAAAAATCTTGTGCCTGACGAACTGCGCGAGGCGGTCAACGATAAAAATCTTGCGCCGGAGAAAAAGGCGAAGATAGTCTATAACTCTTCGGTAGAGTTGATGAAGAGGCTGCTGGACGACCCTAAGGCTGAAAACATCAGAGAGGCAAAGAGCGGCATTACCGAGGTTGTGGACCTTGTCGTATCGGACCAAGCCACGGCCAAGCACCTGCTCAGGATTACGGCCCACGATTTTTACACTTACACACATTCGGTAAATGTGGGTGTGCTGTCCATAATGCTGTGCAAATCGATTTTCGGAAGTTCGGACAGACATGATATGCACGAACTGGGGGCGGGTTTTTTTCTTCACGATATGGGTAAGATACGCGTAGACCCCGCGATAATCAACAAGCCCGGAAGGTTGACCGACGAGGAGATGAAGAGGATGAGGATACATCCTTATCAGAGCTACAAAATCATGAAAGAGGCCGATGCGCTCAGCGAGGAATGCAGCATTATCGCCATGCAGCACCACGAGCGCGAGGACGGCACAGGATACCCTATGAGGCTGAAAGGCGATGAAATACACACTTACGGCAGGGTGGGGTGTATAGCGGACGTCTACGATGCGCTGACCGCGGAGCGTTCGTACAAGGCCAAGCTCGCCCCGTTCGAGGCCCTGAAGATAATGAAGGAAAACATGATCAATCATTTTCACAGGGAAATATTCGATAAATTCGTACTGCTTTTTATCTGATGAGCGCACGCGAAAATGGGACGCAAGGTCATATGTGAGCTGTGCCCGACCGAATGCGAGCTGGACAATTATCAGGTTGGAGGATGCCGCACCCGCATCAATAAAGACGGCGTTCTTTACAGTCTCGTGTACGGGAAGCCTTGCGCCGTAGCCATAGACCCCATCGAAAAAAAGCCGTTTTTTCATTTTCTGCCTGCGACCAAGGCCTTTTCCATAGCCACCGCAGGCTGCGTACTCGACTGCAAGTTTTGCCAGAACTGGCAGATATCTCAGGCCAGACCCGAAGACGTAGATGTCCATGACCTTCAGCCCGATCAGGTTGTCAGGAGCGCTTATTCTTACGGCTGCCGTTCGATCACATACACATACACCGAGCCTGCGGTTTTTTACGAATACATGTACGACACAGCAGTGCTCGCGCGGCGCTACGGCATAAAGAACACGATGCACACCTGCGGATACATAAACAAGAAGCCGCTCAAAGAGCTTTCGCGGTATATGGATGCCGCTGACGTGGATTTAAAGGCTTTTACGGAAGAGTTTTACGGCAGGATATGCGGCGGCAGGCTCAGGCCTGTTCTTGATTCGCTGGTGTCCCTTAAAGAAAACGGGGTCTGGCTCGAGATAACCAATCTCGTGATTCCCACACTTAACGATGATTTAGGTAAAATAAAAGAGATGTGCGGATGGATTGTAAAGAACTTGGGCCCTGAAGTCCCGATACATTTTTCGAGGTTCCATCCTAATTACAAACTTAAAAATCTGCCGCCAACCCCCATCGAGACTTTGATGTCCGTGCGGAAAACAGCGCTCGATGCGGGGCTTAAATATGTTTATGTCGGAAACGCGCGCAGCGACGCGGAAAACACTTACTGTCCTAAATGCAACAGGCTTCTTATAGAGCGGACGGTCTATTTTATAAAGCGGAACAATATTACAAACGGCGGGTGCGGTTTTTGCGGGACAAAGATCGCGGGAGTATGGGGGTAATTATGACACGGCGTGATTTGGTCCTTTTCTTTGCTGTAGGCGGGTTCGCAGGTTTTTTGTTTAAAAGGTTTCTGTACGTGGAAAAGCCCGTAAAGGCGAGGTTCTGGAGGAGTACGGATGAAACTTAGGGCCTTTTTGTTTGCGGTGATATTGCTGTTTGTGCCCGCATGTTCCGAGAGCGTAAAAGAGCCTGCAGTCGCAGGGACCTTTTATCCCGCCGAAGAGAAAGCGCTGAGAGAGATGGTCGACGGTTTTTTAGCAAAGGCCGGAAAATTTAAAGGAGCTGGACGCCCCGTAGCGCTTATCTCTCCGCATGCCGGTTATCAATATTCGGGGCAGGTCGCGGCCTATTCGTATAAGCAGATACAGGGCACAGATATAAATACGGTCATACTTATCGGAGCAAGCCATCACAAGCCGTATACAGGAGTTTCTGTCTATGCGAAAGGCAGCATGCGCACGCCGCTCGGCAATATAAAAATAAACGAAAAGACGGCAAAGCTGCTTCTTAACGATAAGGCGAATGTCGTCTTTGACGCAGGCGCTTTCGAAAAGGAGCATTCCCTCGAAGTGCAGCTGCCGTTTCTTCAACGCAGCCTGAAAAATTTTACTATAGTGCCTGTGCTTGTAGGGACCCCGACGAGGGAATCATTCCGGCATCTGACGGATGTTTTGACCGGCGTTCTCCGCAAAGACCCGCGCGCAATTGTAATTGCAAGCACGGATTTGTCGCATTATCACGATGACGGGACCGCGCGAGGCATGGACAACAGCGTTATCGATTCCGTTTCAAGGATGTCTTACGAGGATTTGGAGCAGAAGCTTCTGACCGGAAAGGGCGAGATGTGCGGAGGCTTTCCGGTAATATTCACAATGGCGGTTGCGCGTAATATGGGCGCCAACCGGGGCGAACTCTTCAAATACGCCAATTCAGGCGATGTTACGGGAGACAAAGAGCGGGTTGTCGGTTACGCGGCAATGGGGCTCTATAAAACATATCTTACAGCCGAAGAAAAGACCCTGCTTCTCGATATCGCAAAAAAGACGGTGAACGATTATGTGTCTACCGGCAAAGCTCCTGAGGTGACCGGCGACAATCCGAATATGCTCGCAAACGGGGCGACCTTTGTGACCATAAAGAAACACGGCGAACTGCGCGGCTGTATCGGCAATACCCGGCCGATTATGCCGCTTTACAAATCGGTGATCGCAAACTCTATATCCGCGGCTGTCAGAGACCCCCGCTTTGGGCCGTTGACCAAGCAGGAACTTAAGGACATTAAGGTCGAGGTCACGATACTTTCTCCGATAGAGCCTCTAAATGATATTAAGGACATAGTCGTTGGAAAGCACGGCCTCGTGATCGTCAATGGAGACAGGAGCGGATTGCTGTTGCCTCAGGTCGCAGAAGAAATGAGATGGGATGTAAAGACCTTTCTCGAGCAGCTTTCACAAAAGGCGGGCCTGCCGCCGGATGCATGGAAGGATTCACAGTTGTACTCGTTCACTGCGGAGGTGGTGAAATGAATATCAAGATCTACTACGAAGACACGGATGCGGGCGGGGTGGTGTACTATGCGAACTATCTGCGCTATCTGGAACGGGCCCGTACGGAGTTTCTTTTTGAACACGATATAAACGTCGCAGAATTTCATGATCAGGGATTGTTTTTTGTGGTAACGCATGTCGATATACACTACCGCCGTTCGGCCAGACTGGGGGATGTGATAACGGTCACTACGGAAGTCTCGGAGCTTAAAAACGCTTCGCTTCTCCTTAAACACAAAATTTTAAAAGATGAGACTCTCTTGATCGAAGCTGCCGTAACGATAGCGTGCATCGATACCGGCGGAAGGCCGCGCAGGCTGCCCGAGAGTTTTAAGCGTCTTGCGGTTTGACCGTTTATAGTGTTTTTTTGAATGCCTGTATTTTATCTTAACGAAGAACTCGTATTTCCTCCGCCGGAACTGGCCGAAGAAGAAGGTCTGCTTGCGGTGGGCGGAGACCTGTCGGTCGAGCGTCTGCTGCTCGCGTACTCGCAGGGTATTTTCCCTTGGTTTTCCGAAGAAAATCCTATCATGTGGTGGACGCCGGACCCTCGTCTGGTCTTGTTTCCGGACGAGTTCAAGATATCTCGGAGCCTTAGGCAGACGATAAAAAAGGGCATTTACGAGGTTACGGTCGATAAGGCCTTTCCCGAGGTGATAGCTGCCTGCGCAAAGACAAAGCGGCGAGGTGAAAGGGGCACATGGATTACGGGAGAAATGATCGAGGCCTACACAGAGCTGCACAGGCGGGGCTACGCCCATTCGATCGAGAGCCGGCATAACGGGAAGCTCGTAGGCGGTTTGTACGGGGTCGGTCTCGGAGGGGTCTTTTTCGGAGAGTCTATGTTTTCTAAAATGAGCGACGCTTCAAAGGCGGCGTTCGCGTTTCTTGTAGAACGCCTCAAAAAGTGCGGCTGCAAGGTGATAGACTGTCAGGTATCGACACCCCATTTGAAGAGCTTGGGGGCGCGGGAGATTTCGAGAAAGGAGTTCATGCGGCTGATTTCAGGGACGGCCAACGCGGACATTGGAGATAGTTTAAATTTACCTTAGATAATTGTGTATGGTATTATTCTCAGCCGAGTGTTCTGCTTGAATTAACGGTTTAAGCGTCGAATTCGTCCAAATAGTCAAAATTAAGGATGCGATAAAAACTATGCCGAAAAGAACAGACATTAAGAAAATCCTGCTTATAGGCTCGGGGCCTATAGTTATAGGGCAGGCCTGCGAGTTCGATTATTCAGGGACCCAAGCATGTAAGGCGCTGCGCGATGAGGGTTATACGATAGTGCTGGTCAATTCAAACCCCGCCACAATAATGACCGACCCTGAAACAGCCGATGCTACCTATATCGAGCCGCTTTCGAAAGAGATAATCGAACTGATCATCAAAAAAGAGCGGCCGGACGCGCTTCTGCCGACCATGGGAGGGCAGACCGCGCTGAACCTTGCGGTCGAACTGGCCGAATCAGGCATATTGGACAAGTATAATGTGGAGCTTATAGGCGCAAAACTCCCTGCCATTAAAAAGGCCGAGGACCGGGAGCTTTTTAAGCAGGCCATGAAGGAAATAGGCCTTGAGGTGCCTGTAAGCTCTGCCGTAACGACCCTTCAGGAAGGCATGGATTTCATCGAGACCATAGGTTTCCCTGCTATCCTGAGACCTGCATTTACACTCGGGGGCACCGGCGGAGGCATCGCCTACAATATCGAGGAATATCGCGACCTGCTCGAAAAAGGCCTGAAACTCAGCCCTGTAAGTCAGGTGCTTGTGGAGGAGTCGGCGCTCGGATGGAAAGAGTACGAGCTTGAAGTCATGCGCGACAACAAAGACAATGTCGTCATAATCTGTTCCATAGAAAATTTCGATCCTATGGGTGTGCATACAGGGGACTCGATTACCGTGGCCCCGGCGCAGACCCTGACCGACAAGGAATATCAGCGCATGAGGGACGCCTCGATAGATGTAATACGCGAAATAGGCGTCGATACCGGAGGGTCGAACATACAGTTCGCGATCAATCCGGAAAACGGCAGGATGATAGTCATCGAGATGAACCCGCGCGTATCGAGAAGCTCTGCGCTTGCGAGCAAGGCGACCGGCTTTCCTATAGCGAAGATCGCGGCAAAACTCGCTGTAGGCTACACTCTGGACGAGATTAAAAACGACATTACGAGGGAGACACCGGCCTCTTTTGAGCCGACTATAGATTATGTTGTTACGAAGATCCCCCGCTTTACTTTCGAGAAGTTTCCTGCCGCCGATTCTACGCTGACAACACAGATGAAGTCTGTCGGCGAAGTAATGTCCATTGGAAGGACCTTTAAAGAATCCCTGCAAAAGGCGCTGCGCAGTCTGGAGATAGGCTCTGCCGGACTCGAACCTGTCGAAGCCGGAAAAGACGAAATGCTTTCGAAGCTCAAGATACCCAATGCCGAAAGGATCTGGCATGTAGCGCAGGCATTGAGAAACGGCATGACGATAGAGGAACTATACCAGATAACCGCCATAGACCCGTGGTTCCTGAAAAATATGAAGCAGCTTCTGGATATGGAAGAAGAGATAAAGCAGTCGGAGGTCGGCAGTCGACAGTCGACAGATATTTTAAGAAAGGCGAAGGAGTACGGGTTTTCTGATAAACGGATTGCGCAGCTTTCGGGTATGACCGAAAAGCGTGTCCGCGATATGAGAAAAGAGGCCGGTATAAATCCTGTTTATAAGCTTGTCGATACATGCGCCGCCGAGTTCGCGGCTTATACGCCTTACCTCTATTCGAGCTACGAGAGGCCGTATTACAAGTTAGAGGTAGGGACTAAGAACTCAGAACTAAAGGATGAAAATTCCCTTCTAACTTCCCACTTCTCACTTTCCTCATCAATTGCCGAATGCGAAGCAAATCCGACGCAGAAAAAGAAGGTCGTTATTTTAGGCTCCGGCCCGAACAGGATAGGGCAGGGCATAGAATTCGATTACTGCTGTGTTCATGCTGTTTACGCTTTGCGGGAGTTGGGCTATGAAACTATCATGGTCAACTGCAATCCCGAAACCGTGAGCACCGACTACGACACCGCAGACAGGCTTTATTTCGAGCCGCTCACAATAGAGGACGTCCTGAGCATTATCGAAACCGAAAGGCCTGAAGGCGTGATAGTCCAGTTCGGAGGCCAGACACCGCTTAAACTTGCCGTGCCTCTCGAACGTGAGGGGGTAAAGATCCTCGGCACATCTCCTGATTCGATCGATAGGGCCGAAGACAGAAAGCGGTTCAAAGAAGTCCTGCACAAGCTCGACCTTAAGCAGCCCGAAAGCGGCACGGCCATGTGTACGGCGGATGCTGTGGACGTCGCAAAAAGGATCGGATATCCGGTGATGGTAAGACCGTCTTATGTTCTCGGCGGCAGGGCGATGGAAATCGTCTACGATGAGGAATCCCTTACCGATTACATGAATAGAGCGGTGAAGGCTTCCCCCGAACATCCCATACTTGTGGACAAATACCTTGAGGACGCGATAGAGGTCGATGTGGATGCGATATCCGACGGAGAGGCAGTAATAATCGGCGGTGTCATGGAGCATATAGAAGAAGCAGGCATACATTCCGGAGATTCGGCCTGTTCCCTACCTCCGTACTCGCTTTCCGGAAATATAATCGATGTCATCAAAGCCCAATCTAGGGCCCTTGCAAGAGAGCTTAATGTTATCGGACTGATGAACGCCCAGTTTGCGGTAAAAGATAACGAGGTGTTTATACTTGAGGTCAACCCGCGCGGGTCGAGGACAATTCCGTATGTGAGCAAGGCCACAGGAATTCCGCTGGCCAAGATGGCGGCCAAAACTATGGTAGGAAAGACGCTGAAAGAGCTCGGACTGACTGCCGATAAAAAGATAAACCACGTAGCGGTCAAAGAGGCTGTGTTCCCGTTCGATAAATTCCCGGGTGTTGATACCATATTAGGCCCTGAAATGAAATCTACCGGCGAGGTCATGGGCATCGACGAGGACTTCGGCCTTGCCTACGCAAAGGCGCAGGCCGCAAGCAGCAACAAGATCCCTGTCGACGGCAAGATCTTTATCAGCGTAAAGGACAAGGACAAGCCCCGCACGGTTGCGATAGCAAAAAAACTCTTGGCCATGGGATTCAGCTTGGTCGCCACAAAGGGGACTGCAGGTTATCTTTCAGGGCAGGGCATAAAGCTCGATACCATAAACAAGGTTGTGGAAGGCAGGCCCCACTGCGTTGATTTGATAAAGAACAGAGAACTGAGTTTTATCATCAACACGGTTTCCGGAACTCAGGCCCAAAAAGACTCTCTTTCGATACGCAGAAGCGCCCTTCAGTTCAGGATCCCTTACACTACGACGATTTCAGGCGCAGAGGCCGTTGTCAGGGCAATAGAGGTGTTGAGGGAAAAAGAGCTGCATATAAAATCCATTCAGGAATATCACAGGCAGTGAAGCAGCGTTGCCCTATACGGGCATCACAAAGCGGGCCGATCATTTCCGTATTTTCTTGGTCTTATTTTGCGCCATTGTTTTTAAAATATCTATCACGGCCCGTTTGAGCCTGTCGTCTATTTTTCTGAAATAAACGAGGAGCGTCTTTTCGTCCTCGCCTAGATCCGCATAAACCGCCGGTTCTTCGGAAACCCTATCGGGTTCGCCCTGAAACAGGCTGTTCAGGGGAAAACCTACCGCGTTGGCTATTTGCGCAAGCCTGCTCACGCTTATTCTGTTGACGCCGTGTTCGTATTTTTGTATCTGCTGGTACGATACGCCTATCAACTCCGCCAGCTTCATCTGCGAGATGCCCTTGGCTTTTCGCAACAGCTTTATCTGCTGTCCTATCTTTAAATCGTACTCTTTCATATGCCCCGAACTTTAAAATGGTGTCCCCCTAAAAAGCTACGCCCCTCAGGTTGCAATCAGGCTGTATTCCTTGACAAATGCAACTTTAGGTTGTATATATTAGTTGAAATAAAAATGCCGGGGTAAGGAATGTCCGTTAAAAGAAATGTACTGATCGTGGATGACGACGCGGCCTGCAGGGAGATGGTGCGCAGTATCCTCGATTTTTCCGGTTTCAGGGTCACAACCGTTGAGAACGCGATTTCCGCGCTCGGAGCCATAAAGCATGAAAATTTCGATGTGGTCATCACCGACTATTCCATGCCCGGAATGAAAGGCACCGAGTTGACCACGCTCCTCAGGGCGCGGTATCCGGATATGCTTATAATAGGGATGAGCGGCGATGACAGCGGACGGGCTTTTTTGGCGGCCGGCACCGACGGTTTTTTGCCGAAGCCGCTCGATTTTAATGACCTAATTTCGATGGTCGGAACTGTAAGCGAAAGGGACGACGGAGATCCGGATATCGGATGAAAGGGGCAAGTCCGTCCTCTAAAAGCAGTTTTTACTCCCAGTTGAAAAAGCTCAGCACATTAGAAAAGTCGTCGGTCCATAAGCGGGCCGGAGCAAAGCCTTCTAGCCTTCTCCAGCGTTCGTCATATCTGAGATTCTGAAACGCTTCCGGCTTTTTCGCCATCAATACCCATTTGGAGCCGTACTTCATTATCTCCATGTCGTAGCCCGTCTCCTGTAAGAGCGCGGTGAGCCCTGCATCATTAGCAAGCCTTTGCAGCACGGGCTCCAGCGACACGTATTTGTTCGTTATCTGGAAGGCGAGAATGCCGTCGTCCCTAAGCTTGGACAGATAGAGTCTCAGGGCCTCTTTGGTCAGGAGATGAACGGGTATTGCGTCGGAGCTGAACGCATCGAGGATTATTATATCGTAGCCTTTTGGCGCGGCATCCTCTATTCTCAGTCTTCCGTCGCCCAAGATTACTTCCCATTCAGCCCTGCTCTTCTCGAAGAATGTAAAGTATTCAGGGTCCGCAGCAATCTTCTTCACGGTCGGGTCTATCTCATAAAAGGTGAATTTCTGGCCCGCCTCTCCGTAGGCTATCAAGGTCCCCGCTCCGAGGCCGACAACCGCTACATGCTTTTTTGCCTTGGGCCCGCTGAACTCGGTGAAGACTTGGCCGATAGGCCCCTCCCTGTGGAAATAGGTGAAGGGCTCCTGACTGTATTCCGGGTCGAGGCTCTGTTTTCCGTGAAGGGTCGTTCCGTGAACGAGGCTTCTGAACCGTCCGTCTGCATCGTTCATTACCGTATGGACTCCGAAAAAGCTCCGCTCTCTGTGAATGATGTCGCCCCCCCATTTGTCGGTCGCTATCCATACCGCTATAAAAACCGTTATCGCAATACCGAAGCGCGCAGGTTTTTTTATGAACGAGACCGCATAGCAGATCAGGGCAGGGATTCCATAGGTAAAGGCTGTGTTTATGGTGTTTGTTTCTGCGTCGAAAATTTTTGAGAAGAGGGACAAGTCCATGTCCACGACAGGCCATTTTGCCATGAGCCAATATGCAAGGATCGCCAGCAATACGGGGATGGCCAGATCAAGATATTTTCTGTACCCCGAAGATTGGCCGGTTTCCGTGAACGGCAGGATTAAGGCTGCGAGGGCGAGCGCAAAAGGATATTCGAGTATGGAATTAAAAGTTATAGGGGCGATTATAGCATTGAATATTCCGCCCAAGGCGCCCCCTACGGACATCAGCAGATAGAATTCGGTGAGATATTTTACCGCAGGCCTGCTCAATGCGAGTTCTCCGTGGCAGACCATGGCCACTGCGAAGAAGGTCCCGAGATGGAGAATGAATACGGCCCACATCGGGGGTTTTAAATACGAGAACATGATGAAAAGCAGGGCTGAAACGCCCAGCGGCAGCAGCCTTATCATTGTCTTGTGCAGAGAAGCGGGCAGCTTGGCGAATACGATAATGAAAGAGAGAAGGTAAAGCGCCAGAGGCACCACCCAGAAAAGCGGTATGGATGCTATGTCTGTCGTAAAATGTGTTGTCACGCCGAGCATGAGGCTTGAGGGTATAAAGGCAAGGACCACCCATTTTGACCTCTGCAGCATTGTCGGCGGGATTGCTGTATCTATGCAAAGTATGGAGTCCCCTTCCATGACGGCTGTTCCGCCGTTTACGCATGCCGTGCGTTTTACGAAAAAGGCACAGAGCCCTGTCAGCAAAGCGAACAGGATGTATCCTACGGTCCACATGCCGCTCTGCCCGCCTAACGAAAGTTTGGGTTCTATTATCGTAGGATACGCCAAAAGCGCCAGCATGCTTCCCAGATTGCTTGCGCTGTATAGGAAATAAGGGTCGTTTGAGCTTTTGTGCCCTGTAGCCGCAAACCACCTTTGCAAAAGCGGCGCGCTCGACGAGAGGACGAAAAACGGCAGACTTACCGACATGAACAAAAGGCTGACAACCATCCATATGGGGCTTACGTCGAACCTTATCCATGCCTTGGAAATGCCTACGGGCAGAAAGACGCAGGCCATTACAAGCACCGCAATATGCACGGCGACCTGCCTGCCGAAACTTAACCGCCCGCTTAGAAAGTGTGCATATGCGTAACCTGCGAGCAGCGCGGCCTGAAAGAACATCATGCAGGTGTTCCAGACTGCCGGGGTGCCGCCCAGAATGGGGAGTATCATCTTAGCTATCATGGGCTCTACAATAAAAAGCAGGCCTGCGCTCATAAAGAGCGCGACAGAAAAGAGACCGGGCAGCAGCGCATTATATAGTTTAGGTGAAATAAAACTCATCTTCTTCCGTATTAAATTTTTCCGATGTCGACGACTTCGGTAAATACCATCTGTGCGGTATCGGCCTTGAATCTGACTACAACGTCCACTGCCGAGAGGAAAGGTTTCAACTCGACAAGAAAATTGGCTATCAATATTTTTTTGCCTTTGCTTTGGCTGTCCGAGATCAGTTTTAACAGTTTTTCCTGCGCTTCGGCGCCTGCGCTGTTTATGTCGTCGGCTATAATAACATGGTTGTCGGACGTCGCGCTGTCAAGCCCCTCGAGGTTGTCGATATATTTTATCGATTCATCCAATTCAGGACGCTGCATATTTGCGCTGTAATAAGAGACATTACCGCTTTCTTTGGTCACTTTGAGCGCTGTCGTGGTCTTCCCTGTGCCCGGTTTTCCGACGATAAGCACATTTTTGTGTGTTTTAAGAAGGTTTCTGAGGATCTCTTCTTTGACTACGAAGGAGAAATTGAAGTCCATATATTATGCGGGTGTCAATATCCCTGTTTCTGTTTTACGGCGAGGACCGTCTGGTCCCTCAGTATCTTGAGGTAGTTGAGCATTCCTTTGGTCACATTCTTGAAATTGTTTTTATCGCCCTCGATATAGAAGATTCCGAGCGGTTTCGCATTTATTATTATCGGCAGTATTATTATGAAGGCCGATTGCGACACTTTGCCTTTATACCATTCGGGAAGCATGCGCATTATTTCGGGGGCGCCGATATCTTTGACCACATAATCGGCCTGCTTGTTTATCGCTATATTGAAGATGTCGGTTTTGTTGCCCACTTCGACTTTGAACCAGCTTTTCAGGCCTTCTATATCGTTGCCGAAACCGAAACGTATGCTCATCACAGGCAGTTTCGTGTCTTTTACCATAAACAAAACGCATGAAGCACCCATGCCCCTGTAAATGGTTTCTATCGCGATCCTCACTACGTCGTTGAGCGAGAAGCTGCTCACTATCGAGTGGTTTATGTCCTGAATGCCGTTTGTGAATATCGCCTCGGAGTTTTCGACATTCTCCTCTTTGAAAAGACTGTCTATAGTATCGAGCCCGTCGGAGACCGGAAAGGCTGCGTCGATCCCGTCGGCCGTCGAAATATTCTGCGACCATGCAAAAAGCTGGCTGCTGAAAGGTACGGTTTTTATGTCAACTTTCAAGGTGGAAGAGAAATCGACCAGATCCTGTACGGAATTGTCCACAATGGCGGTGATCTTTTCCCCCAAATTTTTGTAGTGTGCTGAATAGGATTGTACGAGTTTTTTGATCTTTTCGTCTTTGTCGGACTTCTCTCCGTTAGATGCGAGAATGACCGCGATATCGTTGCTCAACGTGGCTATGCTGTTCAGCCTCTCCTGCTCATTTGGACTTTTTGTTATTTCAGAGCCCCTGAGATTGTGCATGCTCATGACTATCTTCTGCGGCAGGTTCCACTCTTTTGCCACGGTCATGCCGATTTCTTCATAAGAGACCCCGAGAACGGTTATCGCAGCCGCCCCTTCGGACTCCTTGCGCTCCGCCATGCAGGACCTTATGTCATCGAGCTTGGACGGCAGGTAAAAGGCGACCATTATTTTTCCGAACGCGTGAAGCATGGAACATATGAAGGCCTCTTCGCGGTCGGCGATCAGGGTTTCGCCTGCTATGTTCTGTGCCAGTATCCCGCTGTAATATGACTGCATAAGCGTGTCCATGAGTCCGCTTCCCGAGTCCCGTTTCTGGAACTGCTCGAACAACATCAGGGTCAATGCGAGGTTTTTCACGTTTTCGAACCCGAGAAGTATGATGGCCCTCGAAATTGTGGTGACTTCTCCGAACTGTGAATATCCTACGCTGTTTACGATTTTGAGGAGCCTTGAAGTAAGGGCGTAATCTTTAAGGATGATATTGGCGAACTCGCTGACCGAACTGACTTCGGCGGTCTTGAATTTGTTTATGAGACTTATAGTCCCGGTCATGGCCGGAAAATCAGGGCTGTGCCGGATTTCGGACAGCAGCCGGCTTAGGGTCTCTTCTCTCTGGGTCGGCATATTTTTTAATATAACATAAAGTCCTGTAAAAGCTTAATAATTGGAGCGGTTACCCAGTTCCCATTTTTTAACGGATTTAGTTATACTATCAGTTCACCTAAACAAAACGAAAGGAGAAGTTCTCGATATGAAAGTCATTCTTAAGTCCGATGTAAAAGATCTGGGAGAGATGGGTAGCCTAGTCTCTGTAAAAGACGGTTTCGCAAGGAACTACCTTATACCAAAGAATCTTGCGGTGGAGGCGAACGAAAAAAACGTAAAGGCGCTCGAACATGAGAGGAAGAAGATACTCGAAATGGCCCGTAAAGTTAAGGCGGGGGCCGAAGAGTTGGCAGCTAAGATCTCCGCGCTTTCGGTCACGATCAAGGCCAAGGCCGGCGACGAAGACAAGCTGTTCGGTTCCGTCACTTCCATGGACATAGCGGACGCGCTTAAAGGGCAGGGTGTCGACATAGACAAAAAGAAGATAGTCCTCGATGACCCTATCAAAAGGCTCGGCGCTTACACTATTCCCGTAAAAATCCATTCCAGCGTTTCTGCGCAGTTGAACGTAGTTGTAGCGGGCGAATAGCCTGCCCTGAGAGGGACGATTGAAATCCGACGCCGGAATCGACAGGCTGCCTCCTCAAAACCTCGAGGCAGAGCAGTCTGTCCTCGGCGCAATCCTTCTGGATAACGAGGCCATCTTCAAGACGGTCGACGTTGTCAGTGAAGTGGACTTTTATCGCGAGGCCCACAAACGCATTTACGGAGCGATGAGCTCTCTGTCCGAGAAAAACGAGCCTGTCGACATCATCACCCTTACGGACCACCTTAAAAAAACTAACGGACTCGACGCTGTAGGCGGTATTTCGTATCTGTCTCAGCTGGCCAATATGGTGCCGACTGCGGCCAATGTCAGATACCATGCGAGGATTGTGCGTGAGAAGGCCGTTCTTAGGGCATTGATTCAGGCCTCCACCAATATCGCGGCCATGGTCTATGAAGAATCCCGGGACGCGGACGAAATGGTGGATGTGGCGGAAAAAATAGTTTTCGATATATCAGACATACGCAATAAAAATGCCTTTGCCTCCATGCGCTCCGTCGTTATAGAAAGCATAAAGATAATCGAAAAACTTCACGAGAAGAAAGAAGAGATAACCGGCATGCCTACCGGATTCGTCGACCTTGACGCGCTTACCTCAGGTTTTCAGGCCGGTGACTTGATCATAATAGGCGGCAGGCCCGGAATGGGCAAGACCGCCTTTGCCTTGAATATTGCGCAGAATGTGGCTTTGGAAAGAAACGAGCCTGTAGCGATATTCAGCCTTGAAATGTCCAAAGAGCAGCTTGCGATGAGAATGTTGTCGGCGGAAAGCAGGCTGGACGCTTCGTTGGTCAGAAAAGGCCACATAAGCAAAGACAAATGGCCTGCGCTGACGCGCGCCGCGCAGAAACTGGCCGAGGCGCCGATCTTTATCGACGATTCTTCGGCGCTTACTGCCCTCGAAATAAGGGCCAAGGCCCGGAGGCTCAGCAAGGAGCACAAGGGCATAGGGCTTATAGTCATAGACTATCTGCAGCTTATGCGAAGCAGGGGGAATTTCGAGAGAAGAGAGCAGGAAATATCCGACATATCGCGCTCTTTAAAGGCCTTGGCAAAGGAGCTTAAGGTCCCGGTAATTGCCCTCAGCCAGCTTAACAGGCAGGTCGAGCACAGGGGCGAAAAGAGGCCTACTCTTGCCGACCTCAGGGAATCCGGCGCTATCGAACAGGATGCGGATGTCATAATCTTCTTATACAAGGACGAGGCTCACCAAAAGGGCATGGGCCACAACAGGGACAGCAAGATAATAGTGGATGTGGCAAAGCAGAGAAACGGGCCTACCGACAGGATCAACCTGACGTTCCTTGCGAAATACACCAAATTCGAGGCCTACACCGAAATGGAATCGCTAGAGGCTGAAGAAGAGGTGTTCTGATGAAACGCTCTCCTGTTGTTGCCGGGCAGTTCTACGAAGGTGACCGCGCAAGGCTTTCCGGGCAGGTCGGTAAATACATAGTTGACGGGACCCCGAAAGAAAAGGCGATAGGCATAATGTCGCCTCACGCCGGGCTCGTATATTCCGGCGGTGTGGCAGGCGCCGTATTTTCGTCCATAGAATTCCCCGAAACCTTCGTGTTGCTCGGTCCTAATCACACAGGGCTGGGTTCGGACATTTCTATAATGTCGTCCGGTTCTTGGGAAGTGCCGACCGGACAGTTTGATATAGATTCCGATTTGTCCGCGAAGCTGCTCGCAAAAACATCCCGTGTTTCCGAAAATCATCAGGCGCATGCGTATGAGCATTCGCTTGAAGTGCAGCTGCCCTTTATTGCGCACTTCTCGGCTTCGGTGAAGATAGTGCCGATCACGATAATGAGGGCTTCGCTCGATGATTGCCGTGCAGTAGGCTCGGCCCTTGCGGAATGTATCGGGGACGTAAAGCATCGTGTCGTTATCGTGGCCAGTTCGGATATGAGCCATTACGTCCCGGATGAGACAGCGCGGCGGATGGACGGGCTTGCTATCAAGGAGATGCTCGATTTGGACCCTGAAGGTCTTTATAACACCGTTGCGAAAAACAGGATTTCGATGTGCGGGATACTGCCCGCAACCATAATGCTTTATGCTGCGCTGGCGCTCGGGGCCAAAGAGGCCAAACTGATAAAATACGCCACATCAGGGGAAACGAGCGGAGATTTTGCGCATGTCGTAGGCTATGCCGGAGTGCTGGTAAAATAGATGTCCTGCGAAATTACAGGGGCGATACTTGCAGGCGGCGAGAACACCAGATTTCCAAAGCTTAAAGGCTTTATCGAGATAAACGGCTCTACGATCATAAGCAGGAACATTTCGATTCTGAGAGAGGTTTTCGGAGAGGTCATGATAAGCACCAATATGCCCGAGTCCTACCTGCATTTAGGCGAAACCATGATAGGCGATGTAATACAGTCGCGAGGGCCTATGTCAGGGATCCATGCCTGTCTTTTGAACGCGGCAGGCGACGGAATTTTTGCGGCGGCCTGCGATATGCCGTTCATTAAAAAAGAGTTGGTAGGGCTTATATTCGACGAATATAAAAAAGAGAGGCCTGTGGCTGCGATTCCGCTGTGGGACGAAAAGCCCGAGCCGTTGCTGGGCATTTACCGCAAAGAGCTGGTCCCTCTGTTCGAAAAAGCTGTTTCCGGGGGGCAAACGTCGCTGACAAGTTTCTTAAAGGGCATCGACGCATACTTTATACCTGCAGATACCCTTAGAAAAAAAGACGCGACAGGCCTTTCATTTGTTAATATAAACACTATCGAGGATTTTAAAAAAATATCGGCGTAAGCTTTTCTTGCAATAGCTGACGCAAAACTAAGGAGGAATATTATGTTTGGTCTTGGAATGCCTGAACTGATAGTTATTCTGGTAATAGTGCTTGTTATGTTCGGAGCAAGGCGGCTTCCAGAAATCGCGGGCAGCATCGGCAAGTCTATAAAGAGTTTCAAAAAAGAGATGAGTACGCCGGAAGAGATAGACGTGACCCCTAAAAAGACGGCGGAAACGGAAAAACCTCAGGAAGAAAAAAAGGCCTAATATTTTTATATCGGCTGGTTGAACCTTTTAATGTTCAGAGGCATTTCGGCTGAAATCAATCTTGAAGCTTTGGCCTGCAATTTAAAGACGGTCAGGAAACTTTGCGGAGACACTGCTGTCATAGCCGTCGTAAAAGCGGACGGCTACGGACACGGCGCTCCCGAGGTCTCTAAGAAACTGGTCGAATGCGGGACAGGTTGCCTTGCGGTCGCTTTCAGCGATGAGGGTAAAAACCTGAGGGAGTCCGGAATAACAGCCCCGATACTCGTCCTTTTCGACCCTGATCCGGACGATATCTTCGAATACGGTCTTACGCCTGCGGTTTCGGACATAAAGGCGGCCAAAACGCTTTCCGACGAGGCTGTAAAAAGGGCTGTCAGGCTTGCGCTGCATATTAAAGTCGATACTGGCATGGGCAGGCTGGGCCTTACCGGCAACGCGGAAAACACAATATTGGAAATAGCGGGACTTAAAAATATTTCGATAGAAGGAGTGATGAGCCATTTTTCCGAGGCCGATCTTTCCGACGCTTCGTTCGCCCGAATGCAGATAGAGAAGTTTGCGGGCCTTAAAAGCGGTCTTTCAGGAAAAGGCCTTGAGATAAAGACCTATCACCTCGCCAACAGCGCGGCCGTCCTGAATCTGCCCGGATCATATTTCGATGCCGTGCGTCCGGGGCTTATGCTTTACGGATACGCTCCGGTCAAAAATACATCTTCGCAAAAAACGGAACTCACGCCTGTAATGACCGTAAAGGCAAAACTTTTAGCGCTTAGAAAGCTGGCAGCCGGAACTCCGATAAGCTACGGCAGGACTTTTACTACGAAGAGGGAAAGCCTCATCGGAGTAATGTCGGCCGGGTATGCCGATGGCTTTTCGCGCAGGTTTTCGAACAATGCTCAGGCCCTTGTGCAGGGCCGAAGGGTGCCTGTCGTCGGCAGGGTATGCATGGACCTTACGATGCTGGATTTGACGGACTGCCGTGACGCAAGAGAAGGCGACGAGGTGGTGCTGTTGGGTAAGCAGGGCGCGGGATCTATAGATGCATGCGAGAGCGCACTATGGGCGGACACTATTCCATACGAGATACTGACGTCATTCGGCAGGTCGGCGCGGAGGGTCTACACTAATGGTTAGACTTATCGAACTTCTCGGCGCCTATATCATAAAGTTCACAGAGGAACTCGGAAGGGTCCTGCTTCTTTTAGGCAATACAACAAGGCTTATTCTGCTCCCCCCGTTCGAAGCAAAAAGTGTCTTGAAGCAGATGATAGAGGTAGGCATAAAATCTTTGCCGGTCGTTTTGATCACCGCTGTTTTTACCGGAATGGTCTTGGCGCTCCAAAGTTACACCGGCTTTAAAAGGTTCGGGGCTGAGTCCATGGTGGCGTCCGTAGTGGCCCTCTCTATGACGAGAGAGTTGGGGCCGGTGCTCACAGGCCTGATAGTCGCGGGCAGGGCCGGGGCCGCTATGGCGGCTGAATTAGGCACCATGCGGGTCACGGAGCAGATAGACGCGCTCGAAACCTTGGCTGCCAATCCTGTTAAATATCTTATAGTGCCGAGATTTATAGCCGGCCTGATAATGCTGCCCGCCCTCGCTGTTATCACCGACATTGTAGGGATACTCGGAGGTTATTCGGTGACTGTCGGGCTGTTCGGGACCAGCTCCACGACATACTGGAAGCGCACATGGGACTATCTTAAGATGGACGATATCTATTACGGCATACTGAAGGCCTGCTTTTTCGGGGGCTGCATAGCGCTGATAAGCTGTTACCGGGGTTTTTATTCCGAAGGCGGCGCCGAGGGCGTCGGCAAGGCCACGACGAGCGCGGTTGTTTTGTCCTCGATGACGATATTGATCTCGGACTACTTTCTTTCTGCGTGGCTGTTCAAATGATAGAGGTTTCAGGGCTGAGCAAATCTTTCGGCAAGAAGCAGGTGCTCAGGGGCGCGAACCTGCGCGTCGAAAGAGGCGAGAGCATGGTCGTTATCGGCGGCAGCGGTTCTGGAAAAAGCGTGCTTATCAAGCATATAATAGGGCTTCTAAAACCTGACGAAGGCAGGGTGTCGGTCGAAGGCAAAGACATTACAGGTCTCGACGAAAAAGGCCTATATGAAGTCCGGCGTAAATTCGGCATGCTTTTTCAGGGCGCGGCGCTTTTTGATTCTCTGAACGTCTGGGAGAATGTCAGTTTCGTTCTCCTGAGAGATAAGCATATGAGCAGGTCTGACGCGAGAAGGGTGGCCACCGAAAAACTCAAGATGGTCGGGCTTGCCGGAGTCGAGGACTTAATGCCTTCGGAGCTTTCGGGCGGTATGAAAAAGAGGGTGGGCTTGGCCCGCGCTATAGCCTATGAACCCGAGATATTGCTTTACGACGAGCCTACGACGGGCCTCGACCCTATAATGGCCGACGCTATTAACGATCTTATAATAGAGATGAAGAGGGAGCTTTCGGTGACGTCCATAACGATAACGCACGATATGCACAGCGCGTACAAGATCGCCGACAGGATATCTATGCTCTACTTAGGCGAGATAATAGAAACCGGAACACCCGAGCAAATAAAAAATACCGGGAACCCCATAGTGCGGCAGTTTATCAGCGGGAGCGCTGTGGGCCCGATAAAGGTGATAGATTGATGAAAAATTACTCGACGGAACTGAAGGTTGGAATTTTTGCGATAGTGGTGCTGTTGGTGCTTTCTTTCATGACCTTCAATGTGGGCGGTTTTAAATGGATGCAGAAGGAAGGGTATGTGATTTACGCATACTTCAGCAACGTGGTGGGTCTGGATAAAAACACGAAGGTCAAGATAGCGGGCGTCGATGCCGGGACTATCGAGGCAATAACGCTCGACGGCGGCAGGGCCAAGGTCAAAATAAAGATCTACAAGGGCATCAATGTTTACGCCAATGCCTCCGCTTCGGTAAAGACGAGCGGTCTGCTGGGCGACAAGTTTCTTGAAATAAAGCCGGGAACTCAGGAGCCTGCGCTCAAAGACGGCGACACGATAGCCAACGCCGCCGAAGTGACCGATGTTGACGACCTGATACGCAATATCTCAAAGGTGGCCGGAGATATAGGCGGGCTTACGTCATCAGTCAACGACGTGCTCGGTTCGGAAGCCTCCAAGAATGCGCTCAAGGAATCCATACTGGCGTTGAGGGAAATCACCGGCAATCTGAACAACGCGATAGTTTACAACGACAAGAAGCTCCGCAAGGTTCTGGACAATATCGACGACCTCACGGCCTCTCTGGGCGAAGTCATAAAGACCAACAAGGAGCCGTTCAGGGAAACTCTGGCCAACTTCAAGGATTTCACAGGCACGCTGAAAACGGACGGGCCCTCGCTTATAAAAAGCCTCCAGACCACAACGAGCGAGCTTAAATCCATGCTCGAGGAAAACAGGCCCTCCCTGAAGAGTACTGTCGAGAACATAGACAAGATAAGCCAGAAGATCGAGAAGGGCGAAGGCACTCTCGGCAAACTGGTGAATGACGAAAGGCTTTACGAATCCGTCAACAAGGCAGCCGACGGCCTCGGCAAGACCCTCAGCGCGGTCGACAGGTTCAGGACTTTCATTACCTTTCAGGGCGATTATCTGTCCCGCCACAGCGACGCCAAAGGGGCTTTTTCCGTCACTCTTCAGCCTAAACCCGAAAAGTATTATGTGCTCGGCATAGTGAGCGATCCGGTCGGCAAGGTCACATCCACGGAAACGATCACTAACGGCGTAAGCGTCAAGGAAGAGAAGATAGAGAAAAAAATAAAATTTTCGGCCCAGTTCGCGAGGAGACTCAAGGACCACCCCCCGTTCGAAGATACTGCGCTGAGAATAGGGCTTACGGAGAACACTCTTGGCGTAGGCGCGGACTATTTTATGATGCAGGACAAATTGAAGCTCAGCGTCGACGCTTGGGATTTCGGACATGAGGAGTACAGGTCCAAGAATGCCCATGTGAAGTTGGGGGCGGACTACTTTTTGTTCAAGAATATCTTCATTTCTGCCGGTTATGACAATATACTGAACGCCAAGAACAACGGCGTATATGTAGGCGGCGGCCTGCGTTTTGAGGACGAAGATTTCAAATACCTGTTCGGCAACATGCCTAAGGTTCCCGGAAAATAATATCAGACGGAGGATTTGCAGATGATTTCTCAGAGGGCACAAAGGATCAAACCATCGCCTACGCTCGCTATGGACGCGAAGGCCAAGGGCATGAAGGCGCAGGGTGTAGATATAGTCAACTTCGGGGTGGGTGAACCTGATTTCGATACCCCCGACCATATAAAAGAGGCTGCGATAAAAGCGATAAAGGACGGGTTTACCAAATACACGCCTGTCGGGGGCATAGACGAACTCAAAGATGCGATCATAGACAAACTCAAAACCGACAACAACCTCGAATACTCCCGCGAAGAGGTGCTGGTATCGTGCGGCGCAAAGCATACGCTGTATAACATTGCTCAGGCCCTTTTCAATCAGGGCGACGAGGTGTTGATACCTGCGCCGTACTGGGTTTCATATCCTGATCAGGCGCTGCTGAACGATGCCTCGCCTGTTTTTGTGAAGACTTTGGAGACTGACGATTTTCTGCTCAAACCCGAAGAGCTTGCGAAAAAGATAACTAAAAACACCAAGGCGCTTGTGCTGAATTCTCCTTCCAACCCGACGGGTCTCGCTTATGACAGGAGAAAACTGGAGGCTCTGGCCGAGGTGATACTTAAGCATGACCTTTATGTCATTTCGGACGAGATATACGAAAAGCTTGTCTATGACGGGGCGGAGCACATAAGCATAGCGTCGCTCGACAGCAGGTTAAAAGAGAAAACTATCGTGGTGAACGGCCTTTCTAAATCCCATGCGATGACGGGCTGGAGAATAGGTTACGCCGCAGGACCGAAAGACATCATAAAGGCCATGACCAATATCCAGAGCCAGTCCACTTCAAATCCGACATCGATCTCTCAAAAGGCGGCTGTTGCCGCGCTCAAAGGACCTCAGGATTTCATTGCCGTTATGCGGGCCGAGTTCGACAAGAGGAGAAAATTCCTAGTGAACGAGCTTAACTCGATTGAGGGCATATCCTGCCTTATGCCGAACGGTGCGTTTTACGCGTTTCCCAACGTATCGGGACTTTACGGTAAAAAGGCGGGAGAGCGGCCTATAAATTCATCCCTCGACATGGCCATGTATCTGCTCGAAGAAGCTAATGTAGCGCTGGTACACGGCGAGGCCTTCGGTGACGACAACCATATAAGGATATCCTACGCAACCTCTATGGAAAATATCGGTAAGGCGCTCGATAGGATCAAAGGGGCTGTAAAGAGGCTGAACTGAAAAGCCAAGACTTGGCCTGCCGGTCAACGTCGGAGCGGGCGCAGTCTTTAGTCCGCAGCGGAACTTATCAGGGAGTTTCGAATGTCCGGTAATATTCACCAAAAGCTTATTCTACGCCTTGCTCTGGCATGGTTTGCTCTGTCCATAGTCATAGGCACTGTTATCTACTTTATCGAGCATGAGAAGATCGATGATTTTGTCGTAGGCCTTGCCGAAAACGAGGCGAAGAAATTTCTTGCAGATGAGATAAAGTATATGACTAACCTCACCCCGTCCAATATCGACATTCTTCTCAAGAAAAGTCAGGAGCATCTTCTGTCGGGCGGTTTTTCCATAGTCGAATTTTATGACAAGGACAAAAAACAGATCATCGAGCTCTCCCGAAAGGGCATGGAAGCCCTCGAATTGAAGATGGACATCCTCAGGCATGACCGTCTTATGACAGAGACCACGCAGTACGAGAAGATACATATAGACGACCAGATGTTCGTAAGGGTGCTGACCCCGTTAAAAACTCCCGAAGGGAAGATTGTAGGCTTTTTTGAGGGGGCTTACCATGTAGAGCCAAGAATAATGAAGGACATAAGAGACCGTGTGCTTTTTTCTCTTGTTCAGGCGGTAATAACGGTCCTCATCGCCACTGTAGTCCTATACCCGATCATAATTGCGCTCAATAAAAGCCTTATCAGGTATTCGATAGACCTGTCCGACGCGAATATGGGCATGCTGGAAGTGCTCGGCAATGCGATTGCAAAAAGAGACAGCGATACGAATGAGCATAATTACAGGGTCACCATCTATGCGATCAGGCTTGCCGAGACGATGAATTTAAGCGCCGGAGAGATTAGGGAGTTGATCAAAGGCGCATTTCTTCACGATGTGGGGAAGATTGCAATAAGCGACAGCATACTCCTTAAGCCGGGGAAATTGACCGTGGAAGAGTTTGAGGTCATGAAAACGCATGTCGTACACGGAGAGGAAATCATCGGGAGTTATGCATGGCTGCAGGATGCCGTAAAGGTTGTGCGTAATCATCACGAAAAGTATTCGGGGACCGGGTATATGAACGGGCTCAAGGGTGATGCCATTCCGGTCACTGCAAAAATATTTGCGGTAATCGATGTCTTCGATGCCCTGACCTCCAAGCGCCCGTACAAAGAGGCTTTTTCCTTCGAGAAGTCGATGCAGATCGTAAACGACGGGAGAGAAGAGCATTTTGACCCTGTCGTTCTGGATGCATTCGGTAAAATAGCCCAATCCCTCTACAATGAGGTACATGAAGCGGACGCAGGATATTTGAGGGCCGAGCTGCGGACATCGATAAACAAATACTTTAATACCGATCCCGGACTATGACCTAAGATAATTTTCTTGTGTCCCTCACTTGCACCGTCTCTAGGCTATTCTGTAAACTGTTGCATATCTAAAAGGAGCCACAATGAAGAAACCTTCGCATATAGTTTTTATATTGGTCCTGTTCCTTTTACCCTGCAGAATCGTCGACACCCCTCTTTATGCCGCACAATCGACCATAGTGGAAGCCGAAGGCTATGCCTGCATGGGGGATGATAAATCCAGAAAACAGACCGAACAGTCCGCAATGACGGACGCTAAGAGAAAGGCAGCAGAAAAGGCCTTGACTTACATTCAGAGTGAAACCCGCATAAAGGACATGGAACTCGAAAAAGACCTTGTCTCCGCCTATGCCGACGCGCAGGTGAAAGTCATCGATGAATCGGTCGGAAAATGGTATAAGGAAGCTGCGACAGGGGAGTGTTACAAATTATCGATCAAGGCAGAGGTGATACCGGACACAAAGGCAATAGACAAAATGTCACAAGGTGACTCATACAGCCCGACAGCCCCGCTTAATGTGAGGGTGTGGACCGAAAAGAAGGACTACAAGCAGGGCGAAAAGATAAAAATTTACATCCAAGGCAACAAGCCGTTTTATGCGCGTGTGCTTTATGCGGATGTTAAGGGCGAAATGCTCCAGCTGTTGCCTAATCCTTACAGGACCGACAATTACTTCAACGGGGGCGTGGTTTATGAAATCCCGTCCGGCGGCGATAAATATGAACTCGAAGTAAGTCCTCCGTTCGGGGAGGAGAATGTCATAATATATTCGAGCACGTCGCAGCTTGGGGACATTAATTTAAAGACAGAGGGCGGCGTTTATTATGTTGACACCAAGGCAAAGGACATCGGAAATAAAACGAGAAGCGTAAAGATCAAGTCGCTGTCCGACAAAAAAAGTGTGGTGTCGGAGTTCTATGAGGGAAAAGCTACCGTTAGAACAGGGAATTAGCTGCCCGCCCCGATTACAGCCCCATTTTCAAGAAACTCGATTTTAGCGGACCCGGACCGGAAGAACTGGAATGGAGAAAATATTCATGAATAAGATAAAAATATTGTTGCTCGTTATGCTTGTCTTAGGAATTTCAGGCAACGCAACTGCTCAGGTCAAAGATGAAGCGGAGAGGTTGTGGGAACTGGGAGAAAAGGCGTTTGAGGCAGGCAGGCATAAGGAAGCGGTTTCGTATTATGAAAGGTCTTTATCGAGATGCGGCGGGAACCCGGAATGTGTGGCGTCAAATAAAAACGGACTCGGCAGGGCCAACGAAGAGTTGGGTGATTACAGAAAAGCGCTCTCGTATTATGAGGATGCGCTGAAGTCTGCCAAGCAGATCGATCACAGGGATTTTATCGCCACAAATCTTTTTAATGCCGGGGCCATTTATGGCCAGAACATGGGACAGAATGAAAAGGCCTTTTCCATGTTCGAGGAGGCGCTGCGGATATTCAGGGAGTTGAATGACAGGGAGAGCGCGGCCATTGTCCTGTTTAATCTGGGCAAGGCCGCTAATTCCTTAGGCAGGTACGACAAAGCGCTCGCCTATTTCAATGAGTCGCTCAGGATGAACAGGGAAAAGAACAATCAGAATGCAATAGCGGGCAATCTCAATCTTATCGGCAATGTATATTCAAACATGGGGCAGCACGATAAAGCGCTCTCATATTATCAAGAGGCGCTTGCGATAAACAGAAGAATAAATAATCAGGGTGAAATAGCCATATCGCTGCGCAATATCGGGGACGCCTATTGCGCTTTTATAGAACACGATAAGGCCCTCGCCTATTACAACGAAGCTTTGGCCATCCAGAGGAAACAGAATTCCCGCGACGGCATTTCCATAACCCTGACCAACATCGGGGCTTATTACAAAGACCTGAATCAATACGACAAAGCGCTTTCTTATTATCAGGAAGCCCTAAAGATCGGCCAAGAACTGGATAACCCTGCCATGAGGGCCACCAACCTCAGTAATATGGGGGACACATACGCTGCTCTGGGGAGTTCGGACGCTGCTATGTCACATTACCGGCAGGCATTGAACATCGAGAAGCAGCTTAACAGGCCCAGACAAAGAGCGATACTCCTGAATAATATCGGCATGGAATATTTCCGTCTCGGCCGATATGAAGAGGCCCTGCGCAGCCTTAACGAGGCCCTCGAAATAGAGAGGAAGCTGGACAATCCGCATAATATCGCGGCGAGACTCAATAACATCGGGGCTGTGTATCTCAGCCAGAAACGTTACAGGGAGGCAGAGGATGTGTTTCTCGAGAGAAAAGGCGTGGGAAAGAGGATCACCAAGACCAGACTGATACATGCCGGATTGGTACAGGTCTATCTTGCGGCAAAACGGTACAACGAGGCGTCCGCATTGCTCGAAGAGCTGCCTCCGACATGGAGGGACAACAGGAACCGGCGTATGGAATACCATACGCAATACGGTCAGGCATTGAAGGGCAGGGGCCTTTCGGTGAGGTCGGCGCAGGAGTTGTTAAAGGCGGTTGATATCGTCGAAGAGGTAAGAAGCGCGGTTGGCGATAGAAGCGGATTTTTTGCCGGCGGCGGGTACATAGGCCGTTTGACGCCTCACAGGGAGCTTGCTGCCGTTCTTGCTGAAATGGCGGTCAGGGGCGAAAGAGCGGATGAGGTCTTTCGTGTTTACGGCAAAGACGCTGCGTCGAGCGGTTTTTATTTCTCCGAGATGACAAAGGCGCGTACGCTTCTTGAAGCAATGTCAGTCTCTGCAAGGAAATACGATGCCCCGGAAATCCCGTCAGGAATAAAAAACAGGGAGTCCCGGATACTTAAGGAGCTTTCAGACATAAAAGACGGCTGGGAAAATGCGTTTGCAAAAGGCGAGACTGCCTTAAAGAGGCTTTCGCAGAGAAAGGACGAGCTTAATAGAGAACTCGATTCTCTTATCTCCACGCTGAGAAGAGATTTCCCCCGGTATGCCGCGATAAATTACCCGAGTCCGATACATGCCGAAGATATACCTCTAAAAGAGGGTGAGGTCTTGATCGAGTTCGGGATAAGCAGCGATTCTGTTGCCGTATTCGTGGTCAGAAAAGGCGGGGTGCATAAGATACATAAAATAAACGTTTCGGCCGAGGAGCTTTCCGTAAAGGTAAAAAAGTTTATAGAGCCATTAAACACGGGCAGAGACACCGATTTTTCTACCGGTCTCGCAAAAGAACTGTATAGTCTGCTGCTTGCCGATGCGCTGAAGGATGTTAAGGACACCGAAAGGCTTATAATTGTTCCGGACGGGCTTCTCGGTCTGCTTCCATTCGATGCCTTGGTCATAAAGGAAGGCGGAGATTATAAAGATAGCCTTTATGTGGGTGACAGATGGACGATAACTTATGCGCAGTCAGCAACGGCCCTTGCATTGACAAGGCTTTTGAAACCCTCGACCGCTGTAAAGCCCCTTTTTGCGATCGGCAATCCGATATACGATAAGTCCGATCCGAGGTATATTTCATATAAGCAAGGCGAAATGCAGACTGTTGCCCAAAAAGACCTGAAGCAATATGCCTATCGCGGGATTACCGTAGTGCCTAAGCCGGACAAGACCGGAGACGTCGTTGCATGGGAGGATGTCGAGTATCCTCCGCTTCCGGAGACTGAGGATGAGATAAAGGCGATCGCAAATATCTTCGGCGTAAGACCGGAACAGCCGGATGTGCTTCTGAATGTTTCGGCATCGGAGACAGGATTCAGAAATGCCGCGCTCAAGGATTATCGCTACCTGCATTTTGCCGTGCATGCGGACCTGCCGGGGAAAGTCCAAGGACTGAAAGAGCCTTTTATCATACTCGGACAGGTCGAAAATAAGGGGCGCGACGATGGTTTTCTGACCCTTAGCGAAGTGCTCGAATTAAAGCTCAATGCGGATATGGTGGTTTTGTCGGCCTGCTCTACAGGCAGGGGAAAGATGCTCGAGGGAGAAGGCGTGGCGAATTTTGCAAGGGCATTCCAGCATGCGGGCGCAAGCAGTGTTATCGTAAGCCTATGGGAGGTTGCATCCGGGCCTGCCGTGGAATACATGAAGATATTTTATACTCATTTGAAGGGGGGCGCAGGCAGGGCAAAGGCCTTAAGGCTCGCAAGGAATGAGATGAAGTCAAAGTATCCCAATCCGTTTTACTGGGCCGTGTTTATGCTGCACGGAGAAGGATGATTGAAAGAGATACGTCAAAGGAGGAAGTTGTCATGAACAGAAATGTTTTCTCAGCCGCTATTCTGGTTTTTTCTTTTGTATTTTTTAATAATGCACCGGTCTTTTCCGCAGAGACCGTGCCTGCGCCGAAAATCCGGAGCATTGTACTCTATCCTGACAGCGCAATGATAAAGAAAGAGGCTGTAGTTGCGGTCAGAAAGGGTGAAAATATAATAACTGTTTCCGGGTTGACCGTAAATTTGACGGACGAGTCGGTCCAAGTGAATATCAATGAAAAGGCTTCTGTCAGGATATCCGATGTCGGGGTCGAAAAGACCTATCTGCATAAGACGATGCATGATAAAATCCGGGACCTTCAAGCGAAGCTCGACAGCCTCAATGACCTCATAAATACAAACTCAAACGAAATAGCGGCCATAAAAAGCTCGATAGAATTCCTGAGGAAAATAGTTCCGTTCCCGCAAAACCAGAAGGTCACACAGGCCGAGGTTGAAAATCATGCCAAGTTTATAGAAAAATCGTCCTCGGCAAATTACGAGAGGGTCGCAAAACTCGAAAACAACATCAAGAAGCTCACTGAGGAAAAGAAATCATTGGAGAATGAACTTAAGGGTCTGCGAGCGTCGAGGGACGAGAGCAAAACGATCAGAATCAAGCTGCTCTCGAATGTTGCTAAGGAAATCGATCTGGGGCTCTCATACATAGTTACAAAAGCGGGTTGGTCTGCTCAGTACGAGGTAAGGGCCGACTCCGTTACAGGCAAGATCGATATTGCCTGCTATGCAACCATAATCCAAGCTACAGGAGAAGATTGGAAGAATGCGGACATAGAGATATCTACCGCAAGGCCTGTCTACGGGCCCGCTCCGGAGCTGTCGGCATGGTATGTGGATATCTTCAAGCCGAGGGTCCCGGTTTATAAATCCAAGAGGTCTATGGAGGACGCGGACATGCAGATGATGAGCATGGAAAAGGCCTCTGCAATGGCGCCGGCGCCGGTATTCGAAGAGCCGAAGATAAAGACAGAGGCCACCTCGTTCAGTTTTATGATACCCGGCAAGGTCGATATATCGGCGGACAACCAACCGCACAGGATATTGATCGCATCCTCGTCAAAAGAGGCGAAACTGGACTATTATGCTGCGCCTAAACTCTCGCGTTACGCGTATCTGAAGGCGGAAATAAAGAACCCGTTTTCATTTCCGATCATATCGGGACAGATGAATGTATTTCTCGACGGGCGTTTTGTGAATACGACGGCCGTTGATGAGCAGATACTTCCGGACGGTGATATGAATTTGCAGCTCGGAATCGACGAAGGGATCAAGGTCGAGAAAAAGCTGGTGAAAAAGTTCACCCAATATTCGGGAGTTGTCTCTAAGGATGCCCATATCGGCTATGAATATACTATCGATATTGCCGGCGCGAAAGACAAAGAGATAGGTATCAATATCAAAGATAATTTCCCTGTATCGAGAAACGAGCAGATAAAGGTCTTTCTCGATTCGCCAAAAAAAGAAGAGGCCAAGCTTTCTGACGACGGGATAATATCTTGGGATTTAAAGCTCAAGCCCAATGAGAAGAAGACCCTGAAAACTAAATTCAGGATCGAATATGCCAAGAACTTGAAGATTACGGGGTTGGAATAAGTCCGGGAATCAGGCATGAAACTTCAGCGGACCATCTTTACGGCATTTCTGATGTTTGTCGTCGATGCCTTTGTTTTTAACCAGTTCACGATTGCCGGGGCCACCCTCTTCATAGGGGCGCCTGTGCTGCTTGTAAAACTGTTCAGGGATAGGAAAGATAGAGATAGGGTAAGGCTTCTGCTGGCAAAGGCGGGTATATATGCCCTTATGATCATTCTTGTTTTTGCAGCATCGGCGCTTAACAATATGGTTGCGGAAGAGCGTGCAAAGGATGTTATTGCTGCCTGCGAACGGTTCAAGGACAAGAACGGACATTATCCTGCACAGCTTTCCGAACTCGTTCCGGACTTTCTGGCGAAAGTGCCGGGTGCAAAATATTCATTGGTTGGAAGCGATTTCCGCTACATTGTACGTCAGGACAGTCACTCTCTCATGTATGTCACGGTCCCTCCGTTTGGCAGGAAATATTACGGATTCGAAAAGAAAGAATGGGTGTGGGCGGATTGATGACCGAAAGGCCTACAAATCCAAGACAGCAGTAGATGCAAGGTGATAAGGTTTGTAAAAACGCCAATTATGTTATATTTGATAACAAAATAAGAGGAAGCTTTTATCTTGAATGGCAACAACACAATAAATGATAGAGGCATTATGACAAAGCTGAAAGAAAAAGAACAGACAATCCTGATAGCTGACGACGAACTGCTTGTGAGGGAAGTCCTGTCCGAGATGCTGACCGCGCACGGTTATGTCGTGGATGCCGTATCTAACGGTCTGGAAGCCTATGAGCAATACAAAAAAAACAGCGACTACACTCTGATCATCTCCGATATGATCATGCCTGTCATGTCGGGTCTGGACCTGTTGAAAAAACTCCGGGAAGAAGGCAGCGATATCCCGGTGATCATTCTTAGCGGTTCGTACGATGTTTCAGCGGCCGTCGAAGCCATAAAATCCGGAGCGAGCGATTATGTGCTCAAGGGCCAAGACGCCGAAGAAGCTGTCATCATATCGATACAGAAGGCGCTCGAAAAACAGCAGATATTGAGGAGCAACAAGCGGTTGGTCGAAGACCTTGCCGAGAAATCCAAGCAGCTGGAGACCTTTAATAATGTGCTTAAAATAACCGTGGACAAACTGACCAAGGTCGGGGCCTCGCTTATGTCCGAGAGAAGTCTTGCCAAGCTTCTCGATATGATTGTGAGGGAGTCCCGGGACGTGACCAATGCGGATGGAGGCACTCTTTATGTTCTGGAGGACGACCTGCTTCATTTCAAGATATCGCAGAACAGGTCTTTGAACATTTTCTTGGGCGGCATCGACGGTGGACCCGCGATGTTCCCGCCGCTGGCGCTGAATGAGAATTACGTTTCCGCTTATGCGGCCATGAAAAAAGAGATCGTGAACATACCCGATGTTTACAAATCGGACCAATTTGACTTTACAGGTCCGAAGCGTTTCGATGAGTCCGCCGGTTACAATACAAAGTCCATGCTCGTGCTGCCTATGATCGACAGGCAGGGCGTGGTCATAGGGGTGCTGCAGCTTATTAACTCCATAGACCCCGATACAACTGAGATAGTGGAGTTCAACGAAAGCCTCATCGCGATTGCACAGGCGCTGGCCTGTCAGGCGGCAGTCTGTATAGAAAATGCCAAGAGCTATGAAACCATTCAGAAAAAGAATATTGCCTTCGGACGCTTTGTACCTAACCAGTTCCTGAATTTTCTGGGTAAGGTGGAAGTCGAGCATGTTAACCTCGGCGATGCTACCGAGCAGGAACTTTCGGTACTCTTTTCGGACATCCGCCAATTCACGAGCATCTCGGAAAAACTGACTCCCGAGGAGAACTTCCGTTTTCTGAACGAATACCTCAGATACATAGGCCCCGTAATAACAGGCAACGGCGGTTTTATAGACAAATACATAGGCGATGCGATAATGGCGCTTTTCCCGGGCATACATGCCGGGGTTGCCGACGACGCGGTCATCGCAGCCATAGGGATGCGGCGCAGACTTTCGGAATACAACGAAGAAAGAAAAAAGTCCGGACAGGCGTCCATAGATATAGGGATCGGGATCAATACAGGCACTATGACCTTGGGCACCATAGGGTTCGAAACCAGAATGGACAGCACCGTTATAGGCGACACCGTGAACCTAGCCTCCCGTATCGAGGGAATAACGAAGAAGTACGGCATCCCCATTGTGATATCGGAATTTACTATAAGGGAATTGAGGGGGCCCGGAAAGTTCCATATCCGTGAGATTGACATAGTCAGAGTAAAGGGCAAGGAGGAACCGATCACCGTATACGAGATTTTCGATGCGGACCCCGAAGGCGTAAAAGAAGCCAAGATAAAAAACCTGAAGGCCTACAACGAAGGCCTCTCCTTGTACAGGGCACATAGGTGGGAAGACTCCCTTAAGGTTTTCAGCGGGCTGGACAAACTGTTGCCAGCGGATGACGTTGTCAGGCTCTACAGCGAAAGATGCAGAAATTTTATCGAAGCGCCGCCTGAAAGGTCTGACGATTTGGTAGTGAGACTGTAACGGAAAAGCTTCGTACGTTCAACAGCCGTGTATATCTGCGATCAGCGAAGTGTCGAATATTTCATCGGCCCCTATCTCTCGTTCTATGTATCCTAAAGTTTTCATCGCCAGCATTAACTTCATAGTGCAGTTCGTGTAAGCTTCGGTTATCCGGGCGCAATATTTTGGTGAAACGGACAGGGTCTCAAAAACGAAATCTTCATCGATGACCCCGACATTTCCGGCTATAAGGGCTGCGGCTTTACGCGGATCGTTTAGTAATAGTTCGGTCGCCAGACAGTGTGCTTTTAGAAAATCGATAACTATGTCCCTGTGGGCTTCGAGAAAAGATTTCGTTGTCAGTATGCCGTAGCTCGGATTGTCGGGCCACAGTTTTGAGGGCGGATATAATATTTTGCAGTCGGCGTAACGCCTTGCGGCAACGGCGAGCGCCGGGGTCCCGAAGGCCGCTTCGATCCTGTGTTTTACAAGGTCTTCGAGCGTCAGGTCAGACCATGGGTAGTTCACAACCTCGATAGCTTGCCTAAGGCCGTATTTTTGCAGAGAGTCCTGAAGTATCAAATCGTGGATCGAGCCCTTTCCCGGAACACCGATTTTCCCGCCTTTAAACTGGTTTAAGATCAGTTCGAGACTGTCGGTCTCAGGCAGTCCTTTGTATTTATTAAATCCTGTCATGACGGTGCCTTCGACATGGCCTCCCGCTACGCATTTGATCGGCACTCCTCTCTGTATCCCTATTATGGCCGGAGGGAGTCCGATATATGCGATGTCCAGTCCGTTTTTTTCCAAGGCGTCCACAATTGCAGGGCCTGTTCCGAAAAGCCGCCACTCAGCGTCAGCGTGAGGGCCGACAGCTCTGTCCATTAAGATTGTTGCGGTGTGATAAAAAGTGGAGAGGTGGCCGATCCTGAGCTTCATTTTCTCAGGATGAACCTGCCTGCAATTTCTTCGGGAGACGGTCTTAAAGTCGGGGTCTGGAGAACATTGCGCCTTCTCGCCTCGTCTTCGACGAGCGGCCTGATTGTCTTGTAAATTTCAGAAAGCTCTTTTTTGCCGTCTTTTATCGCCTTGAGAAAGTGGTAAGTGAACAGGCCGTGCTCTTTTTCCGAGAGCGTGGTCGAAATCTGGGGGCCTTCGGTCGATAAGATCAGCGCGACTTTCCCGGAGGCCATCAGCGGGTCCTGCACTTTGACTACGGCGGGCCGCGCGCCTTTTGCTAGCACGCTTCTGCCGCCTGCGCCGGAAAAGCATGAATCTATGACTACTATGACCTCGTCGGCGTTAAGCTTCGAAAGCGTTTCGTAAAACCGTTTAAGAGGATAAGCCGTTGCCGTCAAATAGTTGGGGTCGCCGTCATGAGGCATAAGATAAGGCTCTCCTGTGGCCGGGTCCGGCGAGCCGTGTCCGGAATAGTAAACGAATACACGGCTCTTACGGACTGTCCTGTTTGGAAGCCAGTTTTCGAGAGACTTCACCATGCCTGACAATGTAGCCCGTTCATCGGTCATAAATTCTATGTTTCTTTCTGCAAAACCGAGCGCGCGCAGGTATCCTCTTACCGAACGGGAATCGTTGTAAGAAAATTCGGAGGACGGGAGGTTCTGATATTTTTCGATGCCTATTACGACCGCCACATCGTGTTCTCCGAACGCCTTCTGTGTATCCGCGACCGACGGGATAAGATTGACATCAGGGAGGTCGTCAGTTTTGACTCCGGTTTGAGGGGAGGCTTCCACCTTTACGGTCATTATGTCGGGGGCTTCCTCTCCGAGCGTGAGCAGGATTTCTGGCCGTATGGAAAATTTCTCCCTCCTTTCCCTGAGCGCAAAACGTATCGGGAGCTCTTTGTCTCCGCCGTATCTCTGTGTTACCGCGAACCTGAAGGAGGCTTTTTTGTGTTCTCCGGGGGATATGGAGCCGAGTTGCACCTTGCTGCCGCTGAAAAGCTTTATGCCCTCGTGCTCCGCTTCGATTGCAGCGTAGACCCTTTTTGCTGCGCCGCTTCCCGCATTGTGGACGGTCAGCGTGGCTGTGATTTCTTTGCCCTTGCCGATGGTTTTTTTTCCATCCGCATCGACTATGTCTATTCTTGTTACCTGAAGAGCGGGAGGGGCGAGCTGTTTTGTCCTGAATACCAGTATTGCCGGTTTTGAATCGAAGCCGTTCGGTTCGGCCACCGTTGCCTTTATGCTGATTTCCGCGCCCTGCACACCCGATAAAGCCTCGATAGGCAGTTCGAATGTTTTCTCTTCCTTGGGCTGAATGGTCCCTATAGCGGTTTTATCATTGAACAGTATGTCCTTGTTCGGCTGTCCCGAGAATTCAAGCTTCAGTACCGTATCATAAGCCGTTCCGCGTCCTGCATTTTTGACGCTGACTTTTATGGAACCTTTTTCTTCGGCTTCCAGCGCGCCGTCAGCCGACTGCTCTCCCAGTCCGATGTTGCTGATGATCAGATCAGGAGGAGACCCGTACAACTGTTTTTCTCTTGCGCGCGGGGCGGCTGCGCTTGAAGCAGGCGCTTTCCGTTCCAGCACCACAACCGTGCGCGGATACCTGACTTTATCTTTCTGTATGTATTTTAATCTGACCTTGCTTCCGCTGCCCACGATTGCAGGGGATATTATCTCGTTTTTTTGTACGAAAAAGGTCCTTCCGTCCATACTGAATTCGCACTCCCTGTAACAGGAGCCCCCGATGGCCTTTGTGACCTTGATGGCCATGCTGCCGGAGGAGTTGTCGATATAAATAATTTCTCCCTCAAGGTTATAGGACGAATAGCCCGCTTCAGGGTCTTCGTAACGGCGGTCGTTGTCTCTCCCTCTGAAATCAACCGGAGGGGCGCTTTTGAAGGAATCAGGTCTTGGCGGATATATGCCGCCTCCAAAGCCTGATTTGTCGTAAGGGGGGCCTGCATGCGCACCGGAAAAAGGGAACTGGAGCAACAAACAAAAGGCCATCGCAACGTACAACAGTAATTTACGGAAACTGTTCATAATCAATGATAGCACACGAAATGACCGTAATCCATCCCGGTGTCATTAAAGTCTTCCGCTGTTCTCGTACTCCCGGAGGTATTGTTTCAGGGCCCTCATTATAAGCCAGTCGACGGTGGTGTTATTTTCCGAAGCGATGTTCATCAGTTTGTCGATGACCTCTTTTTCGCTGCCCGAGAGCTGCTGGACGGGCGGTGCGGGTCCTTTTTCAGGAGACCCGGGCGCGGCATTCCCGGACCTTTTCAGGTACTCTTTTTCGAGCATGGCCATAAGCTCTTTTACGTCTCCGGAGTTTACCGCTTTCACCATATCTTCGGGGACCTGAGCGTGCATTTCCCCGGTCTCGACGGGAGCGGCCGGCCCTTCGGAATCCGGCATAGGCGGCTGAGGCATGCAGCCCTGAGGCATCATCCCCGACATGCCGAGCATCATCATCGCCAGCGAGCGCGACTGTTCGTTGTCGGGTAGTTCTTTTTTCATGAACTCCTCGATCTGTCCCGATGCCATGGCCATCGCAAGCCTGTCGGCCATCAGAGGCCCGTCAGGTTTCTCTTCGCTGAATCTGTTTTTGCCTCCGAAAGGCGTTGACGGCGGTTGGGGCAAGGGTTTTTCATTTTCTGACATTGCTGACTCCTTGTAATTTATAAGCCGGATGACAGGGCCTTTTCTATGTCCGATCTCAGGTCGGCCTCTTCATAAGGTCTGTTGCGTTTTTTCAGTATCCTCCCGTTTTTGCCTACGAGAAATGAAACAGGCACGTCGTTTACATTGCCGTAATCACGCGTTGCACGCTCATTCGCCTTTATGACCTGAAAAAAAGTACCTGATTTTTCTATGTCGCGCGGAGATACGTCGTCGATGTGTATTGCTATGATATCGAAACCCTTGGCAGCGTAAGCAGCGTATATCTTCTGAAGGTCGGTAAGCTTCTCCTTGCAGGGTGGGCACCAGTCGGCCCAGAAGTAAAGCAGTACGACTTTGCCTCTGTAGTCCGCAAGGCTCAGCATCTTTCCTGTTTTGTCTGCAAGGAAGAGTTCAGGCGCCATGTCGCCTACGGCAGGCGTTCTCTTTTCGAACGGGGTCCTGTCGGTAAAGGCTATTACCGCCGAGATAAGCGCTATCAAGAAAAAGCAGATGAGCGTTATTTTAGTTTTTGTCATCCGTTCCTTCCTCGTAAACCGCCACCCTGTTCCTGCCGCTCTCTTTTGCCCTGTAAAGCGCCTTGTCAGCCTGACCTATTATGTAGTCCGAGGTGGGCTCTTCTCCTGTGAGGTAGGTGACCCCTATGCTTATCGTGACCGGTATTTTAATGTCCTGATTACATCTGAAATCGTGTTTTTGCATTGCAGCGCGCAGGTTTTCGCCTATTTCCGCGGCGGTCTCTATGTCCGTATTCGGCAGAAGTATGATGAACTCCTCACCGCCGTAACGCGCCAACAGGTCTTGGGCCCGGAGCGTGGTAAGCATAGTATTGGCGGTCTGCTTCAGTATCTCGTCGCCGCAGCCGTGCCCGTATGTGTCGTTTATTTTTTTAAAGTGGTCTATATCGAGCATCATAAGGGAGAACGGCTCATTGTACATGATCGACCACGAAAGGTCCTCGACAAACCTTTCCATGAAGAATTTTCTATTGTACAGGCCGGTCAGATAGTCCCTCACCAGAAGCTTTTCGAACTCTTTCATTTTTTCGCGTATCTCTATGATATTCTGGAGCCGCGCAAGGACCTCTTTTTCGAAGAAAGGCTTTGACAGATAATCATAGGCCCCGTAGTCGTAACCCTTGCTCAGTTTGATTTTTGATTTTGTAGAGGCTATGAGCAGGGTCGGGATGTCCCTTGTCGAGGGCGCGGACTTAAGCTGCTGAAGCACCGACAGGGCAGAGGGGGTGGAGAGTTTCAGGTCGAGTATTATTATGTCCGGCGCTTCGTGGTAAACATTGCCTATTATCTCATTGCTGTCTTCTACGATTACGCATTCGTGCCCTTTATTATTGAGGATGCTGACGAGCGTTGTCTTGGATTCCTCTGATCTGTCGGCCACAAGTATCTTCATATGCCGAGTGCTTCCCTTATCTTCTGTTCGTTGTTTCCCACTATGACCTTGTCCCCGATGATTATGGTCGGGAACGCGCATTGTGACGTAAGCCTTTTGATCTCTTCAACCGCAGCGTTCCTTTCTTCCGTGATCAGAAGGTCCACATCCGTGAATTCGTATTTTATCAGACATTCATCCAGAAATTTCTTTGCGGCCTTGCAGTGACCGCAGGTGCTCAGGGTGTAAAGTTTGACCTGTTGCATGTTCAAACACCTCTTTTTTTTATGTGCGGAGCGTATTTTACGCATTCCGCACGGATGGAGTCCAAGAGTTTCTTTAGTGGAGCGCCTGTTTTGTCCGCTGTTTCTTTTGCGTCGTCGTATTCCGGAGCGACATTGACGACCTGACCGTTGAGTTTAGCGACCTTTATCCTCATCTTGCCGTAAGGCGTTGTTACGGTCTTGCTCTCCCTTTCCAGAGTGCGGCGTTCTGCGTTGTAAAATCTTATTCCTATTGTTGTGGTCTCTCGAAAAATAATATCCGAAAGCCGTTCGGCATCGCCGGTCGTGGCAAGCGTCGTAAGCTTGACGGCAGGGCGTCCTTTTTTCATTATTGTCTGTTCCATGAACACATCGAGAGCGCCCGCCGCGAAAAGTTTTTCGTAAAGATGACCGTAAATCTGCGGATTCATATCGTCTATGTTGGTTTCTATCACGGTTATGGTTTCGTCTCCGGCATTGTCATCGGTTTCACCGACCAGCAGACGGAGTATATTCGGCTTGTCCTGAAACTCTTTGTTTCCTGCGCCGCAGCCTACGGTCTTCAGTTTGAAGCGGGGGAGGTTGGAATTTTTTGCTTCGAGACCTTTAAGCAGGGCCGCGCCTGTGGGCGTAGTCAGTTCAAAAGGCGTGGCTGACGAATAGACCCTGTATCCGCGCATGAGTTCGGCGGTGGCCGGGGCCGGGACCGGGAGTATGCCGTGTTCCGTACGCACTGTGCCGGAGCCGAGGTTTATATCGGAACAGAAAATCTGTTCGACGCCTAGCATTTCGAGGCCTACGATGGCGCCGAATATGTCGATAAGGCAATCTATCCCCCCGAGTTCATGAAGATGAACATTGTCGAAGCCCTTACCGTGGACTTTCGCTTCAGCCTCGAAGAGCAGTCTGAAAACCGAAAGCCCCTTGTCTTTTATCCTAACGTCCAGAGCTGATGAGGTCACGGTTTTTTCTATGTCTTTCCACTTTGTGCCGTGGGCAGGATGTCTCTTTTTGATCATGACATCCGCTTTGGTGCATGAAATGCCGCATCTCAGGGTTTTTGCGGACGACAACGAGTAGCCGTTCAAGCGGAGGGCCTTAAGTTCTTTTTTCAAGTCCGCTATGTTTACGCCCGCATCGAGAAGCGCTCCCAGACACATGTCCCCGCTGATACCAGAGAAACAGTCGAAATAGGCTGAGCTCATGAGTTTATTTTACATTTTCGAGCGGCATATTTGACAGTCCAAATAAGGCGGGTATTATGATATGCTATAAAAAACGAGAAATCGAACCGTGAAAATCGAGGAGGGTGGATGAGGAATATCGCGGCAAAAGAGAAGTACAAAAAGGGTGATGTTATCATTAAAGAAGGCGGTTTCAGCGACGGCACCTATGTGATTATTTCGGGAAAGGTCGAGGTGGCAAAGATCGTCGGAGACAAGAAGATCGTAGTTGCCGTGTTGGTGAAGGACGATATTTTCGGCGAGATGAGTTTTCTTCAGCACGAGCCCCGTTCCGCATCCGTGACCGCGATCGAAGACTGCGAGATAGGCCTTCTGGACAAGGACTTTCTCGATAATGAGCTCAACAAGGCCTCTCAGGACTTCAGGCTTATTCTTACCCAGCTTACGGCCCGGTTGCGAAAGACCACGAGCGAACTTGCCGAACTCAAGCTAAAGGGCTGCGGATAGTTTTTTGAAAGGTATTTTTGTAACCGGCACCGATACCGGGGTCGGGAAGACCGTTGTTTCTGCAGCTATCGTAAAGGCGCTTGCAAAGACAGGCTTGAGCATAGGCGCAATGAAGCCTGTCGAAACCGGCTGCCGTGAGGTTGCCGGGTTATTAGACCCCTCCGATGGAATGTTTTTACGGAAAATCGCGGGCATGGATGATTCTATAGATGTTGTCACACCGGAACGATATGAAAATCCGCTTGCTCCGATGGTTGCGGCAGTGCTTGAAAACAGGCCGGTAAATCTAGAAAAGGTTTTCGAAGCTTTTAAAGGCCTTTCTCAAAGATACGAGTTTATGGTCGTGGAGGGAGTAGGGGGGCTGCTTGTTCCGATAAGCGGCGACTATTTTGTCTCTGATTTGATTAAACGCCTTGGGTTGCCCGTAGTTATCGTGGCCCGCGCCTCGCTCGGCACCATCAACCACACGCTTCTGACGGTCAAGCACGCATCGAGAGAGGGGCTTGAAGTGAAAGGCGTGATAATCAATAACCACTGTCCGCCCGAAAACAGCCTTGCTGAAAAAACAAACCCTGATGTTCTCAGAGGGCTCTGCCCTGTTCCGGTGCTCGGCGTTTTGCCCTATCTTGAAAACGTAACAGGGGAAGGCTTGGACAGGCTTGCAGACTATATCGATATCGGTTTGTTAGTGTAACAATCTCGGATCCGCGTTAAAGCTCAGAATATAGGGTACATGTGTGGTTTATCAGGATACTTCGCCGTCTCTTTAGATCATAACTACTTGTCTAAAACCTCACGTATCTTTTTTGAAAAGAGGTCCGGCTTCAGCGGTTTTGATATGAAGTTGACCTCTTCGTCTATGATGTCTTTCTGTGCGAGTATGTCCGCAGTATAGCCGCTGATAAAAAGCGCTTTCAATCCCGGTTTTATCCGTTTCAGTTCGTTATATACATCTTTGCCGTTCCGTCCGGGCATTATGATGTCCGAAACAACGAGCTGCACAATGTCCCTGTTTTTCAGGAAGAGTTCGACCGCTTTCTCGCCGTCGCACGCCTCTATCACGGTATGCCCGAAATGCTCCAGCATGGCCTTTGTCACGTTTCTGACAGGCGTATCGTCTTCGATCAGGAGTATGGTCTCATTGCCTCTCGCGAAAACTATCGGGGTTTTTTCTTCCGGATACTGCTCGCTGGAATCCGCCAAAGGCAGATATATCCTGAAAATCGTACCTTCGCCGGGCTCGCTGTATAGATTGATAAAACCGTTATGTTGTTTGATGGTCCCGTAGACCATGGCCAGACCTAGGCCCGTGCCTTTGCCGATCTCTTTTGTAGTGAAAAACGGCTCGAAAATATGCTCCTTTGTTTTTTTGTCCATGCCCGAGCCGGTGTCCGCAAATGAGATGACCGCGTACTTGCCGGCTTTGCCGTATTCGTACGCCTGAACGAACGCCTGATCGAGTTCGACCTCGCTTGTGGTCACAGTCAATCTGCCTCCGTGCGGCATTGCGTCGCGCGCATTCGTGGCAAGATTCATAAGCACATGTTCTATCTGGCCTTTGTCCGCTTTTATGATCAAGTCCTGCGGGACTGTTTTTACGCTGACCTCGATGTCCTCCCCTATGATCCTCGCCAGTATTTTCTGCATGCGGAGTACGATATCGTTTATATTGACCGGCTTGGATTCTATCACCTGCTTCCTGCTGAAGGCGAGCAGGCTGTGCGTAAGACCGGCCGCTTTTTCGGACGCTGCGAGTATCTGTGCTACATAATCATGCATCGGGTCTTCCGGCGTAATATTGTTTTTCAGTAAATTACCGTAACCGATAATGGCCGTGAGTATGTTGTTGAAGTCATGGGCCACCCCTCCTGCAAGGTGACCTATCGCCTCCATTTTTTGCGACTGCCGGAATTGTTCCTCGACCTTCTTGTGGTCCGTAATGTCTATGCCTATGCTTGCCGTGCCTGTTACATGCTCCTCGGAATCATGCAGGACCGTATGGTCCCATACTATAAGGCGTATGGGGCCGTTGCGGGTAATAACAGGATTTTCGCTGTGCATGGTTGTTCCTTTGGCGATGATCTCCCTGAACACCGCCTTGGCGGGACCTTTCGCTTCTTCCGGCAGAAAGATGTTAAACCAGTTTTTGTAGAGCACTTCTTCTCTGCCCCAGCCTGTCAGTCCGAGCAGGTAGTCGTTGCAGAAGGTGATGTTTCCGTCGAGGTCGAGCATTACGGCCGCGAGCTGGACGGTTTCCAGCAGGTGCCTGAATTTTCTTTCGGAAAAAAAGAGCGCCTCTTCGGCTTGTTTGCGTTCGGTGATGTCCCTGAATATCCCGTGAGTGGCGACTATCTCTCCATCCGAAAAACGCACGTTTACGTTACCTTCCACGTATACCATATGCCCGTCTTTCGCGATAAAGATGGCCTCTATATTTTTGGCCGGTTCCCCTGTCATCAGTTTTTTGAAAATGTCCATGCAGTGCGCCTTCGAGTCAGGACATATAACGTCGAAGAGGGTGATCGCTTTAAGTTCGTCCTGAGTATAGCCCATGGTTTCGAGCCACGATCTGTTTACAAAAATGAATTTTCCGTCCAGACTTACGCTCTGTATCATGTCGTGCGCGTTTTCGAACAGATCGCGGTAACGCTCTTCGCTTTCCTGAAGCAGGTATTCGGCTTTTTTTCGTTCGGTGATGTCGCGGATTACGCTGAATAATACTCTCCGCCCGCCATAATCGATTGTTCTGGAATTCACCTCTACAGGCATGATTGTTCCGTCTTTTCTCCGATGTGCGGACTCGAAAATGGCTACGCCCGATTTTTGTATCTGGGCCAGACGTTCAGGCACGATAGCGGCGAATTTCGGAGAGTCCAGTTTGCGAATGTCCATCGACATCAGTTCTTCTTTCGTATAGCCCAACCGTTCGTAGGCGGTTTTGTTCACGTCTATGAAGTTTCCATGCTCATCGACGATAAAAACCGCATCGGTTGCGTCTTCAAAAAGCCGCCTGTAGCGCTCCTCCGCCTCCCTCAGCGCGGTTTCGGTTTTTTTTCGTTCGGTGATATCTGTGGCGATATGGATGATCTTGCTGAGTTTTCCCTGTTCGTCAAAGATCGGGGTGCATGAGACCAGAAAGAACCCTCCGAGCGCCTCTATCTCCATCTCTACGGTTTCGTTGTGGCCCGATTTGAGCAGCTTTTCCATGGGACAGCCTTCCGGAGGCGCTGCGGCATTCATGCCGTGAAATATCTCGTAGCATTGCCTGTCGACCATTTCATGGGCCGCTTTGCCTGTCAGCTTTATGCTGGCGTTGTTGGCTGCCAAGACTTTGTGGGAGGGGGCGAGGATAATCGCAGGATGGCCGATAGCCTGAAATATGGTTTCCCATTCTCCGTGCATCGGAGCAGGCCTTTTCCCAGTCTCTGTTTCGGAGGCTATCTGATCTTTATCGGCCATAGAAGGTGCCTGTTTTTACTATATGCCTTTGGCTTGATTATTGCAATATCCATGTCCGCTTAGGGTTTTAGTGCGGCTAGGCCAAGGCCGTCGAAAAACAACCTATTTTATAAGGATCACGAGGATTGCAGCTTCTTCTTCAGCAGCTCATTGAGCATCTGCGGATTTGCCTTGCCTTTGGTCGCCTTCATTACCTGACCTACAAAAAAGCCCATAAGCTTTTCGTCCCCTGCTTTAAAACGCTCGATCTCGTTGGGGCTTTTTGCGAGGACTTCATCTACGGCCTTTTCGATTGCAGCCTCGTCGCTTATCTGGACAAGGCCTTTTTCCTTGACCACGGCAGCGGCCTCTTTGCCTGTCTTATACATTTCTTCGAAAACGGTCTTTGCTATCTTTCCGCTTATTGTGCCGTTGTCTATGAGTTTTAGCATTCCCGCCAGTTGTTCCGGTTTTACGGGGCAATTTTCTATAGACCTGTTTTCGTCATTCAGCATTCTGGTCAATTCGCCCATCATCCAGTTTGATACTGCCTTTGCCTGCCCTCCTGCCGAGACTGCTTCTTCGAACCAGCTTGCAACTGCCTTCTCTGTCGTGAGCATTTCCGCATCGTATTCCGGAAGCCCGTATTCCGAAACAAAACGCTCGCGTTTTGCATCAGGAAGTTCGATAAGCGATTGCCTGATCTCTTCAAGCCATCCGGCTGACGGGACCATCGGCACAAGGTCCGGCTCAGGGAAATAGCGGTAGTCATGGGCCTCTTCTTTCGACCGCATGGACTGTGTGACGCCTGTCGATGAATCGAAAAGCCTTGTCTCCTGCGCGATCTTTCCTCCGTCTTCAAGCGTTTTTATCTGGCGCTTTATCTCATATTCGAGCGCCTTTTCGACAAACCTGAATGAATTGATATTTTTCAGCTCTACCTTCACACCGAACTCTTTTTGTCCAACAGGCCTGACCGATACATTAGCGTCACAGCGCAGCGAACCTTGCTCCATGTTGCCGTCGCAGACTTCGAGATACCTTAGGATGGCCCTCAGTTTTTTCATGTACGCCGCAGCTTCCGCAGGCGTTCTGATGTCGGGCTCGGAAACGATCTCCATAAGGGGCACGCCAGTCCTGTTTAGGTCTACAAAGCTGTATGGTCCGCCGCCTTCATGGATGTTCTTGCCGGCGTCCTCTTCCATGTGTATTCGCGTCAGGCCGATTTTTTTTACCTCACCGTCGATCACAATCTCTATGTGTCCGCCCTCGCATATCGGCAGTTCGTACTGGCTTACCTGATAGCCTTTGGGCAGGTCGGGGTAGAAGTAATTTTTACGGGCGAAACGGCTGTAAGCGGAGATGTTCGAATGCACTGCCAAGCCGGTCTTTATCGCGCACTCGACCGCTTTTTTGTTCAGTACAGGCAGCACCCCCGGCATGCCGATGCAGACCGGGCATGTCTGCGAATTAGGCTCGGATCCGAATTTCGTGGAGCAACCGCAGAATATCTTTGTTTCGGTGGCCATCTGCGCGTGGACTTCAAGGCCTATGACAGCTTCGTATTTCATTTAGTTAAGCCTCCGAAGTGAATGTTTTAAAAAACATTAAAGTCCCGGCTTCCTTTTATGCCATTCGGTACTCTGCTCGAAGGCGTAAGCGGCTTTGAGGACCGAGGCTTCGTCGAAATGCTTGCCTATCAACTGAAGCCCGATAGGCAGGCCGTTGACTGCGAAACCGCAGGGCAGCGAGATTGCAGGGACCCCGGCGAGATTTATCGAAATGGTGAATATGTCCGAAAGGTACATCTGGAGAGGGTCGGTGGTCTTTTCGCCGAACCTGAACGCCACAGTAGGGGCTGTAGGCGTCGCTATTACATCGACCTGTTCAAAGGCTTTATCAAAATCATTTTTAAGCAAGGTCCTCACCTGTTGCGCCTTGCGGTAGTAGGCGTCATAGTATCCCGAAGAAAGCGCAAAGGTGCCGAGCATTATTCTTCTTTTTACTTCCGGACCGAAACCCTCAGCTCTGGTTTTCATGTACATATCGAGAAGGTCTTTTCCGTCCCGCCTGAACCCGTATTTCACTCCGTCGTATCTCGCCAGATTGGACGAAGCTTCGGAGGTGGCGATGACGTAGTATGTTGCAACCGCATATTCGGTGTGCGGCAGGGATATTTCGACAGGTATGGCGCCTAGAGATTCCAATTTTTTTATAGCGTTCTTTACCGAGGCCTCGACTTCGCTGTCCAGTCCTCCGATAAAATATTCTTTCGGGATACCTATACGCATTCCCTTGATGTCCTGTCCGATGACGCCTGCGAAGTCCGTCATTTCTGCAGGGGCCGAGGTCGAATCCTTGGGGTCATGGCCGCCGATCACCTTTAAAAGCAGCGCCGTGTCTTCGACGGTCTTTGTCAAAGGACCTATCTGGTCGAGCGACGAAGCAAAGGCTACGAGTCCGTATCGTGAAACCGCTCCGTAAGTAGGCTTCAATCCCACCACCCCGCAAAGCGACGCGGGTTGGCGTATAGAGCCACCGGTGTCGGAGCCGAGCGCGGCAATACATTCATCGGCGGCGACTGCCGCTGCGGAACCGCCGCTGCTTCCGCCCGGCACGCATCCTGTGTCCCATGGATTTTTGGACGGATAATATGCCGAGTTTTCAGTTGACGAGCCCATAGCGAATTCGTCCATATTCGTTTTGCCGGTCAGCAGGTAATGCTGCGTTTTCATCCTTTCGGTGACCGTGCTTTCATAAGGCGGGATGAAATTATACAGGATCTTCGAGGCGCAGGTTGTGAGTATCCCTTTCGTACACATGTTGTCCTTGACCGCGACAGGGATGCCTGTGAGGAGCGAGGCCCTGTTTTCCATAATTGCGCTCTCGGCCTCTTTAGCGGATTTATATGCCTCGTCTTTCGTAGTGATAAGGTACGCTTGAACTTTGTTCTCGACCGCTTCTATTCTTGCGTAAACGGCGTCCAAGATTTCCGAAGGCCTGATCTCTCTTTTGTCGAGCATCTTTCGCAGGCCGGTTATCGTCATTTCGTTAAGCTTCAAGGTTTTCCTCCGCATCGATTAAGAACGAATGAAATTCTATCACTCCTATGGAATATTTGGCAAGAAAAGAGAGGTCTGAAATCAGGGCAAACGCACTATGCCGTTCCCTGTAGGTTAAGAACCTCGGCTCTGTATTGGTCATCATAGCCAGCCCGTAACCTTTTGTTTTTAACTCCAACCCTGCAGGATTTGTTTTGCTTT
>SCQE01000107.1 GCA_004321915.1 Nitrospirota bacterium
CCATGACCGGCTCAGGAAGCGGTGCATGGCCATCCGCGGGAAGCTGGTGCTGCTGGAACAAATGCGCGATTCAAAGCACTGGAAAAGGCGCATATTTGAGCTTGAAGCGGAGATTAAGGCTCTGGATAAGCACGTTGATCCCTCCACTCAGCGGGCGGACCAATTTTGCGCTGCTGATTGTCGTCGCGATGAGTTACTGGATTTGTCGTCGCGTGCGGAGATAAAAGGTTCACCCGGTGCGCCGGAAAAGCAACTTCAGAACTTCCTCCTAGGAACGGTCGGCGAATGCCTGTACAACGCTGACCTCCCACGGGACACGGTGTGCAGTTGGGTTGCGAAAATACTTGTTTTCTGCTTTCCCATTTCAAGACCAGAGACCGGGGAGAAATTGGAAAATTACGTTGAGACTCACGCCGAAGCTCTACTAGAGCAGTGGCGTGTCCTCAGAGCGAAGCCCGGATACGCAGCACCATCAGCGAAATCGCGACAACTCTCCGACAAAGACGTCCTGCCCCACCCCAGATAATCCCCATCGGAAAATTCTGAATTGGCTGGTTGTGCAGCCGCCTAGGCCTGCGATAGGCTGCCTTTCAAAAGGAGGCACTCTATGCGGATCGGCGAGCTCGCCAAAGCGTTAGGAATTTCCAGGGACACGATCAGACGACTTGAACGGCGTCGGATCATTGCGCCGTCACGCGATTGGGCCGGCCATCGGCGGTTTACGGGTGAGGATCTGGCCCGGCTTCGCGAAATTCTGTACCCCAAGGACGCGGTGAAGGGGCGGCGGTAATGCGCGCAGCGGTGATGGTGGTTCGCTTTCTGCTTCGCGTCGAACGCAAGCGCCTGGAGCGGCGGATTGGACAGCGATTTGACGCGGCGCTTTCGCGCAAGCTTGACGCGGTGATCGCTGCTGGGCAAGCCCTGCAGGGGTGGGGTAAATGAAGTTCGAAACGTTGGTGACTCAGCTTGACGGTGTGACCAAGACCAGCAACGGCTACCTGGCGCGGTGTCGGGCACATGATGACAGACATAGCTCGTTGTCAGTGGCCCAAGGGGATGATGGCAGAATTCTCCTCAAATGCTTCGCGGGCTGTGAGTCGGAGCGGATCGTTGAAGCGTTAGGGTTGACGATGAAAGACTTGTTCAACGGCGATCCGGACACGGAGCCCAGGAGAGAAATCGTCAGGACGTATGACTACAGAGATGAAACGGGAACGCTGCTCTCCCAAGTTGTCCGAACGGAGCCCAAAGGATTCTACCAGCGACAGCCTGATGGCAAGGGCGGCTGGCGCTCGAACCTAAACGGAGTCCGGCGGGTTCCCTACCGGCTGAACGATCTAGCGAAATCGAAGCCCAAGGTATTGTATTGCGCGGAGGGCGAGAAGGATGTTGACACCCTCTGGAGCCTTGGGCTTGCAGCGACGTGTAACTCCGGCGGCGCGGGGAAGTGGAGCGAGGAGTACACCAACTGTCTGCTAAAGCTGCTAGGCCCGGGGAAGATCGTAATCTTTGCGGACAAGGATGACGCTGGCTGGAAGCATGCCTGGTACGTAGCCCGGACTTTCTTGGGGAAGGCGGAGGCGGTCAAGCTGCTCCTGGCCCTGCCTGGGGTTCCTGCAAAGGGCGATCTATCGGATTACCTGATGACGCACTCGAAAGAAGAGCTGATTGCGTTAGTGAAGGCGACCCCATGTTTGACGTTAGAGGAATTGAAGCGGCTGGAGGCGGCGGACAGATCGAAGAGCAGCGATCAAAAAGGCCGTCCAGTTCTTATCCCAAACATTGCAGATAAAAAGGCATCGTTTTGTCCGTGAACCTTTGTTAGTGTGGGGTTAGCGAACCATCCACGCCCACAAAGGAGG
>SCQE01000137.1 GCA_004321915.1 Nitrospirota bacterium
CGTGTGCTCTTCCGATCTCCGGAAACAAAAGTTGATGCACATCCAATTTGAACTTTCTTTTTTAATGGATAATTGGCGTCAATACTAACAGAGAATTCAACTCCCTTTCTATTAATTCCTTCTGCTGTCCCTGTGTAAACATATTCATCATCCCAAATGTTTAGAGGAGTAGAATTTCCTGCAATTCTTTCTACAGTTCTGTTCGAATTCCATGATATTGTACCATTTTTTGTCGTAACACTTGCACTATCAACTTCAATTGACCACTTATATTGCATTACTCTTTCAATGGTCTTTGTTCCGGTTACTTTATTGTCATTTACATAATAATCATCTAAAGAAACAATAACTTTTGAACCGATTTGGCGATATGGACCAATGAATTGGGCATGGATTTTACCTCGCCTGTACATTCCGTCAAGACAAAGACAATTTGTTGTTCCAAAATCAATAGTAATTACCCTGTTAATCGTGTCAATTGACCTTGTCGCACAATTAGGAAGTAATTCCTGGTTAGGTGTTTGAATTTCATTTTGCTCATCATTTTTACCAACAGACATTAATGGTGAGTTTTCTCCTTCATCATCCACAAATTCAAAAATTGACGAGTATTCACCTTCAACCAGGGCATTATCTTCCGCTGATTCGATGTTTTCAATTATTGGATTTGTAGAATTGTTTTTACAACCGTACAAAGAAAGTGAAATAATAGCTAAAGCTATAATAACTAAGTTTAAATAATTTTTCATAATCACTCCGATTAATTTAAAAAATAATTTTTTTTTATTTGACTTAACTGGCCCAAAAAAGGTTTAATCTTAAAAAATATCAAATATAAATTAAGTCTGGAAATTTTGTAATTGACTATATTTCTTTTAACAAATTTTATTTAATATTTAGCAATCTAAATTTATAATTTCTTAATATAAATCCTTCTTCTTTTATGTAAAACAGGATTGAAGAATTTCCATTCACGCTGTACTTTTGTATTGTTTTCGAGCTCCTGGTTCGATTCTGCATATTTGAAACCAAGTTTCATTGCACTTTTGACTATTTCGAGTACCATAACTGTATCAACACCTTTTCCTCTATATTCTTTTTTTACTCCTGCGAAGAGGAAATCAATTGTTTCATAAGTCTTCAATCCTTTTAATATATGAAAGATGCCGAATGGGAAAAGCCGGCCTTTTGCTTTCTGAAATGCTTTCGATAGCGAGGGCATTGAAACAAGAAATCCTACCATTTCATTATTTT
>SCQE01000071.1 GCA_004321915.1 Nitrospirota bacterium
AGGGGGAACGAGGGGGTTGTACAGGCTGCCGACAGAGGCAGAATGGGAATATGCTGCAAGAAGCGGGGGAAAGCGCGAGAAATATGCGGGTGGTGATGATGTTGACAGTGTTGCTTGGTACACATCAAATTCAGGCAGCAAAACACATCAAGTCGGAACGAAAGCGCCTAATGGACTTGGTATATACGATATGAGCGGCAACGTGTGGGAGTGGGTGCAGGATATATATAGCAATAAAGCTTATAGTTCTCATAGTAGAAATAACCCTATATATACGGAGAGCGGCTCCATCCGGGTGCTTCGTGGCGGCAGCTGGAGCAACATCGCGGAGAATGTTCGCGCAGCCAATCGCTTCGACAACAATCCGGACCTCAGGAACCTCTACTTGGGCTTCCGCCTTGCCAGGACTCCTTAACTTTTGGTTTTTTAACTTTTTACCTTTTGGAGTTGTTTTGTCTTTGTTTTTTTTGTCATACCCGCGGATGCGGGTATCCAGAGAAAATACATGGATGCCCGACAAAGGCATTCGGGCATGACAGAAAAAGGGTTGTCATACCCGCGAAGGCGGGTATCCAGTTTTTTGGTTTCTGGATGCCCGATAAAAGATTTCGGGCATGACAGAAAAAAGAGGGCTGTCATTCCCGCAGTCTGTTGAGCGGGAATCTAGAAAGAAAAAAATGAAAAACTTTTATGTTTACATCCTTGCAAGCAAAAGAAACGGAACTCTTTACACAGGTGTAACATCAGACCTTATCAAGCGTATTTACGAACACAAGAACAACCTTGTTGACGGTTTTACAAAAGAGTATCATATCCATTCTCTCGCATGGTATGAGATTCATGATACGGCAGAGGCTGCTATAGCAAGAGAAAAACAGATTAAGAAATGGAACAGGACGTGGAAGTTAAAACTGATTGAGAAAGATAATCCGGATTGGCGTGATTTATATGATGACATTTGTGGGAAACCGCTGGATTCCCGATTAAGGACTTCGGGAATGACAGAATAAAAAGGGGGACAGGTTAAAACGAACCGCGTGCTTCGCGGCGGCAGCTGGAACAACAACGCGAGGAATGTTCGCGCAGTCAATCGCAACAACAACACCCCGGACAACAGGAACAACAATTTGGGTTTCCGCCTCGCCAGCACACATCATCACAGCAAGCGCGAACCGCTGCGTTTACGGATGCACGGTCAGTGCGCGATGTGTCCAGACCGCTGTCCTGCACGGCGGGGACAACCCCCTATCCCCTTTGTTAAGAGGGAATGCCGTCAAAAAACACAAAGGCGGGCGGGGCTGGTAGGCTTAAAGCCGAAGGCCCTGTGATGCCTGAATGGGTTGGTTATGGCAACAGGGCGGATTTTTCTTTATTATGTCCTGTATTAGCCGGCTTTTTTTTAGCTTCTTTTGACGCTTCACTTATTACTATGCCAATATATAACAAATGGTTGATTGGAATAGATTCATACCAACTGATTTTGAGTATGACTTTAATCGGGACAAACTTGCTGTTCATCGAATAAGTTTTGAAGAAGCGGTCGAATGTTTTTTTTCGGACTTTGAACTTAGGCGCAACAAAACATACAAAGACCGTTATCAAATTATCGGCAAAACAATTGGCGGGAGAAATCTCAAGATAATTTTTCAACTCAAACAGGGCAATATAGTCCGGATTATTACGGGGTGGGAAATATGAAAACAAAACAGAAGGTATTGGAAGAAAGCAAGATTGATGATGAAGTTATTGCGCAATCTGAGCGCGATGCATGTTGGGAAAAACCGGTAAAAGTGCGGCGGTCAAAAACAATTGCCATGGCCTTGCCTGCCGCTCTTGCCGCAAGAGCCTCATTCTTCGCCCGCTTACATCGGGAGAATAATACGGAAGCATGGATAAAGCGTATTATTCAGGAGAGGATCGATATCGAAGAGGCCGCATTCGCAGTCTCCAAGAAGGAACTTGTAGCACGGCACGCACGGTAGTATCGCCCCAAACAACAACCCTGACAACCGTAACAACAACATCGGCTTTCGTCTTCTGGGCACAGGGAGGATTCGGCGGAACATCCGGCGTTTACGGATGCAGGAGCAGTCTGTTTCCTGTCCGGATGCCTGTTCGCGCACGGCGGGGAAATATTTTTAAGATAAGGAATTTGTCCCTATCGCCATACCAGTCAACAGACTAATCACGAATGATAAAAAGCGGTTGGGTCGAGCCTTATTCCTGCAGTTTTCTTCCGTTTGAACTTTAACCACCAAAGATGATAGTCTAACGGGTTTTTAGCGGAGGATATCTGTATGGATATAGTGCTTGCCACCCGGAACAAGAAAAAAGCGGAAGAGCTTCAGAGGATTTTATCTGGCGCAGGGGTTACGGTGCTTACGCTCAACGACTTTCCTGATTGCCCTGAAGTGGTGGAAGACAAAGACACCTTTGAAGGCAATGCGATCAAAAAAGCATCGGAGGTTGCCCTATACACAGGCAGGGCAGCGGTTGCGGACGATTCAGGCCTTGAGGTTTACGCCCTCGGCAATGCTCCGGGCGTCATGTCAGCGCGTTATGCAGGGGAGGACGCGGATGACGACAAAAATATAGAAAAACTTCTTTCCAAGATGAAGGGCCTCGAGCAAGCTGAAAGAGGCGCCCGTTTTGTATGCTGCATAGCCTTTGCACGGCCGGACCATGAAATTAAGACCTTTTTCGGTTTTGTGGAGGGGGGTATCGGGACTGAGCGGAGGGGGACAGGCGGTTTCGGGTACGATCCGGTATTTTTCAGCAGCGGTTCGGGCCTGAGTTTTGCCGAAATATCTTCTGCTGAGAAGGATGCAGTCAGCCACAGGAAAAAGGCGCTTGAGTTATTTGCCGATTATCTTAAAAAACTATAATTTTCAAAAACATAAGTAAAATTAATGTGATAATTACAATTTTAAATTTGCATAAAATTACCAGTTCATATAATTTATAGCGTTTCCTCAAAAATCCATAGGGGGTCTTCCATGAGAATAGTTCTTCTTGGCGCACCGGGTGCAGGCAAAGGCACACAGGCAAAAATAATCGTAGAGAAATACGGAATTCCGCAGATATCCACAGGCGATCTTTTAAGGGCGGCGGTTGCTGCCGGAACAGCGCTTGGCAAAGAAGCAAAGGCCGTGATGGATAGAGGCGAACTCGTTCCTGACAGCGTTGTGCTGGGCATGGTCGAGGAGAGGCTTAAGCAGGATGATTGCAAGAAAGGCTACATACTCGACGGTTTCCCGAGAAACACGAAGCAGGCGGAGGCGCTTGACGTTATGCTTTCGAACCTCAATATGTCATTGACGGCAGCGTTGAGCGTGGATGTGCCGCTTGAAGACCTCATGAAGAGGCTGACCGGCAGGAGGACCTGCAAGTCCTGCGGCCAGATGTACAATGTTTATTACGGGCCGTCGAAGAAAGAGGGCGCCTGCGACAAATGCAGCGGAGAGCTCTTCCAGAGGGACGACGACAAGGAAGAGACGATCAAAAAGAGGCTCGAAGTTTATACGGCGCAGACCGCTCCTTTGATCGAGTACTATTCGAAGAAGGGGATTCTCAAGTCCGTAAGCGGGACCGGCAGCATCGACGATATTTTTAAAAAGGTCTCCGAGCTGCTCGGTCTTAAATAGGCAATAGCAAGAGTATTAAATAAAACCCATAAGAGGAGGATTCAACATGTCTTTGATTAAACCGCATGGTTCAGACGAACTAAATCCGTTATTTGTGTATGACACGTCTGAAAATGAGGCCCTGCAGAAGAAAGCGGAAAGCATGGCTTCTATTGTTGTGAGTTCGGCTACAGCGGCCAATGCCGTTATGATGGGCGGCGGCTACTTCAACCCGCTAACAGGCTACATGAATAAAGCCGATGCCCTGTCTGTCGCCAATAATATGAAAACGACATCCGGTCTGTTCTGGCCCGTTCCTGTTTTAAACTTGGTCAAAGAGGTAAACGGCATTAAGGCAGGTGATCGCATTGCCCTTAAAGATCCTAATGTCGAAGGCCATCCTGTACTGGCCGTTATGGATGTTGTTGCGATTGAAGAGTTCAACGATGAGGAAATCGAACTGATATGCGAAAAAGTTTATCGTCCGAACCATAAGGAAGCCCATCCGGGTGTCGACGCATTCAAGGCACAGGGCAAGGTCTGTATCTCCGGGCCGATAAAGGTATTAAACTTCTCTTACTTCCAAGATGAATTCCCCGACACTTTCCGTACCGCAGTCGAGATCCGCAACGAAATCACCGAGCGCGGATGGAAGAAAGTTGTCGCATTCCAGACCCGCAACCCTATGCACCTTGCTCACGAAGAGCTTTGCCACATGGCGATGAAGCGTTTAGGCTGCGACGGTCTTGTTATTCACATGCTGCTCGGCAAATTGAAAAAAGGAGATATCCCTGCGCCGGTCCGTGATGCCGCGATCCGTAAGATGGTCGAGCTTTACTTCCCCAAAAACAGCGCGATGGTCACCGGTTACGGTTTCGATATGCTTTATGCAGGTCCGCGCGAGGGCGTATTGCACGCCGTGTTCCGTCAGAACATGGGCGCAACCCACTTCATCGTCGGCCGTGACCATGCGGGTGTCGGCGATCACTACGGTTCATTCGATGCTCAAACGATCTTTGATAATGAGGTCCCCGCAGGCGCGCTTAAGATCGAGATATTCAAGGCCGACCACACCGCATACTCGAAGAAGCTGGACAAGGTCGTTATGATGTGTGAAGCGCCTGACCATACAAAGGAGGATTTTGTTCTGCTTTCCGGCACCAAAGTCCGTGAAATGCTGGGCAAAGGCATTGCGCCGCCAAAAGAATTTTCGCGTCCTGAGGTGGCTGATATTCTGATTAAATATTATCAGAGTATTGATAACTAAATTCAGAGGGTGTATAAACAATAAACTATTGAAGCGCGGAGGTGCGGAGGTTAAAAAAGTTTTTTGCTTCCGAGCTTCCCAACTTCCGAGCTATACGAAAGGGGGTGCGCCGAGTAAGCTGTTGCAGTAAACGAGGTTGGTTGTTTGAGTAAATCAAATCAATTTAAGGAGGTTGTACAACATGCCGAGTTTTGTAATTACAGAGAAGTGTGATGGATGTAAAGCTCAGGATAAGACTGCATGCCAGTATATTTGCCCTCACGATCTGATGGCCCTCAACAGGGACATCATGAAGGCATACAATCAGGAACCGGAGCAGTGCTGGGAGTGCTTTAACTGCGTAAAGATATGCCCTCAGCAGGCGATCGAGACAAGGGGATACTCGGATTTCGTGCCGCTCGGATCCAGCACTGTCCCGATGAGAGGGACCGATTCCATTATGTGGACTATCAAGTTCAGGAACGGAATACTCAAGAGGTTTAAATTTCCTATCAGAACAACAGCGGAAGGTTCGATTGATCCGTATGCAGGCAAGCCGGCTCCGGATTTTGCAAACCTCAATAAACCCGGGTTCTTTACCGGACCGGCAAGAGCGGAATAGGAGGCTATATAAATGGAAAAAGAAACTTGTACGTTTTCATATTGTGCGAAGCCAGCAGTAACCGAAGTTGAGTGCGATCTTCTGATCCTCGGCGGCGGTATGGCAGGATGCGGAGCGGCTTTCGAGGGCGCACGCTGGGCCAATGAAAAGGGAATGAAGGTCGTAATGGTTGATAAGGCGGCTACAGACAGAAGCGGCGCGGTCGCTATGGGTCTGTCCGCTATCAATACATATGTCGGAGAGAACAAAGTATCCGATTATGTGAAATATGTAAGAAACGACCTTATGGGCATTATCAGGGAAGACCTTGTGTATGACCTCGGCAGACACGTTGACGATTCTGTTCAGCTGTTTGAGGAGTGGGGCCTCCCGATCTGGAAAAAGGGCGATGACGGCTTCTCCCTCGACGGTTTTCAGGCAAGGGACGCAGGCAAGGCTATGCTGAAGGACGGCGGAACACCTGTCCGTTCGGGCAAGTGGCAGATCATGATCAACGGTGAATCCTATAAGGTCATTGTTGCAGAGGCTGCAAAGTTGGCCCTCAAGACCAACAGGGAAAAGACCGGAATGGAGCAGAACCATTTCGAAAGAGTATTCATCGTTAAGGCGGTAATGGACACCAATGGAAAGAACGTAGCAGCAGCTATCGGCTTCAGCACAAGAGAGAATAAGATATATTCTTTCAAGGCCAAGGCGATGATCTGTGCGACTGCCGGAGCGGTCAACTGCTTCAGGCCGAGATCTGTTGGCGAAGGTATGGGAAGGACATGGTATCCTGTGTTCAGCTGCGGTTCAGGCTATGCTTTCGGAATGCAGGCCGGCGCTGAGTTGACCCTCATGGAGAACAGGTTCGTACCGGCAAGATTTAAAGACGGTTACGGTCCTGTCGGCGCATGGTTCCTCTTCTTCAAGGCAAAGGCAACCGACAGCTACGGAGAAGACTATTGCACCAATAAAGAATATTTTGACGATGCAGTGGCCAGATATGGCGACTATGCCAAGGGTCTCGGCACCGCTATCAGGAACCATCTGATGATGAGGGCCATGAAGGACGGCAAAGGCCCGATCATCATGAGAACTCATGAAGCAATGCAGGCTTTGGGCGCAGCCTTTACCGAGAAACTCGGTGAAAAAGAGGGCAAGAAGAAGATGAAGCACCTCGAGGCAGAGGCATGGGAAGACTTCCTCGATATGGCTATCGGACAGGCGTCCATCTGGGCTGCAAACAACATCGAGCCTGATAAGACACCTTCCGAAATTATGCCGACAGAGCCTTATCTCTTGGGCTCGCATGCAGGCTGTGCAGGCTTCTGGGTAAGCGGCCCCGGCGACCTTCCGGGAACACCTGAGCATTACAGCTGGGGATACAACAGAATGTCGACCGTTCCGGGTCTCTTTATGGCGGGCGATGTTGTCGGAGCTTCCGGCCACAAGTTCTCTTCAGGTTCCCACGCAGAAGGTAGAATCGCGGCAAAGTCGGCATTACAGTACATACTTGACCATGCAGACTACAAGCCGTCCCCGAAGATGTCTCTTGATGAGATCGCGGCTGAACTCTATCTGCCGTTTGAGATCTACGAGAAACATAAAGTATATACAACAGATCCTGTTATCAACCCGAATTACATCGGACCAAAGGCGCTCCAGTTGAGACTCCAGAAGATTGCTGATGAGTATTTCGGCGGAGTTGCAACATGGTACATGACCTCCAAGACGATGCTTGAAGAAGGCCTCAAGAAGCTTGAGATGCTCAAGGAAGACGCAGCTAAGATGGCTGCGAAAGACCTCCACGAGCTCTTAAGGTGTTTTGAGAACTACCACAGAATCCTGTCGGTAGAGGCCCACGCAAGGCACATCCTCTTCAGGGAAGAGTCCAGATATCCGGGCTACTACTACAGGGGAGACTTCAATAAGATCGATGACGTAAACTGGAAGTGCTTCACCAACTCGAAGTACAACAGCGAAACCAACACATGGGAATTCAAGAAGGTTCCTTATGTGACGATGTATCCATAGTTGAACACTGTTTTGGGGAGGGCGATGCCCTCCCCAAAATTTTTCCGGATAATTGCATAGCGCAGAGTGTAAAACAGCGGTTTTGCAATATGCCCTGTGCAGTTTGGGTGAATGAATAAAACCCTCCCTGAACAACCGGCAACGGCAAGGAGAGGTTCTGAGGTTAGAAGCAGATTACTGCCCTTAAGGAGGAAACAATGGCAGAGAGCAAAAAGGTTTTAGTTATAGGCGGCGGTTTCAGCGGTCTTACAGCAGCGGTGGAGACGGCCGAAGCAGGTTCCGAGGTGGTCCTTGTCGAGAAGACCCCTTTCTTTGGCGGAAGGGTCACGCAGTTGAACAAATACTTTCCAAAACTTTGTCCGCCGAACTGCGGTCTTGAGATAAATTTCAAGAGAATCAAAAACAGCGGAGACATCGAGTTCCATACTTTAGCGGAAGTAGAGAAGGTTTCGGGGCAGGAAGGTAATTTTGATGTTACCGTAAAGAAGACGCCGAGGTATGTAAATGACAAATGTGTGGGTTGCAATGCCTGTGCGGAAGCCTGTCCGGTAGAAATCCCCAATGAGTTTAACTTCGGATTGGATAAGACGAAAGCTGCTTATATAACCCACAATCAGGCATTTCCATTCATATATGCGATAGACGGAAAGCATTGCAAGGGTAAGGCTTGCGGCAAGTGTGTCGAGGCCTGCAAATACGGCGCGATTGATCTTGATATGAAGCCCGAGACGCTTACATTTAAAGTAGGCTCAATTATTCTTGCTTCAGGATGGGATCCTTATGATGTTGCAAAGCTCGACACTCTCGGAGCAGGCAACATAAAGAATGTTATTACGAATATGCAGATGGAGAGGCTCGCATCTCCTAACGGCCCGACAGGCGGAAAAATACTCAGGCCTTCCGACGGCAAAGAGCCTAAGAATATCGCCTTTGTCCAGTGCGCGGGCAGCAGGGACGAAAACCATCTGCCTTACTGTTCTTTTATCTGCTGCATGGCATCGCTGAAGCAGGCCACATATTTAAGGGAACAGTATCCTGACTCAAAAGCCAATATATTTTATATAGATATCAGAACGCCGGGGCGGTATGAGCAGTTCTACTGGAAGGTCAAAGAAGACCCGAACATAACGCTTACAAAAGGCAAGATCGCAAAGATCACCGATGATCCGGCAACAGGCAACCCTATTGTTGAGGCCGAAGATATCCTTTCCGGCAAGAAGATCAAGCAGGCGTTTGATATGGTAGTTCTTGCTACCGGCATGGTTCCTTCAACGAGCGCATCGAAGGTCCCGGTTGAGGTTTCATATACCCCGGAAGGCTTTGTGCTGCCGGCTACCCTTAAGAAAGGTGTCTATGCTGTAGGCACGCTCAAGAGCCCGGTTGATGTTGCAAAGTCGGTGCAGGATGCAACAGGGGTTGCAATCAAAAGCATTCAGAGTGTTAGGAGGTAGGGGATACTATGGAAAAGAAATTCGGCGTATATATATGCAAGGGCTGCGGAATCGGTGAAACGGTAAATATAGAGAAGCTTAAGAAGAACACCGCCGGAGGGGCCAGAATTCCTGCAGAGTCCATTAAGGAGCATGAGGTGCTTTGCAGCCCTGAAGGGCTTGAGTTTATAAAAAACGATATCAAGGAAGGCACTAACACTATAATCATCGGCGCCTGTTCGCCGCGTGTAAAATTTGAGGAGTTTGATTTTCCGGGAACTCTGACAGAGAGGGTGAACCTGAGGGAATTCGTGTCGTGGACATCTGAACCTATGACCGAAGCCACACAGACTCTGGCAGAAGATTATGTGAAGATGGGCGTCGTCAAAACCCAGAAGGGGAACATGCCCGAGCCGAACATACTGCCTGATCTGAGTAACGAACTCATGGTTATCGGAGGCGGCATAACAGGAATTACGGCTGCTCTCGAGGCCGCCAATGCAGGTTACAAGGTTACGCTTGTCGAGAAAGAGGCGGAACTCGGCGGCTGGTCAGCAAAGCTCTATAAAGAGACACCGAGGCAGTATCCGTTTGACAAGCTTGATGAGCCCCAGATATTCGATAAGATCAAGGAAGTCGAGTCGCATCCCGATATAAAAGTTCGCAAGTCAACCATGGTTGAAAAGACGGACGGACAGCCCGGATTATTCGATGTGACCCTTTCATCCAACGGTTCTACCGAAACAATAAAGGTGGGCGCTATAGTCATGGCGGCCGGATGGAAACCTTATGATGCGTCCAAGCTCGGTCATTTGGGATATGGCAATCCTAATGTAATTACGAATGTCCAGATGGAAGAGATGGCAAAGAAGGGCAAGATTGTTCGTCCGTCGGACGGCAAAGAGGCCACAAAAGTCGCTTTCATACAGTGCGCAGGCTCCCGCGATGCAAACCATCTCCCTTACTGCTCATCGTTCTGCTGCGGAACATCGCTGAAGCAGGCGCTCTATGTAAGAGAGAAGAACAGCGATGCTGTCGCGATGATCTTCTACAAAGATATAAGGACGCCGGGACAGTCGGAGCTTTTCTATAAGAATACTCAGAACAATCCGGGCGTGCTGTTGACAAAGGCTGAAGTGACCGGAATAACCGATGCGGGCAACGGCAACCTTTATGTCGAGGCCGACGATACGCTTCTAGGCGAAAAGATAAAGGTCGAGGCTGATCTGGTTGTGCTCGCAACCGGCATTGTGCCTTCGACAAGGGGGCCGCAGGAATATCTCGATGGTCTTACAGAGGCCGGCAAGAAGGGCGATGATGCCAAAAAGGCTTTTGTTGAAGGCACGGAGAAACCGGATTTTATTCTTAACTTAGGTTACCGTCAGGGGCCCGAAATACCGACGCTCGAAGGGGCGTACGGTTTTGCGGATTCGAACTTTATATGCTTCCAGTACGAAACGAGAAGGACCGGCATATATTCGGCAGGTTGTGTCAGGCAGCCGATGAACATGTCCGAGGCCGCTCAGGACGCGGCCGGAGCAGCATTAAAGGCCATCCAGTGCGTCGAACATGTTGCAAAGGGCGTGGCAGTGCATCCGAGGGCATGGGACACCACATACCCGGACCCGATGATGATCAAATGCACATCGTGCAAGAGATGCACGGAGGAATGTCCCTTCGGCGCTATAGACGAAGATGAGAAAGGCACGCCTTTCTATAGAATCAACCGCTGCCGCCGCTGCGGCACCTGTATGGGCGCCTGTCCTGAAAGAATTGTTTCTTTTAAGGACTTCAGCGTCGATATAGTCGGCTCGATGATCAAGTCTGTTGACATCAATGAGGACGACTTCAGGGTCATAGTTCTGGCGTGCGAAAACGACGCCTATCCGGCGCTGGACAGTGCCGCTATCAAAAAGATGAAGTTGAATCCGGCGGTAAGGATCATACCGGTGCGTTGTCTCGGTTCGACAAACCTAGTATGGGTCACGGATGCTTTTTCGACCGGAATAGACGGCCTGATGCTCCTCGGCTGCAAGTATGGAGAGAACTATCAGTGCCATTTTGTTAAAGGAAGCGAGCTTGCGAACTATCGGTTCAGCAAGGTCAAGGAGACGCTTGACAAGCTCCAACTCGAATCCGACCGTTGTCAGCTTGTTCAGGTTTCTATTTCGGAGTATGACAAGCTGCCGCAGATGATCAATGATTTTGTTGAAAGGATAGAGGAAATCGGTCCTAATCCGTTCAAGGAAATGTAGGCAAATTAGTTATTAAAGATGATTATGAATAGGAGGAACATATGACAGAACAGATTAAACCTGATCTTAATTTTATAAACAGCGTTATCGATGCGGGTGGTGAATCTCTCAAGAAATGTTTTCAGTGCGCCACATGCACCGTTGTATGCGGGGTAACGCCTGACGACAGGCCGTTTCCGCGCAAAGAGATGGTCTATGCGCAGTGGGGCCTGAAGGACAAGCTGATAAGCAACCCCGATATATGGCTCTGCCACCAGTGCAGCGACTGCACCGCGCACTGTCCTCGCGGGGCCAAGCCGGGAGAGGTGCTCGGCGCTATCAGGAAGATGACGATAAAACATTATGCGGCCCCTGCCGCCCTTGCCAATATGGTTGCGGATTCAAAGTATCTCCTTATGCTGCTTGCGCTGCCGGTCATCATATTCCTTATGGTGATAGCGTCACAGGGCCATCTGACTTCGTTTCCTGAAGGCAAGATAGTTTACTCGAAATTCGTCCCGATCCCGTTCATCGACGGCATATTCACGGCGGCGTTCATATTTGCGGCGGTGGCATTTCTCGGCGGCATAAAAAAATATTGGGCCGATATGAGCAAGGGCGTCGAACTCAAGGGCGATCTTGCAGGCACCGTTAAAGAAACGATAATGGAGATCATAAGCCACAAAAGGTTCGATAAGTGCAATGTTGCAAAAGACAGGTCTCTGGCCCATCTTCTGGTCTTCTTTTCCTTCATCGGTCTTGCGATTACCACGACATGGTGTGTCTTTTATCTCTACGGCAATAAGCTTTTGGGCATAGAAAAATTCGCTTTTTTCAACTTTGGCGCATCGCCGTATCCTTTGTATGACCCGCTCAAGATAGTCGGCAATATAAGCGCCCTTGCGCTTTTGACCGGGATAACCCTTGTCATAAGCAACAGGATGAAGAACAAGGAGAAGGCAGGGGAGGGCAGTTACTTCGACTGGATATTCATTGTCGTGATTTACGTTATAGCGGCATCCGGAATACTGTCGGAGGTCCTCAGGCTCGCAGACATTGCGCCGCTTGCGTATCCCATGTATTTTGTCCATCTTGTGTTCATATTCTTCCTTTTTGCGTATGCGCCTTTTTCGAAGATGGCCCACATGGTTTACAGGACCACGGCGATGGTTTTTGCAAAGCATTCGGGCAGGGGATAAAAACGAGGGAGGGGAACATGGCGATCAAGATAAAAGACATACTCAAAGACAAAGGCCTCGAGGTCATCTCTGTGGACAGCACCGTGACTGTGGATACCGCTGTAAAAAAGATGATGGAGAGGAACATAGGCGCGATACTTGTTTATGAGGAAGGCAACTTTGTCGGTATGTTCACAGAGCGGGATGTTCTTAAATGCTGGGTGAATAAGGGTGCGTTTGACAAGGTTGTCATAAAGGATGTTATGACCAAGGACCTTCTGATCATAACCCCTGAAGACGACATTGACTACGCCATGAGCATCATGACCAACAAACGCATCAGGCATCTGCCTGTGATAGACAAGGGCAGGATGGTCGGTCTCGTATCGATCCGTGACGTGGTCAAATACCATGTCGGTCAATTGGAATCCGAGGTGCATTACCTGAAGGATTTTATAATTAACGAAACGGAGTAGACTGAAAAACTGAAAGGGGGAGGTGAAACACGGAGGGTCTTGAATTTTGTTTGGGGAATGTTTTTTTGGTGAAATGGAAGATTAATTCGAGTTTTTTAATTTTTTAATCATAGATAGCAAGGAGGAAGGATGAGTTCAATTATTCTGTTTTCTTTAGTTTGCGGTTTGGCGGGTGTGGCTTATGCCCTTTACACCGCAGCATGGGTATCCAAGCAGGATGCCGGCAGTCAACGTATGCAGGACATTTCAAACGCGGTAAAAGAAGGCGCCTATGCTTTTCTCGCCCGTGAGTACAAAACTGTTGCTATGGTTGCGGCGGTGTTGTTTGTGGTCCTTTTTGCGGTCCTCGGTTCTTGGACCGCAATAGGTTTTGTGATCGGTACGGTAGGCTCGGCATTCGCCGGTTTTGTCGGCATGTGGGTCACCGTCCGCGCGAATGTCCGCACAACACAGGCTGCCTCAAAGGGCCTTCAGAATGCCTTGACGCTGTCATTTAAAGGCGGCTCTGTTACAGGCATAATGGTTGTAGGTCTTGGCATTATCGGCTTGGCCGGCTATTTTGCTTTGGTAAGGGGCATGGCCGGAGAGCAGGCGTTCCATGCGCTCGTAGGCCTCGGCTTCGGCTGCTCGCTCATGTCGGTGTTTGCGCGTATTGCAGGCGGTATCTATACAAAGGCAGCTGACGTCGGTGCAGACCTCGTAGGAAAGGTCGAGGCAGGCATTCCTGAGGACGATCCGAGAAACCCGGCCGTTATCGCAGATAACGTCGGTGATAACGTCGGTGACTGCGCAGGCATGGCGGCCGACCTTTATGAGACATATACCGTTACTCTCGTTGCGGCAATGCTGTTGGCAAAGTCGATATTCGGCGCAGACAGCCCGTGGGTTGAATTCCCGCTTCTTCTCGGCGGCGTTTCCATCATAGCTTCCATAATCGGCACGTACTTTGTAAAACTCGGCGCAAGCAATTATATAATGGGCGCTCTCTATAAGGGCTTGGCGGTTTCCGGCGTTCTTGCTGCGGTGGCTTTTTATGGAGTTACCGAGTGGTTCATGGGACAGCTCGGCGGCAATACCGGAGGTTTCAGCTCGGCCAGCGTTTTCGGCACGGCCTTTATCGGTCTTGCCCTGACAGGTCTTATCGTCTGGATCACCGAATATTACACGGCCAAAGAATTTAGGCCTGTGCAGATCATCTCCAAGGCCAGCCTCACCGGCCACGGAACAAACGTTATAGCCGGTCTTGCTATGAGCATGGAGGCCACTGCGCTTCCTGCATTGGTCATAGTAGGGGCCATACTCGGCTCTTACGGTCTCGGCGGCGGCTTCAGCGGCAATGTTGGCGGCGGCTTGTTTGCAATCGCCCTTTCTGCGGTGTCTATGCTTTCGATGACAGGCATAGTTGTTGCGATTGACTCCTACGGACCGATCACGGACAACGCAGGCGGTATTGCAGAAATGGCAGAACTGCCTTCTTCCGTTAGAGATATTACCGACCCTCTCGATGCGGTCGGCAATACCACAAAGGCGGTCACAAAAGGATATGCGATCGGTTCAGCCGGTCTTGCAGCGCTCGTTCTCTTTGCAGAGTACGCGAGAGAGCTTGCGCATAAGATGGGGAATGTGACGTTTGATCTGTCCGATCCGTTAGTCATAGCCGGGCTATTCATCGGCGGCGCTATTCCTTACTATTTCGGCGGCAGGCTTATGCTTGCGGTCGGCAGGGCGGCAGGCGGTGTTGTCGACGAGGTCCGCAGACAGTTCCGCGAGATCAAGGGCATAATGGAAGGGACAGGCAAGCCGGAATACGGCAAGTGCGTTGACATCGTTACGCAGTCTGCTATCAAAGAGATGATGGTCCCAGCTCTTATCCCTGTAATAGCCCCCATAGTAGTCGGTTTCGGCCTCGGGCCAAAGGCGCTCGGCGGCATGCTCATCGGCAGCATTCTGACGGGACTGTTCCAAGCTATCGCCATGACAAGCGGCGGCGGCGCATGGGACAATGCCAAGAAGGCCTTTGAAGACGGCGTTACCGACGACAAGGGTGTTGTACATAAGAAGGGCAGCGACGGACACAAGGCCTCTGTTACCGGCGATACTGTAGGCGACCCTTACAAAGATACTGCGGGCCCTGCCATTAACCCGATGATCAAGGTTATCAATATCGTTGCGTTGCTTATAGTGCCTCTTTTATAGTTGTTTATGATCTTTAAAGGCCGGCAATCGATAGTATTGCCGGCCTTTTTTTGTTTTTAAAAATTCATCATGTAGTTTTAGGCCTTAATATCTGCTATAATCATTCTATTGCTTTTTACATAGCTAATATCTATAAACAAACATAAGGAGGATTTGGAAATGGCAAAGGCTAAAAAGGTAAAAAAGGCTGCACCGAAGAAGGTCGTAAAAAAGGCTGCTGCAAAGGGGGCCAAAAAAGCTGCCGCTCCCAAGACGATTACTCCTGATAAACTTGCAAAGCTTTCTTATGAGGAGCTTGTTTCGGCAAACATTACCGCCATGACCCAGACGATAGGTAATTTGAGCGATACCGTGGATATAATTGCGCAGAAAATGGAGAGCTTGGCGTTCCATGTAATAGCGATAGAAGGTGTTCTCGCCGCAGTGGTCGCAGCGAACGGCATCGATATTGCGGCCGTCAACAGCAATATTAGCTGCAGGGTATCGGGCGGCACGGACGGCAAAGGCAATGCGAACAGGGCCATAGATATAGCGGCCACGATAGTTTCCCCGTTACCGAAGAAAAAAGCGGCCGCGCGCAAGCGTTAAAATCTTTTTTGGATTGACAGAAACGGGAAAGGCTTGGCGCTTTTCCCGTTTCTGTTTTAGATGAGCTTGCTAAAAAGCGGTTTTATTTAGTAATATAGTTATCCAAATTTATTGCAGGAGGGATAAACTTGAAGGAAGGTATTCACCCGAAATATAAAGACGCAAAGGTGGTATGCGCCTGCGGCGAAACATTCGCCACAAGGTCGACAAGAGAGGCGATCCGCCTCGATATATGTTCAAAATGCCACCCCTTCTTTACCGGCAAGCAGAAACTTGTCGACGCCGAAGGACGAGTAGAGAAGTTCAAGAAAAAATACGCAAAGAAGTAGCTGTTTTAAAAAAAATATGGGATTAGGCCGGCACATTCCTAATCCCTTTTATTTTGCCTTGAGGAACTTATTATGCAAAACATAGGCGGACAGGCTGTAATCGAGGGTGTTATGATGAAGTCCAAAAGCGGCTGGAGCGTTGCTGTGCGCGGCCCTAAGGGCGATATCAGCTTTAAGACCGTAAAGAGCGGCAATGTGCCGAAAATCCTGCAGCTGCCTGTTGTTCGCGGGATCGTCGCCCTTTTTCATGCCCTCATAATAGGGGTAAAGGCCATCGAGTTTTCCGGGAGCGTTGCTTATCAGGAAGACAACGATGAAAAGCCGGTGGGGGCATGGACGATAGGCTTTTCGATACTCGCCGCGATTTTTCTTGCGATGTTCCTTTTTAAATTTCTTCCGCTGTACATAACCACCCTGCTCAGCGAATCGAATCAGGGAATATCCCAAAGCTCCTTTCTTTTTAATTTCATTGACGGAATCCTGAGGGTCGGTATTTTCCTTCTGTATATCTTCTCGATCGGTTTATGGAAAGAGATGCGCAGGATTTACGAGTATCACGGCGCGGAGCATAAGGTGATATATGCTTTTGAGGCGGGGGAACCGCTTACGGTCGAGAATGCGAGGAAGTACAAGCCTTACCACACGAGATGCGGAACGAGCTTTCTCTTGATCGTAATGGTGCTGAGTATAATAATCTTTATGGCGATCCCCAAAGATTGGACCTTTGTCGAAAAGCTGCTGTCGAGGCTGCTGTTGGTTCCGTTCATTGCCGGAATATCCTACGAGTTTTTAAAGCTTTCGGCAAAACTGCACGACAATCCGGTATTCAAGCTTGCCGTATTGCCGGGACTGCTGCTTCAGAGGATGACCGTCAGAGAGCCTGACGACTCCCAGATAGAGGTCGCCATAGCTGCGGTAAAAGAGGTGCTTACTCTTGAGCCTGATCTGAAAGAGGCCTGCGGCAAATGTTAGAAAAGCTCCTGCTTATCGAAGAAAAATACGAGGCAAACAATCAGGCCTTGATGGACAACCTTGTTCTGTCCAATCCTCAGGAATATCAGCGTTATTCGAAAGAGCAGTCTGAACTCACCCCTATTGTGGAAAAGATCAGGGATTATAAAAAGATGCTTAAAGGCATAGAAGATTCGGAGGAGATGCTCAAAAGCGGCGATGCCGATATAAAAGAGCTTGCTCAGGAAGAACTGGACGAGCTCAAAAAAAGAAAGCCGATCTTCGAAGAAGAACTTAAGCTGATGCTCTTGCCGAAGGACCCCCGGGACGATAGAAACGTAATACTCGAGATACGCGCGGGAACAGGGGGGGAGGAAGCCGCCCTATTCGGAGCATCTCTTTTCAGGATGTATTCAAAGTATGCCGAGGCAAGGAGATGGAAGATAGAGGTCATAGACTCAAACCCTACCGGACTCGGCGGAATAAAGGAAATCATAGCCAATATAACAGGCAAAGGGGCATACAGCAAGCTGAAATACGAGAGCGGCGTGCATAGAGTGCAGCGCGTGCCTGTTACCGAGGCCTCAGGCAGAATACATACCTCTGCCGCTACTGTGGCGGTGCTTCCGGAGGCCGAAGAGGTCGACATAAAGGTGGAAGAAAAAGATCTGAGGATCGACACCTTCTGTGCATCGGGTCCCGGTGGGCAGGGGGTCAATACAACCTATTCCGCGGTCAGGATAACGCATATTCCCACGGGCCTTGTTGTTCAGTGTCAGGACGAACGCTCGCAGATAAAGAACAGGGACAAGGCGATGAAGGTTTTAAGGGCAAGGCTGCTTGAGCTGGAGATGGAGAAGAAGGAAAAGGAACGCGCTCAGGACAGAAAGAGTCAGGTCGGCTCGGGCGACAGGAGCGAACGCATACGCACCTACAATTATCCGCAGAACCGTGTTACCGACCATAGGATCGGGCTTACCCTGCACAGACTTGAGCAGGTGCTGGAAGGCGATCTTGACGAGATGATCGACGCGCTCAACACGCACTATCAGGCGGAAAGACTCAAAGACTTATAGCCGGTCAATCTCTTTCTTAAAGTAACAATATCCGGAATTTGCCTGTAACGATTTATATGAGGAATATGGTTTTTTCGGTTGCAGCAAGCATCGTGTTCGGCTATGCCGTGTTTCTGGGATTCATCTATATCACTCAGGACAGCATGGTCTATTTTCCTGTCAGAGAACTCTTCACAACCCCCAAACAGTCCGGCATGGAATACGAGGAAGTTTTTTTCAAGACCCCGGACGGCATTAACATCTCGGCATGGCATATACCGTCGAAGCCCGGAATTCCGGAGAGGGGCTCAGTTTTATTTTGCCACGGAAACGCCGGTAATATTTCTCATAGAATAGATTCGATACGCATTTTTCATGAACTCGGGCTTTCGGTCTTGATCTTCGATTATAGAGGTTACGGCAAGAGCGAGGGCAGACCTTCTGAAAACGGCACATACCTCGATGCCGAAGCTGCTTGGGACCATCTTACCGCGACAAAGAAGGTCAGGCCCGAGAAGATAATACTTTTCGGCCGTTCGCTCGGCAGCGCCGTAGCGTCCGAACTGGCGCTAAGGAAAAAGGTTGGGGCGCTCATAATAGAGTCCGGTTTTACGTCGTTGCCGGAATTAGGCAGCGCTATTTATCCCTATATCCCCGTCAGGTTTATCGCAAAATACAAATATGCGACCGCTGATAAAGTCGGGCAGATCAAGATTCCCAAGCTGTTCATTCACAGCCCCGGAGACCGTATAGTGCCTTTCGCACAGGGAAGGGGGCTTTATGAAAAGGCTGCAGACCCTAAAGAATTTCTCGAGATAAAAGGCGGCCACAACGACGGTTTTATGGTTTCGGGAAGGCTGTATACAGATGGTCTGAACAAATTTATTACCGACCATTTTGCTACGGACTGAAAAATAGGGGCGAATGGAAAAATGATTTGGCGCGGGTTATACTATAGGGAATATCGGAAACGGGACAAGTTGTGTCCCGAAAATGAAGACCGTATGGAGGCAGCATGAAAAAAATTGTTTTTTTTCTTATAGCGGCGGCTTTAATTTCGAGTATGGCTTTTGCCGGAGAAAAAGAGGAGGTGATCGCTGTTGCCGTTGCAGATTATCTTTTGTCCGCAAGGGACGTGCTGTCCAATAACCAAATACTGATAAACGATGCTTCAAAGGGAGATAAGGGTTTTACACCGGACGTTTATGAAAAACAGGTGCAGGTCAGGTTTCTTGCAGCGGCAGGCATAGACGTAAAATCGCTTACGGGCAAAGAGAACGAAGAGCTGTATAAGGCGATATACAAGATACATGCTGCCGCAAAAGAGGTGATTGCCGAGGCGCAGGCGCAGATAAACGAGAAGGGCAAGGGTTTTAAGTGGTTTAACCCGGCTGTTTTCGGGAGGCGCGTTGGAGAGAAGCTCCAAGCGTCAGGGATTATGGTTAAGCAGACGAGTCTCAAGTATCGTAACGATAAAAATAAGCCGGATGAGTTTGAGGCAGGAATGCTTAAGAAATTTGAAGCAGGCAAAAAAGACGCTCATTTTGAAGAGGCTGTAGTAAATGGGACTAAAATGGCGCGGTATATTCTTCCGGTCCATGTTTACAAAGGCTGTCTCAGCTGCCACGGCGATCCTATAGGTGAAAAAGATATCTCCGGATATGCAAAAGAAGGCTACAAAGAGGGACAGATACGGGGCGCTATAAGCGTAATGGTGCCTGTGAAGCAATAACTTTCGTAAGGTCGGATTTAATGGAACAGCATAGCAGAGAGGCGAGGCGCATCACCTCAGAGGACATTCTCAGGAAAAGTTTTCCTTCCCGCTTCAGGGGTGTTTCCCGCAAAAAAGTGCTGGAGTTTCTGGATATGACGAGCCTTGCGCTTCAGAATGCCTTGGCCGAGAATATGGATTTGAAAGAGCAGCTCAGGTCATCGGCGGATACCCTTAAGGAGCGCAAGGAGGACAGCAAGTCGGTCATCGATGAACTGAGCGCTTCGATACAGGAAGCCAAACATATGCGCTCCGAGGCGCTAAGCAGGGCGATTAGAATAATAGCCGAAGCAGAGGAAAAGGTTGAGCGCATTACCGCTAACGCCCAAATGGAATCCATAAAGGTGCATGAAGATATAGATCAGGCAAGGATCCTGAGGCTCCACTTCCAGAAGGAGCTGGACATGCTTGTCGGCAATCATCTTGAAATGCTTGAGCGTGTCATGGCGGGAAAGAGCGAGTAGTTTGTGCGAACTGGAAATAAAAAGTAAGGGGCAGGACGTTTAGTCGTCTGTATAGTGTACACCTGCCTATACGTAACATAATCTGCTTTTTCTTATGGATAACCGAAAACACTGGTCAAAGCAGCAACTAAATAATATTCAGTCATTGGACATACCGTATGTACTTCGGCATGGTATTTTTCTCTTTACCTTTATTATGACAAGTGGCATAATCACATATTGTATTCGTAAAAAGAGGGGACGCTAATGAGTATTGATGACTTATCGCGTATACTATCTTCTATAGGCTTAGTTTCTGATTTAGCTGGCGCTTGGCTGGTTGCTATTGAGGTTGTATCTCAATATAAAGGCAAGAAATATGAAGAAAACATCCCCATAGATAAAATGGCTACCCCAGTTCAAGAGACAGAGGAGTATAAGAACTTTGAACAAATGAAATACATTTATATGAAATTAGGTCTAGGCTTTCTAACTGTTGGTTTTTGCCTACAGTTATTAGCAAATCTTATTTATATCCCATCAATTAAGAGCTGTATAATAGTAAACTTAAAATAACGTGGATCTTCCAAGGTCACAGATACCAGAACAGAAATATAAAAAATGGTCTCTTAAGCATGACTACTGTGTCTCTTGCAAAACAACAGAACAAAAACACAAGGCAAGGGGCTTGTGTAATTTATGCTATGACTCGCAACGTGAACTTGAACACCGTGGCAAACGAAGCGAACACGGAAAGCATGGCGATGCTACCAACAAAATGACATACGAGTTTTTGCTTGATAGATATGTAAACAAACAACAAAGTTTGGGTGAAATAGCAAAAGAATGTGGATGTACACGCCAGCTTGTTTATTTAAGAATGAAGTGGTATGAAATTCCATTAAGGAACAAGAGTAGCGCTCGCAACTTGGCTTTAAATAGTGACAAATTATTTTTTGAGCGAGAACAAAGCGATGGCAATAAAAAGGATGTTGTATTAATGAAGCAGGAAATAAACGAGGGATTTTTTAAGGTTTGGACGCCTGCTATGGCTTATGTTTTGGGAGTGATTTATACAGACGGGAATATGAACATAATTAAATCGCAATCTCGCAATTTTGTTTACAGAGTTACAGTTTATCAAAAAGAGCCAGAACTACTTGAAAAGGTTTTATTTTTAATGAAATGCAAAACCCTAATAATAAAAAATCCTCGCAGAATATACAATGGAGTTGTTGCAGGGGAGGGTTGTTTTTTTCATTTAAATAGCGAGACTTTATTTAACGATTTGCTTAAATTGGGGGTAACCCCAAACAAAAGCCTGACTATGGAATTCCCTACAATGCCAAGCGAGATGGAGAGACATTTTATTCGGGGTTGCTGGGATGGCGATGGCTCTGTATTTTTTAACAATGGTAAATTATGCGCAAGCTATGTTTCTGGTGCTGAATCTTTCATTCAGGGTGTTGCTGAGAAACTATTTAAAATTGGCATCTATAGGAAAAAACTTATTAGTACACATCAAAATTGGGAGGAAAATAATGAGGCTTACAAGCAATTAAGGTCTGACTTTTCTGAAAATAAATATCCATTGAAAATATCCAAAGAAACACGCTCTAAGTCGCCGTCTTATTGTATCAGAACATCAACCAAAGAAAATCTCGAAAACCTATTCCATTATTTCTATGACGGTGTAGATGAAACTATGTATTTAAAAAGGAAATATGATATTTTTGTTAAGGGTCTTAATATATCAGAAGAGAAACAGAAAACTTTTCAAGATATTCCTTATCAGTACACTCCAACCCCAATCCCTGCTAAAACAACCGAAAATACTATATTAAAAGCTTCAGTTGACATACAATCAAGATTCGTACAAGACACAAAACACAAAATCCGATTGAACCCAAAGCAACGAGTATTAAAAATACAAAATGCTGACAGACATCTAAAGTGTAAAGGGTGTGGTTCTACCCCAGAAGTTTTGCGTATGATTAATGACACCTATTGCCTTGCTTGTTTTGAACGACGTTATGAAATATGACTTAATCCTTCCTTCCCTGTCCTTTTGGTATCTTTCCCTTAAATAGAAGGATGTTTTTATAACATCATACTAAATCGCACCATACTAGCCTTATTGTTAATGATGATTCCTTTCGTAAATCTTCACTTTCACAGCAAGCTAATGCTGTTGACTTGTAGAAGAAATTTTGATAGCCACCCGTCGCCTCATTGGCACCGGTCCCATAAGAAATTTGTACGTAAGCTAAAAACCTATAAACCGGACTTCAGGTTCGAGCTTGATTTTAAAACGCGACAAGACTTCGTTTTTTATAATATTCACGAATGCTATTAATTCCGTTGCTGTGGCGCCGCCGCGGTTGATTATGCAGAGCGAATGCTTCGGGGATATGCCTACCCTTCCGTGCGTATGGCCTCTCGGGAATCCGGCCGACTGAATAAGGCATGCAGCCGAGACCTTTACCTGACCGTTGTCTTGCGGCCAAGCCCAGTTTTCGCAGCCGCCGTTTTTTTCAACGTCTTCTTTTATCTTTAAAAATAGGCTGCCGTCGATTACAGGATTCTTAAAGAAAGACCCTGCGCTCATGAATGAATCGCCGTCATCCGATATAAGCAGCCCTTTCTTCTTTCTGATCTCGAGCACACTGTTTCTGACCGCCTGCAAGGAGGGGCAGTGGCTGTCCTTCAAGGAATCGGCGATGTCCCTGTATTCGATATAGGGCTTGCGGTCGACAGAAAGAGAAAACCCGACCTGTGTAATCACATAGCGGCCAGATGCTGTGGTATTGAAGATGCTTCTCCTGTAGCCGAAGCCGCATTGTTCTTTATTGAGGTCTATCGGAGCGCTGTTGAGCGTATCTATTGCGTGGACTTCCGTAATTGCTTCACCGGCGGTTTGGCCGTAAGCGCCTACATTCTGCACCGGGGCCGCGCCCACGGTGCCCGGAATACCGGAAAGGCATTCGATGCCCTGCCAGTTTCTCTCTACGCAGAAATTTACCAAGTAATCCCAATCAATGCCTGCGCCTGCCGAGACAAAGGCCGAACCGTTTTCGATTGAGGATTTCAACCCCTGTATCCTGTTCAGGATCACGAGGCCGTCGAAGCCTTTGTCGCTTATCAAAACATTGCTTCCGCTGCCGAGCACAAGGGTTGCCGTGTCGGCGGAACGCGCGAAAGATAAGGCTTTGAACAGATCGTCTTCGGTTTCGATCTGCGCCAGATAGCGCGCAGGGCCGCCGACTTTGAAGGTGGTCATGTCGGCGAGAGGCAGGTTTTCTTTAATATCGAGAGGCTTCATTTTCCGGAGCGATCGTCATTACCGTAAATCTTATCATAAAACTGGGGATAGATTCTTTTTGTGCATTCGGGACATATGGAGTGGGTGAATTCGGCTTCGGTATGCTCGGTTATATAGCTTTCAATTTGCTCCCAAAAACCTTTGTCGTCGCGTATTTTTTTGCAGGAGGAGCATATGGGGATCATTCCTTTTAAGGTCTTGACCGTATCCAATGCCTCCTGAAGCTGCTTTATAAGTATTTCACGCTCTTTCTGGAGCATCAGGGTCCTTGCGCACTTTGTCATCGCTGTTATTAATGCATTCGTATCTATAGGCTTGAGAACATACTGTCCCACCCCTATATTAATAGCGTCGATCAGGTATTCGGTGTCGCTGTGCGCGGTCGTTAAGATGATCCGGGCATCGTTGTTTATTTCCATGATCTTTCCGGCCATCTCGATACCGCCCATTTCGGGCATGCGAATGTCCGTTACTACTATGTCCGGACGGTGTTGCTCGTATGCAAGAAGCCCTTCGCTGCCGTTGGATGCCAGATACAGTTCCGAGAAACGTCTTTTGAGTATGTCCGCAATTATCTTTTGGGTTTCCGGATCGTCTTCCACATATAGGACGCTAAGTGCAAGTTTTGCGTTTTCCATTTCACACCTCTATTGTAAACTCGGCGCCTTTGCCGGTATTTTTGACAGAAAGTTTTCCGCCAATATTCTTCTCTATGATTATTTTTGCCATATAGAGGCCGATGCCGGTGCCTTTGCCTTCGGGCTTTGTCGTGAAATACGGTTCGAATATCCGGTTCATTGTGCCCTCGGGGATGCCGCCGCCGTTATCTTCGATCCGTATGACTGTTCTTTCCTGCTCTTTCGAGAGCGTCACTTCGATGGCCCCGTTGTAGTTGTAAAGCAGTTCCCCCTGCAAATTGTTCCTTTTCTCCATGATTGCGTCTTTGGCGTTGTTTATTATGTTAAGGATTACCTGTTCGAACTCGTTTTTATAGGTCGTAACCATCAGTTCCCCGCACGCCACCGAATCGCGCGTATCGACAAAGGGTTTCCCGTTAAGCTTTGTCGTTATATTGTGCTCTTTGAGCTGTGCGGCAACGAGCGTCAATACATCCGCAACTGCAAGAGACAAGTCGAACTCGGTCTTGTCTTTCGAAGGGCTGAAGAAATTTCTGAAGTCATCTATGGTCCGTGACATAAACCTTATCTGGCCCATCGATTTGTTTACGACTTCGGTTATTCTTTGCTTGTTAAGCTCGCCGTAATCGTAAAGGTCGCCTATGCTCTGCACCAGCAGGCCCAAGACATTAAGGGGCTGTCTCCACTGGTGGGCTATCGCGCCTATCATCTCCCCCATAGCTGCCATCTTGGACTGCTGGATCAGGATATGCTCGTTCCTGCGCCTTTCTTCAACCTCTTCCCTGACACGTTTTTCAAGGCTTTCCGCCAGATCTTCCAGCTGTAATGTGCGTCTGTGCAAGGCCGCCTGCATGGTCTTCAGTTCGGTCACGTCGCGAGCTGTAGCATATGTGATGCCCTCGGTTATGTTGTAAGCGGCACGCCATGACAGCCAGCGTAGAGAGCCGTCTTTGCATATATAGCGATTTTCGAAGTTAAGCGTAAAGCCCTTTCGTAATTGCCTCGCCATTTCATCGAGGGTCGCCTGTTTGTCGTCGGGATGCACGAAGTCTATGAAGGGCTTGGACACAAGCTCTGCTTCGGAATATCCTAGTGTTTCAGTGCAGGCGGGGTTTGTCCTGATAAAGGCCCCGTTCGGGTCCGCGATTAACATCAGGTCTGCGGATGTCACGAAAAATTTGAAGAACTGCTCCCTCTCCGTTTCGAGTATCTTGCGTTCGGTTATGTCTTCCAGAAGCCAGATAGACCCTTCGGACAGGTTTTCGGCGTTTATGGCCTGAGCAATAAGTCGACATGATATAAAAGTGCCGTCTCTCTTTTTCATCAGGCATTCTTCTTTATACACTTCCCCTTCCGCAAGTTTCGCGTACCCTTCCAAGCCTATGGTCATATATTCATCGTTGTCGGCGTAAAACCGCTTCGTGTCCTCTCCGATAAGTTCTGCTTCGGTGTATCCGAACATTTCTGCCAGCACATTGTTGGCCCAGACTATTTTTCTGTCTTTTGCGAACAGTACGCCGATGGCCAGATTGTCGAGTATTATTCTCTGCTCATGCATCAATTGAGCAAGCCTGTTTTCGAATGTCTTGCGGTCGGTAACATCGTGGATTATGGAGTAGAGTAATGTTTTCCCGTCTGTTTGTATCGGTCCGGAATAAACCTCGACGTCCTTTACGGACCCGTCAGCCATTCTATGTTGGAAAACAAAATAGTTGCGGTTTTGGGTCCTCGCCGACTCCATCTCTTCATGCACTTTGTCGGCCCCAAGGGTGTTTATATCGCTTATTTTCATTTTTGTCAGTTCTTCGATGCTCCAGCCGTAAAAGGTCGAGGCCGCGATATTAGCGTCGATGATCCTGCCATCAGACGGGTCTATGACAAAGGCGGTTGTTTTTAACTCATGAAAAATGCTGCTGTAAAACGCGGCTTTTTTATTCCGGCTGTAAAGACTTATCCCTAACCCTGTGGAAAGAATGGCAACTATCACAAAGGCCATAGTATTAAGGCTGCTCCGGTTGATGGGCTTATAGGCTTCGGATAGATCGGTTTTTGAAATGAGCACCCACGGGGTTTCGGGTATCCTCCTGTTGAATGTCAGTACCGGGACATTCCTGTAGTCAACGCCTTCGATGAAACCCTCTTTGCCTTTTACTGCCTGCACTGCGGGGACCTCATCCTGCGTGAGCGGAAGACGCAGCGACAGAGCCGTGTTCTTCATATTGTTCAGGTCATTAAGATAGAGCGCGTCATTCCCATCCTGTCTTAAAAGCACGGTTTCGGAGGTCTTGCTCGGTACCGGCCATGTCTTGATCAACGGGTATAGGAATTTGTTAGGGTCCAATAAGAGCATGATCCCACCGATAGGGTGTCTGTTTTTTTCCTTTGATGTAAACATCGGAATGAAAAGCCCTATATGGATCTCTCCGTTTTTTTCATCCCTGTGAAGGTCTCCAAAGATTATCTCTTTTGTTTCTATGGCTTTGTTTGCCAGCTCGATATGCTGGTCGTAATTATTAACGGGCTCTATCGTGGACAATACCACCTTGCCTTTCAGGTCGAAAACCGCGACCTCTTTATGCTCGTAAGCGTCTTTGTTCATCAAGAGATATGTCGTCAATTCTTTTTTGATGGCCGTAGTGGCGGGGTCATTCAGGAAGGTATGGATCTGAGACCCCCTGAACAGGTTGTTGGATATGTAAAAGGCTTCTTTGAACCTTTCCTTTCTCCATTGGACAATATCGTTCACTTTTAGGTTGCAGACGGATGCAAGTTCAGCCCGCGTATGGTCCAAGGCGGCTTTCTTATAGTTGTTATGGTAGGAGTATCCGGCAATGATCACTATCAAAGAGAGGATGAGAAAGATAAAGACAAGCGGAAACGGAAGCTCTCTTTTATTTGTCCGCAAAGCCTGTATGTTTTTGCTGTCGGTCACTTATATCACCCTAAACTCTTTAATGCAGCCTAATCGGGGCCGATGCGCCTTAATCGTTATGGTGTCGGTAAGCCTCGTTTAAAGTCAGGTCCTTTTCGGTACGGAAGACTTAAGAGAAAAGCGGTTTTGATCAGTTGCAACCTCTTATAATCAAGAATATCAGGATACTTAGTGATTGTCAACTTGATTTATACAGGCAAACCCCTGCAAATCCATAATTGCGAATTGACCTTGCTGTTTATGACTGTTTAATATATCAGTCATGCTTTCACCCGAAAAACAGTTGGAGACCATCAAGCGCGGAGCTGTCGAGGTAATACACGAGAAAACTCTCCTCGCAAAGCTCGAAAAGTCGCTAAAAGAGCGCAGGCCGCTCAAAGTCAAGGCCGGCTTTGATCCTACGGCCCCGGACATCCATCTGGGACATACGGTCCTGCTCGAAAAGATGAGACAGTTTCAGGAACTCGGTCATGAGGTGACTTTTCTGATAGGAGATTTTACAGGCATGATAGGCGATCCTACAGGCAAATCCGAGACTAGGAAGCCTTTGACAAGAGAAGAAATCGCAAAGAACGCCGAAACTTATAAAGAGCAGGTCTTTAAGGTGCTCGATCCTCAAAAGACGGTCATCCGCTTCAACAGCGAGTGGCTCACCGGCCTGTCTCTCATGGATGTAGTAAAACTGCAGGCAAAACAGACGGTGGCGCGAATGCTTGAACGTGAAGATTTTAAACAGCGCTTTCATTCGCAAAGCCCGATAAGCCTGCATGAGTTCATGTATCCGCTGCTTCAAGGGTATGATTCCGTCGCGCTCCGTTCGGATGTCGAAATAGGGGGGACCGACCAGCGCTTCAATCTTCTTATGGGCAGGGAGATGCAGGAGGAGTACGGCCGGCCGCCGCAGACGGTCGTGATGCTTCCGCTGCTGGAGGGCCTCGACGGCGTTAAGAAGATGTCCAAGAGCCTCGGAAACTACATAGGCATCTCGGAGCCTGCGAAGGAGATTTACGGAAAGCTTATGTCGGTAAGCGACAATCTGATGATCAAATATTACGAACTGCTCAGCCATATAAGCACCGACGGATTCAAGGGGCTTAAAGAGGGCGTAAAATCCGGGGCGGTCCATCCCAAAAAAGCAAAGGAAGACCTTGCCCTTGAAATAACCGCGAGGTATTGGGGAAATGAGGCGGCTTTACATGCAAAGCAGGAATTCGAGCATCTGTTCAAAGATAAGGGGACACCTGAGGACATGCCCGAGATCCGGATCGAGTGGGAAGGCGATATGTGGCTGCCTCAGATGATGAAGCTTGCGGGCCTTGTCCCGAGTACGGGCGAGGCGATGAGACTTATTAAGCAGGGTGGAGTGAGTGTTGACGATAAAAAGGTCGACGATCCGCAAAAAAAACTGCCGAAAGGCAGTTACGTAATAAAGGCCGGCAAAAGAAAATTCGCTAAAGTTTTTTAAGCGGCAATACGGTCAGCGCCGGTCCGCGTTGCTGACCGCAAGCCTGCCGGTCAGTTCTTCCATAAGCTCTTTAACGCTCATGATCCTGTCGACCCTGTAAGCGTTCTGCCCTACGGTGTATAGGGGCTCTTCCTTGTCAGGGTTATAACCGGCCGAACTCAACAGCCCGTTGCATATGCAGAAATGGTGGGCGTTGCTCTCTTTTGCATGACAGACGGTGAATTTGCCCTCTTTGTCTTTAAGCAACACATAGCCCTTATCGCACTTTGGGGGCCTCGACCGCTTTAGCGCCGAAACATACATAGGACATTGTTTTATGACCCTGAAAGGAAGTCCGCACGGTGAACCCGGGTCATTGGCCACAAGTATGTCCTCTTCTTTAGCGTCGATAACGGCTTGTTTGTATTCGTCCGAAGCGCTGCTTTCATCCGTTGCCAGAAAACGGGTGCCCATCTGGACGCCGTCTGCGCCCATCTTTAAAAAACGCACTATATCTTCATAGGTGTATATTCCGCCTGCCGCAATAACCGGAAAGTCTCCGTACTTGCGCGCCACATCTTTTACAGGAGGCAGAAGGTTTTCAAGCCTGTTTTCTTCGAGATCAAGCTGTTCCATCTTGAAGCCGAGATGGCCCCCTGCCAAAGGGCCTTCGAGTACAACCGCATCAGGCCTGTAACCCAGCTTTTCCCATTTTTTGCATATGATCTCCAAGGCCCTTACGGAAGAAACAATCGGGATGAGCGCGGTGTCTTTGGGGTTTTGGATAGAGGGAAGGGAAACCGGCAATCCCGCCCCGGATATCACTGCATCGGCCCCGGCATCTAGCGCCCCCTTAACGGAATCATTGTAGTCTCTTGCGAGGGCGCCCATAACATTGATCCCGGCATAACCGCCGGACGCCTTGGAAAGCGCGACCTCCGCATATGCCGCCTCGTAACTGTTGTACCGCCTGCCGTCCCTCTTGGATATGACCCTGTCGATGCATGCGCTCGAAACGATGCCTAGTCCGCCTTCACGCGCCACGGCGCTTGCAAGGGGAGCGAGAGAAACACCGACTCCCATGCCGCCCTGTACTATCGGGTACGGCATGACTTTGCCTTTTATGACAAGCTTGGGCAGTGTTTGTTTATCAGAATCCATTAGTGTCCCTTAAAATAGCCTATTTTTTTGTAATCTTGTATAATCGCTTATTATCATATGTTTAATCAAGCATAACAGCACAAACAAAATAAAAACGGGGTGCTATTTGCTCAGTGATGACCGGCCTCGGAATGGCCGCCGGCAATGATATAAACGACCTCTTCGGGTCCTTTATTTTCCAAAAAACATTCGTTCTCGCCCGTAATATGGATCGCATTGCCGTTTTTCAGCGCCAAGGAAAAAAAACCGCTGACTTCAATGTCTCCGTTTACTGCAAGGACCATTTCTTCGTGGCCCTTACCCGGTTTTATAAGCCGGCCCTTTTGTCCCGGACGCAGTATCCCGTAAATCATGTAACAGGCGTGGGTCCCTGAATCTTCGGAACCTAAAATATATTCGCCGGATTCTGCCTTGGACGCCTTTTCTCTAAGTTCGAATGTCTTCATGGTTTTTTGTCCTCTAGGTCCTGTATTCGGCGTTTATTCTGACATAATCCTCAGAAAAGTCGCAGGTGAGCACTCGCGTGGAATTCTTGGCGAGTTTCAGGTCCACAACGAGTTTTACCTCGTCGGTCCTCAGTTTTCTGTTTGCTTCCGCGTCTTTTCCGTTTGTGGTCCCCCTTGAAACTACTTTTACCCCGTTTATGAATATATCTATCCTGTCTTCTTTAATATCTATTCCAGCCCTTCCTATGGCCGCCATTATCCGGCCCCAGTTCGCGTCATTGCCGTAAAAGGCTGTTTTAACCAGCATGGAATTGGCGATTGCAAATGCGGCCTTCGCCCCCTCTTTTTCGTTCTTTGCGTTTTTTATATTGATCTCGATAAGCTTTGTCGCGCCTTCGCCGTCCTTTACTATCATTTTCGACAACTCATATACCATCGTAGAGAGCGCCGACTCGAATTTGGGATAAGAAGGCGATTTCAGCGTTATGGGAATGTTTTCGGCTGCGCCGTTTGCCATGGCCAGCACAGTGTCGTTTGTGGACATGTCCCCGTCGATCGTAATCAGGTTGAACGAACGGTTCACGGCGTTTTTTAAAGCGCTTTGAAGGGCGGCTTTTTGGACCGAAGCGTCGGTAACGATGAAACACAGCATGGTGGCCATGTTGGGGCTTATCATTCCCGCGCCTTTGCAGACGCCCGAGATCGTTATTTTTTTGCCGTCAACCGTCAGCTGCCTATGCGAAGTTTTCGCAAAGGTGTCCGTAGTCATTATCGCTGTGGCCACATCCAGAAACGAATGCCTGTTTGCCTTGTCCGCGAGTTCCGGTATTTTTGCTTTTATTCTGTCCATAGGCATCGGCGTACCGATCACCCCGGTGGAACAGACATAGACCGCCGAAGGTTTAAGTCCCAAAGCAGAGGCCGTAAGTTCGGACATAGCAACGGCATCGTCCATTCCGCGCACCCCGGTGCAGGCGTTTGCGTTTCCGCTGTTTACAACGACGGCATTGCCCTTGCCGGAACGGATTTTTTGCATATCGAGGCGTACGGGCGCGGCCTTGACCTTATTCAGCGTGAACATGCCGGCCATGACGCATTCGCTTTCAGAGTAAATAAGCGCGAGGTCTTTCCTGCCCGGTTTTTTGACCGCAGCCTCTACCGCAGAAAAAACAAATCCTTGGGGCGTCTTCATGGATAGAGCGCCGGCCCTTTAAGGGCGGTGGTTTCTTCAAAGCCCATCATAAGGTTCATATTATGCACCGCCTGCCCTGACGCGCCTTTTACGAGGTTGTCTATGGCGGATACCACTATCAAAGTGTTTGTCCGTTTGTTCACTTTCAGTCCTATCTCGCAGTAATTGCTTCCGCGAACATTTTTAGCATTCGGGTATTTGCCCTCATCGAGCACATTCACAAAGGGCTCGTTTTCATAAGCCGCCCTGTATTTCGAGAGGATGGAGGCCGTATCCTCATCTTTTTTAAGCTTGGCATACATGGTGGATACTATCCCCCTGTCCATCGGCACAAGGTGGGGCGTGAAATTTATCGTCAACTTCTTTCCGGCAACCGCAGATAGTTCCTGTTCTATTTCCGGCGTATGCCTGTGGACCGCTATCCCGTAAGCCTTGAATCCTTCGTTCACCTCACAGTAAGCGAAAGCTACGTCAGCTTTACGTCCTGCCCCCGAGGCGCCCGATTTGGAATCCACGATTATCGTTTCCGGATCGATAAGCCCTTCCCTCAGCGCAGGCGTAAGCCCCAATATCGCGCTTGTCGGATAGCAGCCGGGGTTTGCTATGAGCGATGCCTTTTTGATTTGCTCCCTGTAAAGTTCGGGAAGCCCGTAAACCCCTTTCTTAAGGGTTTCGGTGAAATTATGCTTTGTCTTGTACCACTCTTCATAAACGGCGGCGTCCCTCAGCCTGAAATCGGCCGAAAGGTCCACAGTTTTTTTACCGTTCTCAACAAAAAAGTTTACGGCCTCCTGAGAGGCTGCGTGCGGCAGGGCAAGGAAGAACAGGTCTGCCTTTAAGAGAAGTTTTTCCCTGTCGAGCGGTTCGAAGACCGAACCGGAGTAGTTTATAAGATGGGGGAACAGGTCCGTGACCCGCTTGCCCGCAGATTGTTCCGAGGTCACGGCCGTAACCGAAACAAGCGGGTGCCCCGCAAGTATCCTCAGCAGCTCCGCTCCTGTGTAACCGCTTCCTCCGCAAATAGCAACTTTTAACATAAAATTCCCCATTAAAAAAGCCACAGAGAATATCCGCAAATATTCCCTGTGGCTGAATTCTGCAGATGACTTATCTCTTGGAGAACTGGAATCTCCTTCTCGCGCCTTTCAATCCGTATTTCTTTCTCTCGACCTCTCTCGGATCTCTCGTCAGGAGGCCTTCTTTTTTAAGTTTGGTCTTGTTGTCCGCATCGAGCTCCACCAGTGCGCGCGCTATGCCATGTCTCAAAGCGCCGGCTTGACCGCTTAGTCCTCCGCCGGTCACATTGGCGACGATGTCGTACTGTGCGCCGACTCCGGTCACATTCAGCGGCTGCCTGATTATCATGCGGAGCGTTTCGCGCGGGAAATAGCTGTCGACATCCTTATTGTTGACCATAATCCTGCCTTTGCCGGCCGTTATGGTGACCCTTGCCACCGCTCTCTTTCTTCTGCCTGTTGCGTTTTCCTTTATCGAAGCCATTTTCAGTTACTCCTTGACTTTGTGATTTTGATGGTCTCGGGCTTCTGTGCAGCATGGTCGTGCTCAGCGCCCCGGTAAACCTTAAGTTTTTTTATCATGGCCCTTCCGAGCCTGTTTTTCGGGAGCATTCCCCAGACCGCATCGGTTATGACCTTCTCGGGCTCTTCGTTCATGCGGTCTTTGAGGGTCTTTTCTTTCAGGTTTCCCATATAGCCCGTGTGGTGCTGATATACCTTGTCCGTGAGTTTATTGCCTGTGAGTTTTACCTTGTCGGCGTTGACTACGACGACAAAATCTCCTGCGTCTATATTGGGAGTAAAGACAGGTTTGTGTTTTCCGCGAAGGTATGAAGCTATCTGCGACGCCATCCTGCCGAGCACCTCGCCGTCCGCGTCGACAACATACCATTTTTGATTAATATCGTTTTTCTTTGCAAATACCGTTTTCATCTGAACACCTTCCTTGATTAAATGAGCATATAAAATAAAAGAAATTACCGGTTTTTGTCAACAGCGGCCATATGTTCCGCTTTCCCGGCCTTTATCGGAGTGAAAGGAAAATGGACGGTAGGGGATTCGAACCCCCGGCCCCCACGTTGCGAACGTGATGCTCTCCCAGCTGAGCTAACCGCCCTTATGTACGGTATATATTAGAGCTTAACGCAGGCCCCAGTCAATTTACAAAAAGAGCCTGAACATGTTTTAATGGCACTATATAAATAAGAAGTCCCGATAAATAAGAAGTCCCGGTTTCTTGAGATTGCTGCAGCGTATTCGACCTTTCGGATTTTCATAGGGAGAGATTATGAATATTATAGAACTCTTCATAGGACGCACGATCAAACAGAAGTTGTACAAAGGTTTTATCGGCGCAATAGCTATGGTAGGCGCAGTCGGTCTTATCGGGTTGTACACCTCAAGTTATCTGGCCTCTTCCTATGAAGGCGTCATAAACGGTCCTATAACGGTAAGTCTCAAGGCAATGCAGGCGTACGGTTATTTCGGCGATGCGAGCAGGAATTTCAAAAATTATCTGGTGCGCGCGGATGCCAAATCCGAAGAGCTTTATGCGGCGGACCTCATGAGGATCAAACAGGTCCTGTCCGAAATAGAAAAAAGCACGGAAGGCGATGCCGCGTTTAAAGAAACTATCTCCAAAACGAACCAAGCACTTAAGGAGTTCGACGAGGGCTTTCGGGAAACCAAGGGACTGCGGGCGAAGAGCGGCGATATAGCGGATGTAGACACTTATATCCGGGGTATATTTACGCCGGTCATAAGAGGCCTCTTGGACATAAACAAACTCGCTTTCGAACGCGAGCAGACCGCCAGAACGAATATAGAGGCAACAAAAACGAAGGCCATGGCAGTGATTGCGTTTTTTGTAGCTGTCGGCTTTTCGACCGGCGTTCTTATGATGGTCCTGATTATAAGAGGCGTGCTGCCCCCGATAGAGATGCTTGCCGCGGCTATGGAGCGTATTGCCGCCGGTGATTTGAGGGTCAAGGTGCCGTTCAGCAAGGATGATGAGATCGGGACGCTTTCAAGGAGCGCCGACAAGATGATAAAGAGCGTTTCGACCGCAGTCAATAATATCGTGAACGCCGCGAGTGAAATAGGGCGGGCAATAGATGTATTGAAAAAACGCTCCCTGCTGCTTACCGACGATGCGCGCGACCAGACCGGACAGGCGCAGCAGATAGCGGTGGCCTCGGAGGAGATGACGCAGACGATAAAAGATATATCGGTGAACACGGCCAAGGCCTCCTCTACATCGACCGACGCGTTAAAGGCCGCCTCGGAAGGGAAAAAAACGGCTGACGCGGCCGTAAAAACGGTCGACAGCGTTTATGCTTCAACGGTAGAGCTCTCCTCTCTTATAGAAAAACTCAACGGGAGCGTGCAGGAGATAGGCGAGATCGTAACTGTGATAAACGATATTGCGGACCAGACCAATCTGCTCGCGCTCAATGCCGCAATCGAGGCCGCGAGGGCCGGAGAGCAGGGACGCGGTTTTGCGATCGTTGCCGATGAGGTCAGAAAACTGGCCGAAAGGACCATCAGGGCGACGGATGAAATAACCGGACGCATATCCCACGTACAGGCGGATTCCCAAGCTACGGCGCGCTCCATGTCCGAGGCTTCGACCGAGGTGACACAAGTGACCGGATATATAAAGCAGGTCAATGAAACTATCGACCGTGTGGTTTCGTCCGTTAATCATGTAAGCGGTCAGGTGACGCATATTGCGGCCGCTGTCGAGGAGCAGTCCGTGACTACGGCCGAGGTCTCGAAAAGTATAGACAGGACATCCACCCTTTCGAATAATATGGAGCGGGTGGTCGTGGACATAGACGCACAGATCCTGAAGCTGACAGGGGTCGGCGATCAACTGCGCCGTTATGTGGCCGGGTTTACGACCCAAGAGAACCAAGTCATGGCCGCAGAGCTGGCGAAGATAGAGCACAGGGACTTTTTGGGCAAGGTGGAGGCCGCTTTGAGGGGGGATAACGTGGATATTTCGGACCTGCCGAGATGTCTGGCCTGCTCTTTCGGCGAATGGTACAAGAGCGGGGCGGGCGATCGCGGGCTTGTGTCGCCGCATGAAAAAATCCACAAACTGGCGGAAGAGACCGTGAAGGCCTGCAAGTGCGGTGATATGGCCGGAGCAAAAAAGCTCTACGATGAAATAACGAATTTAGACTGCGAGATACATTCTCAACTCGAAAGGGTCAAGAGAGAGGGCAAATAAAAAAGGGGGCCGTTCGGCCCCCTTTTTTATTTGCCTGATATTATTTAAGCTTGGTCGGCGGAACCGAGCACTTCTTTATTTTTGTGAACGATCATTTTAGTCAGCTCGTCGCGCGCAGGGCCCAAATATTTTCTCGGATCGAACTCTGCCGGTTTTTCGGCAAATACTTTGCGCACTAACGCCGTCATTGCGAGGCGTCCGTCGCTGTCTATGTTTATCTTGCATACTGCGCTTCTTGCGGCCCTTCTGAGCTGTTCTTCCGGTATGCCTACTGCGTCCTTAAGTTTGCCGCCGTTGGAGTTTATCATCTCGACATATGCGGGGATGACGGAAGACGCGCCGTGAAGGACTATCGGGAACCCGGGTATGCGTTTTTCTATCTCTTCGAGTATGTCGAAGCGCAGGGGCGGCGGGACCAGAACGCCTCTTTCATCTCTCGTACATTGTTCGGGCTTGAATTTCATGGCCCCGTGCGATGTTCCGATAGAAATGGCGAGCGAGTCGACCCCTGTCTTTTTTACGAAATCTTCGACCTCTTCCGGTTTTGTGTAGGTGGATTTTTCGGCCGACACCTCGTCTTCTATGCCTGCAAGCACGCCCAACTCCCCTTCGACCGTAACGTCAAGGGCATGAGCGTATTCGACGACCTGTTTTGTGAGCTTTACGTTATCCTCATAGGAGTGGTGCGAGCCGTCGATCATGACCGAGGAAAAGCCGGAATCGATGCACGACTTGCAGAGTTCAAAGGTGTCGCCGTGGTCGAGGTGCAGCGCGAACTTGACCGGCGAATTCGCGTCTTTTATCATCGCTACCGCTCCCATGGCCAAGAAGCGGAGCAGAGTCTGGTTCGCGTATTTTCTTGCGCCGCTCGAAACCTGCAGAATAAACGGAGATTTGGATTCTACGCAGCCCATTACTATGGCCTGAAGCTGCTCCATATTGTTGAAGTTATAGGCGGGTATCGCGTATTTGCCCTCCATTGCCTTCTTGAACATCCCCCTCGTATTGACCAGTCCGATTTCCTTGTAAGAAACTTTTTCCATTCCGAGCTCTCCTTTTTAATGATATTTTTCGGCTTTTAACGCCGGATAAAATAAATCAATGACTCTATAAAGGGCATTATACCACAACATTGCAGGCGGGTTGAAATTTATCGGTTAAGCGCTAAAAGATCGTTACTGTCCGGCGTCTATTTGCGTGAGTTCGGACCGGCCGCTGTTTCCGTCTCCTATAAGCTCACCGATTTTCTTGATCAAATCCACGATGCTGAAAGGCTTGCCGATAAAGTTGTTCCCGCTGTCCAGCAGCCCGTGGTGAAGGGTAATCTCGTCAGTATATCCTGACATGAAGAGTACTTTTACGTTTTTGTTTATGCGTTTCAGCCTGTTAACAAGTTCCGGACCGCTCATGTGCGGCATGACTACGTCCGTTAGGAGCAGGTCTACGGCGTGTTCTCCTCTTTCAAAAACAGCCAATGCCTCTGCGCCGTGAATTGCGTCCAAAACCCTGTAACCGTACATTTGCAGCATACTGACGGTCGATTGTCGAATTATCGCGTCATCTTCCACAACCATGATTGTTGCGTTGCTGTGATGTCCGGTAACTTTTTCGATCGCTTTCGCGGTCATTTTCTCGGGTTGCATGTCGACCCTCTCAAGATATATTTTGAATATCGTGCCCCGTCCCTCTTCGGAATAGACGTATATCTGCCCGTTGTTCTGTTTTACTATCCCGTAGACCGTGGAGAGGCCTAGGCCTGTGCCCTTGCCGGCTTCCTTGGTCGTGAAGAAAGGCTCGAATATGCGGGACCTGATATCTTCCGACATTCCGACCCCCGTATCGCTCACAGAGAGCATTACATATTCGGCAGGCTTTAGGTCTATATGCCGCTTGGCATATGCGTCGTCAAGTCTTACATTGGCGGTTTCTATGACGAGTTCGCCGCCTTCGGGCATTGCGTCTCTTGCGTTTACCGCCAGATTTATGAGTACCTGCTCGATCTGTGTGGCGTCCGCCTGCACGCTGCCGAGGCCGGAGGAAAGTCTTGTCAGCAGTTCGATGTCTTCTCCGATAAGGCGCTTGAGCATTTTGCCTATGTCCGAAATAATATCGTTGATGTTCAGGACTTTCGTTTCTACGATCTGTTTGCGGCTGAAGGCAAGCAGTTGACGTGCTATGCCTGCGGCTTTGTGGGCCGAGCTGTGAATGGCTTCCATGTTCGGATAAAGTTTGTTGCCCGGTTCCAGCTGCATCATGGACAGTTCCGCAAATCCCATGATTGCGCACAGGCAATTGTTGAAGTCGTGGGCGACCCCGCCTGCCAATCTTCCCAAGGCCTCGAGTTTCTGCGATATGTAGAGCTGCTGTTCCACGGTTTTACGCTCGGTTATGTCGGACAGCATGCCGTCGTATGAAACAAGTTTTCCGTTTGCATCGTAATGGGGGACGGTCGTATTTTTGACCCAGACGACCTTGCCGTCTTTCCTTACGATGCGGTGCTCTATAGGCGGCAGGTGCTCTCCGGAAAGGACTTTGGCCGCATATTCCAAGACCTTCGGCCTGTCGTGCTCGTGTACCATCCTGTGCCACAGAAACGGATCATTCATGCACTCTTCCGGGGTGTATCGGGTAATGGCAAAGCACCCTTCGCCGTGATATGTTTCGACCACCTTGCCGTCATCGACTTTGACGGTATAGATATAATCCGTTACGGCCTCTATCAACCGCCTGTAACGCAGTTTGCCCTCGCGAAGCGCTTCTTCTATTTTTTTTCGTTCGGCGATCTCGCCCATGAGGGACTCTGTTCTCGCTTTCACCTGCTGGTCGAGATGTTCGTTAAGCCGTTTAAGCTCCGTTTCTGTCTCTGTAAGCTTCTGGTTTTGGCGCACCGAGTTTTCGTATGTCGAGAGCAGCAGGCTGAGTATCTGTTTGCGGCCAGCCGTTACGGTATATTTTTTGCACCCGAAAGAAAACTCGATCGGTCCCTCCCTGCCTTTGTTGTCATTCGGGCTGTCGGCGTAAAGGACCTGTCTGATCTCTTCCAATAAATAATCGGCTTGGTACGGTTTTGTGATGTATCCGTCAGCGCCTGCGGCAAGGCCGAGAATTATGTCATCAGCCGCGGTCAGTTGCGATACCAGTATTACGGGGATATCGCTCGTCGCATGGTCGTTCTTTATCTTGCGGCACATCTCGCATCCGTCCATTTCAGGCATGTTGATATCGCTGAGAACAAGGGCCGGCCTGCTTGTGCGGGTGCAATAGAGGCCTTTTGCCCCGTCAGATGCTATCCTTACCGCATATCCTTCATCTTCGAGCACCTGTTTCAGCATCTCCGCCTGTGTCCTGCTGTCCTCGACTACAAGTATCTCGAGGCTTTGTCCGGCAATGTTTTTATTGTTTTTCATGGCAGTCCCTTTTCACTTGGTCCGTTCGAGAGACTAATTAAGGCATCCGATTATTTTCGCCATTTCGTTTAGGGGCACCACTCTGTCAACCCCGCCCATCTCCAAGGCCTTTTTGGGCATGCCGTAAACCACGGACGTGGCTTCGTCCTGAGCAACGGTATAGGCCCCGGCCTCTTTCATTTCCTTGAGACCTCTGGCGCCGTCCTCGCCCATGCCTGTCAGTATGACGCCTACCGCGTTTTTCCCGGCGTGCTGCGCTACGGACCTGAAAAGCACATCTACCGCGGGCCTCACGAAATTGACCGGGGGCCCGTCCATTATTTCCACGTAGTACATGGCGCCGTTTCTTTTTACGGCCATGTGTTTGTCTCCCGGCGCGATCAGCGCCGTGCCCCGCAATACGCGGTCTCCGTTTGCGGCCTCTTTTACATCGAGGGCCGAGATCGAGTTGAGCCTGTCCGCAAAGGATTTTGTAAACACCGGGGGCATATGCTGGACTATAACTATCCCCGGGATAGACGGGGGCAGCGCGGTTATGACCTCGGTTATCGCCTGCGTGCCGCCGGTCGATGCTCCTATGGCTATTATCCTGTCGGTGGTGGACATCTTGTTTGTGTCCAGAGAGGCCCTGCTGTTCGACGCTCCTTGGGCCGGAAACGCTTGATGTCTGCCGTTTGTCCTTCTCACTTTAGCGTTTGCGGCCGCTCTTACTTTGGCCGCGATTTCTTCGCCAAGGGTCAGCACTCCTCCGGCTATGTCGATAGACGGTTTTGTGACGTAATCCACAGCGCCCAGTTCAAGCGCCCTGAGCGTCGTTGCGCAACCGTTGTGCGTAAGGGAGCTGACCATGACCACCGGTATGGGATCGCTCTTCATCAACTCCTCGAGAAAGGTCAGGCCGTCCATCCTCGGCATCTCCACGTCAAGGGTTATCACATTCGGCCTCGTATTTTTTATCTTGTTCATTGCGAATATCGGGTCCTGCGCCGAGCCGACGACCTCGATGTCCGGTTCCTGATTGAGGATTTCGGTAAGAAGGTGCCGTATGACCGCCGAATCGTCTATGACCAGCGCTTTTATCTTGTTGCCCATAAGTTTTTTTACCTGTCTTTCCGCGTTATTTATAAGCAGACCATTTTCCATTGGCCACTCATGCCGGTTTTGCTTTGTCAGTTCTTTTTGTATGTTGTTATATGCACCGGCCTGAACTTTTCCTGCCCTACCATCGATTCGGAATGGCCGAGGAAAAGGTATCCGTCATCGGCCAGATGCTTGTGATACATCGAAAGGACATGGCGTTTCATGTCGTCGTCGAAATAGATCATTACATTGCGGCAGAAAATAACATCGAACGTCTTCTTGAACGGGTATGTTTTTTCCTTCAGGTTCAGTTTTCTGAAACGTATCAGGTTTTTGACATTGTCCTTGACCCTGATCGAATCGCTGCTGCCGTTGTTCCCCTTGAGAAAATATTTTTTGAGCAGCGCTTCGCCGACCGTTTCCGGAAACTGTTCCAGAAGATATATGCCTGCAGCCGCAGCATTCAACACCTTGGTGGATATGTCGGTGGCGAGTATTTTCGTGTCCCAGAACCCGTGCGGACGCAGGCCCTGCAGTGTTTCGCAGACGGTCAGGGCGATCGAATAAGGCTCTTCTCCTGTGGAGCATCCTGCGCTCCATATCCTTATGCCCCTTTCATCCTTTCTGCTTTGCAACAGTTCCGGGATGACCCTTCCTTTCAAGAACTCGAAGTGATGGTTTTCACGAAAGAAATTGGTCGTGTTGGTCGAAATGCAGTTGAGCATTTCGACCAGTTCCTGTTCGTCCTCTTTGACCCTATGAAAATACTCGGTGAGCCCTTCCAGTTCAAGGGCCTTGACCCTTCTCATCAGCCTCGAAGTTACCAGTATCTTTTTGCCGGGCCCCAGCCTGATGCCTGCGACGGAATAAATAAGCCCAGTGAAGCGTGAGAAAAGCTCATCGCTTATTTCAAGCTCTCCACCCGCTGTCCGGCAGCTTCCGCAGGCCTGTATGTTTTCGACATCCCACATTTCGGAACTTACCTTTCGCCGTATTTCAGAACTCGTCGAACCCGTTGTTGTGTCCGTTGTGTCTATTGCCTGCAGCCGCCATGCTAGGCGATTTGTGGTCTGCCGCGAGCCTTTCGTGTTTTATGGTCCTTGTCGTATGCAGCCCGGATGCCGCTTGATGCCCTGCAAGCGTTCTGTCCCCTTTTCCTGCAATGCTTTTTATGTTTGCAGGCTGCCGTCCCGACACGGAACGTTCGCCCTCGATCCTGAAGAAGGATATGACGCCCAAGAGTTCTTTGGCCTGCGCCGCCAGTTCTTCCGCAGCGGCCGAGGTCTCCTCCACAAGCGATGCGTTCTGCTGCGTGGTCTGGTCTATCTGCGTCATGGCCGTATTTACTTGGCTCGTTCCCGAGGCCTGCTCCTGCGCGGCAGCAGCCACCTCGTTCATGAGGTCTGTGACCTTTCTTATACTCCCGCCTATCTCGTCCAGCTTCCTGCTTAATTCTTGGGCCAGCTGCACGCCCCTGCCGGTCTTTTCAACGCTGTCTTCGATGAGAGAATTTATCTCTTTCGCCGATTCGGTGGTCCTGCCTGCAAGACTCCTTATTTCGGAAGCCACAACGGCAAACCCCTTGCCGTGCTCTCCTGCCCTTGCGGCCTCGACAGCCGCGTTCAATGCCAGCAGATTTGTCTGGAAGGCAATCTCTTCTATGACATTCGATATGTTGGCAATCTTGCTGGACGACTTGTTTATCTCGTCCATGGCCTTGATGGTGTCTCCCATCACCTGACTGCCCGAATCCGCAAGAGATTTGCTGCCCTGCGCCAGTTTGTTCGCCTCCCTTGAATTCTCGGCAGTCTGTTTTATGGAGGCGGACATCTCCTCGATGGTTGCCGATGTCTCTTCAACCGCTGCAGCCTGCTCAGTTATCTTCTGGGAGAAGTTCTGGCTCGCATCAGAAATCTGGTCTGCAGCGGATGACACTTGATTGGCCGCCTCATTGCTCTGCGAGATAAGGTTTCGCAATGTCTCTATGGTGCTGTTCATGGCCCCGGCAATCTCGCTGAACGACTGTTTGACGTGCGCTGCATCGGCGTCCGCATCGCCTTCGTGTATGGTGAACGTAAGGTCTCCGTCGGACAATTTGTTCAGGGCCTCTTTGAGCTTTTGCGTCTCGACCTCCTGATAATCCGCCACCTTCTTGGCAATCCTTGCGGCCTTCTTTACAGCTGTCTGGTCTACCACCACCTCAAAGGCGCCGATTATGTTGCCGTTCATGTCTTTGACAGGGACCCCCGTATACTGTATTTCGAGGTCCATGCCTGAAGGGTGGGCGTCCGTCTCGCCTGTGCTTGCCGAGCCGAGGCGCATGGCCTTGCCGCAGGCGCATTTGTCTGTGTTGCAGTCCGAGGTCTTAAAGTGGTTGTAGCACTTTTCTCCGACCAACTGCTCGGGTGTGCGTCCCAAAATCGAAGCGCCGGTGTTGTTCATATACTGGATACCGAAACCGTTGTCTATTATCATGGCCGGAATCGGCATGGAGTCGATGAAACCGACAAGCGAGTCCATGGTTTTGTTCATACCTTCCACTATCTTACGGTAGTCTCCTTCATGATTGGCGGCGGCAGCACGCGTCCTCAATTTTCCCTCAACCGCGGCCCGTGACAGCATGTCCGCATCCGAAACCATCAGACGTATCTTTTCCGCCATTCCATTAAGATCAGCCGCCATATCTCCGATTTCGTCACGTGAAGATATCTCTATATTATTCTTCAAATCACCGGCCGCCATTGCATTAATCCCTTTTTTGATAGACAAAAGGGACTTTTTAAGGGGCGAGGCGAGAAGCAACATGAACCCTGTCAGAAGGACCGCTAAAACTGAGATATACACGATGACAGATGTCCTGAGCATGGAATCCTGAGCGCTTTTCAATCCGCCGGTCATGCGTCCGACTATTGTGTCCTTGAATTCGTTTCTCAATGCATTGAGTTTGTTCTGCACCTCCGTAAGCGCCGGCACAGTCTCTTCCTGATAGATCTTTTTAGCGACATCCTGCTTGCCCGCATGCATGGCAGCAGTTATCTTTAAGGCCGTTGCATGCAGGTTCTTGTGCGGCCCTTCTATTTCCCTGAATGTTTTTTCGACCTCTTTCGGCGGGGTGAATGAGTAGTACCACTCGCCGAATTTGCATTTTGTGTGGTCTGTCTGTCCGGCAAATTCCTTTCCGAAGAGAATAGTGCCTACGGCAAGCCCTTCGGCCCATTTCATATGGGCCACTATCATGGGGGCTATGCCAGCCTGCACCTCCCGATACTTGTCAATAGCTTCCAGATCAGCCTTTGTCTGTCTGACGCTTATTTGGAAATAAACAGCAAGGCAGACCAGCACGACCGTAAGTATGCCGATCCCGGTGTACATTTTCTTCACGATAGTCATAAAAACCTCCTGTCATATGGTTTTATTTAACAATCAAACATCTGTGGGCCCTGTCTGCGTGATTTCCGAAGCCTCTTGCGCCATTACGGCCTCTTCTTCAGAGAGCACCCTGTCTATGTCGAGCACCAGCACCAGCCTATCGCCGACCTTTCCCATGCCCTTGATGAAATCGGTGTTGATCTTCGCGCCGAAGGTGGGGGTGTGGGCTATGGTCTCCTCGGGCAGGTGCAGCACGTCCGACACGGTGTCTACTATGAGTCCCATTACGCCGCCCGAAAATTCGGTGACTATCACGCAGGTGTGCTTCAGGTTCCCGTCGGTCCCCATGCCGAACTTGAGTTTCATGTCGACCACCGGAATTATGGTGCCCCTCAGGTTGATAACGCCCTTAAGGTATTCGGGCAGGTGCGGCACTTTGGTGATGTTGGCCAGTTCGATTATCTCCTGCACGCAAATGGCGTCTATGGCGTATTCTTCTTTGTTAAGCGTGAAGGTCACATACTGCTGCCCTTCTAAAACCTGCCCCAATCCTCCTGCGGCAAAATCAGCCATACGTTCCTCCTTTTTTAAACCTCCCTTTTAAAATAGGGGGGTCATCTCACCGCTTCTATGATCCCCGGCACATCCAGTACCAGAGCCACTTTGCCGTCTCCCAGTATCGTTCCTCCCGAGATGCCGCTGATCTTCGGCGTGGCCTTGCCGAGATTTTTTATCACTACCTGCTGCTCCCCGAGCAATTCATCCGCCATCAGGCAGAGCTTTCTGTTGTCGTGGGACACGAGCACTACTATCGCTTCCCACGGGTCCGTCTTCCATGCGGACAAACCCAGTTTTTCATAAAGCCTGAGCATCGGGATAAACTCGCCCCTGACGTTTACGACTTCGCCTTTTTCGGTCATGCTCTTTACGTCCTGAACAGGCGGTCTTAACGATTCGATGACCGACGTTATCGGGACTATGAAGACCTGTTCGCCGATCAATACCTTGAGTCCGTCTATGATCGCAAGCGTCAGCGGGAGTTTGATGGACATGGTCGTGCCTGCGCCCTCTTTTGTTTTTATATAAACCTTGCCGTTAAGCGACTCGATGTTCTTTTTCACCACGTCCATGCCTACGCCCCTGCCAGAGACATCGGTAACTTTGTCTGCGGTCGAGAACCCCGGAAGGAATATCAGGTTGCATATCTGCTCGTCCGTAAGGCCGGAGGCGTTTGAGATTATGCCTTTGGCCAAGGCCTTTTCTATGATCCTATGCTTGTTAAGCCCTCTCCCGTTGTCCTCGACTTCTATATAAACCGAGTCGCCCATCTGGTAGGCGCTCAGGTGGACCGTTCCTTTCCTTGGCTTCCCGGCAGCCTCTCTCTCTTCGGGAGGTTCCAGCCCGTGGTCTATCGAGTTTCTAATAAGATGTACAAGCGGGTCTGCTATCTTCTCCAGCACACCCTTATCGAGTTCCGTGTCCTCGCCTGTTATTACCAGTTCGATCGTCTTGTTCTTGCTCTCGGACAGCTCACGCACCAGTCGCGTGAAACGTTGGAAGACCTCGCCCACAGGCAGCATCCTGAGAGACATGGCGCTCTCCTGTATGTCCTTGCCGATCCTGTGGAGCTGTGAAAATATCATGCCGAGGTCTTTACGTCCGGGGCCGTTGCCGTTGCTTTGAAGCGACTGCTCGAACATCGAGTGCGTTATCACCATCTCTCCTACGATGTTGATAAGGTGGTCCAGTTTTTTCAGGTCGACCCTTATGGTCGAAGAAGCGGCATGTTTCGTGTGCTCGGCTTTTTTGTGGTTCTGCTTTTCCAGAACGTGTTCGATCTCTTTCCTGCTCGCCTTTCCCTGCTCGACGAGGATCTCTCCGAGTTTTTTCTGGGAGGCGACCGCCTTCTCCACGTCCGAACTGCTGACAATCCCCTCCTCGACAAGCATGCGTCCCAGCAGCGGGGCTCCTGTAGATAGGGCCTTGACCGGCAGTATCTTTATCTCGCTGCCGTCCTCTACGAATTCGAATATTTTTCTTATTTCATCTTCGTCTCTTTCCGTTTTCAGGACTATGTCCCACTTCATATATAATTTCTCAGGGTCCATCTCCGAAATGACCGGCAGCGCCTCTGTGTCAGCCGTTATGTTTATTACTTCTCCGATGCTTCTCAGGTCTTCGAGTATGATGGACGGGTCTATCCCCCGCCTGAAGAGATCGGGCGACGGAATGAATATTATCCTTACCCCCCGGGTGTTCGTGCCCGCTTCTTTTACGGATTCCTTTGGTCTTTCTTCTGTGTTGGCCCTCTCCTTCGGCCTAGGCTTTTCCTCGATTCCGTGCCTGACATCTTCCATTTTCGTTATCAGGTCCGAGCAGGAAGCGAAATCGAATACGGCGTTTGCGGCAACGGCGTCGACCATTTCCTTTATCTTGTCCGTTGCCGAAAGCAGCAGGCTGATCAAATCCTTGCCTGCAGAGAGTTTCCCCTGTCTTATCAGGTCGAGGATTTCTTCCATGTTATGTGTGAATTTGGAAATGTCGGACAGCCCTATCGAGCCGCTGGAGCCTTTCAGCGTATGGGCCGCCCTGAAGATGTTGTTCAGCAGCTCGGAGTCGTCCGGATCTTTTTCTATACGCAGAAGCCCGTCTTCCAGATCCGTGGTCCTTTCAAGCGCCTCCTCCACGAAAACCTCATAAAGTTTTTTGGTGTCTATCATGTCGTCGCCCTCATAAACTTCCGGACATGCAGCTGTTTTGTGATATGCGCGGGCAGCCTGCGGCGCAGGTATCGCAGGCTTGCACCTCGCCTGCTTTAAGCGCGTTCAGGTGCCTGCCTACCAGAATGATATGCTTGTCCAGTTTTTTCGCTATCTTGAGAGTCATGCAGACAGGGTGCAGGCACTGGTTGTCCATGTGGCGGACGCCGTTGAAATTCAGCACTACAGTATCGAAATTTATCATGGTTTTCATCAATACCGTTTTGAGGTCTCGCGTATGTTTTTCATAGAGCATATCGTAAAAGGTAAGAATTCCGACCTCTTCGACTTTATTGAATTCAAAGTTCATCACCTTGCGGACCTCTTGACTATCTCCACCGGTTGTCTCATGGAGGCCGGGTCGTCCGCTATCATTACGGTCTTTGACATGCCCGCACCCCCCTAATTAAGCTTTGCTGCAGTTTTTTGTTGTGAATATTTCTTTACAAACCGCCCCGTTATAAGCGCCTTCGAGAAATCAGAGCTTTGTTCCTGTAGACAACAGCATATCGGTCATGATGTTGGAATTCAGGAATATCATGCTGTGTCCGAGTTTGTCGCATTCTTTTTTTGCGGCGATCAGGACCTGAAGCGCGGCCACGTCCAGTCTTTTCAGTTCGCTCATATCCACTATGACTTCATCCCAATTTTTTACGGCCTCGATAAGGTCGTCGTTTCTTTCCGCTATCTGACCTATTGTGAACTCGTTTTCCAGCCTGACTGTTCCTTGCATGCTGCACCTCCGTTTGTCGTAAGTGTTTTTGGGCCGCTCCCTCTGCATCCGAAGATTCAAATGCAGCCGTGAGTTAAGCTTATAACGAAAGACATTGCGGTAAAATCGGGTGGAAGCTGATATTCTTATCGGGGAAACGCTGAAAAAGGCCTAGGGGATTCCCTGATGCTTTTAGGGGATTTCGATGGACTTGACCCACAAGGTGGCTTTTTGCAACAGTTCGGAGGAATCCGAAAGGCCGAGCTTGTTCTTTATGTTGCTCCGGTAGGTCTCTATGGTTTTTACGCTCAGGTTAAGCGCCTCCGCGATCCTGCTTGTTTTATGCCCATTTCCCAAAAGCTCGAAGACCTCCAGTTCCCGGTCGCTCAGGCATTCGAAGCTGTCCATCTCAGGACCGTACGCGTGGCCGCTCTGCTTTGCTATAAGTTTTGACGATATGTCCGGGCTCACGAATATGTGGCCCGACAGAATTCTGCGTATTGCGGTTATAAGTATTTCGGTGCCTTCCTGCTTCATGACATATCCGCGCGCGCCGGCGCGGATGGACCGTTCCGCATAAAGAAACTCATCGTGCATCGAAAGGACGAGCATGGGGATTGCCGGATACCGCCTGTTAATGGTCTTGATAAGTTCTATACCGTGGACGTCCTTCAGGGAAAGGTCTATGATCGCAAGGTTCGGTTTGCTCTCCTTAAGTTTTTCCAAGGCCTCGCGGTAACTCCCAGCCTCGCAGCATACTTCAAGGTCAGGGGCTGCGCCGATAAGCTGGGATATGCCGTAGCGGACAAAGGGATGGTCGTCTACGATCATCACGCCGGTCTTGTTGTTTTTTTTGTTTTCTTTTTTTGTCATTTATAAGTACCGTCCAAGTTTATTTTTCAAGGATTCACGGATTGACGGAGCAGACAACAGCCGTTTTTCCGTTTGCAGGTCCTATGTAAAAGCCCGCGCCTATAATGCCGGCCCTGTATTTCATTATCCGGATACCCAGCCCCTTGGTATATTCCGTGTTTTGCGCAAAGCCTATTCCGTCGTCCTCCACAGTGAGGGATATATGTTTTTCGGAGCTTTTCAGTATGACGGCGATGTTTTCCGCCTTTCCGTTCTTGACCGCATTGGTGATGGCTTCGCTCGCGATATAATAAAGCTGTTCGGCGACCATCCTGTTCTCTATCTGGGATTTTACAAAGGCGTCGAGCCTGCATTTCACGTTATAGATGCTCTCGGTCTTTGCGGCCAGCTGGTTCAATGCCCCTGCAAGGCCGTTCACGCCGATCTCATAGGGGCTGAGGCATCTCGAAATATCTCTTACCCTGCTTATCACGTCATTGATGGATTCCTTGATCCGCCTGAGGTCTTTGCACAGCGCAGGGTCGCTCTCGCTGTAAGTCTGTTCCATGGCCTTGCTCATAAAAGCGATGCCGGTGAGGATCTGGCCTATGCCGTCGTGGAGCTGGTGCCCTATATTGAGCCGCTCCTGAGCGCTGATCTCGGCGATTTCCATTTCGAGCCGCCTGCGCTCGCTTATGTTCCGCACATACTCTACGACCCCCAATATCCGTCCGCTTTCATTAAATAACGGGAAGGCATAAACCTCGACGCACCCCTCTGTGCCGTCATTGTCAGTAAAATATTTTATCTTCATGTCCGGAGTTTTTTCCTCGATAGCTATGATTGCGGGACATGCTTCGCATTTCTCCGACCTGCCGTGATATACCGCATAACACTTTTGTATCTTGGCCGCGCCGCGTATCAACTGCGGATACCATCTTTCCATGGCTGCGTTCGTGAACATGATATTAAGGCCGGTGTCGAGCACCGATATGCCGTCGCCGATGCTGTTTATTACGGTGTTCAGGAATATCTTGTTCCTTATCAAGGTCTCTTCGGCATTCTTGCGCTCGGTTATGTCGTTGATGATCCCATCGTATGAGACCAAGCGTCCTTCACGATCGTATTTGGATACAAGTGTGTTTCTTATCCAGCGGGTGGTCCCGTTTTTGTGTATGATCCTGTGTTCAAGGGCCGATATTCTTTCCCCTGAAAGCGCTTTGTTCACATGCCCCATTACGGCGTCACGGTCGTCCGGGTGTATCATCCTGTGCCACAGCAGCGGGTCTGCGTCATATTCGTCTGCCGTGTATCCTGTCACCGTAACGCAGGCCATGCCGTGCACCGTATCTACAGGCTGTCCGTCTTCGATGCTTACGGTGTAGATGTAGCTTGTTATTGATTCGAGGATATGTCTGTAACGGGACTCGCTTCTTTCGAGGTCTTTTGTGATCTCTTTACGGCGCTTTATCTCTTTTTTCAGTTTGTCTATGGTGACATTCAGGTCATTCGTACGCTCTGCAACACGTCTCCCTAGGACTTTGTTTGACGAGATGATGTTCTTTTCCATGGTCTTCCTTACGGTTATATCGCCGAGTATGGCTGCGACATGCCCGGGCTTAGGGCAATAAGCCAGTATGGAATACCATCTGCCGCGCGGCTCACAGAAATGCTCGAAAGAAATGTCCTCGCCGCTCAGGGCCACCTTTCCATAGCACCCGATCCAGTCGAAGGCCGAGTCGGCGATCCCCGGCATCACCTCGGTTGCCGGTTTGCCGATAAGCTGCTCTTTAGTCAGTCCTGTCATTATTTCGTAATGCCTGTTCACCTCGATAAAAATATAATCTACGGGTATGCCGTCGGCGTTAAGCACAATTTTATACAAAGCGAACGCGCTGTTCAGGTTCTCTATAAGCAGACGGTATTTCTCCTCGTTCAGCTTCAGTTTTTCGGCGATACGCTTTTGTTCCGTAATGTCGGTGTGCACCGAGAGTAAAACCGGGCCGCAGGTCGGGTGATTGAACATGGACACGTTAGCGTAACTCCAGAACACCGACCCGTCTTTCCTTATGTTCTGCACCTCGCCGTGCCACTCTCCTGTTTTGTAAATAACGTCCATTATTTCTCCGGCCCTTTGCGCTGCGCTTTTATCGGTCGGAGCATTGACTATCGAAACATGTTTGCCCTCCATTTCTCCGGCCCCGTAACCGAACATCTGTTCGAATTTTTGGTTCGCATAACGTATGGTCAAATCGTCCAGTCCTACGATGTAAGCGCCTTCCGTCATGTTTTTGGCCACTTCGGACTGTGTGAGTATGAACTCTTCCGCCCTCTTGCGCTCGGTTATGTCGCGCCAGACGCTCTGAATAAGCTGTTTCCCGTCGATGAAGATGCTCTTTGCACGGATTTCGTAGTCCCTCAACTCTCCGGTCTTGGTCTTCTTTTTTGTCTCGAACCAATCCGCGCCGTTCATGATTACTTTCCGGGCATGGTGAAGCGTTTCTTCGGGGGACTCCACTGCGTCCAAGTCGCTCAGGTTCAGTTTCGAAAACTCTTCGCGCGAATAACCCAAGCCGGCAAATGCCTGATCGTTAAATGCCAGAAAGTCGGCCGTCCTAGGGTCGATTATTACAATGGCGTCTCCGGCCTGCTCGAATATGTTCCGGTACTGCTCCTCCCTCTCCCGCAGCTTTTGTTCCAAGCGCGCGCGTTCTTTGTCCATTTTGTGCCTGTAAAGGGCCAGTTCGATGTTGTAATGCAGAGAAGCCTTGTCCGGGGGTTTCACTATATAGCCCATCGGGTTTATTATTTTTAGCTGTTCCAGTGTCGCCGTGTCCGTGCGGGCCGTCAGAAAAATCACCGGGACATCGGATGAACGGCCGATCCGCTTTGCCGCCTCTATTCCGTTCATATCGCCGTAAAGCGTTATGTCCATAAGTATAAGGTCCGGCGGGTCATAGGCTGCCGACTTGATCGCGTCTTCACCGGACGATACTATATCGGAAACCTCATACCCCAGACGTGTCAGGTAATCTTTCAGTGCTATGCCGGTAATCGCCTCGTCTTCGGCTATCAATATTCTGGGCCTTTGCGCGAGTGTCTGCGTCATTTTATGTTTTCCTGCCCCGATTTCTTGAAGGTGATAACAAATTTTGTCCCGTCGGCGCGGTCCATAAATATCCCGCCCGACAGCTGTTTAACGAGACTGTTTACAAGATGGAGCCCCAGAGATCCCGTGTTTTTGAAGTCGAGATTCTCCGGGAACCCGATGCCGTTGTCTTGGAATATGAACTCGATATTTTCGCCGCGCTCATGGAGAGATACGGTCATCTCACCCTCCCGCGCGCCGGGGAATGCGTGTTTCAGCGCGTTTGATATAAGCTCGCTTACGATGAGGCCGAAAGGCACTGCGGTGTCGAGACTGAAGCCCGCATTGTCTATATCCATGCGCATCCTGACCCTGTTCGCGCTGACGCCGTAAAATCTGAACATGTGCCCGCTTACATTGCGGATGTAATCGTTGAAATTTATATGCACCATGTTTTCGGACCTGTAGAGCATCTCATGCACCAAAGCCATGGAGCGTATCCGGTTCTGCCCGTCTCTGAAGACCTCAAGCGCGGCTTTGTCTTTTATATAGGTCGACTGGAGTTCCAAAAGGCTGGAGATGACCTGCATATTGTTTTTTACGCGGTGGTGTATCTCTTTAAGCAGGATTTCTTTTTCTCTGAGAGACCTTAATATCTCGGCATCGGCCCATTTTTTCTCGGCGCGGACTGATGCGTCCGCGATTTCACGTTCTATTGCCGGGACCAGCCTCGAAGCTGCGTCTTTTCTGATGTAATCGTGCGCCCCCGCTTTCATCATCTCGACGGCGGTCTCTTCGCCCATAATGCCGGACATAACGATAAAGGGCAGATCGAGACCGCTTTCTTTTAATAGCTTCAAGGCCTCAGGAGCGCTGAAGGCAGGCATGACATAGTCGCATATGATCGCGTCCCATGTCTGTTCCTGCATCGCCGACCGCATGGCTTCAGCGCTGTCCACCCGCCTGAAGTCCGCCTGATACCCTGCATTTTTAAGGTGTCTGATGAGCAGGACCGCGTCGTCTTCGGAATCGTCCACTATAAGAAGACGTAGGTTTTTGTTCATGGCTGTTCCTTTACCGTGCCGTGTGTCGGGGGCAGTTCGTTCAGCAGTATCCAGTAGATGCCGAGTTCTTTGACCGCCTCGGAAAATTGTACGAAATCCACGGGTTTGCGGATGTAGCTGTTGCAGCCGAACAGGTAGCCGTTGATCAGGTCTTTGTCCTCTTTCGAGGAGGTGAGAATGACGACCGGTAACAGGCGGGTATGCTCGTTGCCGCGCAGGCGTTTCAGCACCTCGATGCCGTCCATTTTGGGCAGTTTAAGGTCGAGCAGTATGACGGCAGGCGTGTCCGTAATATCGCGGCCTTCATACGCGCCGGTCGCAAAAAGGTAATCGAGCGCCTCTATCCCGTCACGGGCCACTATGACCTCATTGACGATATTGTTCTTTTTGAAGGCGCGCAGTGTAAGCTCCACATCGTCCGGATTGTCTTCGACGAGCAGAATTTTTTTCTTGGTCATGTCATCCCTCCTTGACTGTTTTTTAAAGCGAGAAATAAAAAACTGCGCCTTTGCCTGTAACGGATTCGGCCCAGATCCGTCCGCCGTGGCGAAGGATTATTCTCTTGACCGTAGTAAGGCCGATGCCTGTGCCCGGAAACTCCTCGTTTGTGTGAAGGCGCTGAAACGGACTGAACAGCTTGGCCGCATATGCCGTATCGAATCCCACCCCGTTGTCTTTCACGTAATAAACAGGGCCTCCATCCGCCTCTTCAGCCCCGAATTCCACTTTTGCCCTAGGATTGGCGGAGGTAAACTTCCACGCATTGTTGAACAGGTTTTCGAGCGCGATGTGTAAAAGACGCCGGTCTCCTTTTGCGGTCATTCCCTCTTGAATAATGACCTCTACCCGCCTCTCCGGGTCCGCTTTTTGAAGTTCATCGGCAACAGCGTTTGCCAGTTCGCTGAGGTTGACCGTGTCGATGCTCATCTCCGAGCGGCCGAGGCGTGAAAGTCCGAGTATGTCGTCGATGAGTTGGGACATCCGCTGGCTGGCAGCGCGTATTCTGTTAAGATAGTTCCTTCCGGTATCGTCCAGCTTGTCCTCGTAGTCTTCCAATACCGCAAGGCTGAAGCCGTCAACGGCCCTGAGGGGCGCGCGCAGGTCGTGGGACACGGAATAGCTGAAGGCCTCGAGCTCATGATTGGCTTCTTCGAGCGCAGCTTTTTGGCGCACGAGTTCCTTATTCAGCGCTTCCAGAGTTTCCTGTCCCATCTTTCTGAGCTCTATCTCGAAGTTGAGCTTTTCGTTGGCGTTATTCAGGTCCTCGACTATATTCATCAGGGCCTTTTGGCTCTCCAAGAGCTCGGAGCCTTTCTTGTTCAGGTCGGCCGTGCGGTTTTGCACGCGTTGCTCCAGCTGTTCATTTAGTTTGCGTATCTCTTCTTCGGCCAGTTTGCGTCCGGTGATGTCCCTGAAGACCACGACAGCGCCGACAACCCCGCTGTTTTCGACAAGGGGTGTGTTGATATGCTCTACATAGAACATCTTTCCATTCTTGGTCCAAAAGACCTCGTCCTGTCTGCGATTGGATTTTCCCTCTTTGATGGACCTGTGCAGCGGACACTCTTCAATGGGGTAGGGCTTACCGTCGTCCCTTGTATGATGAAAGGTGTGATGACTGCTTTTACCGATAAGTTCGTCACTCCTGAAACCGAGCATTTCCTGTGCGGCCGGATTTATAAATATGATGTTTCCATCAATATCGGTCCCGTATATCCCTTCTCCGGCTGAGTTCAGGATCATCTCATTTCTTTGGGTAAGTCGTTTTAATGCCTCTTCCGCCTGTTTTGCTTCTGTAATGTCCTGCACAGTGCCTACGGACTTAATTGTCCTGCCGTTTTCATCCCTTGAATGCTCGCACTTCTCATGCACATAACGCACCTGCCGGTCCGATTTTCTGACTATCCTGTGCACTATGTCGTAAGGGAGATCACGCTCCACAGAGCCTGTATAGGAGGCATTAACATAGTCTCTGTCGTCGGGATGGACGGCATCGAGAAACGCCTCGTAGGTGGCGCCGAACTCTTGCGGCCCTAGGCCGAATATCCGGTAAATCTCGTCCGACCATGACAATTCGTTCTTTATGAGGTCCAGCTCCCAGCTTCCCAAGCGGGCTATGCGCTGGGCCTCGGAAAGCCTGTGTTCGTTGACTTCGAGCAGTTGCTGGGTTTTTTTGCGTTCGTTGAGTTCGAACTGCAGTTGCTCGTTGGCTTTCTGTAATTCGTACGTGCGTTCCGCTACGTTCAACTCCAGCTCTTCCTTGGTCGTGAGCAGCTCCTCTTCCGCCCGTCTGCGCCGATATACATTGAACCCGAGAATGACGATGCCCGAGATCAGTATGGCAATGACCAGCAGAGTGCTTGCGACAAGATACTTGTGATGCGAAATGAACGGGACCGGCCTGTTGACAACAACGCTGCCTTGAGGCACGGCTTTGAGCGGAATTCCGAACCGGACAAGCAGGTTGTAATCGAACATTATTTTTGCCGTAGGTTTCATGTCCACAGGAATGGTTGATGCCTGCGCGCCCGAGAGTATCTTCAGGGCAATCCGGGCCGCATCAGAGCCGTGCAGTTTCCCGTTGAGAAGGCTTCCGCCCACAACTCCGTACCCCAACCGCTCCTGATGGACCGCGTAAACAGGCACAGGGGAGTTGGAACTGAGCAACCGCGCAACATCTTCGTGGCCTATTACCTCCCCGTCCTTAAACACGCTGTATGTAATGGCGAGGACGAGACTGTCTTCAGGCAGGGCCTTAAGGAACCGGACCAACTCATACTTGGTCATATGTTTCTCGTATCTGAACGACACCCCCTCGAACATCCCCATCAACTGCTCTTCCGCTTCCCTGCGTGTTGCCAGACCCGTGGAGGTGTAATCGTGCAGCACGAAGACCTCTCTTGTCTTGGGATGAAGCTTAAGGGCCGCGCGTATAGTATTAACTGCATCTAGCGCTTCCGCGATGCCGGTAATGTTTTCCTGACCTTCAAGCATCTCTTTCTTGAAGTTGTTTATCCCGCAAAAAACTACGGCGGAGCGGGGAAAGAGCAAAGAGCGGTATTTCAGGGCGAAATCGAGGGCAGGATTGTCGGTGACTATGACCACAGGAATGTCCCTCTTGCCGTATTTCAATTTTAAAAGGTCTTTCAGCTTTTCGAAGTGCTCCTGTTTGGGGTGGCGTTTGCAGTCCAGATATTCGATGTAATATTGCACGTCAGGCAAGGCCTCTTTTAATGTCTCTATGATCCCGGTCATCTCGTTGTCCGACCAAGTATGTCCTACATGATAAGAGTTGAGGACGAGGACTTCGCGCGGGGCCGTGGCTGATACGGCTGGGGTCTTAGCGCCCTTCTTGACCTCCTGACCGGTCGGCAGTTCGATATGTTCGGCTTCTTTCACCTGCCGGTATCCGGTATAAAGCAATACCGATACGGCTATGCCGAAGAGCAGGCTTATGAGCGCGGCCTTTTTCGAGCCGGAAAAGACCACGGCGAGAGCGTTCTTTTTTTGCAGCATGCGTTGATTCATTTTTCCGGACCTTCTGTCTGTCGTTCCAGTTCCTTTATCCGTTCCTTCAGTTCTACCATCCTCAGTTCCCTGCCGACGAACAATTTGTTCAGTTTCTCGAGTTCTATGTTCTTTTTTTCCAATTCGACAGTCCGCTCCGCTACACGCGCTTCAAGTTCTTCGTTGAGTTTGCCGAGTTCCTCCTGTGCTCTGGTCCCTTCCGTTACATTGACCAGCGACAGTATGAGGGCCTCGACCTTTCCGTCTGGACCCTTGACCGGGGTAAGGCTCCAATCCCAATACGAAACGCCCCGTTCAGGATTGTCTTTGTATTCGAACGGCTTTGCCTTTGCTATATGCTGCTCGCCTGTTTCCACGACCTTTCTGAAGATCGCCTCGTTCTCTTGGTCCGGGAACAGGTCGAAGTGGTTCTTTCCGATGAAATAATCGGGCGTCTTGCCGTCCGCCCCGGCATACTCGTTATTGACCCTTATAAAATTAAAATCCTTGTCGATATAAGCGATACAGGTTGTGGTCATGGAGATTATTCGTTCGACCATCTCGGCGCTTTTTCGCAGCGCTTCCTCCGTCTGTTTCCGGTCGGTGATATCTATGAAAGTGGTCAATGCCCTTTGGCCTATGGATGACATGTGGAACTCGATGTGGCGTTGCGAGCCGTCTTTGCAAGTTACAACAGCTTCCATCGGCTCCATCGATGTTTTATTATTGAATGCCTTTTCAGTCCGATCATTCCATTCCGCCAATATCCTGTCCCGGTAATGTTTTTCAGGATAGGCAAGGGGCCAAAAATGAGAGATGTCGGGAACATCTTCCATTGTGTAGCCGAAAAGGTCGGAGAATTTCTTGTTCAGAAAAAGCACCGTATCCCCGTCCTTTGCAGTCACAACTATAGGAAGAGGAGAGTTTTTTATAAGTTCGCTTGTGTAGGATTCGCTTTCCAGCAGCGCTTCCCCGGATTTTATCTGCTCCAGCACTAACCGTTTACCCTTTAAAAAAGCTATGCCGAGAAGTGTCGAGCCGAAAAGCCATATGACAAGGTGGGAAAGTAGTATCGCATGGGTCGTCTCTTTCTCCAGCAGCAGGTACGCTTCCATCGGCACGTTGACCCCCACTCCGCCCCTTATATCTCCCTCTTTGTATCCCTGATGTCTGTGGCATTTCAGGCATGCATCCTTGACCATCATAGGACGCATAAGCCGGAGGTTCTGTTGCCCGTCATGTTCGGTCATTTCAAAAAACTCTTTTGCCCCTTTCTCAAAGGCTGTCAGCGCCTTGAGTTCCCATGCGTCGGGCGCATTGGCCGGATTCAGGGGCTTAAGGCTCGTTATCCGACCTCTGATGCCGTAGAGTTCACCGAAGTCGGCCATCATCTGGCGTATCATGTACGCGGGATTCATGAGGGTCAGACGTTTACCGGAAGGCATGGCGATGTCGCGGTCCGGTATGTGGCTGAGATAAGGGTTCGGCGGGGTCTGTTCAGTCGGCGGCACATAGACCCCGCCGTGTTTTGTCGCCCAGTGACGAAAGGCTTGGTCTTTATTGAAATTGGAAACAGCCTCTTTTTTTGCCAGCGCAAGGGTCTGAGAGCGTTCGTTATAAAAGTTCCAAGCAGCGGAGCATACGACTATTACGGTCCATATGAGCGCGGCAACCCCTATTGTGCGATAGAGATAAGCGAGACCTCTGGGGTTTGTGTTTTTATTTTTATTCATTTTGTTTCTCCAGTTCTTTTATCCGTTCTTTCAACTCCACCATACGCAGTTCCCTGCCTACGAACGCCTTGTTCATCTGTTCAAGCTCGTAATTTCTTCTTTCGAGTTCTTTTGTGCGTTCTCTGACCCTTTGCTCGAGCTCTTCATTGATGTTGCGTATTTTTTCTTCCGCCTGTTTGCGCTCGGTTATGTCGGTTATGACGCCGTCGTATGACACAAGCTCTCCCTCAGCGCCGGCATTGGGGACAAGCGTGGTCTGCACCCAGCGGACAGAGCCGTCCTTGTGCAGGAGCCTATGCTCGAAGGTATTGGCGGTTTTCGATGTTATGATTTCCCGGGCTGCATCGACGACCGCCTGCCGGTCATCCGGGTGTATCATCCGGTACCACAGGTCAGGATCGGTTGCGTATTCTTCGGCCGAAAAACCGGTCACCGCGAGGCAGCCGGGGCCGTGCATTGTAGAGACCGCTTTTCCGCCGTACATGACAACCGTATACATATAGCTGGTGACTGACGCAAGGAGGTCTCGAAAGCGTCTTTCGCTCTCACGCAGGCTGTCCAATGTCTTGTTCAGCTCCGAGGTGCGTTCGCTTACGAGTGTTTCAAGCTGCTGTTCGTGCATCTCTATCCTGCGGCGCTGTTGATAAAGGTCGCAAAAGACCCTCATCTTGCTCAGAAGGATGTTCGGCTCGATAGGTTTCATCATGTAGTCGAACGCACCGGCCCCGTAGCCTTTAAACTGGTGCTCGGTGTCTTTCATGACCCCTGTGACGAATATGATCGGCAGTCGGCCGGTTTTGGGGTTTGCCCTCATAAGTTCGGCTGTTTCAAACCCGTCCATATCAGGCATTCTGACATCCATGAGGACTATCGCGAAATCATGTTTCAGTGAAAGGCGCAGGGCTTCGTTGCCTGACGTGGCTTTAAAAATATCGAGCCCCATGTCTTCCAGAAGACTTTCCATGGCGGTCAGGTTTTCGGGCCTGTCGTCAACCAGCAGTACGGGTATTTTATCGGTCCCGGTCATATCTATTGCTCCTTTTTCCTTTCGGCCAATGCGCATAAAAGCGGCGCAATCCCTTTCAGTGGAAGAACGTGGTCCGCCTTGACCGCCGCAAGCGCGCTTCGCGGCATGAAGTCCGCCTCCGCCTCCAGCGGGTCCTGCACGATCGTAATCCCTCCCATGTCTTTAATCGTTTTCAGCCCCCCGCTTCCGTCCGAACCGCCCCCTGTCATGATAATTCCGATGAGGCCGGGACCGCATGCCTTCGCAGCGGACTCGAACAGCACGTCGACAGAGGGCCGCGCAAAACATACGGGCATGTCCACTGAAAGGGACAAGGTTCCGTCTCTCTCCAGCAATAAATGATAGTTGGGCGGCGCAAAGTATGCGGTCCCTGCCTCGATCTTTTCCTCTTCGTCGGCTTCCTTGATGCGAAGCGGACAAAAGGAATCGAGCAGGGCCGCAAGGTTGCTTTGCGAATCAGGGCTTGTATGGTGCACTATGATGACCGGCAGTCGAAAGTCCTGCGGCAGCCCTCCTAGCAGGACCCTCAGCGCCTCCACCCCTCCCATCGATACTCCCACAACCACCGCGCAAAACCGTAGCTCCCTATGCATATTGTTTCCTGTAGATGCGCGTGCCGCGCGCCAGCTCTTTATATCCGCCCGATATGCAGCGGCCGGAAAGTGTTTCTTTCATTCCAAGACATAGAAAGCCGCCGTTCGACAGGCTGCCGTCAAAAAGGGTGAGCACACGCTCTTTCAGCGCGGGCCTGAAGTAGATCAGGAGGTTTCTGCAAAGGACCGTCTGCATCTCACCGAGCCCGGCGTCGACCGTCAGGTTGTGGGAAGCAAAGACGATATTATTTTTGAGTTTTTGCGACAGGATGGCGCGGTCATACCGCGCAGTGTAATAGTCCGCAAAATCTCTTTTTCCGCCTGCCGTCTGGTAGCTGTGCGTGAACTGCCGCATTCTTTCGAGCGGATAAACCCCCTCCTTGGCCTGTTGAAGGACCCTTTCGTTTATGTCGGTGGCGTATATCCTGTAATGTCCGTCAAGCCCCTCTTCGCAAAGCAGAATGGCCAAAGAGTACGCCTCCTCTCCTGCAGCGCATCCCGCAACCCAAATCTTTATAAAAGGGTAGGTCTTCAGGTGAGGCACAACAACTTCCCTAATGGCTTTAAAGAATTGAGGGTCGCGGAACATCTCGGATACATTTACGGTTATACCGTCCAGCAGATCGCTGAACAGTTCCCGGTCGCGCAGTACAACGGCTTGGGCCTCCGAAAAACCTGCGAAGCCTGTTTTATGCAGCCACTGCGTCAATCGCCGCTTGAGGGACGCTTCGGCATATTCCCTGAAATCATAGCCGTACACATCGAATATCCCCTCCAGCAGGAGACTTATCTCGATGTTCTCGATGTCTGATGTTTTCATCATTACGCCTGCCTGTAGAGCCAGACCCGCAGGAGCGAAAGTAGCTTTTCCATATCGAGCGGTTTTGATATATAGTCGTTGGCCCCTGCCTGAATGCATTTCTCTTGGTCCCCTGCCATTGCCTTGGCTGTCATGGCTATGACCGGAAGGTCCTTGAAACGGGGGTCGATCCGGATATTGCGTATCGCCTCGTAGCCGTCCATCTCGGGCATCATGATGTCCATGAGCACGACATTAACGTCCGGATGCTCGCTGATCTTGGTCAATGCGTCTTTGCCGTTTTCGGCCTCTACAATAATCATGTTTTTATCGGTCAGGATGCTCGAGAGGGAAAATACATTGCGCATGTCGTCATCCACGAGCAGCACTTTTTTCCCTTCGAGCATGGCCTCCTTGTCGATCGAAGCGCGTATCATCTGCTGTTTTTCCCGGGGCAGCTCGTTCTCGACCATATGCAGAAAGAGTGTGACTTCATTCAAGAGGCGTTCAGGGCCTTTGGCCCCCTTGATGATGATGCTCTTTGCATAATGCTGCAGCTTCAGTTCCTCTTCGTGGGAGAGGTCCCGGCCTGTATGTATGATGACAGGTATGGAGCGGAGGTCTTCGGAGTTGTGTATATGTTCGAGGAGATCGAAGCCGGACATGTCGGGCAGGCCGATGTCAAGGACAATGCAATCGATAGGATTACGGCTGAGGACATCGATCGCCTCTCTGCCGGTGGCCGCAACGCTTATTTCAAGGTTGCGGTCCTGAAGAAGGCCGGTCATTCCTTCTGCCTCTGCTTTGTTGTCCTCGACTATAAGCAGTCTCCTCATCGTTTTTGCAACGCTCTTCTCTATATTGCCGAACACCTCTTCAAGCTGCCCGGGCGTCACAGGTTTTGTAAAGAAACCCACAGCGCCCATAGACATGCCCTTTTGGCGTTCATCGAGACAGGTGATGAAATGTACGGGTATATGGCGGGTGGCGGGATTGTCCTTGAGGCTGCGCATTACGCCCCATCCGTCAATGCCCGGCAGCATAACATCGAGTATTACGGCGCTCGGCTGATAGATGTCGGCAAGATGTATGCCGCTTGTGCCGTCGGCAGCCACAATGCAGCCGAACCCTTTTTCCCTGACCATGACCATCAGTGTCTTGGCAAAATTAAGGTCGTCCTCTATTATCAATATGCTCTTGTCCCCCCTCCTAAGCCTGTCCCTGTCGTCCTGAAGCGGACGCGACATTTCCGTTGTCACGACAGGCAGTTCATTCTTTCCAATAGTGTTCCCCTCCCTTGAGGGGAGGGGAGGAAGGGGAGGGTGAAGCCTCCGTTGCTGGACACCCCCACCCTCGCCCTCACCCCTCAAGGGGGAGGGAAATATAGGGAGACCTGTAAACGGTATGTTTGCATTTCCTATGTCACCTGCAAGCGGCAGATAAAGCGTGAAAACGCTTCCCTTGCCTCTCTCGCTTTCGAGCGTAATGTCTCCGCCCATCCTTCGGGCAAGCTGTAAAGATATGGACAACCCCAGCCCGGTGCCGCCGAACTTGCGGCTTGTGGTGCCGTCGGCCTGCTGAAAGGCCTGAAATACCAGCCCATGCTTGTTCTTTTCTATGCCTATGCCCGTATCTTTAACTCTAAAAGCGACTGCCGGGACGCCCAGAGGATTTTCGGTGGCGCTATACGTCGATATTTTCAGGACAACCGAGCCTTTCTCTGTGAATTTGAAGGCATTCGAGAGCAGGTTTTTCAATATCTGCCGGGTGCGCTGCTCATCCAGCCTTATCTTTTCTGGCACGCTGTCCTGAACAACTACGCTGAACTCGAGGCCCTTCTGCTCCGCCTGCTGCATGAAAATGTCCTCGATAGTCCCTCGGAATTCGCTGACCGGTATGTCCTCATAAATGAGTTCAAGCCTGCCTGCCTCGACTTTCGAAAGGTCGAGGATATCGTTTATCAGGCCCAAAAGGTCTTTACCCGCGCTGTTTATGGTCGAGGCGAACTCTTTTTGTTTGTCCGTAAGATTGCCTTCTTTGTTCTCCATCAGAAGGTTCGACAGGATCATCATGCTGTTGAGCGGTGTCCTGAGTTCATGGGACATGTTGGCGAGGAACTCCGACTTGTAGGCGCTTACCTTCTCGATGTCATCGGCCTTGAGCCTCAGTTCCGCGCTTGCAGTCTCGATCTCCCTGTTCTTTGCCTGTATCTGTTTTCTCTGCTGCTCCAGCATCTCGGCGCGCTCTTCGAGCTCTTCGTTGGTCTGCTGCAGCTCTTCCTGCTGCACCCTGAGTTCTTCGGTCTGTTGCTGGGTCTGTTCGAGGAGTTCGTCTATCCGCTGTCGGGAATAGGCTACCCCAAGCCCTATGGCTATACCCTCCATCGCCTGATTCAGGAAATCGAGTTCTTTATCGTCGAAAGCCTTGAAGGCGCCGAGTTCCATTGCGGCCACGAGCTGGTCGTTATGCAGAAGCGGCAGCGCGACAATGTTTTGAGGCACGGCTTCCCCGAGGGCCGATCCGATCCGGAGGTAGTCGGGCGGGACATTCGAGAGACAGATCATTTTCTTTTCAAGCGCGGCCTGACCTATAAGTCCTTCTCCAAGGCGAAAGCGGTCGCTCAGGTTCTTGCGTCGTGTAAATGCGTAGGTTGCGGTCAGCACAAGGGTCTGTCCCTTATCGTCATACATATAGAAGGCGCCGGCTCCCGCCTTCAGATATCCGGACAGAAAGGTCAGGACTTTTTCGGCCACTTCGGATGTCTTTTGCTCCCCTCTCATCAGCGAGTTCAATTCGTTCAGGCCTGTTTTTAACCAGTCGCGTCCCTGTTCCTCATCCCTGCTCCGGCGCAGAGATTCGGTCATGCGGGCAAATGCCCGATCGAGCGAGAACTGGACCTCGCTCATGCCGACAACCGACTTGAGCAGTCTTCCGCTTTCATCGTCGCTCAAACCGGCGGCATCGATTTTGAGAGGTTCCGAGAGTGTCATGTTCAGGCTGAGGTCGCCGTTAGCTATCGCCTCTGTCAGCCGGGCCTTTTCCTCGCCCCCCTTTGCAAGGGCCTGTACCATTTCAAGTCCTTTGCTTAATGGAGCGGTCACGCTTCTTGTAATTAAAACGGCTATCGCAAAAGATGCGATGGTAACGACGATGCTCAAGGCTATCATCCAGAAACTTAATTGCTTGTATGTGCGACCGCCGTTCGCATAGTGTTCATCCGATTCCTCGACATTGAAAGACCGCATCTGCCGGTTGATATCCTCGAACTCCTTAAATAGGGGGGTAACCTGCAACCTCTCCATCTCCGCCACATTGGCGTCTTTCTTCTCGTCAGAAACAGCCATTACACGGCCCGCTGCCTCAAGGTATGCGCTCCATGCAGTCCGTATATTCGAGAGCATTTCCCGTTCTTTAGGCAGAAGCGGCATTTTTTCAAGGGCGCTTAAGGCGTCTTTCATTTGGACATCTTCGCGCTTGAGCCTTGCAAAGATTTCCTGACGGTCTTTTTTATCGGGTGAAAGCAGATAGCGCAGGAATTCACGCTTGTGCTGCTGGGAATGATGGTCTGCATCCGTAGCTGCCACGATCGAATGGATCAGGTTGTCATGGGTATCGTCGAGAAACGCCTTTAGGTCCTTCATGCCGCTTATGCCGTAATACCCGATTATGCAGCTGAGGATTACCACAACCGCATATCCTGAGAGCAGCCTGTCCCTTATTCTTAAATTGGCGTACCAGCCCATAATGATCGTCCCTCCTGCTCATGAATATTCATTTTTAAGGCCGTCATTCCCGAAGGTCTTAATCGGGAATCCAGTTTTTTTAAGTAGTCGCTCACGCTCTGGATACCCGCCTTCGCGGGTATGACGACTTTTCGTGAGTCTATCAACGGTAGTCTGTTTATGTATCCGTTTCGGTCTGCCCGCCATGCGCTGTTTTTTCTTCCAGCGCCTTTATCCTGTCCTTCAATTCGATCATCTTCAACTCCCTGCCCACGAACAACTTGTTCATTCTTTCGAGTTCCGCGTTTTTGCTTTCGAGTTCGGAGGTGCGTTCTTTTACACGTTGTTCGAGTTTTTCGTTCAGTCTACGCAACTCTTGTTCGGCCCGCTTGCGTTCGGTGATGTCTGTGAACATACCGAAGGAGCCGTTAAAATTGTGACCCTCATCAAAGATTGGGGTAGCTGAAACAAAGGTCCATATCGTCTGTCCGTCTATGCGGCGAAACCTGCGCTCATAGGTCTGTGACACCCCCCTGCGGCGGGCCTCCATTTTCGAGGTATGGTCAAAAATGTCCTCTTCAAGCATGAAGTCGCTCATCGGACGTCCTGTCAGTTTTTCCTCTTGGTAGCCGAGCATTTCGGACATCCGGGCGTTGACAAAGGTGATCCCCGTATCAGGCCCCAACACCATAATGCCTTCCGTGGCTGTGTCTACGATGGTGCGGTACTTCTCCTCGCTCTTCTGCAGACTGCGATGTGCGAGCAGGCTGGACAGGGAGTCGGAGACGCGCCTGCCGACCTCCTGAAAAAATCTCTCTTCCTCTGATGTCCAGACGCGTGCGTAAGAGCACTGATGGATACCAAACTGCCATGGGCCTCCGATCTTGGGATAAAGGGCCATGGCCATGAAGCTTTTAAAACCGAAGCGTACGGACGCGTCAGCGGGCAACGGGTGCGGGGTCCCCGGACCGAATTTCACCGGACCGTCCGCTGTCAGCAAGGTGCGGAAGGTCTCTGCAACATCTTGGCCCATAGGTATTTCGGTCCCCAGTTCCATGGCCCCCGGATATTCCGGCCTGTTGCGCTCCATCGGGACCATCCATGACGCTGCATCCGGGTCGCAAGGGTACAACAGGAACGCCCGGTCGCAATCGAAGTTCTTAAGCACTAGGTCGAGAACGTCGCTCATCATCCGTTCAAGGTCGTTTGTCTCTTGGATTGCCCGGTTGACGCGGTCCATGTTTTCGAAATAACGGAGGTTTGCAAGACGCATTTCTTCGGATTTTTCCCGGTCCGTAACATCCCGGACAAAAGCGCAATTGTATTCCTGCCCCCCAAACGAGATGTGATTAGCGTTGATCTCTACCGGAACGAACGAGCCGTTTTTCCGGCGAAGCCGGGCCTCGAATGAAAGCGTTTTCTTTTGTTTAAGTTCTTCCCAATGCAGCGGCCATGCTTCTTTTGGGTGCTCAGGGTTGACGTCAGAGGCGCTGATCCCCCAAAACTCTTCTCTTGTGTAGCCAAGCAGACGGCAAGCGGCCTCGTTTATATAAAAGTAACTCCCGTCGGGTTTCAGCCACATAACCGTATCGGCGGCGCTGTCCACACTGAACTGGGTCAGCCTCAACCGTTCATTGGCCCTTTTCAGTTCGGCTGTGCGTTCTTCCACGCGCCTTTCGAGATCTTCATTGGTCCTGCGGAGTTCCTGTTCTATGAGCCTCAACGCGGTAATGTCCCGCATTATAACGACCGCTCCTAGCTTCCGCCCGGACTCGTCGGTTATGAGGCTTCCGTTTGCCAGTATGAACCGGGGCGATTGACCTTTGGCAATTATGGCCATGCCGGAGTCCCTGACGACCTTGCCCTTGAATGCCATCGCAAGCGGTATCTCTTCGGTCGGCAGAGGGGTCACTCCGTCGGCACGGTAAAGGTCGTAATGCTTCGCCCATTCTTCTTTGGGCAGCCGCATCGGATCTAGGCCATGCCACTCCCTAGCGGTCCGGTTGAAAAGTGTAAGGATGCCTTCTTCGTCGCAGGCGACCACGCCGTCCGACATGCTCTCCAGAAGGGACCGGCTGAACTCCCGTTCACCGGCCAAGATCTCCTCGGCCCGTTTTCTTTCGGTTATGTCTCTGGCAAAGGCGAAGTTGTACTCCGCGCCTTCGTATTCGAAATAATTTACAGTCACCTCGACCGGGAATATCTCGCCGCTTTTTCTCCTGTGCTTTGTTTCTATGGTGAAAGATTTGCGCTCCTTTATCTCCTGCCAGTGGCTGTCCCATGCCTCGCGCGGAAAGACCGGGTCGATGTCGAATACGGTCATTCCCAGCAGCTCATTCCGGCTGTACCCGAGACTGAGGCAGGTGGATTCATTAACATCGACAAAGCAGGCGTCGGGCCGTGTCATGAAGAGGCAGTCTGATATGTTGTCCACGGCAAACTGCGTGATATGCAGTGACTGCTCGAACTTCTCCCTTTCAGCGATCTCTTCCGAAAGTCTTGTATTTGTCCTTTGGATCTGTTCGAAGGCCGTTTTAAGACTGTCATAGCTCTGCAATTCGTTCTTCAGTATGATTGCCGCGTAATTGAAAAACGGCATAAACTGCTCGCGCAATTCGCGTACGGATATATGCATGTTCTCCATTTTCAGAACGCCCGCAACTTCATGGCCGACCATGAGAGGGACCGCGCAGGTGGAGGCCTTGGTGAATTCCGGAGTCATCATCATGGTGTCGCTGAAAGCGTGCGCTACTTCGACAAACCCATGGGTCTCGAATGCCTTTTTCACAAGGTCGTCCTCGATATTGTCGAGTTTTATCGTTTTGCCGTAGACATCGGCATAGTAGATGTAACTGTCAACAGCGTATACGATGTGATTGCTGCCGCCTATGGTGTCCATAATTATCCGGAGCATGTTGACGACCGTATTTTCGAGACCTGTGACGGCGCTCAACCGGATCATCATGCTGTTTATGAGGGCAAGATTCGATTTCTCGACGGCCAGCTTTTTTGCGCGCTCTTCAAGTTTTTCAATTTCTTCTTTTGGTATGGTTACCGTCTCTGTCATAATGTCTCCTCCGGCGCAATAGGCAGTGTGATCGTAAACTCGCTGCCTTTGCCTAGTTCGCTCGTCACGTCGATGCGGCCGCCGTGTTTGTTCACGATAATATCGTACGCTATGGCCAGACCGAGGCCTGTTCCCTTGCCCGGTTCCTTGGTCGTAAAAAAAGGCTCGAATATGCGTTTTATGTTTTCAGGAGGCATGCCCTGTCCGCTGTCGCTTATCGAGACGCGAATGCAACCGCGCTCGGCCCATGTCTTTATCCTGATCTCTCCTTTTGTCTCCATGGCGTGCGCCGCATTTATCAGGATGTTCAGAAAGACCTGATTGAGCTGGCCCGGATTGCAGTACACTTGCGGCAGGTCTCCGTACTCTTTTATCACTCCGGCCTTGTATTTGATCTCGTTCCACGCTATCGAAAGCGTGCTGTCCAGCGCGCGGTTGATGTCCGCATAGGCGCATTCTGCAGCGTCCACTCGGGAGAAACTCTTTAAGTCCTGAACAATCCGCTTTACCCTCTCAGCCCCGTCGAGGGACTCGGATATAAGGTTGTTGATATCGCCGGTAATGTAGTCCATTTTGAGCGCGGCGCGCTGTTTCCGGACGAAGTCGAGCGTTGTCCCGTTCTCCGGAGCTGTCTTTTTCGCGAGGTCCTCAAGGCCGCCGGCCTGAACGTCGAGAAACCGCGTGCGCTTTTCCGCGTATTTGCGGAGTGTATTGAGATTGCTGATGATAAAGCCCATCGGGTTGTTTATCTCATGCGCCACACCTGCGGCCAGTTGGCCTATCGACGCCATCTTGTCCTGTTGGAGAAGCTGTGCTTGGGCCGCTTTCAAGTCCGTATAAGCTTTTTCGAGGGCGGCGTTCGCGGCCTCCAGTTCGGAGTTTGTCCGGCTCAACTTGTCATATGCCTTTTTGAGCCGTGTGTGTCCGAGTATCTCGTTTTTTAATACGAGGGCCGCGTAATTGAAAAATGGCTGGAACTGTTCGCGCACTTCACGGACGGACATGTGCATGTCTTCCATTTTCAAGACGCCTATAATGTCGGCGCCGACCATGAGAGGGACCGCGCAGGTGGAGGCCTTGGTAAACTCAGGTGTTGTCATCTTGGTATCGCTAAAGGCGTGTTCTATTTCTATGAATTCGCGGTTTTCCAAAACCTTTTTTACAAGGCCGTTGTCGATGCGGTCGATCGTCGTCCTTTTACCGAAAACGTCGGCATAGTAAATATCATCGTCGATAAAATAATAGATCGAGATGTTGGCCCCGCCTATGCTTTCAAGGACTATGCTCAGTATGTTTCCTATAGTGTTTTCGAGCCCCGGCACTGCGCTCAACCTGTTCATCAGGCTGAGCGCCAACTGGAGATACGACTTTTCACCGGCCAGTTTTCTGGCTCGCTCTTTCAGGCCCTCCAGTTCCCCTTTCGGTATGTTTGTCATTTCGGGCATGCTCACTTCCTGTCCAGAATCTCCCTGACCCTGCCGAGAAAGTCTTCGGGTCTAAAAGGCTTTGCGATGAAATCAAGGCCGTCTTCGGCTATGCGTTTTTTTGCTATCACATCTCCGGTGTGGCCGCTCATAAATAGCGCTTTTATGTCCGGACTGATCTTGAATATCTCGTCATACGCCTCTTTGCCCCCTTTAAACGGCATTATGATGTCCAAGACCAATAGGTTAATTGCATCCCGGTTTTTCATGAATTTATCAACGGCATCGTCTCCGTTTTCGGCGGATATGACCTTATAACCGAAATGTTCGAGCATTTCGCTGATGTATTCTTTGATGTTTTCATCGTCATCGGCCAGCAATATGGTTTCGGTCCCTCCCTGTACAGGAACGGCCCGGTCCGCCTGAATTTTGCCGCTCTCACCTGAGATGAGCGGCAAATATACGCTGAAAACAGTCCCTCTGCCCGGTCCGCTGTCCACATCTATGAATCCGTTATGCTGTTTGACGATGCCGTAAACAACCGCAAGGCCGAGGCCGGTGCCTTTGCCGGATTCTTTTGTGGTAAAGAAAGGCTCGAAAATTCTGTTTTCCGTAGCTTTATCCATGCCTGTCCCGGTGTCCGATACCGTAAGAAGCGCGTATATGCCGGGCGTTCCGTAACAATGCGCGCTTATAAAATCTCCGGCAATGTCCGTCATCGAGGTGGAGATGATCAGGTCGCCGCCTTCCGGCATTGCGTCCCTAGCGTTTGTCGCCAAATTCAGGAGTATCTGGTCGATCTGGCTCGCGTCTGCCAATATAGTCAACGGCGCGTCCGATAATATGAATTTTATGCGTATGTCTTCGCGCATAAGCCTGCGGAGCATCTTATCGATGCCCGCCACTACATCGTTCAGGTCCACCGTCTTTATATCGAGGACCTGCTTTCTGCTGAAGGCGAGTATCTGCTGGGTGAGCGAAGCGCCGCGATTGCCTGCGGCAAGCACCTCGGTGATATAGTACTGAATGGGGCTGTCGGCCGGAAGTTTCAGGTGGGCAAGCCCCCCGAAGCCGATTATTGCGCTGAGGATATTATTAAAGTCGTGGGCGATGCCGCCTGCCAGCTGGCCTATGCCCTCCAGCTTATGAGACTGGCGGAGCTGCTCCTGCAAACGCTCCTGTTCTTCTTCCGCCTTTTTGCGCCCGGTAATATCTCTCAAAACGCCTATAGCGTGCCATCTGCCCTTTAACATGACGGCAGAAACGGAAAGTTCTATCGGGAACTCTTCACCGTCTTTTCTAATGGCCGCCAGTTCGAGTATTTTACCGACCGCGGCCCCCTCGCCGGTCATTCTAAAGCGCTCAAATCCTTTTTTGTGGGCGTCATGATAACGCGGCGGAACTAGGAACATATGCAGGTTCTTTCCCAGAACTTCCGGCCTTGAATATCCGAATATTTTTTCTGCCGCATCATTCCAGAACAATATCTCCCCTTCGTTTCCCATCATGATAATCGCGTCGTGCGCGGCAAGGGCCATAGTCCTGAACTTCTCCTCGCTGTCCCGCAGCGCCTCTTCGGCCTTCTTGCGTTCGGTGATGTCGCGTGTAATAGCAACCAAGTAGCTCCGGTCAAGCACTACAATTTTCAAACTGACCTCTACAGGAAAAGTCGTCCCATCCTTTCTCTTGTGGATACCCTGCCATATCATGGCTCCGGTCCTGTTAAGTTCCTCCATTACTTTCGTAAAGTCCGACGGTTCTAAAAGGGGATCAATATCAAAGACCTTCATAGATAAAATTTCCTCGCGGCTGTAGCCGAGAGTTGTGTATGCTTTTTCATTTACAATGAGAAATTTGCCCGTTTCAGGATCGAGGACTTCAACCGGGTCATTAGAGTGATCGATCAAGGCCTTAAAAAGCCTGAGTCCCTCCTCTTTCGCGAAGGTTTCAATAATAAGGGCGGTTTCCCCGGCCAACGTATCAAGCAGCAGCAAACCTTGCTCCTCCGGTCTGCAAGGGCTTTTGTAATGCGTCGATACCATTCCCAGCAGCCTGCCGCTTCGACTCAGAAGCGGGGTAGACTGCACAGCGCGCACCCCTTCCTTCAACTGGACTTCAAGCTCCGGAGTTCCCCTGAAGATCGGGCTTTCGGCCACATCCTCGACAATTATTCTTTCCCTTGACCGAAGCGCGGTGCCCCAAGTTCCGTGTCCTTCAGAGACACCGGCCCAGAAGTCCAGCCACTCTTTACTGAAGCCTCGATGTACGGTGATCTTTAGCTCGGCCGTATGAGGATCGAGAAGCTGGATATTTCCCATGTCCGCGCCTGTAATGGAGATCGCGGCATCCAGAACTTTTTCGAGAATTTCCTGCAGACCGCCGCCGCTGAGATATACCAATCCGATCTTATGCAATTTTTCCATCGCATCGAGATCAGCGGCAATGCGATTTTTCGCCGTAATAATCGCCTCTTCGGACCTCCTGCGTTCGGTTATCTCATTTTCCAAGGCCTGCACCTTTTGCTCGAGCTTGTTCAAGAGGCGTTCATTGTATTCGGTCAGGTAGGTCAGTTCATCAACCGTCCACTGCTCCGTTTCCCTTACAACGCCGTCGCGTTGCTTTTTGATAACGTCTTCTATAATGCCGATAAATTCTTCAGGCCCAACAGGTCTTCTGATAAACCTTTCCGCGCCGAGGCTCAAGGCAAAATTCTCGTCCTTCTTTTCGAGATACGAGGAAGACAGGAATATAAAGGGCAGTTTTTTGAACCTGTCGTCTTTCTTGCACTCCCTGCACAGCCGGTAGCCGTCCATCTTCGGCATCAATATGTCGGAAATGATCAGGTCTATCCGGTCTTCGCGCAGCCTGTCGAGCGCCTCTATGCCGTTTCTTGCGCACACCACCTCATGGCATCCGCTTTTCAGCAATGTCTCGGACATATAAAGCTCATCTTCCCTGTCGTCAACCAGAAGTATCTTCATCTCAATCCACCCCGTTTATCTTCAGATGCCTCGTTATCTCTGACATGAAAACTTCGATGTTTATCGGTTTTTCTATATAACCCGAGCAGCCGGATTTGAACGCCCTCTCCCTGTCTCCGGGCATCACCTGAGAGGTGAGGGCGATGATGGGTATCATGCATCCGGATTCGGATTCCTTGATCTTTTTAGCGGCGTCGAGACCGTCTATGCCCGGCAGGTGGATATCCATCAATATGGCGTCCGGCATCGTTGTCAGGGCTGCTGCTATGCCATCTTCGCCGCTCCTCGCTTCGACCACTTCGTATCCCGACTTCCTCAAAAAATAGCTTACGAGGTAAAGGTTGTCTTCATTGTCTTCGACCACAAGGATTTTTTTCATTTGGTCTTCTCCGGTATCTTAAAAACAAACCTGCTGCCTTTCCCGAACTCGCTTTCCACGCTTATCTCCCCGCCGAGAAGGCCGGCTATTTTTTTCGACAGATAGAGTCCGAGTCCGGTGCCCTCCTGTTTCGGAATACTTTCCTCACGTATCTGGCTGAAGGCGGTAAATAACAGAGGCATGTGCTTTTCCCTTATTCCGATGCCGGTGTCTTCGACCGAGACCTCGATGCAATCCAATCCTGTTCCGGTGGTCCTGTTTCTTCGCGCGCTGATACGCACAGAGCCTTTTTCTGTAAACTTCAGGGCATTGCCTATAAGGTTCGTAACGACCTGTTTCACCTTTCGCTCATCGCTGTGTGCCGTCAGGTCCTCCGGAGCATCGACGAACAATGCTATGCCTTTATTGTCCGCAATGACCTGAAAAGATTTTCTCGCCTCATTTAAGAGCGCCGACATGTCTAGGGCTTCGATGAAGAGCTCCGCCTTGTCCGCCTCTATCTTGCTCACGTCGATCACATCGTTTATCAGGGACAGGAGATGGTTTGAGTTGTTTTTTACTATCGCAAGCTGTTTTTTTTGCTCTTCCGTTGTCTCTCCGGCCAAGCCCATCAGCATTATCCCGGTAAACCCGATTATCGAATTCAAGGGGGTCCTGAGTTCGTGGCTCATGGAGGCTATGAACATGGACTTGAGACGGTCGAGTTCTAGGAGTTTGATATTGGCCTGTTCAAGCTCGGCAGTGCGCTGTTTGACCAGCAGTTCGAGGTGCTCGCGGTGTTCGAGCAATTCCCGCTCGGTTTTCCTTGCGAGGTTCGCTATGACCAGCGCAGCGCCTATGGATATGGAAGCGACGAGTCCAAGCAGCAGGATGTTGCGTCCAAGCAGTCTTTTGACGTCCGCAAAAACAATGGATCGGGGTATGCCTACGCTCACAAACATGTTATTGTCGGTGCCCGCCACGGCGCTGAAGGCGTACAGGCGTTTTGTTCTGTCCAGTCCTGTGGCTTCAGCAACGCCCTGATGTTGGGACAGTATGGTCCTGACGACGTCGGCTTCAGGCATGGCCTTTCCGATCATCTTTTCGGGGTCAGGACTGCGCGCCAGGATTATGCCTCTGCTGTCTATCACCTTCAGTGTGGAACCGATCGGTATCTTTATCCTGCCCAATTCCCCGTTGAACCAGTCGAGGTCGAGGGCAATGTAATTCACATAACGCACTTCGTTTTTATTGTCCATGACCGGATACGAAAAATGTATGCTTTTTTTACGGGATATGCGGCCTACCGCGTATTCTCCGAGGCTGAACATCCTCGTCTCGCAGGCGCGCTTGAACCATAAACGGTCCGCGAAGTTAAGCCGTCCGGCGGCCGCTATCGCCGTGAACTTTGAATTGCCCTCTTTGTCCGCAACGCCCATCGTAGCGTACTGCGGAAACTTATCGAGGATATTTTTGAGGTAACGATTGACATAAACCGGGTCGTCCCCGTGCTGAATCACCACTTCGGCCAGCGCGATAAGCAATTGGCGCGCGCCTTCGACCATCTGGTCGGCGGCGCCGGTAATAAGTCTTGTGTTTTGGGAAGACTCTTTCTTTATCCGCTCGATCTCGATGTGCTGCTGTTCTTCGGCGTTGTAGAATATCAGGAACAGCGACGGCACGACCGCGAAAAAAACGAGCAATACGAGACGCGCGCGAAGGCCGGACAGGAAAGAAGGCTTCGGGGCAAAAGGCCCGGACCCGCTTTTCGACGGTCTATCCATTCACATGTCCTTCGTATCTTCCGTATTCATACGCGGCTTCGAGCATCGCCCTGATGTTTCCCTCGGGTATGCCGTACGGCATGACGAGCGTTCCGAAGAGAAATTTACCTCCCGGCATTCCTGCTTCCAGCATCCGTTTTACCTCGCTCCGTATCTCCTCAGGAGTCCAGTCTATGAGCTTTATGTCGTTGATGACCCCGCAGGTGAGGCCGCGCTCTCCGATTATCCTTTTGCCTTCCGCTATATCGTCCAGAGGACTGAGGTAATACGCCCCCAGCCCAAGCTTGTCGATGACCTGCTGAAGCACCGCGTTCATCCGCGCCCCCCCGCAGTAATAGACCACGCCGTCCGTTCCGACAGAAAGGTCTTTCTCCATCTGCGGCAGTGAGAGTTCTTTGAACAGTCTCATCGGGACAAAGTCGGTGGAGCCGAAGGCGTTGGCGTATACGAAGACGTCGGCCCCCGCGTTGCGATATGCGGTTATCTCTTTTTTGAAGAACTCGGAACACTTGGCAAGAAGCTCGTCGCGCACCGAAGCCGGACCGAGCAGGAAAAGCTCCATCCACTTGTCCATGCCCATCAACAGGGCGGGCAGTGTCATGGAGGCCGTCACATAAGCGCATATGGGATATTTGCCGCCCGCTTCTCTTTTCAGTATGTTCAGACATTTGAGCGGCTCCTGAAAGGCCGGATGAGAGGAAATGTCCTCCGGCACCTCCAGCCTGTGTATGTCGTCGTAGTCTTTTATCACCATATGGCCTACGTTGGGCGGGCCGTCTTCCGCAAAGATGATCTTTTCGCAGCCTAACAACTCCGCTTCCCTGCCCACGTAGAAGAGGCTCCAGAGGTTGTCGTAGCCGTACTTCTCACGCATTTTGAGCTGGGCCTCGGCCACATGCTCGCCGTCGGAATAATATTCCTGCAGCGGCATCCCGAGTTCTTTAGCGCCTTGGTCTATCAGGTTGCAGAATACCGGGATGCGGTCCGAAGTCCCGCCGTTTATCGCTGCGACCAGTCTGTCCATTCCTGTTATCATCTCCGCACCCCCTTGATGAGGTCGGCGATTACCCTGCCCGCTGTTATCCCGTCGTCAGCCCATGCATCAGCCCCTACTGTCTTGTAAAGTTCCCGGGCGTAGCGGTATGGAGCGCCGCCTACCACTATTTTCATCCTCTCCTCGAGACCCCTTTCCTTCAACAGGCTGCGGACTTTTATGCAGCCGTTCTCCCCCCTCGCCGTATGCACCATCATGGAGGATATCGCAATGACCTGAGCATCATGCGCAACAGCCTCGTCCACGAACCTTTCGGCAGGCACGTTGAGCCCGAGGTCGAAAACATCTATCATCAGCGCGTTCAGACATCCTGCCACGATCTTTTTGCCGAGACCGTGAAAATCGCCCCACGAGGTCCCGATAACGACGCGGCCCGCGCTCTCAGGCAGTTTCCTGAATTTAGCGGTCATCTCGTCGGTCACCTCGGCCGCTATCTGCGCGGCCAAAAAGTGCTGGGCAAGACTGACATTATGCGTCTCGCTGACCGCTTTCATCATCGCTTCCAACTCCGGCACTACAATCTTAAACACGATATCTTCAGGGGAAATGCCGCTGTTCAGGGCATCATGGATTATCTTAAGCGCAGTGTCCCTGTCTGCATCGAAGACAGCCTCGTTATAAGCCGTTATAAGCCGTTCAAGCATATAAAACCTCCAATGCGTAGTTATTAAGGGATAACTTAACAAAGCCTCATAGCCGTTATTCCGGGCTTGATCCGGAATCTAGTATTTTCAGCAAGTTCCGGATACCTGCCTCCACGGATATGACAGAGGTATGTATTTTTAAGAAGAGTTCCCGTCACTTTTATCGTTGTTTAGCGGTCCAGCATGTTCCGGATTTTTCTCAAGAGCTCTTCAGGGATCAGTGGTTTGTTGATGAACTCTATACCGTTTTCAATCGGGCCTTTCTGCCTGATGATGTCTTCCGTGTACCCGCTCATGAAAATGGCCTTTATGTTCGGATCGAGCATTTTCAGTTCTCTGTAAGCTTCGGTGCCGTTTTTCTTCGGCATTATCAAATCCAGAAGGGCCAGATTTATACGGTCCCGGTTTTTGGCGAATATTCGCACCGCATCCTCGCCGTTGTCAGCCTCGATGACGCCGTATCCGAAGTCTTCGAGCACGCTTCTGATGATCGTTCTTACGTCGCTGTCATCTTCGGCAACCAGCAAGGTTTCCGAGCCCCGGGCCGCTTGTTGATGGGGTTTCCGGAGTTCCTCTTCTTCGGACGACTCTCTGATGGGCAGGTATATCCTAAAGGTCGTCCCTTTTCCGGGCTCGCTGTAAACATTGATCGAGCCGTTATGCTGTTTTATTACGCCGTAAGCTATGGCCATTCCGAGACCGGTCCCTTTTCCGGTCTCTTTGGTTGTGAAAAAAGGCTCGAATATGCGTTTCTGCGTATTTCCATCCATGCCTGTGCCTGTATCCGTTACAGTAATAAGGGCATATTGTCCGGCCTTTTCTAAAGGATATGTTTCCCGACAGATCTCATCGACGAAAACCAACGAAGTTTCTATCAGCAGCATCCCGCCTTCCGGCATCGCATCGCGGGCATTGGTGCATAGGTTTATCAGCACCTGCTCTATCTGGCCGATATCGACCAGAGCGATAAGATCGCAATCGGAAAGGACCACCTTGAGTTCTATGTCTTCGCCTATAATTCGTGTGAGAAGTTTCTGGACGCTGCCGATTATCTCATTGATATTCGCCGGCTTGGGTGCAAGGACCTGTTTCCGGCTGAAGGCGAGGAGGCTGCGGGTAAGATTGGCCGCCCTTTCGCTCGTAAAAAGGATCTGCTCCGCGAATTTCTTAAGGGGGTCGTCTTCTCTCAATTTCATCTTAAGGAGGGTTGCGTACCCGATGAGCGCGGTAAGGATATTGTTGAAATCGTGGGCTATGCCTCCGGTAAGCGTGCCTATCGACTCCATTCTCTGCGCGTGCTGCAACTGTTCGCTGAGGCGCGTGCGTTCTTTTCTCACACCGGCTTCGTGCAGTTCCCTCTCTATGGCGGGTATAAGCCGCACAGTGTTGTCTTTTCTTATGTAATCGTGGGCCCCGGCCCGCATCATCTCGACGGCCGTCTCTTCGCCCATTACGCCGGACATGACGATAAAGGGTATGTCGAGGTCCATTTTCTTGAGCGTGTTTATTGCCGCAGGGGCGCTGAAGTGGGGCATCGAATAATCACAGATTATCAAGTCCCAAGACTGTTCTTTCAGCGCTTTAGTCATGCTGTCGGCGGTTTCCACCCTCAGCATCTCGATATCATAGCCGCCGCGCTTTAGCCGGTGGACCAAAAGAAGGGCATCGTCTTCGGAATCTTCGATAAATAGTATGCTTAGTTTTTTTGCCATCGGGTGTTTACGGAAGAGACGATCATTTGTTCCGTATATACGTTATCTAATGATAAGTTTAAATATACTATCAAGAAACATGCCGCAAGAGGCAAAGCGAAATAAAAAGAATAAAATCACATGGTTACACCGTTTTGAGCCCGTATCCCCCATGCCTGTGCCGGTGAAACTTTTTTTGCATGTAAACTTTTGTCCTAATCCGGATAGCGGCAAATGAAGAAAGTTCCCACTGCTTTTAACGAAACGGCTTGAATCTTAAATCTTCTATCCTGTATCCTTAATAACCATGTTTCTGAAGATTTTTCGCGTTTTGCTTTTGCTGCTGCCGTTCACTTTTTGTTTCAGCGCGGATGGATATTCTGCCCCCCTGTCATCCGACACCGCTTCTACTGCTACTATCAGGGTAGGCAAGCATAAGAACTATCTGCGTATAGTGTTCGAAACGTCCGAAAACCATGCGGAAAAGGCATCGGTGGTTGTGAGCGGCAAAAACGATATTAAGATCGATTTTGCCCTCGCTATGACCTTCAAGCTGATGGGTTCAAAAGAGCCTGTTCCGCACAGGAAAGCTGTCGATATAAACGAAATGGTGCGCGTTTCAGCCAAGGAAAACAGCTGTGTCGTAACGGTCAAAAACCTTGACGATATCAGGGTTTCGAAGCTTACAGGCCCGTCAAGGCTGATAGTGGACGCCTTTTATACGGACTCGCCCCAAGACAATCGCACCGACAAGACAGCGCCTACGCAAAAAACCGAAAATACGTCTTTTGCTTTTGATACGGTTGTGATCGATCCGGGACATGGGGGCGCTTCCGCAGGCATCCGTTCAGGCGACTATATCGAAAAAGAGAGCAGCCTGACGCTCTCGAAGGAGATAGGGGCGGCCTTTACGAAAGCGGGTAAAAAGGTTTTTTTTACCCGCAAGGGAGACCAGACTTTGAGTATCGGCAGCAGGATAAAGCTCGCACGGAAACTGATGCCCGAGCTTTTTATAAGCGTGCATATGAGCGGTAAAAGGGGTTTCAGCATTTACACCGCCCCTCACAGCGATGCGGCCGGACAGGCAAGGGAGAGCGCCCTTTCAAAAGCCATCGCACAGAAACTTGCAGGGGAATTCAAGACGGAGGTGCGTGAGGAAAAAATTCCGCTGTCGTTACTGACTATGGTCCCGGCGACTTCGCTGCTTATAGAGTTTCCTGACCCGAAAGAGTTCAAGTATGACCGGAATTCAAAGAGGATACTGGCGGAAATAATTGCGGACGCGCTTAGCGCTTCCCACGTATCGCCCGGTCAGTCTGAAGGACCGGAGAAATCTCAGGGTGCGGCCAAATGAACACGAAGTGGTTTATTGCGGCGATTATTGCTGTCCTTGTGATTGCCTCGGTGTTCGGGTGGTATATGGCAAAGAACATCCTTAACAAACCCGAGGCCGGGGGCGATTCCCTCGTTGTGCAGTCGGACGGCATGCCGAAGATGCCCGATTTTTTTTCGGGCAGGGCAGGGGACGGCTCTCCGGTCAAGCTGTACATCCCTAACGACAACGGCACTGTTGTCGAAGAAATAAGGATACAGAAGGACACGCTTCCTGTAAAAACAGTCGAACTGATAATTGTCGAATACCTGAAACGGAGCGCGCCGAAAGACACGAAACTCTTGGGCGCGTACAAGGACAGGTCGAACATTTTGTATCTGGATTTTTCGGACGAGCTGATAAAGAACAGGCAGTTCGACGCAAAGCAGGAGTTCGTTTTGCTTAAATCGATCGTCCAGACTGTGCTTTCGAATGTTCAGGGCATCGAGGACCTGAAAATACTTATCGAGGGCAAAGAGGAAGAAAGCCTTGGCGGACATATGCTCAGTCTCTATCCACTCAAACCGGCTGTTTTTTCGGACACCCTGAAAAGGGCGGAAAGAAATCCTGCCAACTGACGGCACACTTTTTTAGAGGCATAAAATAATGAACGAGAGACCCATAGGTATTTTTGATTCCGGCATAGGCGGGCTGACGGTCCTGAGCGAGATCCGAAGGCTTCTGCCTGCTGAGCACACGATATATTTGGGAGACACCGCGAGGGTCCCTTATGGGATAAGGTCTGCCGAAACAGTTACGAGATATTCGTTCGAATGCGCTTCGTTTCTCATGCGGCAGAATATCAAGATGCTTGTCGTGGCCTGCAATACGGTTTCCGCCATAAGCCTGCCTTTGATACCGGAGCGCGTGAATGTTCCGGTGATAGGGGTCATAGAGCCGGGCGCGAGGGCCGCCGCCGCCGCTACACGCAACAACAGGGTAGGGGTGATAGGCACGGAAGCCACCGTAAAAAGCGGGGCCTATTCGAAGGCCATTAAGAACATCAAAAACAATATAGAAGTCCACAGCCTAGCCTGTCCTCTCTTTGTGCCTCTTGTCGAAGAGGGCTGGACCGACGGCGAGATCGCCCGCCTTGTAATCGAGAAATACCTGTCAGGGATAAAGGAAACAGGCGTGGACACCCTAGTTCTGGGATGCACCCATTACCCCCTGTTGAAACCTACGATCCAGTCAGTTATGAAAGATGTCGCGCTTATCGATTCCGCGATAGAGACCGCAAAGACGGTCAAAGAGTTGCTTGAAAAAACCGGGACAGGAAGGACGTCTCCGGAGGCCGCGCAGCACGGTTTTTTTGTTACCGACTCGCCCGAAAAATTCATATCCGTCGGGGAAGGGTTTTTGAAACGGAAAATAGAGGACATAAAAAAAATAGCTTTACCTATGGAGGTGTAGATGAGGCCTGACGGAAGAAAGAACGACGAATTGAGACCTGTAAAGGTTTCGAGGGATTTTATGAAGAACGCCGAAGGCTCGGTGCTTATCGAGATGGGTAACACGCGGGTGATCTGCACCGCCTCGATAGAAGAGAAGGTCCCGCCTTTTCTAAAGGACCAGAAAAAAGGCTGGGTGACGGCCGAATACGGCATGCTGCCGAGGTCTACCAACACAAGGACATCGAGGGAGTCTTCGCACGGCAGGATAGGCGGAAGGACGCACGAGATCCAGCGGCTTATAGGGAGGGCCCTGCGTTCGGTCTGCGATCTGCGTCTGCTCGGAGAAAGGACCATCTGGCTCGACTGCGACGTGATACAGGCTGACGGCGGCACTCGCACCGCCTCCATAACCGGGGCCTATATAGCCATCTCGGACGCGGTACTTTTTGCGATAAGGTCGGGGGTGCTTGAACGCTCTCCGCTTAAGGACTTTCTTGCAGCGGTAAGCGTCGGCATCGTGAACGGCGAACCCCGCCTCGATCTCTGCTACATCGAGGACTCGACAGCCGAGGTGGACATGAATGTGGTCATGACAGGCGACGGCAAGATCGTCGAGATTCAGGGCACAGCTGAATCCGAGCCTTTTTCGAAAGAGCTCCTTAACAGCCAGCTCAGACTGGCGGAAAAGGGCATAAAGGAACTCGTTGCCGTACAGAAAGAGCTTGCCGACGCGAATATGTTAAAATATTAATCAAACCAATCAAATCAAAAAGAGGACATTCGAAGAATATGAACATGTATAAAGGTTTGTTTGTATGGCTGCTTATAGGAATGGCGATGATCCTGCTGTTCAACCTGTTCAATGTGCCACCTAAGACCGACAAGGAGATGATATTCTCGGATTTCATTTCGAAGGTCGAGTCCGGCGAGGTCGAAGAGGTCGTGATAAAGGAAAACCTTGTTTCGGGCAAACTCAAAGACGGGTCGAGGTTCAAGACTTACGTTGCCGAGTATCCCGAACTCGTAAAGGAGTTGAAAAACAACAAGGTGAAGATAACCGCCAAGCCCCCGGACCAGAACCCGTGGTATATAAACTTTTTCTTCTCTTGGGGACCGATAATTTTTCTTGTGCTCGTCTGGGTGTTCTTCATGAAGCAGATGCAGATGGGCGGAAACAAGGCCATGTCTTTCGGCAAGGCCCGCGCAAAGCTGGTTTCGGACAAGGCTGTCAAGACCACCTTCGCGGATGTGGCCGGAATTGAAGAGGCCAAAGTCGAGGTCGAAGAGATCATAGATTTTCTCAAAGATCCGCAGAAATTTTCGAAGCTCGGCGGCAAGATTCCCAAAGGGGTATTGCTTGTCGGCTCTCCGGGCACAGGCAAGACCCTGCTCGCAAAGGCTATAGCCGGAGAGGCCGCTGTGCCGTTCTTTTCGATATCCGGCTCCGATTTTGTCGAGATGTTTGTGGGAGTAGGCGCTTCAAGGGTCAGAGACCTTTTTGAACAGGCGAAAAAGAGCTCGCCCTGCATTATTTTTATAGATGAAATCGACGCTGTGGGCAGACACAGGGGCGCAGGGCTCGGCGGCGGGCATGATGAAAGAGAGCAGACGCTCAACCAGCTTCTTGTCGAGATGGACGGGTTCGAAGGCAACGAAGGCGTTATCATAATAGCGGCCACAAACAGGCCTGACGTTCTGGATCCCGCGCTGCTCAGGCCGGGGCGCTTCGACAGGCAGATAGTGGTGCCTGTCCCCGATGTAAAGGGAAGGATCGAGATACTGAAGGTCCACACAAAAAATATTCCGATTGCCCCTGAAGTGGATCATGAAAAGATAGCGCGCGGAACCCCCGGATTCTCCGGGGCCGACCTTTCGAATCTTGTGAACGAAGCCGCTCTGTTGGCTGCCCGCAAGGCCAAAGAAAAGGTAGAGATGGTCGATTTCGAATTTGCCAAAGATAAAGTATTGATGGGCGTCGAGAGACGGAGCATGGTTTTGAGCGACGAGGAAAAGACGAACACCGCTTACCATGAGGCGGGACATACGCTTGTGGCCAAGCTCACGCCCGGGACCGACCCCATTCATAAGGTGAGCATAATACCGAGGGGCAGGGCGCTCGGCATAACGCAGCAGCTTCCTATCGACGACAGATATACGTATTCCAAAGACCATCTGATGAAGGTCTTAAAGGTGCTTATGGGCGGCAGGGCGGCAGAGGAGCTGGCCCTGAACCATATGACCACCGGCGCAGGCAATGATTTGGAGCGGGCCACGGACCTTGCGAGAAAGATGGTCACCGAATGGGGCATGAGCGAGAAGCTCGGGCCGCTTACCTTCGGGAAGAAGGACGAACAGATATTCCTTGGCCGGGAAATAGCCAAACACAAGGACTACAGCGATAAAACCGCGATGGACATAGACGAAGAGATCAAGCGTATCGTTACAAATGCATATGATGACGCGGTGAAGCTGCTTAAAGAAAACTTTGACCTCGTGACCGCTCTTGCCAAGACTTTGCTTGAAAGAGAGACTGTTGACGGGAATGAAATAGACATACTTATCGAACAGACAAGGATGTCACAAGCTCAGGCGTGATCGTCGACTGTAAGACTTATTCTTTAGACCTCGATAAAAAAACAAATATCATGGGAGTGGTGAATACCACTCCCGATTCATTTTCGGACGGCGGACTTTTTCTCGATAAATCCAAAGCGGTTGAACAGGCGCTCCGGCTTGTCGAAGAAGGCGCGGATATTATCGATGTCGGCGGCGAGTCAACAAGGCCGGGGTCGGAGCCTGTGTCAGCCGAAGAAGAGATAAGGCGCACCGCGCCTGTAATCGAAGCGATAGCAGCTAAAATAAAAGTTCCGATATCCATAGACACCTTTAAATCAGGGACTGCGCGGGCCGCTCTTGAGGCGGGGGCTTCTATGATCAACGATATCAGCGGATTGCGATTTGACCCTGAAATGGCCGGAGTGGCCGCGAAATACGGCGCGCCGGTGGTCCTGATGCACATAAAGGGCAAACCGAAAGATATGCAGGAAAACCCTGTGTATGAAGCTTTAATACCCGAGATAATGGACTATCTGCGCGAGAGCATAAATATCGCAGTAAAGGCCGGGGTCTCTGAAGACCGTCTTATTCTCGATCCCGGCATAGGCTTCGGAAAAACCTTCGATCACAACCTTCAAATCCTGCAAAACCTTAAAGAGTTTACCTTGTTGAACAAACCTCTTGCGGTCGGCGTTTCGCGCAAGGCCTTCATCGGTAAGATACTCGGGGGCCTTCCGGCTTCGGAAAGACTTGAGGGCACAGCGTCTGCCGTTGCGATAGCGATATTCAACGGCGCGAACATCGTGCGCGTTCACGACGTAAAAGAGATGTCCCGCGTTGCCAAAGTGGCTGACGCGATAAAGCGCGGAAGGGTTTAAAACCAGCCTAAAAACCTAAAGCAAAGTGTACTTTACTTTAGGTTTGATATAAAGTAAACTTAAATATCCCATGAAGACAAACGCTACTATTTTTGAAAGAAGCGTCGCCAAGGAAATAAAAAAATATCTCCACACAGACGACATCATTGTTCTGCATGGCGCGCGTCAGGTAGGAAAAACATCAATTCTCTATTATCTTGACAGGCGGCTGCAATCGCAAAAAAGGAGCACCTATTTCATTGATCTTGAAGACTTACGATTTGTAAAGATACTTGATGCCGGAGTAGATGCCTTTATAAATCTTCTGCGCGAAGAGGGGATGCTCCCTGCCTCAGGAAAAAGAATTTTTGTTTTCATAGACGAAATTCAATATCTGGCTAATCCCTCATCCTTCCTGAAACTGCTTGGAGACCATCATAAAAATATCAAACTTATCGTATCAGGTTCATCGAGCTTTGCGATTAAATCGAAATTTAAGGATTCCCTTGTCGGCAGGACGGTGAATTTTGAGATTTTTAATCTTTCTTTTAGAGAATTTTTATTGTTCAAACATTATTCTTTTGAGGACGGCAAGGTCTTTACCTCCAAGAAAACGGATGAACTCAAAATGCTGTTTAAGGAATATACTCTATACGGGGGCTATCCAAAGATTGTTCTGGCGCCTGAGCTTGGGATGAAGGAAAAATATCTCCAGCAGATTATTGATACCTATGTTAAAAAAGACATCCGGGACCTTGCCGAAGTTAAAGATATAGATAAATTCAACAAGCTTCTTGAGGCGCTCGCGTCCCAAAGCGGACAGCAGTTAAACATTGCTGAACTCTCCAATACAACAAGGATAGCAAAGCAGACTATAGAAAAATATCTTTTTATAATGGAAAACACATACATAATCAAACTGGTAAGGCCTTTCAGTAAAAATATCCGCTCAGAACTCTTTAAGCTGCCCAAGGTTTATTTTTATGACACCGGTCTTATGCAGATGCTCTGGTTGAAAGGGTTGCAGAAGGAGGTAATAGGCAATGTTTTTGAGACTGCAATATTTGCGGAACTCATAAAAAAATATACGCAGGACGCGGTGCTTTACTGGCGTACAAAGGACAAGAAGGAGATAGATTTTGTCCTGAAAATAAAAAATGCTCTGCTGCCTATCGAGGTAAAGCTTAACTTTAAACAGTTTAATCCGTCCGCGATCCAGTATTTCAATAAACATTACGGAATTGATAAATACAGGGTTGTTTCTTTAAACGGTGAGCCTACAAATAAGTTTTATGTTTACCCATGGGATATTTAGAAGAGATGAAAAACAATGACCTCACCTTTATAACAAACGAAAACGGGCAGAACCTTAAGATATAAAATTGGAGGAGTTTAATGCCGATTGAATTGCAGTCATCAATCAGGGACAACCAACAGCGGGGGAAAGTCGGGGATTTTCTCAAGGACAAAATCCAAGCCGATTCAAAACTCTCTATAGTCTCGGCCTATTTTACGATATACGCCTTTGAGCAGATGAAAGAAAAACTCAAAGGCATTGATCATCTCAATTTTCTGTTTGGCGAACCGCGCTTTGTTAAAAGCCTTGATCCCAATAAAACCGATACAAAGTCATTCAAGATAGAGGACGAAAAACTTGCGCTCAGCAACAGGTTACAGCAGAAGGCAGTAGCAAAGGAATGTGCTGAATGGATTCAGAGCAAGGTTGAAATCAAGTCAATAAAACAGGCCAACCTCCTCCACGGCAAGATGTACCATGTTGATAATAACGGCATTGAAAAAGCTCTGGTCGGAAGTTCAAATTTTACGGTCAGCGGCCTTGGCTACGGGAACATTCCGAATATAGAACTGAACCTCGAAGTTGTTGATGACCGGGATCGGGCTGATCTGAAAAACTGGTTCTATGAAATATGGAATGATGCCCAGCTTGTTGAAGATGTAAAGAGCGATGTACTTACTTACCTTGAACAGCTTTATCAGGAAAACTCTCCGGAGTTCATCTATTACAAGACTCTTTATCATATCTTCGAGAAGTTCCTCTCTGAGCAGGAGAGCGGCGGCTTTATTGACGATAAGACGCACCTGTATGACACGAAGGTCTGGCGTATGCTCTTTGACTTCCAGAAAGACGGTGTCAGAGGCGCAATCAATAAAATTCAGCGTCACAACGGCTGCATAATCGCTGACAGCGTAGGTCTGGGTAAAACTTTTGAAGCACTTGCGATCATCAAGTATTTCGAGCTCTTCAACGACCGTGTACTTGTGCTATGCCCTAAAAAGCTTCGCGATAACTGGACGATTTATCAGGCGCACAATAACAGCGAACTGAACATCCTGCTTGAAGACAGATTCAGCTATACTGTGCTATCTCACACAGACTTGAGCAGGGACAAAGGCAGGGCAGGAGATATAGACCTCGAAAGAATTAACTGGGGAAACTATAACCTTATTGTTATTGATGAATCCCACAACTTCAGGAACAACACAAAAGGCAAGAAGGATGAAGAAGGTAACACCATCAGAACCACCCGCTATGAAAGACTCATGAATGAAATTATCAGGAAGGGCGTTAAGACTAAGGTGCTTATGCTGACCGCAACGCCGGTTAATAACAATCTCAAGGATTTGAGGAATCAAATCTACTTCATTACAGAGGAAAAGGATGATGCTTTCAAAGAAGCATTCAACCTTTCCAATATTGCCGAGACCCTGAAGGTGTCGCAGAACAAATTTACTGTATGGTCGAAAAAGCCCAAGAGAAATATCAAAGACCTATTGGAGAGTTTCGATTCGGGTTTCTTTAAGCTGCTTGATGAACTGACGATTGCTCGCTCCAGAAGGCATATTCAGAAATATTACAATCTTAAAGATGTCGGAGAATTCCCCAAGAGGGAAAAACCCAAGTCCATATATCCCTTCATAGATTTAAAGAACGAGTTTGTTTCTTATGACCAGCTCAATAAAGAAATTCAAAACTACAAACTTTCTCTCTTCAGCCCTTACCAATATGTCAGACCGGATTTCAGAGAGCAGTATGACAGAGAGAAGGTCGAGAACTTTACGCAGGAGGACAGAGAAAACTACCTTATCGGCATGATGAAGGTGAACTTCCTCAAGCGGCTCGAAAGCTCGGTTAACTCCTTTGCCATTTCGATGAGCAGGACTATCAACAAGATTGCAGAGCTTGAGAACAAGATTAATGAATACAAAAAGAAGAAACTCAAAGGCGCAGAAATTGATCTTGATGACCTCAATATTGCTGACAGCGATGAAGAGACCGAAGACGCATGGGAGGTCGGCAAAAAGGTAAAGTATGCGCTTGACCATATTGATGTTGATAGATGGCTGCAAGACCTTAGCCGCGACAAGGACCAATTACAGCGGCTTTATGAGGCTGCAAGCGCGGTAAGCCCTGACCGGGATGCAAAGCTTGCGGAACTTAAAGAACTGATAAGAGAGAAGACCCAAAATCCGACCACCAACAAAGACGGCAAGAAGAACCGCAAGGTGCTTATATTCACAGCCTTTGCCGATACCGCTGCATATCTTTTCAACACTATCAAGGACTGGGCCATAAAAGACCTCAAGGTCCATATTGCGATGGTATCCGGTGGCGCAACAGAGAACAAGACAACCTTTGGTATTAATGAATTTGCGAACATCCTGACCAACTTTTCACCTATGGCCAAAAACCGGGACAAAGTTAAATCCATGAAGCAGGATGAAGAGATAGATATTCTTATTGCAACGGACTGCATATCAGAAGGCCAGAACCTGCAAGATTGCGACTGTCTTATCAATTATGACATCCACTGGAACCCTGTCAGGATAATTCAGCGCTTCGGCAGAATAGACAGAATAGGCAGCAGGAACGAAAAGGTTTTTATGTTCAACTTCTGGCCTACAAAAGATCTCGACAACTACATAACCCTTAAAGAACGGGTCGAGGCGCGCATGGCCCTTGTGGATATTGCTGCGACTACTGACGATAACCTCTTGTCACAAGATATCAAGGATTTGATACAGGAAGACCTCAAATACCGAGATTTGCAACTCAAGAAGCTGAAAGAAGAAATACTCGATATGGAAGATGTCTCCGATGGTATTGCCCTGAGTGAGTTCACCCTTGATGACTTCCGCATAGAACTGACCAACTATATTCAGGCCAACAAAGAAAAACTTGAGAATGCTCCACTCGGTCTTTACGCAGTAGTGCCATCTTCACAAGACAATCAGGTAATCGGTCCCGGAGTGCTATTCTGTCTCCGGCAGATAGGGGACACCTCCGGCAATGAGGCGGTCAATCCGCTTCAGCCCTGCTATCTCGTTTATATCAGGGACAACGGAGATGTGCGGTACAATTTCACAAATGCAAAGCAGATACTTGAGATATTCAGGATGCTTGCAGCCGGAAATGACAAGGCCTTTGAAAAGCTCTGCGACATCTTTAACGCTGAAACATCCAACGGCAATGATATGAAGAAGTATGACGAACTGCTTGAAAAGGCGATTAATGAAATAACAAGAACCTTCAAAAAACGGGCTGTTGGCGCTCTTCTGTCCGGCAGAGGCGGCAAACTGCCGACGCAGACGCAGCAGGTCAAGGGTGCAGACGATTTTGAGCTTGTAACATGGCTTGTAATTAAGGATAATAAAATCTGATGACTGCCAAGATTACCAAGCTTATTAAGGCCGGCGAGTCTGAGACTGTGGAGTTCAAAGCCGGTTTTGATAAAAATGCCATTGAAACCCTTGTTGCATTTGCCAACACCGGAGGAGGCGATGTTTTAATAGGCGTGTCTGACAGGGGGGAGATCAAGGGAATACAAATTTCAAAAGAGACTGTGCAAAACTGGATTAACGAGGTGAAGCAATATAATTCTCAGGCAATAATACCCGATGCCGAAACCATAAAGATTAAAGGCAAGAATATCGTAGTCCTCTCTGTGCAGGAATCGCCGATAAAACCTGTTGCCTGCAAAGGCCGGTATTACAGGCGCATCAGGAACTCAAACCATCAGCTTTCTGCGTCAGAGGTCTCGGACATGCATCTCCGAACTTTCAACACAAGCTGGGATTACCATAAAGACGAGTTTCACACAAAAAAAGACATCTCTTTGCGAAAGGTAAAGGCGTTTATCCAGCGAGCCAACGCTAACAGAGAAGTGCCTATTCAGGATGATCCGATGACTGTTCTTCAGAAGTTCGAGTTTATTCGTGACAACAAGATAACCTATGCCTGTTTTCTGCTCTTCATGGCTGAAGAATCAAGCCTCAGCACAATCGAGCTTGGCAGGTTCCAGACGCCGATAATCATTAAGGACGATTCGCGCCTTAAGACAGACCTTTTTGCAGAGGTTGAAGGGGTCATGCAGTTTGTAAGAAAACATATCAACAAGGCAATCATAATTACCGGCAACCCTCAGCATGAGGAGCGCTGGGATTATCCACTCGATGCCATCCGTGAGATAGTCATTAATTCCATCATCCACCGCGATTATTCAAGCTCTCAGGATTCAGTAGTCAAGGTGTATGATGACAAAATAGAGTTCTTCAATCCCGGCGGGCTTCCTGCGGGACTTACCGTCGAAAAATTGCTTAAAGGAAATTACATCTCCGATGCACGCAACAAGAAGGTTGCCGATGCCTTTAAGGCTGTAGGGTTGATAGAAAAATATGGTTCCGGCATAAAACGCATACTCCGAGAATTCAGAAATTATGGACTGCCTGATCCGGAATTCAGGGAAATGGGGCGCGGTTTTATGGTGACGGTATTTAAGAAGACCGAACAAGTCACCGGGGAAGTTGCGATCAAGTCAGGGATAGAGTCGGCACCAAGTCGGCACCAAGTCACCCCTCAAGTCACCGGACAAGTCACCGGACAAGTCACCGGACAAGTCGCAGCGAAGATGCTGAATTTCTGCATCCAGCCCCAGAGAGCAAAAGCAATACAGGAATTACTCAACCTAAAACACAGAGGAACCTTCTATGACAATTATCTTAATCCAATGTTGAAGGAGAGATTATTGGCTATGACTATCCCGGAAAAACCGCAAAGCAGACTCCAAAGCTATCGCACTACAGCTAAAGGTAAAAAATTACTGGAGAAACTTAAGAAGTGAACGACATAAAATTGCAGATACAAGCAGCTTTGAATGCGTTTTTAGATGGCAATTTTTTGGATAATGCCACAAGACTCCTGAACGTACTCGGCTACAAAAGTGAGCGGACGATTCCGCTTACGCCGAATACATTTGAGGGCTTGTCAGAGTATTTTGATATCACCGCCCTCGATCAGGAAAAGGCAAAGGTTAAAGACTGGCAGTCCATAGACATCATCTTTCAGCTTACTGAAGACGACATAAAAAAAAGCTATTCGCTTTTTGAGACCAAAAAATACAGCGATAAGATTATAGAATCCTATCTGTTCTTTGCCTTGTCCTTAACCGGGGATAAATACACCCGTGGCGATCTGGTAAGAATTACAAGAGAGATCAACAAGCTCACGCCAATGCCGGCGATGATTTTGTTCAAATACAACAATTATCTGACCGTTGCTGTTATTGATCGCAGGCTGCACAAAAAGGAGAGCACAAAAGATGTCCTCGAAAAAGTCACCCTCATCAAAGACATTAATATTTCAAAGCCCCACCGGGCTCATATCGAGATACTCCATGACCTTTCTTTTGTTGAGCTGCAGGACAAGCACAGGTTTACAAACTTCGTTGAACTTCATAATGCCTGGAGAAAAACTCTCGACACCTCCGAGCTGAATAAGAAGTTCTTCCGCGAGCTTGCCAACTGGTATTTCTGGTCGCTCAAGAATGTTGAATTTCCGGAGGACGCAGAGAGGAACAAGGACGTTCGCGATGCAATAAGCGTTATTCGTATGATCACCAGACTCATCTTCATCTGGTTCGTAAAGGAGAAGGGCTTAGTCCCTGATGAACTCTTTAATTACGCCAAACTCAAGAGCATGCTCAACTTCACCGACAAGAACCAGAGCACTTACTACAAGGCAATCCTCCAGAACCTTTTCTTTGCAACGCTGAACACTGAGATGAACAAGGACAAGACAGGCAGCCGCAAGTTCAGGGGCAAAAACAAGGGCGACGGAAGGGATCAGCATTATATGATTCACAATGTCTTCAGATATGAAGATTATCTTATAAGTCCGCAAGAGACTCTAAAGAAATACTTCGAAAACATCCCGTTCCTCAACGGCGGCCTGTTTGAATGCCTTGACAAGATCATCGCCTCGAACGGAAAAGAAAAGGTTATCCGCATTGACGGCTTTTCAGATCATCCAAAAAACGCTCTGAAGGTTCCGGATTATCTTTTCTTCTCTTCGGAACAATCCGTAGACCTTAATGAAATATACGGGACAAAAAACAAGACCTATAAGGTCAGAGGTCTGATAGACATTCTTGACAGCTATAAGTTCACTGTTGACGAAAACACGCCAATTGAAGAAGAAATCGCGCTTGACCCTGAGTTGTTGGGCAAGGTCTTCGAGAATCTTCTGGCAAGCTATAACCCTGAGACACAGACAACAGCCCGAAAGCAGACAGGCTCGTTCTATACGCCAAGAGAGATCGTCAATTATATGGTTGATGAGTCCATTATTGCTTATCTGTTGACAAAATTACCCCCGGCGGGAGAGGGCGAGGGTGAGGGGCTCGGTTGTCATTCCCGCACCCTTTCTTGTCATTCCCGCGAAGGCGGGAATCCAGAAAATCCAATTAATGCAGTAACGCCCCCGCCTTCGGTACCCCCTCTTAAGATAAGAGGGGGAAGGGGGAGTTATGATTCCCTCCTTCGCCATCTTGTTGCATATAATGACGATCCTCATAAATTCACCACCGCTGAAGTTGATGTTCTGATAGCAGCAATTAATACACTAAAGGCCCTCGACCCTGCCTGCGGTTCCGGGGCCTTTCCTATGGGAATGCTTCATAAGCTGGTCTATGTCCTTGGCAAGCTCGACCCTGACAATTCAAAATGGCGTGAGATTCAGAGACAAAAGGCGATCAGTGAGACAGAAGCGGCCTATAAGATCGGCGACAAGGAAGAACGTGAAAAGAGGCTGCTGGACATCAGTGAAGTTTTTGAAAATAATGCCTCTGATTATGGAAGGAAGCTCTATCTTATTGAGAACTGCATTTTCGGCGTTGATATTCAGCCGATAGCCGTGCAGATCGCAAAGCTGAGATTTTTCGTGTCGCTGATTGTTGACCAGAGGATCGACCCCAAAAAGGCGAACCTCGGCGTCCGGCCTTTGCCGAACCTTGAGACGAAATTTGTGGCAGCAAATACGCTGATAGGGATTGAGAAACCTAAGGTGCTTAAGCTTTCAATGAATGTGGCAGAAATCGATCGCAAAGAAGCAGAACTGAAAAGGGTACGTGAGCGGCATTTCACTGCAAGAACGCAGCAAACAAAGAACAAATGGCGTGACGAAGATAAACGTCTTCGCTTAGAAATATCTGAACTGCTAAAAAGTGATGGCTGGGACAATGAGGTTGCTCGTAAACTCGCAGAATGGAATCCCTACGATCAGAATGCGTCTGCTGATTTCTTTGATTCTGAATGGATGTTTGGGGTTACGGATGGGTTTGATGTTGTGATTGGGAATCCGCCGTATATTGGCTTTCATGGCATTGACAAACAATTTAAGCAACAATTGCAGCAGATTTATGTGTCGGCAGACGGCAAGTTCGATTTGTATCTTCCATTTATCGAAAGATCATGCTCTTTAATGGCAGTTAAAGGCTTTTTTGTTTTTATCTGTCCCACTGCGTTTACCAAGAGAGACCATGGTGAACGATTAAGGCAGTTTTTGAGAAATAATGTTTGCATCAAAGAACTTGTAGATTTCGAGCATGATCAGATGTTTGAAGGTGCAACAAATTACACAGGTATTTTCTCATTTATTAAGAACCGTCCTGATAATTGCACATTCATTTATAGGACGGGTTTTAATGATTGCGGCGTGCAGATTGATCAAAGTAAGCTAACAGATAAGTCTTGGGTCTTCTCCTCATCAATTGATGCCGCATTGGTTTTGAAGCTTGAAGACACCTCCAAAAAGTTGAGTGAGGTTGCTAAAATATCAGAAGGTGCTGTAACGGGCTTAAATGACTTGTACCTGCTAAGTAGAGAATTTATAAAAGCTAATTTGTTCGAACTGAAGTATTTCGTTCCTTGCACTAGAGGCAGGGAAATTGACAAATACTATATTCTGAATAGCAAAGAATTACTTTTTTACCCCTACATAAAATCTAATAATAAAACTGTTTCGGTTGATGAGCAGGAGTTATTAGTAAATAGCCCCCAATATTATAAACACCTAAAAAATAATATCGACAAAATACAAAGCAGGCCCTATTTCTTAAAATCTAATAAAAAATGGTATGAGCTATGGAATCAACGGGATTTGGATAATTTTAACCGAGAAAAAATAATAACTCCTGAATTATCAGAGAGAAACAGGTTTGCACTTGCAGATGCAAACGTCTTTTATGGGGATACTGTTTGCGGAATAGTTATAAACGATAACTATATGCACAGAATAGAGTACAAGTTTCTTTTGGCTGTCCTGAATTCCAAGCTGATTGAGTGGTATTACAAGAAGACCACAGTCCCCAAAGCGGGTGGTTTTTTTATTTACAAAGTCATGTTCTTAAAGAATGTGCCTATTAAAGTTTTTTCAATTGTATCGCAACAAAAAATAATTACTCTCGTTGATAAAATCCTCGCTGCCAAAAAGAAAGACCCCAATGCTGATACATTAACCATCGAAAAGCAGATCGACGAAATGGTCTATGCCCTCTACGGCCTCACCCCGGAAGAGATTGCGATTGTGGAGGGGAAGAGATGAAACTCGATCAAATTGGTTTTTGGTCTGAAATCAAACTGGAGATAATCAAGAAGTACGCAAAGGCTTATACAAGTATTATGAGCAAACAGTCATGGTGCAAAGGATACGTCTATATTGACGCTTTTGCCGGTGCGGGCAAACATATCAGCAGGAAGACCGGAGAGCTTGTCCCAGGATCTCCTCTTAATGCTTTGAATGTGACACCTCCATTCACAGAGTATCACTTCATAGACCTTGATGAAGAGAGAGCCGAGGTGTTTAATGAAATTGCCGGAGAAAATCAGAGTGTCCATTCATATCACGGAAATTGTAATGAAATACTTGTGAAAGAAATTTTTCCTGCACTCAATTATGATTCTTTCAAAAGAGCATTGTGCATTCTTGATCCCTATGGACTTCAGTTGAATTGGGGAACAATAAAGGCAGCCGCAGAACTGAAAACAACCGATATCTTTATCAATTTCCCGATCATGGATATAAACCGGAATATCTTGTTTGAAGACTTTGCTAAAGCAGAATCGGAGGATATAGAAAGGATGAATGCCTTCTGGGGTGATGAAAGCTGGAAACAACTTCTTTACAAAGAGCAAGCGACCCTTTTTGGTGATACACATCATATAAAGATAGAAGACTACCAGACACTTGCCAAGGAGTTCTGCAAAAGATTGAAACAGATCGGGGGGGAAAATGAGGGACAGCGACCGTTTTATCGCGGCAGATTTTGATAGAAGGTTCAGAGGATTGAGATTGTGGAGGGGAAAAAGTGAGCAGTCAGCCGACTATGCTCTTTGACTCGCAAACTGCACCGTATGCCTTGCAGACCTACTACGGTTATGTCCGCGCTTGGAGAGAAAGAATTGCTCGCGAGAATGATAATGGTGATTTGACCCAGGCCGCACTTCAAATTCCCAATGTTGCTAAATTACAGGGTGGCCTATCTCCATCCCAGAAGCTCATTGCATCGTACTCAAGAGGAAAACTTACTCTGAAGGCTATGGCGACGTTCCCGATAAATGACAATAAGCATTTGGCCTCAACTGCAAATTTATGGCTGCCCGTACAGGCATACTATGCGCTTCATGGCGCTGGACTTGCAGCGATGCTTTCGCTGGGTCATAATGAACCGAAAGACCATAGGGCTTTCAGGGCTGCTCTTTCGGAACTGGCGGCAAGGTTTTTGCCACCCCCACTGAATATACAGTGCACAGGTGGTCCTCAAAGTCTTGATTATAGGTTCACTGTATTAAATGCAACCCCTCAGGCGATTATTGATTACAATAGTCTCTCTAACCCGATATATTCCGGGAACCTTGATTGTGCCATTGGGAAGTGTTTAAGCACGACACGTCACAGATTTTTGGAAGAGATGTTCGACAAAGCACGCCACTGTAATATTTCTGATAAACGAAAGCGGCGCAATATTCCACAAGCAGAAAAGCAAACCATATCGAAGAAACTTCATGCCACGACGCTAATTGATTTTCTATATCGGATGCGAGTGAGATCAAACTATGATGATCCAGACATTTACTTGTATGCGCATAGCCAAGTTGACGATGCAGCCCGTCATTATGCCGATTTGCTTTTTCTGACGCAGGCTGCTTTCTCGGCTCTCTCAGTTATTCTATTGAAGAAACTCGGAAAATCGACGTTTGAACAAATCGAAGGGCAGTTCAGTTAACGGGGAGGTTTTCTAATGAAAAGTGAGATCATTATCCAGTTGCACAAGAATTTCGAGGATTACGCCCATGAGATTGACGGTGAGGAATTCTGGTTTGCCCGCGATCTGATGGGTTTGTTGGGATACACCAAATGGGAGAATTTCGCTAAGGTAATAGACAAGGCAAAACAATCGTGCTACACCGCCGGTCATTCTGTTGCCGATCATTTTCCTGACGTCAGGAAAATGGTAGTTATCTGCTTAAGCCGTAAAAAATACGGCAAAGCCCAAGAGGTAGAAATAAAATGAAATTTGAACAGTTAGTGACCCTTTTTCAAGGAACCCACCTGGAGCTGCAGAAACGGGCCGCCCGGTCGGTGGATATCGCCCTTGTAATTCGCAACTGGCTTTTTGGCTGGTACATTGTAGAGTTTGAGCAGGGCGGCGCAGACCGAGCGGAATTGTATGGCAAGAACCTGATAAACCGACTATCTGAAGAGCTCAAACGCCTTGGTCTTAAAGGAGTTTCTCCTACCAGTCTCAAGCAATGCCGTGTCTTCTACTCCACTTACAGGGAGATTGGGCAGGCACTGCCTGACCAATCTTTGGGTCAAAGCACAGGGTGGCAAAAGATTCGTCAGGCACTGTCTGTCGAATCTCGGAATTTCATCTCAGATGCATCCAGCATTTTGCAGGCAGTGTCCGGAGAATTGGCAAGCCGCTTTACTCTCGGGTGGACACACTATGTAACGCTGCTGACTATTTCAAACCCGGATGAACGCCGGTTCTACGAGATTGAAGCCCGTGAAAACAGCTGGGGTGCCCGTGAGCTGGAACGGCAGATCGCCTCCTCCCTTTTTGAGCGTCTGGCATTAAGCCGTGACAAAGCAGGCATCAAAGCACTTTCGCAAACCGGCTTGGTGATTGAGAAGGCTTCCGATGTAGTCAAAAATCCATATGTGCTTGAATTTCTGGATTTGGAAGAGAAAAGTGCCTATTCCGAGTACGAGGTGGAAACTGCCATCATCAATCGTCTTGAACACTTTCTTCTTGAATTGGGTAAAGGGTTTTTGTTTGAGGCACGACAGAAACGGTTCACTTTCGATAATGACCATTTCTATGTGGATCTGGTGTTTTACAACCGTCTCTTGCGCTGCTATGTCCTCATTGATCTTAAGCGCGACAAGCTGACCCATCAGGATTTGGGGCAGATGCAGATGTATGTCAATTACTTTGACCGCCATGTCAAAACCGAAGACGAGCTTCCTACCGTCGGTATTGTGCTTTGCCATCGCAAGCATGATGCGTTGGTCGAACTGACCTTGCCCAAGGACTCAAATATCTTCGCATCAAAATACCAGCTATATTTGCCGTCCAAAGAGGAATTAAAGAAACAATTGGAAGAAGCTGCCGGGATTGAGCACAAGAAAGATGTCAACAAGATTGGGGGAAAGCGAAGCAAAGAGAAGTTTTAACCCTTCAGTTGTCCCCAATTTGGGTGCAACTGATGAATAAGAAAAAAATACAGAATGGGTTGATGTTTTCAAAGACGAGGTCAGATATGACGACGCTTATTTGCCATAAAAAAAGAGCGTGCCCTACAGGCTCGTTACGCTGTAGCTATGGCCCTCCTCCGGAGGGGAACACTGCAGACAACCTGCAACGGTCTTACCGCTCAGGAATAATATGACACAGGGGTTTCAGATTGTCAAGCGCGGTGCCGTCACCATAGAATATCAGATCGAAGAAATGGTCTACGCCCTCTACGGCCTCACCTGTCTGCGTGCAACGCACAGGCAGGCGCCGGAAGAGATTGAGATTGTGGAGGGGGAAAAATGACAAGGAGAGTTTCTTTGTGAAAAGCGAAATCATTATCCAGTTGCACAAGAATTTTGAAGATTACGCTCATGAAATTGACGGCGAAGAATTCTGGTTTGCCCGTGACCTGATGGGGCTACTGGGATACACCAAATGGGAGAATTTTGCCAAGGTAATAGACAAGGCGAAACAATCGTGCCATACCTCCGGTCATTATATTGCCGATCATTTTCCTGACGTCAGGAAAACGATCCCGATGCCCAAGGGAGCGGAAAAAGAGATTGACGATGTCATGCTTACACGCTATGCCTGTTATCTCATCGCCCAAAACGGCGACCCTCGCAAGGTTGAAATAGCCTTTGCCCAGACTTACTTTGCCGTCCAGACGCGGCGAATCGAATTGATTGAGCAGCGCCTTGCCGATCAAGAACGACTCACAGCACGCCAGAAACTTTCACTCTCCGAAAAAGAGTTGTCAGGACTTATTTTAAAATGCAAAATGAGGGACAGTGACCGTTTAATCGCGGCAGATTTTGATAGAAATGTTCAGAGATTGCGATTGTGGAGGGGAAGAAAAATGAGTAGTATAAATTATGGAGGACATCGTGTATGAAGCCTTATATACCTGAGGACTTGCCGCTAAAATCTATTCAGTGGCCATTATTTATCAGACTCATTGGCCAAGCCAACGCGGCACTTGCCCGTTATGATGGTATTTTGCATGGCATTATCAATCCTGATATCCTGCTTTCTCCATTGATGACGCAGGAAGCAGTTCTTTCTTCCCGCATAGAAGGGACTCAGGCAACAATAGAAGAAGTCCTTGAGTTTGAGGCTGCTCCAGAGGTGGAGACCTCCCGGTATGAGGACATTCAGGAGATCATTAACTACAGAAAGGCGATGTTCATTTCTATAGAGGAATTAAAGAAGCGGCCCATATCACTAAATATGCTTCTCAATATGCATTCGGTTTTACTTGACAGCGTGAGAGGGCACAACAAGGGAAAGGGAAGGTTCCGCAATATCCAGAACTGGATTGGCGCACTAGGGTCACTTATGGAAAATGCGACATACATACCTCCTGAACCACAGAACTTGATGGATTATCTCTCGAATTTTGAGAAATACATACACTCTGACGAAGAAGACAGACTGGTGCAACTCGCGATTGTCCACGCCCAATTTGAGTTGATTCATCCTTTCATAGATGGCAACGGACGTCTCGGCAGAATTATAGTCCCCATTTTCTTATTTGAAAAAGGGCTTCTTAGCAGTCCAATGTTTTATATAAGTTCATATTTGGAGCAGAATCGTGCTGAATACTACAATAAACTGCGGTCAATTTCCGAGAGCAGTGACTGGTCAGGGTGGATTTCCTTTTTCCTGACCGCAATCATCGAACAGGCAAAGAATAATAGCGAAAAAGCAATCTCGATTCTGGCTCTTTACGAAAGAATGAAAACTGAGGTCGCCCGATTGACACATTCGCAATATTCTATCCAAACGCTCGACTGCCTTTTTGACCGGCCAATTTTCAAATCTACTGATTTTCCACAACGATCAAAGATTCCAAGGGCAAGCGCTATGAGGATTATTAACTCATTGAAGGATAATAATATTTTAGTTGCGCTAAAGCCGGGCAGAGGCCGAAGGGCAGGTATATTTATGTTCAAAGAACTTATTGATATTGTTGAAAAATAATCTTGCGTATCATGAGTTAACAACAAAGGCGGTTGTGTCTCATATTTGGACGTTAGTGAGACGCAACCCATGTTGTGTTGAACCGTTGAGACACAAAAAAGAATAGTATGATCATTTGCTGGGGTCAGGCATTGGATTAGGGGATTTGCAGTCTGGTACATTTACGATGCAAGGCGGTATACGCAGTCCTTCGGCAAGAGAGAGGTTATTTTATCAATGTATTTGATAGGAGAATAGATATGGACGACACAAAAATAGCATTGTTTAAGGGCAGGAAGATCAGGAAAGCTTTGTACAAAAATGAGTGGTGGTTTGTCGTAGAAGATGTAGTATTAGTGCTGACGGATACGGTAAATCCCAAAGATTATATCAACAAAATGCGCCGTCGGGATGCTGAATTAGCTAAAGGGTATGGACAAATTCTCCATACCCTTTCAATTGATACCGGGGGGGGGGAACACAACGGATGAACTGCGCCAATACCGAAGGGATTTTCCGTATCATACAGTCTATCCCATCTCCCAAAGCAGAACCCTTCAAAATATGGTTGGCAAAGGTCGGCTATGAACGGGTTCAGGAAATAGAAAATCCGGAACTTGCCACTAAAAGAACAAGAATGCTTTATAAACTCAAGGGCTACTCTGACGACTGGATTGAAAAGAGAATGCGAGGAATATCCATAAGAGAAGAACTGACTGATGAATGGAAAGAGCGGGGAGCAAGAGAGGAGAAGGACTATGAGACTTTGACGGCTGAAATATCCAAAGCCACTTTTGGAGTAACACCGGGTGAGTATAAGAATCTCAAGGGCTTAAAGCGTGAAAACCTGCGGGATCACATGGATGATTTTGAACTGATCTTTAATATGCTTGGTGAAAGGTCTGCCACGGAGATTCACCGCAATGAAGATTCACAAGGCATGAACAAGCTTAAATCAGATGCCAAAGCCGGAGGGGATATTGCCGGTGGCCGACACCTCTGCCCTCGAAAGGCAGATCGACGAAATTGTCTATGCCCTCTACGGCCTCACTCCGGAAGAGATCGCGATTGTGGAGGGGAAAGGGTAATATGAAGAAATTGAAGATCTCAAAACCAATAGAATCAACCTATCAGACCATCAAGGAAGTACTTGAGCAGGCACGCGCTCAATCATATCGCGCCGTAAACTTCGCAATGGTACAGGCATACTGGAACATCGGCAGGATTGTTGTTGAGGAGGAGCTTAAAGGCAAAAGCAAGGCTGAATATGGCGAGTATCTCTTAAAAGAACTGGCTTTACGGCTTACTTCTGATTTTGGCAAAGGTTTTACTGAAACAAACTTGCGATATATGCGGAGTTTCTACATGTCATTTGAGATTCATCACGCAGTGCGTGATGAATCCTTGTCTGTTCAAAAAATAGACGCAGTGCGTCGAGAATTACCGCTTGTCCGGCCCGAATTATCTTGGACGCATTACCGGCTGCTTTTGAAAGTCGAGCGTTCTGATGTTCGCAAATTCTATCTTGATGAATGCATCACAGGCAACTGGAGTACTCGGCAGCTTGAACGGCAGATAAATTCCTTCTATTACGAACGGTTGCTATCGAGCAGAAACAAAGGGCTTGTTAGAGCAGAAATAAAGAAGCTGGAGCCCGGCCCAACGCCTCAGGATATCATCAAAGATCCTTATGTTTTGGAATTTCTTGATCTGAAGGAGAACAAGGCATATCTCGAAAATGAACTGGAACAGGGGCTGATTGATAAGCTGCATGATTTTCTTCTTGAACTCGGCAAAGGGTTTTCATTTGTCGCCCGTCAAAAGAGAATAACCATTGATGGTGACCATTTCTACATCGACCTTGTCTTCTATAACTACATCCTGAAATGCTTTGTCCTCATAGATTTGAAAGTCGGCAAGCTGGCCCATCAGGATATTGGGCAGATGGATTTCTATATCCGGTATTTCGAGGAGGAAATGAAACTTAAGGGAGACAACCCTACGATTGGTCTGATACTCTGCGCCGAGAAAAATGAAGCTATGGCAAAGTATACGCTTCTTAAGAGCAGCAAAAACCTTTTTGCTTCAAAATATAAGCTTTACCTTCCCACAGAAAAAGAACTCAAAGAGGAATTAAAACGGGAGCGACACCTGCTTGAACTTGAAATGAGGAAAAACAAGTAATGGCACAGTCATTTGAAGTCGCCGACACCTCTGTTCTCGAAAAACAGATCGACAAAATGGTCTATGCCCTCTACGGCCTCACCCCGGAAGAGATTGCGATTGTGGAGGGGAAAAACATATGAAAGACGGCAGCTTCCGAGTATATATTGACGAATCAGGCGATGAAGGATTTGTTTTCAATCCTGACGGTTCTGGGAGTTCCCGTTGGCTGGTTCTATCCGCTGTAGTAGTCCGCAAAAAGAATGATCTCGCCCTTGTACGTATGCTTGAAAATGTGCGCGCGCTACTTGGGAAGGCCCACAAGAAGGAGCTTCATTTCAGAGAACTGAAGCATGAACAGCGTGTGCCATATGTGAAGCAGATAGCGTCTGCACAGATAAAAACGGTCAGCATTTTGATTCATAAGCCGAGTCTTCGAGACCCCGAGAAATTTCAGTCCGAGAAATTTCTGCTATATCGGTACGCATCCCGTTACCTTCTTGAACGTGTGTCTTGGCTGTGCCGGGACAAACACAACCCCGGCGAAGGTAATGGAAGGGCAGATGTTATTTTTTCGAATCGCAGCATAATGTCCTATAAGGACTTGACCGACTATCTTCAGATGCTCAGAACGAAAAGCGATCCCATGAAAGTAAGGATTGACTGGAATGTCATTGATCCCGAAAGTGTGTCGGCTGTAGACCACGCAAAGCTGGCAGGGTTACAGATTGCAGATGCTGTTGCCTCAAGCTTCTATTATGCGGTCAATTTGAATCGTTATGGGGAAATTGAAGACAAATACGCACGAGTATTGTTGCCGCACTGTTATCGACATAAAAATGTTGCTCTTGGATATGGGCTGAAATTCTGGCCGGAAGAGTTTCAGAAACTCAAATCGGCAAACCCGCATATTGCGATATTTGCCGATAAGGTTAATTCCTAATGCAGGCCCCAAGTTCGAGGATCCCACCCCGAAGGGCTGCCGCTGTCGCCAGCGACCTCTACAAGCCTTGCGCTTGCCTGCATGAGTATCATTACATATTTCGTGACTGTCGTCAACCCCTTAAATGTAAAATGGTCTATGCCCTATACCGCCTCACGCCGGAAGAGATTGTGATAATTGAAGGGAGGAACTGAGATGGCAGTTGCAGTAACCGCAGAGTATAAAACCTTTCTTGGAGAGATAAAAGAGCGCATACACAAAGCACAGTATGAAGCCCTTAAAGCTGTAAACAAAGAGCTTATAAATCTGTATTGGGATATAGGTACATCAATAGTGGCAAAACAAGAGAAACTTGGCTGGGGCAAGGCGATAGTTGAAACGCTGGCAAGAGACCTGCAGAAAGAATTTCCGGGAATCCAAAGGTTTTCTGTCCAGAATCTATGGAATATGCGGCAGTTCTACTCGACATACAATGAAAATTCAAAACTCCAACCATTGGTTGGAGAAATCAGTTAGACGAAGGATATAATTATTTTTTTAAATGTACGCTGATATAGCATTCCCTCTTAAGCTGCATTCTTTGACCTACAAGATACCGGAAGGCGCATCAACGGATATCGAAGGCAGGATTGTGAAGGCGTCCATCGGGGGCAGGCCTGCCTTGGGTCTTGTTGTATCGGTCAGCGCAGAGCCTCCTGTGGCCAAGAAGAAGTTCAGGGAGATAGAGGAGGTTTACGGCCGTTTCGGTTCAAAAGCAGCCCTGCCCCTGATCTTGTGGCTTGCGGACTACCATGTATCCACTATCGGTATGGCGCTTAAAACCTGTTTTTTCGAAGAGGCGGCGGCCTTGATGCAGTCCGGCCTTGTTCCGTCCGAAACCGATGAAACACAGGCAGCTCAAGGCTTCTACGCTTCTATGCTTTATCATGCAGGCTCGACAAAGAACGAACTCTCTTTGCTTGCGGATACGGTATCCGGCATAAAGGACAACTCAAAGGGGATTGTTGCGCTTGCGCCGGAGACAGTAAGGCTCGATCAGATTGCCGGGGCGCTCCGCGCGATTTTCGGCGAGAGGCTTTGCGTGTTGCACGGCAGACTCACCAAGAAGAAGAGAATGTCCGCGATAGAGCGAATAATTTCGGGCGACGCGGATGTGATTGCAGGGACCCGTTCTGCGGTTTTCGCGCCTTTGAGCAATGTGTCTTTTATTTCGGTGGCGGGCGAGCACAGTCAATCCTATAAAGGTGAGGAAGGCATCAGGTATAACGGCAGGGACGTTGCGGTGATGAGAGGTTTTATCGAAAAGTCGCCGGTATTGCTCTCTTCCGTCTGCCCCTCTCTGGAATCGGTATACAATTCGAGGACAGGGAAATATGTTGCGCTAAACGCTAAAGGGTTCAGGATAAAAGGCGCGGGGCCTATGTTTGCCGATGCGGTCCGGTCGGCGGTCGAAGGACAGCAGGAGGTCGTCCGTCCGAAAATTGAAATTATAAACCTTCAGAAAAGAGAGACCATTTCGCCCGCGATAATCAAGCAGGCAAAGAATATATTTTCGGCCGGCGGCAGGTTCCTGTTTCTCGTCAACAGGCAGGGATATTCGCTGATAAGGTGCGACGAATGCGGCTTCATGCCGAGGTGCGGCCGCTGTCTCGTCCCGATGGCGTTTACAAAGAACAACCGCGTTTTAAGATGCGGTTATTGCGGCGAGACCAAGCCGGGGTTCAGCGTGTGTCCTGACTGCAAAAGCGCTAAGCTGAGTTTTTTTGGGGCGGGGACGGAGAAGGTCAAGGAGGAGGTCGAAAGGCTTTTGCATGCGGAAGCGCTCGTTATAGAAAAAAAGCACGGCAGAGCATCTGCGGGCGAAGATATGTCGGGGTCTTCTTTTGTGGTGGGAACATCTTACGCGCGGAGAAAGTCCAAGGAACAGGTTTTTGACGGGGCCGCGTATCTGAATATAGACGCGATAGTGTTCCAGCCCGATTTCAGGGCGGACGAAAAAGCGTTTCAGGAAATTATGGAACTTGTTCAGGTGATAAGGCCTGACTCCAAGATATATCTCCAGACCGGCGATGCAAGGAGGCCGCTCTGGAACAACCTGCGCCATTACGATTTTGGAGCGTTTTACGATTACGAATTGGCGCAGAGAAAATCTTTGGGCTACCCTCCGTTTTCGAGGACCGCATTGCTTGTAGTGAAGAGCAAGAGCGCGGTCCCGGGTTTGCAGGAAAGCGTATACTCCGCCGTCTCTTCGGTATCTTTTCCCGGGCTTGAAATACTAGGGCCGATAGAGAGACCGCCTTCAGGCAAAGCGTACCGGCAGCAGTTCCATATTCTGCTCAAGGCAAAGGACAGCCGTATTCTTCATAAGGCTTCGAGGTCTATTCTCGGGAATCTGGACGGGATGAAAGACGTAGAGGCGTTTGCGGACACCAATCCTTATAAAATCTGATCTTTCTTACGACCTGATCGTCAGGTACCCCGAAAACAAGATCATTGCTCCGCCTAAGAGTGTGTTCATACCTACGGCCTCGCCGAGCATCAAAAAGCCGAGCGTTATGGAACAGACAGGCTCGAAATAGCCGAGTATTGCGGTATTGTTCGCTGTCACGTGCTTCATGCCGCTCACATACAGGAACGGGGCCAAAGTCGAGTGAAGGAGGCCTGTTATAAGTAGTGTCAGGACAATTTCAGCTCCCATGCCCGGCGGGCTCTTGAGCGCCATAGGTATGAGAAACAGGGTTATCAGCGAATTCTGGAAAAAGATCGTGGCAAGCGGATTCAACGCTTGGGCCAGTTTCCGCAGGATAAGGATTATGAACGCATAAGCAAGTCCGGAAAAGAGCCCTGCGAGTATCCCTATGGTGTTGTTGTCGCCTGTGATCATCAGGGCATAGAGTTCAGCCGGACTTGCGCCGATCATTATCCAGAGCCCTGCCGTGGCTATCGCTACCGAAAAGGCAGCCCTCAAGGTGAGCTTTTCGCCGAGGAACAGGGGGGCCAGAAAGGCAACGAAAACAGGGGCGGTATAGTGCGTAAGAACGGCGTTTGCTATGGACGTTGTCTGATACGCGTAAAAAAAGGCATAGGTGTTCAACAGGCTTACCAGACCGAGGCCTATGAGGGAGACGGCCCATTTTTTGTATGAAAAACCGGACAGTCCCTTTTTTTTCAAAAGAAAAATTCCCAAAGCAGTGGCCGACACTAGCGATGAAAAAAAGATTACGGTATGGACTGGAATTCCGGTGATCTTGAGTATAACGCCCCACGAACTCCATATAAACATCGACGCTATAATGTAAAGATAGGGACGCATGGACAGGCCGGGTTCCGGAAGTTACCGGGTGAGATTTTTCTGGATCGGCTTTTCCAGCTTGATAAAATCTTCTTTCGGCTTTGTCTGCTGTTGGGCAGGCTGCTGTTGGGGTTGCGGCTTAACGGGCGCGGGGGTCTCGCTTTTTTTAGCAGGGCTTGGGGCGACCCTCGGAGCAGCGGACTCTATCAGCTTTGACCCGGGCTTAGCAGCAGGCGCGCTTTGGGGCTTTTGCTCGCGTATGCCCGAGATGGGCTTTTCCATTTCTATAAACCTTTCTTTCGGCTGTGTATCGGGCTTTGTCTGTTGCTGCGGGACTTGCGCCTTGGGCTGCTCTTTTACGGGCGCAGGCTGCACAGCTCCGGTTTCCGGAGCTACTCTCGGGACCGAAGGCATGATCAATTTTACCCCCGGCGGCGGAGGCGCAATCTCGGGCTTGGGCGGCAGTATTCCCATGATCTTTGAAGGCATTATCAGCACGCTGATCCTTCTGTTTCTCGGGTCTTTAGGGTCTTCTTTTATCAGGAGTTTCTTGTCTGCGAACCCGACTACGCGGGCTATTCTGTCCGGGTGCAGGCCGAAGCTTTCGAGCTCCTGCCTCGATGTGGATGCCCTAGCCGAAGACAGTTCCCAATTTGTGTTTCTGCCTGCCTGATAGCCTGAGCCGTCCGTATGGCCTTCCACAGCTATAAGGTTGGGCATGTCTTTTATGTTGTCTGCTACGACTTGGAGTATCTGTTTTGCCTTTGGCGTCGGATGCGGGCTCCCCGGGGTAAACAGAATGCCCTCGGGGTCGGTTATCTGTATCCTCACCCCTTCTTCACTGATGTCGATGATTATGTTTTTTTCGAGCGCGCCGAGTTTGTCTTTTACCGATTTGCTGAGTCTGTCTTTAAGGTCTTCCGGAGTGAGTTCCATAGCGCCCATAGACACTTTTTCATGTTCGGTGACGGACCCGCCGGACTCCATTTTTATCTGCGATGTCTGGGACATAAAAGAGGTCCCGCCCTGATCGAATATGCTGAAGTTCTTAAAATATTCGGCGAGCCGCACCCTCTTTTCGTCGGATGTCATGGAAAGGAGCCACAACAGGAGAAAGAACGCCATCATTGCGGTAACAAAGTCCGCATAGGCGACCTTCCACGAGCCGCCGTGGTGTCCGCCGTGTCCGCCCTTCTTTACCTTCTTTATTATGACTGTTTTGCCTTTTTCCATCCGTACGACATGATAAAACAAAAACTTTCTTTAAAACAATCGCTCTTCTTGCAAAATTATCACGGAATGCTACTAAATATAGGGTATGGCCACTACGGTACGCCGGATAAGCGATGAGCCACACATACAGGTGCCCAAGGACAAACTTATAGAGGGGACCCGCCTGACCTTCAACGTGCTCATCAAAGACGGGGCCATGTTGGTGCCGTTCTTCAACACCGGAATGGTGTTTACCCGTTTTGCCACGCAGGTGTTGAATGAGAAAAAGATAAGCGATGTCTTTGTGCCTCCGGATGAACGCGAAGCCCTCCAGTCCTATCTTGTCCAGAACCAGAACAAAAAAACTTCGGATTACGAAGAGCTGAAGGTCTTTAAGGAATACACCCATTTTAAAGAGCAGGTTTACCAGATAGACCGCGCCCTGCTTGTTTCCGGCTCTTACGTTGATTTCGGACTCTATCTCCTTAACAGGTTCAGTCTTGTTCCGATGGTCGAAGCCACCGGGGCAGCTCCGGGCAGGATACCCGATAAGCTGACCGAGCTGAACGGAGACATCGTAATTAAAAAACAGGACCTGCCGCTTTATAACGAATACCTGAAAAATTTCAAGGTCCCGGAGAACCTGCCTGCCGCTGAAAAATCCAAGATAAAGGCGATCTCGATAAAAGAAAACTCGAAGGTGCTGATGAAGGATTTGTTGGACGATCCACGGAGCGGAGAAAAGATGAAACAGTCTTCGGTGGTCGTAAATAATATGGTCGATGCCATGCTCGAAAACCCGGAGGCCATCTACAACCTGCTTTCTCTGCGGAGTTACGATTATTACACATATACGCATTGCGTGAACGTAGCTGTCATGTCGGTCGGCCTTGCCAACGCCATCGGAATGAAAAGAAGCGAAGTCGAAAAATTGGGAGTGGGCGCCATGCTGCATGATGTAGGTAAAAGCGCCACCCCGCACGATATACTGAACAAACAGGGTAAGCTGACCGAGCAGGAGTACAGGATAATCCAGTCCCATGTTATAGAAGGCGAGAAACTGCTGAGGGGCCATCCTGTTTTTCCTCAGGAGGCCATTCCCGCGGTCACGCAGCACCATGAAAAGCTTACAGGAAGAGGATACCCCAATAGGCTCAAGGGGAGCGAACTGCATATCTACGGCAGGATCAGTTCGATAGCGGACTGCTACGATGCATTGACTACAAGAAGGCCCTACAAGCAGGCGTTCACGCCTTTTTATGCGCTTTCTCTTATCGCAAAAGAGACGGGAGATTATGACCCTGACCTTCTGAAGGTCTTCATCCGGATGCTCGGAAAGATAAAGTGATGGACCTATTCGGCGAAGATCCGGACCTGTCCGGAGTGCGACAGCCTGATTCCGCCTCTCCGCTCGCCTTCCGCATGTTCCCCCGCAACATAGAAGAGTATGTCGGACAGGAGCATATACTGGGCGAAGGAAAACTCTTGAGAAGGGCCGTAGAGGCCGGCAGGATATCTTCACTTATATTTTACGGTCCCCCCGGCACAGGAAAGACCGCCCTTGCCCGTGTAATCGCCTCTAAATCCAAGGCGCATCTGGAATGGCTTAACGCCGCCACTGCAGGGCTCGACGACCTCAGGAAGGCGATAAAGTCTGCGCGCGGCCGCAGGGAAAAAGGCGTGCGCACCATACTTTTTCTTGACGAGATACACAGGTTTAACAAGCTTCAGCAGGATGCGCTGCTCCCGGATGTCGAGGAGGGAAACGTTATTCTTATAGCCGCAACCGTCGAAAACCCGTTTTTTTATGTGAACTCCGCGCTAATTTCGAGGAGCCAGATATTTGAACTTAAGCCCCTTTCTACAGAGGACATTTTAAAGATACTCGGCAAGGCGCTTAAAGACGGGGAACGCGGATTTGGAAAACTGAATCTGTCTGTTGACGATGACGCGCTGAAACATCTCGCAAAGATATGCGACGGCGATGCCCGCAAAGCCCTGTCCGCCCTCGAAATAGCTGTGCTTACAACTCTGCCCGATGATCGGGGTGCGATAAGGGTCACACTCGCCATAGCAGAAGACTCGATACAGAAGAAGGCCGTGGTTTACGATAAGGACGGGGACCAACACTATGACACAATCTCGGCTTTTATAAAAAGCATGAGGGGGTCGGACCCTGACGCTGCGGTCTATTACCTCGCCAAGATGCTTTATGCGGGTGAAGACCCGCGCTTTATCGCGAGGAGGATTGTTATATGCGCTTCTGAAGATGTCGGTGATGCGGACCCTATGGCGCTTGTGCTTGCTGTTTCCGCATTAAGGGCGGCCGAATTTGTGGGTATGCCCGAGGCCCGGATACCTTTGGCGCAGGCCGCTATTTACACGGCCAATGCCCCCAAAAGCAATGCCTGTTATGAGGCGATCGACGCGGCGCTCGAAGACATAAAGAACGAGCAGACGATGGAGGTGCCGGAGCATCTTAAAGACAGCCACTATAAGGGCGCCAAAGAGTTGGGGCATGGCGAAGGTTATAAATACCCTCACTCGTACGGCGGCCATGTCGAACAGGAATATCTCAAGGACAAAAAAACATACTACCGCAGGTCCAAGTAGCGCAAAGGATTGTCCGATACGCATGCGTTTATGGTGTCCGCTTCGAAGCCTTCGTCAACAAGTCTTTTGGCCGCATCGGTCACGGCCATCGAGCCGCCTATAAGTGTGCCCCGGCTGTCCGAAAGTTCGCCGCGCAGCCATGTAAGGGTCTCGCGCACCGAGTCGGACACTACGATTATCCGATCGTGGTTCTTTACCCTGAACACGAGATCGAGCGTTGCCGCATGAAGGTGGTACGGGTCTGCGATAAGTTCTATGTATATGTCGTTGTGAAGCAGGCCGAAGCCTGCAAGCCCCGGTTCTCTGTGCTGAAAGCCCCGCATCGCATTGAACAGGTGTGTAATTCCCTTTGCCCCTGCGTTGTAGCCCCTTTCCGCCTCCTGATAGGTTGCGTCCGAATGTCCCATATTGACCTTAATCCCCGCATCTGAAATTTTTTTTATCAGGGTGCGGCTGTTTTCGATCTCTGGCGCAACGGTCATTATTTTTACAATGTCTTCGAACCCGTCTGTCAGTTCTTGAAATGCGTACTCGGAGGCGTTTATGAATGTTATTGCGTTGAGCGCTCCTGCTTTCACGGGATTAAGAAAAGGGCCCTCAAGATGCACCCCTAAGATCTTTGCAGGAACGGCCCCGTCCTCGTCCGTATCCTCGACATTCGATCCGGATTGAAGTCTCATCGCCTCTTTCACGACCTCCATCTGTTCGCGCATGACTTTAACGGTCGCAGAATAGATTGTTGGTATTATTGCGGACACGCCGCGGCTGCCGTGTAAGCGGGCTATTTTCAGTATATGCTCCGGCTCGGTAGTCCTTGTGTCATAGCCGCCTGCGCCGTGTGTATGAAGGTCTATGGTCTGCATTTCTGTTATCATAGCACATGGCTGAGGCAGAGGAAATACGGGAGAAAATCGACTTGGGCGGATGGTCCCATGACGGGTTTAACGAGGTTTTGTCTCGCGCGTCGGAGATCACGCTCATTCAGGACAGGTTGGCGTTTCTTTCCGAACGGTTCTTGGGAGTTCCTTATCGGGCGGATACCTTGACAGGCGGCATCGATACGCCAGAAATATTTGTGGTCAATCTGTCCGCAATGGACTGTTTTACTTTTATAGACTACATTGCGGCAATGAGCATTTCTGCGGATTTCGAGGATTTTAAGAAAAACCTGCGGCGGGTCCGGTACAGGCAGGGGCAGGTCGCATTTCCGGACCGCAATCATTTTTTTACCGACTGGATTTATTCTAATCCTGATCTATTCAGAGACATTACAAAAGAGATCGGGGCGGAAGCGGCTGTAAGCGTGACCAAAAAGTTGAACACTAAAGAAGACGGCGCCCTGTATGTCGATGGTATAGGCATAAATGTCAGGGAATTGGGCTATCTTCCTACAGAGGCCTTGGATGAAACCGTTGCGTCAAAAATCCATACGGGGGATTACGCAGGGGTATATTCATATAAGGCAGGGCTCGATGTGTCCCATGTCGGCATACTCGTTAGGAAGAAGGACGGGGTTTTTATTCGTCATGCGTCTTCGGTCAAGAAAAAGGTTTTGGACGAACCGCTGACAGGATATCTTGACGGCAAACCGGGTCTTGTTATATTGAGACAGGCAGTCGCCCTCTGAATGGAGCGTCGCCTCTAAGGCAAGCTGCCACAGCCAGCTGCGCGTTTAGGCTTGAGTCGTAAACCGCTATCAGAAAGTCGGCCCCCTCGAAATGTTTCAGCACATAAGGGCTGCCGAACGAAACCACGATGCTTCTGCCGCAGTTTTTTATCAACTGATTCAGTTTTGCGCTCTCGTCTTCAGAGATGCCGGAGCTCCCTCTCCATGCGGCGATGCTTGTGAATACGGCGAATAAGACAGTCTTTGCTGAAGCTTTATTAAGCTCATCTGCGCTTATTGTTTTGTAAATATGCTTTAGGGGGGAGTGTTCAAAAAACTTTTCATCGCCCGCAAAAAATATTTCTGTATCGTCGGGCAGTTTGATTTCATCTGCAGTTCCTTTTAGCAAGGTTGCTGCTGCTTCAGAAAGTTTTGATGAAATTATTTCACAGTCTGTTTTTTTTGAGATGTTTGGAATTATGGCCAAGCCTTTTTTAGCCTTTAAAATTCTTGACAAAGATTCGTCAATTTTCTTTTCGTCCAGCTTTTCGGACAGGATGGCCGAGATTACCTCATTTGCGGTTGAGTCGGGGTCTTCGGGATGAAGCAGTATGTCTGTGCCGGCCTCCAGACACTCGACAGGCACGTTCCCAAAATCTTTAAGCGCGTGCATATTAAGCGCGTCGGTAAGCACAAGGCCTTCAAACCCCAGCTCCTTCCTGAGAAGACCTGTAATCACGCGCCTCGAAAGGCTTGTGGGCATGAAATCGAGGGACCTCAAGGTCAGGTGTGCCATCATGATGCTTTTTACGCCCGCTTTTATCGCTTCGGTAAATGGCAGAAAGTCTGCGGTCCTCAGTTCGCTTGCAGCCTTTTTTATGACCGGCAGATCTATATGCGAATCAACCGACGTATCGCCGTGTCCGGGGAAGTGCTTTGCGCAGCTTATGAGTCCTGCGCCTTCTAAAGCGCTTATGTATTTTAGTCCGAACCAGCTTACTGTTTCAGGCCTGTCGGAAAAGGCCCTTGTGCAGATTATCGGATTGTCCGGATTCAGGTTAACGTCTAGCACCGGTATCAGCGGCATGTTTATTCCAATGTAAGCTGCCTCGGCTGCCACGGCCTTCAGGCCCTGTTCGAGAAGCTTCACGTCCTCAGGGCTGTTTCTGTCTATTGCGGCTGCAACCGCCATCTGGCTTGGAAATACAGAACCGCCGCGTATTTGCTGGGCAACACCGCGCTCTATGTCGGATGCTATAAAGAGCGGAATCTCAGAAACCGCTTGCAATTCGGCAACAAATTTTTTGATCGCCTCCATCTCGCCGCCGAAGATTATGAATCCGCCTATGCCTTTTTCGACAAGGCCATGCATCCGGTCGGCGTATTCCCTGTCATCTATGCGGTCTCCGTCTAAACGCTGGATTATAAGCTGGTACGCTTTTTTTGAGATGTCCTGCGGAATTTCAAACATCGAGGCTCCTGTCGTAAAGTTCTTTTTTGCTCAAGCCGTACTGTTCGGCTATTATTTTGACCGCTTCTTTTCTGTGCTTGCCTTTTTTCATCAGGGCCACCGCTTCTGCAAGCGCTGCTTCGAATGAGATCTCTCCGGACTTCATCCCCTCGACAACTATCACATACTCGCCCGCAATGGTGCTCTGCTCAAGTTTTTCGACAAGCTCAGGAAGCGTACTCCTGAAGGTTTCTTCATGGAATTTTGTTATTTCCCTGAAAATGGCTGCGCGCCTAGATCCAAAGATATCGGACATATCGGCAAGCGCCTCTACTATCCGGTGAGGCGCTTCGTAGAAAATCAGCGTCCTCTGCTCGTTCACGAGCGACTTTAATGCCTTCTGTCTATGCGATGATTTTGGCGGCATGAACCCGACAAATACGAACTCAGCCGTAGAAAGCCCGGCCACGGAAAGCGCGGCTGTAAGAGCGGACGCGCCCGGAACCGGCACTATCTGAAAACCTTCTTCAACGGCTCTTTCTATCAAGACATGTCCGGGATCAGAAATGCCCGGCGTGCCTGCATCCGAGATCAGCGCAACCGAAAGCCCGCTGCGCAGTTTTTGTATCAACTCCTCGCTTCTTATCTTCTCTTTTTCTGACCAGTAGCTGATAAGAGGCTTGCTTATGCTGTAATGGTTCAGCAGTTTCAGCGAGTGGCGCGTATCCTCGGCTGCGATAATATCAACCTCTTTGAGGATTCTCAATGCCCGAAGCGTTATGTCTTCGAGGTTGCCTATGGGAGTTGCGACTATGTAAAGTGTTCCGCCCACATCACTCCTGAGTCGTCATTAATGTTTTCAGTAATTCTCGCAATGTATCTCGAAATGGGCTGTCGGATGGTCGCAGGCAGGACATTTTTCTGGCGCATCTTTGCCTTCATGTACATATCCGCAGTTTCTGCATTTCCATTTTTCTGTTTTGTCGCGGTTGAAGACCCTGCTTTTTTCGATGTTGTCGAGCAATGCTCGGTAACGCTTCTCGTGCTCGATCTCAACCGCCGCTATTTTGCGGAATACGGCTGCGATGAGAGGAAACCCCTCCTCCTCCGCTACTTTTGCAAAATCAGGATACATGGTCGTGTGCTCGTGATGCTCGCCTGCGGCGGCCGCAGCAAGGTTGGCCTTCGTATCTCCGATGATGCCGGCCGGGAACAGGCATGTTATCTCAGCGTCTCCGCCCTCCAAAAACTTGAAAAATCTCTTTGCATGCTCTTTTTCATTATCGGCGGTCTCGATGAAAATGGCCGAGATCTGCTCAAAACCCTCTTTCTTCGCCTGCTTTGCGAAATAGGTGTATCGGTTTCTGGCCTGCGATTCTCCGGCAAACGATGTCAGCAGGTTTTTCTCTGTCTTGGTTCCCTTTAAATTTTTCATGTCCTTGCTCCTTTCACTCATGTTCATACTTTTCGAACGGTTGAAATCTTCAGCTTCGGTATCCGAAGCTGAAGCCATGGCTTTTTCATACTTTACCTTTTTGCTTTGTCTGCTTTTTCTTTGTCGGATTATCTTCAGGAATAAGCTCGGAAATCATTTTTTGCAGCTCTAAAATTAGAGGCGGAAGGTCTTTCTTTACAGTCTTCCAGAGAATATCGAGATTTATTTCATAATATGCATGAATCAGTCGGTTTCTCATGCCGATAATACTCGGCCACTGCAACTGTGGTAATAAAGCGCGGCCTTCAGCCGTTACCTTTGTTGCCGCTTCTCCTATTATCTCAATAGACTTTACGATTGCCAGCACAAGCTTGCGGTCGGTAGTCAGGGATTTCCGAGTATTGCCTTTTGAAAAGGATATTGCCTCTTCAGCCGCATCAAGCATATGTCGCATGCGGATAAGGTCATCTTTCCGCATATTGCACCTTTGCTGATTTTACGACTTCCCTCCGGAAATAGCGGCTTAAGTCTTGTGGTGTTCTAAGATCAACTTTGCGCTTGACTATCTTTGTAAGTTCTATCTCCATAGCGGATAGTCCGAATAGACCCGGTGTGTGGCCGGGAGCGAATTCGACAAGAAAATCCATATCACTGTCAGGTCGCATATTGTCAAAAAGTGCTGAACCAAACAAGGACAATTTACGTATGCCGTTTTTCTTGCAGAATTCAGCTATTTTTTTTCGAGAAATTTCAAGTTTAGATTTAGTCATGCCCCAACCTTCAATTTTAATTGTATTGTACCACAGAATTGTATGCGGCGAGGCTGAACTGTCGGGGCTTATCTGCTTACTGCGCGGATGAGTTTTGAGGCGAGGCGGAGGCTGGATTCGTCTGCTGATTTGGCAAAAGACTGAAGGCTATCTTTGAGTTCTTTGTGCGTTGCAACATGGCCGAAGTCGAACATCTCCCACATTTCGACTTCAAGTGCATGTGAGAATTGGAGGTCAAAGGGCAGAAAGACGCACAAGCGTGAGGTGTTCAATGTCTTCAAAATGAGCATCGTTGCTAAGAAGCGGTATTTTATGCTCAATGCAAAGAGAGGCGATCCTAAAGATCATTTTCAGGAATGGGTTTGCCTTTTTTCTTCAGGTATAAACGAGTTTTCGCATATGTTCCAGCTGTTTCCCCAGTGATCGTCAAAATCTGCGTTTTTTGTATGAGCTTTCTGTGTCTGGCGAGGTTTTGCTCGGCATGTTTTGAATTTAACGCACCAAATATGAGTTCCCCCGCCACAATAACGGGAAGGCAAACTTCAATCTGCTTGGCAAGAAAGGCATTTATCGTCTCATTGCCATTCAGAAACATTATGGCAACATCGGTATCGAGGGCAACTCTACCACTCACTCATATCCACCTTTTCGAATTCATCCTCTACGACTTTCAGCATTTCGGCTGCGTCTTTGTCCGGAAGTGTGCCGCAAAGACCGGAAAGAGGATGTTTCTGCTTTAAAGATGTTTCGAGCGTGATGCGGACTTTTTGACGGCTCCGCAATCCTTTTATAGGGCTTAGTGGCCGCAAAAGCCCTTTTTCATAGACCGCTTCTATTGTCTTTGTCATAAGAACACCTCCAACAACATTTTAGCATAAAGCGGTTGCTTGACGACTTTCGTAATTAATCGTAGAAAGCTTATCTACTTAAGGTACGGATGAATTTTGAGGCGAGGCGGAGGGTGGGTTCGTCCGAGTTTTTGGTAAAAGCCTGAAGGCTCTCTTTGAGTTCCTTGACCGTTACATTGTGACCGAAATCGAACATCTCCCGCATCTCGACTTCAAGGGCGCGGGATAGTTTGATAAGCATATCAAGCAATATTATGGGACTTGTTCAGTAAGAACCAGAAGGTGTTCATTAATCTTTCTGAGGATATCGTGTGTTACTCGGCCGAATACTTGTACAACTATAGTTTTGTTGAGGGTGTAAATTTTATCCACCCTTATAATGCTTGGAACTTTCAAAATTCCGACTTCCAAATCATCGCTGGTCACACTCACAGAAAAATCACGTGGTTCTATATTTGAAGTTAAAGCAACAACCACTATATCTTCATGCGTAGCATTGTATGAATCCGAAGAGACTATAACGGCAGGCCGCTTTTTCTGAGATGTCAGATCAGTAAAAGGAATTGGAATGAGAACAACGTCTCTTTGTTTAAGCATTATTCCAGACAGCGTCGTCTATCGGATTGTCCCAAAATGCAAGACTGCTTTCTGCTGCCTGTAACATTTCAGAACATTCTTCTTCAGGTAATATTATGACTTCGACCTTCAGACCTTTCGGCAGTGGAATCTCATGCAGTTCAATCAATCCATTGTCTTTAACCACGGAATGATACTTATATGCAAGCATAAATGCCTCCTTTCTTAATTACTGCTTAATTCTAACATAAAAGTTGGTTATGCTGAAGGCGAATTGACAGCTTATCTGTTTACGGCGCGGATGAGTTTTGAGGCGAGGCGGAGGCTGGATTCGTCTGCGGATTTGGCAAAAGACTGAAGGCTATCTTTGAGTTCTTTGTGCGTTGCGACATGGCCAAAGTCGAACATCTCCCACATCTCGACTTTAAGAGCACGAGAAAGCTTGATAAGCATATCGAGGGTGGGATTCTCGGTGCCGCGTTCGATACGGCTCAAATAATTAGGACTTGTTGCTGCTTTCTCTGATAATTCTTCCTGAGATAACCCCTGCTTTTTTCTGAGTTCCTGAATTCTTTGTCCTATCAATTTTCTCTCGTTCATATTCCTCTCCTTCAATGATGACGTTTGAAGATATGAAATATGAACGTCCCAACAGAAACAAAACACTTGTAATAAAATGCCTATTGAGGATAATATAATTCCCAATGGAAACTTTAACTATTAATAACTATAACTCATAGGAATATCGCAAATAAGTAATTTTAATGATCAACTGACGTGGATTTTTTTTGCGTGGGGAGGAAGGGATGAAGAAAATTGTAAAAACAATACGAAATATCGAAGGGATTACCATGATGAAGCTGATTAACACGGTTGCCGTAGTTATCACGATGGCGCTTTTTGCTTGTGCACCGACACCGACGTTGTTGCCGCCCAAGACTGTGGCGGTAGATGTAAGCGGGTCGATTTTTGGGCAAGTACACTCGATAGCTGAGTTTATATACAAAAAAAGAATTGAGTATCCGCAACTTTCAGAGAAACAATTGAATGTGGTAGTTATTGAAGGTCTTCTTCGGGAGAGCAAAGAAGTTGGATTAATAGATCGTCCTGAAGACGCTCACTATTTCAGGAAATTGTATATTTCATATTTTTCAAGTGGTGATCAACCTACATCTGCAATTGAAGTAGAAAAAAAGGTATCCGCTTATGTCAAAGACAACCCGTTACCCATAACAAAAAGAATTATAGTTGATGCCGTCGAAAATGCTTCACGCAATCAGGAAACTGGCTGGATGAGTGGGGTGGAAGTAAAGCTACCTGAAGGAAAATGGCAAATCAAGCCAATAGGCGGAGGTTGGTCGGCGTGGAGCGCTGATTCTCAAAAACCTCCAAAGGTGAAAGGAGCATGGACATGGAACGTTTATATAAAAAGACCCAACACTGAAAGCGTGGCTTTTGGAGAGACAGGAAGCTGGTGGGAATACAAGACAAGCGCAGCAGCATTGGATAGTGTTCGTCAACAAACTTACCCTTTCAGCCTTTCTTCTCCTAACAGTGTTTACTTTTGGATATTTGATAACGGAGACACTGCGAACAATAGAGGTTATGTGGAGTTAGAGCTAACACGCATTCCGTAGTTGCAAATGAAATCAGGAGAGGTAAAGGCTGAAAATGTTAACAATAGGCAACATATGGCGGTTTGTTGACTCCAGTGTTCTTGCGGACTTAGGAACTTTAAGCAATTGAATAAGCAAGAAAAGAAGACTGCCGTATTTCTTATCCATCCGCGTGATCATTACGACCTTGCACAAGGTCTGTGGTGGACAAGGTTTATCCCACCGTTTATTACTGACCCGATTATGACGAAGCTATCGGGAAGACTCGGCTACACTTTGTGCGAGAGGATTAATGTGTTAGGCAAGATTGATGTCTTCTTGCTGGCAGTAAATTTAAAAGGCTACCAGCTTGTCGTTTCCGATAAGGCAGCCTTGAAAAAGGTACGCCAAAGAATACTTGATGCAGTTCTTTTTTCTCAGGATCATCTAAACGCTATGGTTATAGGACTCGGCGCATTGACCGCATCAGCCACAGACGGCGGGAAATGGCTTGCGACACAAAACGGTATTCATTCAAGTATCACCCATGGCGATACATATGCCTCATTAATAGCGGCTAAAGGTATAAAAGAAATTAGCCGAACCTCAACGGTTTCACGTCCGACAGTCGGCATAGTTGGAGCCTACGGCATTATTGGATCCGCCCTTTGCAGAGAACTGTCTGCGGATTACGAATTGATTATGATGGGCCGAAACAATACAAGACTCCAAAGGCTGTTAGAATCGGTTAACGGCAATGGGCGCATTACCACCCAACTAACCGATATGAAAAATGCGGACATTGTGGTCACTGCCACCAGTCATCCAACCGCGCTTCTTACCCCGGAATGTCTTAAACAGGGAGCAATAGTCTATGACGTTGCTCAACCGGCTAATTCTTGTATGGAACTTCTTACTGCAAGGCCGGATGTAGAGAGAATAGACGGTTCTCTAGTGAACATCCCCGGCATCAAGATTAATTTCGACATGAGGAACAGCAGAGGCTCTACTTTTGCGTGTCTTGGGGAAACCATGATCATGGGGCTCGAAAGGATTAACGGACACCATGTGGGTGATGTGGACATTGAGCATATGCGGCGGCTTCAGCCGTTGGGCCATAAATATGGATTCACGCATGCTGAGTTCACAAGCTTCGGCAAACCTTTGAATTTACGTGGGGCGAAAGATGGCGGATGAGAATCAAGCACCGAGTCCAGACGTCTCTCAAACAAAGCTTTGCCAACACTGCAACGCCGCTGTTCCCGAAGATGACCTTTTTTGCCCCGAGTGCGGCATGACTATTGGGCAATAGTCTGTATGGTGAGGAGTGGATGAAAATGTTAAGGCGTGATAACAGCAAAGCCTTCATTGCGGGAGGCTTCAGCCAGAGCGTTATCGGATGTGACCATTGTGGGATTGAGAGCGGCAAGGCTAAGGAATACCGACAGTTGAAGGCTGTCAAGTGTGCGAAGGTTGTGCTTTATGATTAGTGAAATGCTTTTGCTGACATGGCTCCGTTCAAGGTCGATGATCCAGAACCGTAGGAGTGCGTCTTTTGAAAACTCTGAAAGACATGCGTGCAGGTCTTTTTCCAAAATGTCTCCTGCATGCAGCTTGCGCGTAAAGGCGGATGTGAACTCCGGCATGGCAATGTCTGCAACGGCAAATACGTTTTCGGGATCGGCAAACAATCTGTTTACAGCATCCGAGCCTTTTTCAAGATGGTATCTTTTGACAAGAGCGCTGGTGTCAAGGAAATACAGGGGCATTAGCTGTTTCTGGCTTCAACAACTTCGTCTGAAAGGGCTGATGCAATATGCGAAAGGCTTTTCTGCACGCTTTCGAGAGTTGATTCAGGAAGGATGTATTCATTCAGGAGGTAATCATACCCGTCTGAGACTTTCACTCCCGCTGTTGAAAGCGCTTTCAGCGCCGCAAGTTTCTGCGCGGATGGGTACACTGTCGTCGATTTCATATATTTCCTCCCTAAAAATGCTTCTCATATTTTACGCGACATGTCTATGTTTTCAGTTTAACAGAGGGGTAGTTTGATGTCAAACACATGTATGAGTTGCAAGCATTTTCGACATTTGATAATTTTGAACTATAGTTTGTAACGGTGATGTCATTATCCAACTGAAATATGGGGGGCTTTAGCATGGAGGCGTTTCTGAAAACACTGATCACTCTTGTAATTGCCATTGCAGGATATATTGCTTCCAAGGCAATAGAATATCGCGGGCTATATAACATACCGAAGCCGCGCCGCGATGCATTAAAAGGACGCTGGGAAGGAACTGCCGCCCAACATGCCGGCCCCGAAGGCCCCCCCTCCGAGTACAGAGTTGTTATTCAATTTTCGATATTCTGGAAATTTGTCAGAGGCGTTGCTTTTTATGAACTGGACAACCAAAAAACTCATCTAAAACTTTTCGGAGGGTTTTATGACAATCACATTTTGAGACTGAATTACAGGAATGAAAGAGCGGCAGTAATTCAATACGGTTTGGTTTTATTAGATTTCTCCAGTGATACAAATCAATTAAACGGCAGTTTCCTTGGATACGGGCATGTGCATGAACAGATTGTCACAGGTGAAATAAGTTTAGAGAGAAAGCTTTGAGTTTTGGGGCTAAAACTGACAATGCTAACACCCGGCAATACATGGCGGCTAAAACGATTAAATCATGGTCTTGTCGTAGAGTGAGTTTTTCGCAGCCGATATATCTTTATCGGTAACTCGACAGTGCAAAGTTCTCATAGAGATTATAGACTATTTTTGTTTGCGTAGGCGAGCGATGGCGAGGGAAAGTTCGACCCAGTCATCGGTAAGTTTTTTGAATGTCTGATAGTTT